>NZ_JBQFSZ010000035.1:0-502 GCF_056538325.1 Ruegeria sp. BG8 | reverse complement strand
GCCAGCGCCGGATACGACGCGGCGGCCTCGCGCGCCACCGTGGCATGGGTTGTCGCACCGCCCACAGCCAGGGACCCGTCATCCTCAACACAGACCCCCTGCATCTCGGCAATCCCACTCAGCGACACCAGCGCCGACGGCGCTGCCAGCCGCTGCTTCAGCGTCGGGATCAGCGTCTGACCACCCCCCAACGCCTGCGCATCCTCACCCCCAAGCGCGGCAACCGCATCCGCAATGGTCGAGGGCTTCTCAAACTCGAAACTATACATTCCGCTTTTCCTTTCCGAAGAACACAGATCCGCTCTTCATCTGGCTATAAATATCCCGGGGGTCTGGGGGCAGAGCCCCCAGCTATCCCAACCTCTCAGCTGTTCATCGCCGCCCAGACGCGCGACGGGCTCACTGGCATGTCGATGTGATCGACAGCCTTGCCACCCGAGTTCATCGCATCCAGAACCGCATTGACCACCGCAGGCGGCGAGCCAATGGCCCCGGCCTCACC
>NZ_JBQFSZ010000034.1:0-733 GCF_056538325.1 Ruegeria sp. BG8 | reverse complement strand
TCCATCACCGTCAAGAT
The DNA here is from genome assembly GCF_056538325.1 of Ruegeria sp. BG8. Taxonomy (NCBI): domain Bacteria; kingdom Pseudomonadati; phylum Pseudomonadota; class Alphaproteobacteria; order Rhodobacterales; family Roseobacteraceae; genus Ruegeria; species Ruegeria sp. BG8. Next base: position 716 of record NZ_JBQFSZ010000034.1, on the reverse strand, counting down.
ACGGAACCTTCAGGATGCAGCGAAAGTGTCGGATAGGAAATCCAGAGACCAGTGCTCGCCGGGTCTCAAAGCCTTGGGCATCGGTGTCCGCGATCCACGCTCCCGTTTCCGCCCCCTTCGTCGTCTGACGGCCAGTTTCTCTTCTGTGCACAAGCGATAGAGCTTCTTCTGGTTCATGACGCGTCCTTCGCGTTCTCGCGTGACGCCGATCCAGCGGTAGCGAAATCGACGCCGTTTGGCCGCGGTATTCTTCATCTCCTTGCGGATGTCAGGACTGTCAAGCGGGCGATCGCGCCTGACAGTTTTAGGGTCGACACCAACCGGCCCTCACGCTCGCCGTTGCGAGATGTCATGATCCCGCATCGCCCTAAGCGCCGCATGTCATCGGCCTGTTGAAGTCGTCAATTCTTTCCCAACAGATCTCTCAGAACCACGTTGTCCAGCACCTGATCCGCGAACAGACCTGTTAGTTTGGTATTCTCATCCTCCAACGCCTTCACCTTGGCCGCACCAGAGACTTCCATGCCACCATACCTGGATGTGAACTTGCTTAATGTGCCCCGACCCCGACCATGCTTGCATCACATCTCCGCCGTCAGCATACCCACCTCCTGTTCTTAGGTTTTTTCCGGTGATCTGCGCTTCTAAAAAACAGCTCTTTCGCATCCGCTTGACCCCTCAAGAGGTTGCGCAAACTCCAAATTAGAACAAGGGAA
>NZ_JBQFSZ010000033.1:0-953 GCF_056538325.1 Ruegeria sp. BG8 | reverse complement strand
ATGGCAAAGGAAAAGTTTGAGCGTACAAAACCGCACGTCAACATCGGCACGATTGGCCACGTTGACCATGGTAAAACGACGCTGACCGCAGCGATCACCAAGTATTTCGGTGACTTCAAAGCGTATGACCAAATCGACGGTGCGCCGGAAGAAAAAGCGCGCGGCATCACCATCTCGACCGCCCACGTGGAATACGAGACAGACGCGCGTCACTATGCGCACGTTGACTGCCCCGGCCACGCTGACTACGTCAAGAACATGATCACCGGTGCTGCCCAGATGGACGGCGCGATCCTGGTTGTGAACGCCGCTGACGGCCCGATGCCGCAAACGCGTGAGCACATCCTGCTGGGCCGCCAAGTTGGTATCCCGAAGATGGTCGTGTTCCTGAATAAAGTTGACCAGGTTGACGACGAAGAGCTGCTGGAACTGGTTGAGATGGAAGTTCGCGAACTGCTGTCCAGCTACGAATACCCCGGCGACGATATTCCGATCGTTGCAGGTTCGGCTCTGGCCGCGATGGAAGGCAACAACCCGGAAATCGGCGAAGAGAAAATCAAGGAACTGATGGCGGCTGTTGATGACTACATCGACACGCCTGAGCGTGCTGTTGACCAGCCGTTCCTGATGCCGATCGAAGACGTGTTCTCGATCTCGGGTCGTGGTACTGTTGTTACGGGTCGTGTTGAGCGTGGCGTGATCAACGTTGGCGACGAGATTGAAATCGTCGGCATCCGCGACACTTCGAAAACCACCTGCACCGGCGTTGAAATGTTCCGGAAGCTGCTGGACCGCGGTGAAGCAGGCGACAACATCGGTGCCCTGCTGCGTGGTGTTGACCGTGACGGCGTTGAGCGTGGCCAGGTTCTGTGTAAGCCGGGTTCGGTTACACCGCACACCAAGTTCGAAGCCGAAGCCTACATCCTGACCAAGGAAGAAGGCGGTCGTCACAC
>NZ_JBQFSZ010000032.1:0-1101 GCF_056538325.1 Ruegeria sp. BG8 | reverse complement strand
AGTTCCCCTATGACACGCCGGTGGCGCTGACCTATGACACCGGGGATTACAACGGGACCATGGACAAGCTGGAGGCCGCTGCCGATCTGGCAGGCTTTGCCGCCCGCCGTGCGGAAAGCGAGGCGAATGGCAAGCTGCGCGGTCTGGGTATCAACTGCTATATCGAGGCGTGCGGCATTGCGCCGTCGAACATCGTTGGCATGCTGGGGGCCCGTGCGGGTCTGTATGACGCGGCGACCGTGCGGGTGAATGCCACCGGCTCGATCAGCGTCATGGTCGGCGCGCACAGCCACGGGCAAGGGCATGAGACCGCCTTTCCGCAGGTTGTGGCCGACATGATCGGCATCGACGAGTCGATGGTTGAGATCGTGCATGGCGACACCTCGAAGATCCCGTTTGGCATGGGCACCTATGGCTCGCGCTCGCTGGCGGTTTGTGGCTCGGCCATGGTCAAGGCCACCGAGAAGGTGATCGACAAGGCCAAGAAGATCGCCGCCCACCTGCTGGAGGCCTCCGAGGCCGATATTGAGCTGAAGGACGGTCAGTTCAGCGTGGCGGGCACCGACAAGTCAGTGGCCTGGGGCGATGTGACCCTGACGGCCTATGTGCCGCACAACTACCCGCTGGAAGTCGAGCCGGGGTTGGAGGAGACCGCGTTTTATGACCCGGCCAACTTTACCTTCCCCTCGGGCGCCTATGCCTGCGAGGTCGAGCTGGACCCCGAGACCGGCAAGGTCAGCATCGAGGCGTTCACCGCCGCCGATGACTTTGGCAACATCGTCAACCCGATGATCGTGGATGGCCAGGTCCATGGCGGTATCGGTCAGGGCATTGGTCAGGCTTTGCTGGAGAACTGCGCCTATGACGAGAATGGCCAGCTGCTGAGCGCCTCCTACATGGATTACGCGATGCCGCGCGCCGATGACGTGCCGTTCTACGGCGTGGATCATTCCAGCCAGACGCCGTGCACGCACAATCCTTTGGGCGTGAAGGGCTGCGGTGAGGCCGGGGCCATTGGCTCGCCGCCTGCGGTGGTCAATGCGGTTCTGGATGCGATGAACTCGGGTGGCAAGGCTGTCGATCACATCGACATGCCAGTGA
>NZ_JBQFSZ010000031.1:0-1101 GCF_056538325.1 Ruegeria sp. BG8 | reverse complement strand
TCACTGGCATGTCGATGTGATCGACAGCCTTGCCACCCGAGTTCATCGCATCCAGAACCGCATTGACCACCGCAGGCGGCGAGCCAATGGCCCCGGCCTCACCACAGCCCTTCACGCCCAAAGGATTGTGCGTGCACGGCGTCTGGCTGGAATGATCGACGCCGTAGAACGGCACGTCATCGGCGCGCGGCATCGCGTAATCCATGTAAGAGGCGCTCAGCAACTGGCCATTCTCGTCATAGGCGCAGTTCTCCAGCAAAGCCTGACCAATGCCCTGGCCGATACCACCATGGACCTGGCCATCCACGATCATCGGGTTGACGATGTTGCCAAAGTCATCCGCGGCGGTGAACGCCTCGATGCTGACCTTGCCGGTCTCGGGGTCCAGCTCGACCTCGCAGGCATAAGCGCCCGAGGGGAAGGTAAAGTTGGCCGGGTCGTAAAACGCAGTCTCCTCCAACCCCGGCTCGACCTCCAGCGGGTAGTTATGGGGCACATAGGCCGTCAGGGTCACATCGCCCCAGGCCACCGACTTGTCGGTGCCTGCGACGCTGAACTGACCGTCCTTCAGCTCGATATCGGCTTCGGACGCTTCCAACAGGTGGGCGGCGATCTTCTTGGCCTTGTCGATCACCTTCTCGGTGGCCTTGACCATGGCCGAGCCACAAACCGCCAGCGAGCGCGAACCATAGGTGCCCATGCCAAACGGGATCTTCGAGGTGTCGCCATGCACGATCTCGACCATCGACTCGTCGATGCCAATCATGTCGGCCACGACCTGCGGAAAGGCGGTCTCATGCCCTTGCCCATGACTGTGTGCACCCACCATGACGCTGATCGATCCGGTGGCATTCACCCGCACGGTCGCCGCGTCATAGAGCCCTGCGCGCGCGCCCAGCATGCCAACGATGTTCGACGGCGCAATGCCGCAGGCCTCGATATAGCAGTTGATGCCCAGACCGCGCAGCTTGCCATTGGCCTCGCTTGCCGCACGCCGCGCGGCAAAGCCTGCCAGATCGGCAGCGGCCTCCAGCTTGTCCATGGTCCCGTTGTAATCCCCGGTGTCATAGGTCAGCGCCACCGGCGTGTCATAGGGGAACT
>NZ_JBQFSZ010000030.1:0-1165 GCF_056538325.1 Ruegeria sp. BG8 | reverse complement strand
GGAAGCCCAGATCATTGGGATGATCAAAGAACAGGAAGCCGGGATGCCGACTGCGGAGGTGTGCCGCAAGCACGGTCTCAGCTAGGGCACGTTCTACAAATACAAATCGAAGTATGGCGGCATGGAGGTGTTTGACGTCGCGAAGCTGAGAGTGATGGAGGACGAGAATGCCGAGCTCAAGCGGCTGCTGGCCGACGCCATGCTGGACAACGTGGTGGTGAAGGATCTTTTGGGAAAGAACTGACGACGCCGAGTGAGCGGCGAGAGGTAGCGCTCAGGGCGATGCGGGATCATGACATCTCGCAACGCCGGACCTGCCGACTTGTCGGTGTCGATCCGAAGACGGTCCGGCGTGAACGCCCGCCGAACAATCCCGAGATACGCAAGGAGATGAAGGCTATCGCTGCCAAGCGCCGCCGGTTCAGCTATCGGCGGATTGGCGTGATGCGGGAGCGCAAGGGGATGATCATGAACCACAAGAAGCTCTATCGCTTGTACACGGATGAGAAGCTGGGTGTCAGGTGACGACGGGGCCGCAAACGGGCGCGGGGATCGCGGACACCAATGCCGAAGGCGCTGAGACCGGGCGAACGCGGGTCGCTGGACTTCTTGTCTGACACGTTCGGGGCTTCACGCCGGTTCCGCATTCTGGCGGTGAACGATGATTGCTGCCGCGAGAACCTGTGCCTGATGGCCGACGCGAGCATCTCAGGGGCCAGAGACGCGCGGGAGCTGGATGCGCTTGTCCACCTCTATGGCAGACCGACCAGCATTGTCAGCGACAACGGGACCGAGTTCACCAGCCGGGCAATCCTGAAGTGGGCCAACGACAACAGCGTCCACTGGCACTACATCGATCCGGGCAAGCCGCAGCAGAACGCCTTCATCGAAAGCTTCAACGGCAGCCTGCGCGATGAGCTCCTGAACGAGGAGATGTTCGACAGACTGGAGGATGCCCGGCGCAAGCTGGCGCTCTGGCGATACGGCTACACCAACGTCAGGCCCCACTCATCGCTCGGCCATCAAACACCCGCAGAAGCGCGCCGGACGCTTGAACAGTTTGAGGGCTCCGCGCCCGGCGCGCTTGCCCAATCAGACGACGGAGAATATGAAAACCAAACCCGCAGACTCTCGTTATGAAGGAGAGAGCCTTGGGAGGTAGGTC
>NZ_JBQFSZ010000029.1:0-1217 GCF_056538325.1 Ruegeria sp. BG8 | reverse complement strand
TGAGCAGCCTCATCTGACTGGTCCAAATTGATTGTTAGTGCATCGTCGGCCTGTAGTCCATTGGGATGATGGTTTCAGGCGCTGGCGGGCGATAGCCCAGTGCACTGTGGGGGCGTTTTGTGTTGTAGTGTCTCCTCCATTGTTCGATCAGAATTTGAGCTTCGGGCAAGCTGTAGAAGATCTCGCCGTTGAGCAGTTCATCCCTCATTCTCCCGTTGAAGCTTTCGCAATATCCGTTCTCCCATGGGCTGCCCGGTTCGATGTAAGCCGTCTTGGCGCCGACGGCAGCAATCCAGTCTCGGACAGCCTGGGCGACAAATTCCGGCCCATTGTCAGAACGTATGAAACTGGGCGCGCCGCGAAGTATGAACAGGTCTGTCAGAACGTCGATTACATCGGTCGAGTTCAGTTTCCGCTCGACTCTGATTGCCAAGCATTCCCGGCTGTACTCATCAAGGACGTTCAGTGTCCGGAAGGCTTTGCCATCATCGGTTCGGCAATGGACGAAGTCATAGCTCCAAACGTGATTGCGATGCTCTGGCCGAAGCCGGACACATGATCCGTCATTCAGCCAGAGCCGCCCTTTCTTCGGTTGTTTTAAGGGCACTTTCAGCCCCTCTCGTCGCCAAAGCCGTTCAACCCGCCCGTCACTGACAGACCATCCAGCCTCTCTCAGCAGCACAGAGATCCTGCGATAGCCATATCGGCCATACTGTCGGGCCAGCTCGATCATGTCGGCCACCAACCTGTCCTCGTCCGCGCGACCTTGTGGGACGTGCCGTTGAGTGGACCGGTGTTGTCCCAGCACGCGGCAGGCGCGGCGCTCAGATACATTGAGCTGGCTGCGGACATGATCGATGCAGGCACGACGACGAGCGGGGCTCAGTAGTTTCCCTTTGTGGCTTCCGTCAGGATCAGTTTGTCCAGCGTCAGATCTGAGACTGCGCGCCTCAGCCGCTCGTTCTCTTTCTGAAGTCGCTTCAGTTCTTTCAACTGATCCACACCCATTCCACCGTACTTCTTGCGCCAGCGGTAATAGGTTTGTTCAACAACGCCGATCTGTCTGATCGCATCAAGACGGGACATGCCTTGCCCCATCAGAACTTCAACCTGCCGTAACTTCGAGACAATCTCTTCGGGCTTCGGTCTCTTGTTTGCCATTCGTCGTCCTCCGTTTCCTTAACATAACGGTGGACCAGTTCACTGGGGGAGGCTCA
>NZ_JBQFSZ010000028.1:0-1316 GCF_056538325.1 Ruegeria sp. BG8 | reverse complement strand
ATCATCACCAACTCCACGGGTTCTATTACCCTGAACGTGATGGGCGAGGGCGCATATATCTCATTGCGGACCGGAAATGGTGATGACACCATCACTGGCTCGGCTGCAGATGAGCAGTTCATTCTGGGCGCGGGGACCGATGTTCTGAATGCGGGCGGCGGCTTTGACCAGGTGCGGTATGACCGCAGCGGCGTGGAAGGCGGGGTGACGGTGAACCTGCAGACCGGCACGGCGACGGGTGTTTGGGACGGTCTGGCGTTCGATCACGCGCTGACGGGCGTTGAATCTGTGCGCGGCTCGCGCACTGGCAATGACGACCTGACCGCCGCTGATACCGGCTCGCAACTTTCTGGCCGTGGCGGGGATGATACCCTGCGGGGTGGTGCCGGAGATGACGTTCTGATCGGTGGTGCGGGTGCAGATGTCTTTGTCGTGGGTCAGGGCAACGACACGATCGTTGACTATGAGGGCGATGATATCGACGATATCCAGCTTTCCCCCAGCTTCACGGATGCCGAGATTGACGCAGCCATCGCGAACGCGGTTCAGGACGGTGACGACGTTGTGGTGACGCTTCCGAACGGGGCAACGGTGCGTGTTCAGGGCTGGACGGTTGCCGAATTCCAGGCGGATGTTGGCGGATCGTCGACCGCGACCATAGTTGGAACGTTTGGGGATGATGTTCTTGACGGGACGGATGGGGACGATGTGATTGACCCTGCGGGCAATGCGGACGGGTTTGATCTTGTCAACGGGTCGCTGGGTAATGATGAAATCGTCTTTACCAATTCGGGTGGCGAGAGCTTTGTCGAGGTCGACTATTCCGGTCTTTTGAATCCGATCAATGCCACGTTGGATTATGCGAACAACACGGGCACGGTTGTGAAAGGTGTTGATGGCGTTGACGGGATGGATACGTTCACCGACCCAACGACGACGGGCGGTTTTGGCATTGGTCTTGTGGGCACGTCGGGGGACGATACGTTCAACATCGTGCAGGGCTCCGAGTTTACCTGGGCTGGCATCTTCTACGCGGGCGGCGACGACACGATCAACGTTGACGCGAACACCGGGACCGTTCGGATTGGCGCGGGCACGGATGTGACTGCGGATCTTACGACCGGTATCATCACCAACTCCACGGGTTCTATTACCCTGAACGTGATGGGCGAGGGCGCATATATCTCATTGCGGACCGGAAATGGTGATGACACCATCACTGGCTCGGCTGCAGATGAGCAGTTCATTCTGGGCGCGGGGACCGATGTTCTGAATGCGGGCGGCGGCTTTGACCAGGTGCGGTATGACCGCAGCGG
>NZ_JBQFSZ010000027.1:0-1856 GCF_056538325.1 Ruegeria sp. BG8 | reverse complement strand
TCGATGACTGTGAACGGCGTAGCTGTGAGCGGTGAGGTTGAGGGTCGGACGTTATTGTCTGGATTTTTGCGTGATCATTTGAGTTTGACAGGGACGCATGTTGGGTGTGACACGGCGCAGTGTGGTGCGTGTGTTGTGCATGTGAATGGCGAGGCTGTGAAGTCGTGCAACATGTTGGCGCTTGAGGCGGATGGTGCGGATGTTGGCACGATTGAGGGTCAGGCGAATGCGGATGGGTCTCTGAACGTGATCCAGCAGGCTTTTCAGGATCATCACGGACTTCAGTGCGGGTTCTGCACGCCGGGCATGGTGATGAGTGCGGCGGCGCTGTTGAAAGAGAACCCGCGCCCGACGGAGGGAGAGATCCGGCATTATCTGGAAGGCAACCTGTGCCGGTGCACGGGCTATCATAACATCGTCAAGGCGATCATGGCCGCATCGGGTCAGGACGTGAGCAACATCGCTGCTGAATAAGGCGGCGGGCAAGAATTTTCGTCGAAAATTCTTTTCCAGGGAGGAGATCAAGCAATGCCCAAAGACAGTGGCATCGGAGCCAGTTCCAAGCGGCGCGAGGACGTGCGCTTTCTGACCGGAGCGGGCAATTATACCGACGACATCAACGTGGCCGGACAGGCCTATGTGTATTTCCTGCGCTCGGATATCGCGCATGGCCGGATCAATTCTGTAGACACCGCGGCGGCCGAAGGCATGCCGGGTGTGGTCAAGGTGTTTACCGGCAAGGATTTCGAAGGCGTGGGCGGCATCCCCTGCGGCTGGGAGGTGACGGACAAGCACGGTGCGCCCATGCAGGAACCGGCGCATCCCATTCTGGCGCAAGGCAAAGTGCGCCATGTGGGCGATCCGATTGCGGCCGTTGTGGCCGACAGTCTGGAACAGGCGCGTGACGCGGCCGAGGCGATCGACGTCGACATCGAAGAACTGCCCGCCGTGATCGACATGAAGGCCGCCGCGCAAGAGGGCGCGACGCTGGTCCATGACGATCTGAAGAACAATATATGCTATGACTGGCAGCTGGGTGAGGCCGATGACGCCAAGGTCAATGAGGTCTTCGCCAATGCGGCCCATGTGACCACGCTGGATCTGGTGAACAACCGTCTGGTCGCCAACCCGATGGAGCCGCGCGTGGCGGTGGCGGAATACAAGCGGGGGACGGATGAGTATACGCTCTTTACCACGTCGCAGAACCCGCATGTGATCCGCCTGCTGATGTGTGCCTTTGTGCTGGGTCTGCCCGAGCATAAGGTCCGCGTGGTGGCCCCGGATGTGGGCGGCGGTTTTGGCACCAAGATCTTCCACTACGCCGAAGAGGCGTTTGTGACCTTTGCGGCCAAGGCCTGCAACCGGCCCGTCAAATGGTCGGCCAGCCGGTCTGAGGCGTTCATGTCTGATGCCCATGGCCGTGACCATGTGGGCACGATCGAGTTGGCGCTGGATGCCGATAACAACTTTATCGGTCTGCGCACCAACACCTATGCGAACCTTGGGGCGTATCTGTCAACCTTCTCAAGTTCCGTCCCCACTTGGCTGCACGGCACGCTGATGGCAGGCAACTACAAAACGCCGGTCATTCAGGTGAACGTGAAGGCGATGTTCACCAACACGGTGCCGGTGGATGCCTATCGCGGCGCGGGCCGGCCCGAGGCGACCTATCAGCTGGAGCGTGTGGTGGACAAAGCCGCGCGCGAGTTGGGGGTCGATCCGATTGCGCTGCGCCGTCAGAACTTCATCACCCAGTTCCCCTATGACACGCCGGTGGCGCTGACCTATGACACCGGGGATTACAACGGGACCATGGACAAGCTGGAGGCCGCTGCCGATCTGGCAGGCTTTGCCGC
>NZ_JBQFSZ010000026.1:0-1906 GCF_056538325.1 Ruegeria sp. BG8 | reverse complement strand
ACGGACAACACGGAGGAAGTTATGTCGATAAAAGAGCCGTTTACGGACTTGGACATAAAGACGGCGGATAGCGGTTTTTATGAGAATAACAGCGTACCTATTGCGCTGATCAGTAAGGGTATCATGGTTGCTCTGGTGCTGTGGGCTTTGGTGTTTCCGGCCAATGCCAACAGCACATTGGGCAGCTGGAACTTCAAGCTTCTGGAAGTTTTCAACAGCTTTTACATTGTGATTGTGGGGCTGTTCTTTTTCTTTCTGGCAGTTGTTGCGATTATCCCTTCGACGGGCAAGCGGGTGATGGGCCTGCCGGGTGAGAAGCCCGAGTTTTCGAACTTTTCGTGGTTTTCGATGATGTTCGGTGCCGGTCTGGGTGTGGGCCTGATGGTTTTTGCCACGGCCGAGCCTCTGGGCCTGTGGGGATCGAACCCGGTCGTGGTTGCCGGTGACGTTGTGGGCAACGAGCCCGAAGCGGTGCAATCGGCCTATCGCTATACCTATCTGCATTATGGGTTCCACGCCTGGGCGATCTACGTGGTGACAGGCCTGTCGCTGGCCTATTACGCGTATACGCGCAACATGCCGCTGACCATTCGCGCGGCGCTGACGCCACTGTTTGGCAAGCTGATGAACGGTTTTCTGGGCCACATCGTTGACGTTCTGGGCGTGGTTGCGACCATCCTGGGCGTGTCGGTGACCATCGGGTTTGGCGTAAGCCAGTTCATCGACGGTCTCTATGCCATCACGGGCATGGAATGGATCATGGACTTTGGTGGTGAGGTTCCGACCCCGTCCAAAGTGGGCCTGATCTCTGGTCTGGTCGTCATCATGGGTCTGTCGATCATCTCGGCTGTGTCGGGTGTTGGCCGGGGCGTTAAGTACCTGTCGAACCTGAACCTGGTTCTGTCGATCATCCTGCTGGGCACGTTTGTTGTGTTTGGATCGTTTGTCTTCGCCATGACCACCTATGGCACGGCGATGGTGGACTATATCCTGCACTTCATCTCGCTTAGCTTTAACGCCTATGGTCCGCTGTCGGCCGAGGCTTTTGCGGCGGCTTTGCCTGCAGAAGCGCAGGCGCATGCCAATGACCTGATGGGCGGCGCGACCAATGCGTGGGGCAGCTTTGACGGCTTCAAGAGCGGTCTTGAGGGCGCAGCAGCCGAGCTGGACGAAGCGACACTGGCTGCGGCCTATGCTGCAGGTGAGCAGGGTCGTCAGTTTGGCTGGCAGGCCGGTTGGACCACGTTCTACTGGGCGTGGTGGATCGCGTTCTCGCCGTTTGTGGGCCTGTTCCTGGCACGCATCTCCAAGGGCCGTTCGGTTCGCGAATTCATCCTGGGCTGCGTGTTCGCACCGGCGCTGGTGTGCTTTGCGTGGATGACGGTTCTGGGCGGCACGGCGATTGATCTTGAGCTGGCAGGTGCAGCTGAAGGTGCGATCATCGGTGCGTCGAACACCAACAAGCTGTTCGTGACACTGTCCTACATGATTGACGGCGGTCTGCTGTCGATGCTGAATGTGATGTGTGTGATCCTGATCATGACCTTCCTGGTGACGTCTGCGGACTCGGGCATTCTGGTTATGAACACGATCATGTCGGGCGGCAGCCAGGAGACGGGCATCAAGCACCGCATCATCTGGGGTCTGATCCTGACGGCTGTGATTGGCACGCTGATCCTTGCGGCGGGTGACAACAACCCGCTGGACGCGCTGCGCAACGCGATGATCATCGGTGCGCTTCCGTTCACGATGGTGATGGGGCTGATGATGGTTGCCCTTGCCAAAGCGCTGTTCCGCGATGGTCTGCGCGACAAGCAGGGCGAAGGCGCCACACAAGCCGCCGAATAACCCAAAGCCAAAACAGCAATAAAACAACAAACGCCGCCCAAACCGGGCGGCGTTTCAA
>NZ_JBQFSZ010000025.1:0-2325 GCF_056538325.1 Ruegeria sp. BG8 | reverse complement strand
GTGTGCATAGTGGAGAGTTTAATGAGCGATTTCGACAAGTGGCTAAAAAAACATCGGCCGGACTGCCCGGAACTTGATCGCCCTCTCAAGGGTTCCATTGCCCATTTTGTATTGATTTGGAGTTTTTTCGAGCAACAGATCATCGGTCCAGCAGACACACGACTATTCGCAAAGAACGTGTCAGCTGGTAAGTCGCATGATGTTAGTAATTTTGATCGGATCGAGGAAGCGGCGGCTAACGGACTGAACGACTTCACCAGGACGCAGGAATTTACGGAAGCTTTCAGTTATTTCAGTAATCGGCACCTCGAAGGAGCCAATATTTCGCCGTATTTAGAAGAGCTAACGCGGGAGGCGGTAAACTCCACGAACCGTATCGAGCAAGTATTCAGAGATGATCCAGACGACTATACCCAACGGATTGCCGCATTACTGCATATTGCTTATTGCCTGAGAACGAACCTCATTCATGGGTTCAAATGGCATTCCGGCCTTGTTGGTCAGGAGGCCAATTTAAACCGTGCGTCGCTGGTATTGATGCTTGCTGTTGACCATCCGAAAGCCTCCGCTGAAGTTTAGTATTTCCCCAATTTCAACCGCCAAATTCGGGCAAAATGAACCAAAAACAGGCCGCGACCCTCTGGTGGCCGTTTTTGCTATAAAAATAAGGGGTTTTAGCTCGTTTTCAGCCCGAAAATTCTTCCAGGGCACTCTATAGGAGAGAAGAACACGATTATGCACCCGGTGCCAGCCCCTCATAAACGGTCTAATCAGCCGTCTCCTGATATAGGGCGCGTGGCTAAGCCGGGAGCATCAATGATGGGAGATAACCATCAATGGAAACCAATAATAATCCAACTGCTGGAGCGGAGGTAACAGAGCAAGTTCAACGTCTAGCCAAGGCCTATGGCGATCAGATCGTTCGGAGAGACAACAAGTTCTTCGATGTGGAGAATCTGAGTGTTCCACTGTCGCGCAACGATGTGGAGCGGATGATCCTGAACCGGGTACGGGACGAGCATCCCGAAGTTCCACTGAGCAACGACTTGGTTAAAGGCTTATTCAAGCTGCTGATCGAAACGCAACATACTGACGCCGACCGGTCGTTTCAGGTCTGGAACGGAACGGCAATCTGTGAGGCCGGGAACTCTAACCGACTGATACGGTCGCGTGGAGCAGTCGCAGCCAATACATGGGTCGAACCTGAATATCGTCAACTCAGGATCAATTCCGCTGAACTTGGCACCATCGGACAATTCTTCGATGAGTTCTTTCAGCTTGATCACGACCGTGAGCAGTTCCTGAACTGGTTAGCATGGAGCCTCCAGAACGAGGGGGAAAAGCCTGCTTGGGCTCCATTCCTGTACTCGCGGGGAAGAGGTACTGGGAAAAGTACAACGGCACGCATTCTGACCGAACTCTTCGGCAATCAGAATACCGTCGTTCCAAATAACGTCAGCAAGCTCACGCAGCAGTTCAACGCCACGGTTCTGACAAGCAAGCTTGTGGTTTGTGAGGAAACCCAGATCAAGCCGGGGTCGCCGCAGGAAAACGCAATCAAAACCTTCATCACGGACCCCTACGTTCTGATAGAGCGGAAAGGGATTGAAGCTGAACGTGCAAAGCAGTCGTGCTGCTTCTTGTTCACCTCGAACATCTGGCCGTCTTGGATCGGTGAGGGTGAGCGCCGTTACCTCGTAATGGACGTAAACCACGACGGACGATCAGGGGGCTCTCGTGCCAATGAGTTTTCGATCCTTGTCGGTCAGGTTCATCAGTTCCTGGATGATCCGGCGAACGTGGCTTGTGTCTATAACGCCTTGATGCAGAGACAACTGCCGGAAGGTTTCAGCGCCAAGAGCCTTAACATCGCCGACCATCAGACACCGACCATGGAACGCCTGCACCAGACCAGCCGTGACACCATTGTTGATCGGTTGGAGGAAGAACTGAATGCTAGCGGGCTCGTCGCTCTCCCTGAAGCGGGAGTGGTTGAGTTCGTCCAGACGCATCTCAAAGGAAACATCAACCAAACCAAGCACCTCATGGATGAGCTCGATTGGCGGAAGACAAAGGCCAAGTGGGGTGGCAAAGACTATCAACGCGCGATTTGGGTTAAGTCCGGCTATTGGATCGAGCGGGGTAAAATCCATGGTCCTGACTTGGAGCCAGTGAGCATCAACGATCACATTGCTGGTGATACCCGGTTCGCCGAAGTGGAGATCATATGATGGATGGTCAGCACTTCTTTTTGAGAGACGACTGCGAGATCTGGCTTAAGGACATCATGGATAATCACTACGAGGAGGCCCTTTCGAGGGCCAA
>NZ_JBQFSZ010000024.1:0-2827 GCF_056538325.1 Ruegeria sp. BG8 | reverse complement strand
GAACAGGCGGTAGACCACCAAAGTGTCGCGGGATGGAGCAGCCCGGTAGCTCGTCAGGCTCATAACCTGAAGGTCGTAGGTTCAAATCCTACTCCCGCAACCAAAATTAATTACACAAATACAATATGATAACGCCCCAAGGGGTGCTTCTTGCGTTTGGGGCACCTACACCCGGTGCTACGCTAAAATTAATTAAAAAGGTCACTGAATTAATCGGTGTAACTGCTTAGTTGCGACGGCCCTTGAAAATTATCAAACTTACAGGATTCTCCATCTATTGAGGAAACTATAGAATTTGTGTTGTATTTAGGTTTATGCACGAAAATCATGTGATGCACTTTATAAAATCCTTTGCACATCGCGACTAGTAAATCCAAGTCTGGAAAATCAAACATTTCTTAATACAATAGTGCTTATTTCGAGTGGAATGTTCCGAAAAAGCTGCCGATACGTGCATAGTAATAGGTTTTTTTTTAATCTTTGTGTAAGATTGCGAACAGTAAAAGTGTCGACAAAAATCAGACTTAGTTTTGTTTGCCTACGGAGTAACGAGTGAAACGTTTAGTGCAAGTCACTTTGATTGGACTTCCACTGTCGACAGTGCTGATATTGATCCTTTCAAAACAGGGCTCACTTCTTGAACACATCTCACCGAAGTCATTGTTGTATGTTTCGGTTACTGTTGTTTGTATATTGTGTTTTTGGAATATTGTTGAACGGTATTTTGGGCCAGGCCAAAGCAGCCGGCCTGTTACGATAAGTAGACCTCAATGGCTCACAATAACTCTATTCTTGATTGCGTTTGGGCTTCCAGCGATTGTGATGGCGGGAGTGGTCTCTCAACCATGGTGGAAAGCCGGAGACCTATTAAGGGATCCTTTAAACGTCGTTCAACACCGTTTTGCAAGAACGGGGAGTTTGGAGGATTGTTGTGGCTCAGAAACAGGCGCAATTTCGTTGCTGGGAAATCTATTTACGATGGCTAGCGCAGCAGTTTTCGGATTTGTAGCCATTCAAAGATCACAAAAAGTAGAAACGGTCGATGGTGGTGTTCTGCTATGTTTGATTGGGTTTTCTTTGGCCTTTGTGATGGCATTGGACGACATGTTCATGTTACATGAATCGCATCAAAGAAAATTCGTTACGTTCTATGCCACAGTATTGGGCTCGTTGGTTTGTCTTAGTGTCCGATGGCTGAGTTGGCCTGAAAACCGCTTTCTTGCTGCCACTTCTCTGTTTTTCGTTGGATCCATTTTTGTCGATACCGTGCTGGAGCATTCACTTGAATACCATTTAGGCGAGTATCGAGTTGTTATTGAAGACGGGTTAAAACTATTCGGGATGTGCGGTTTACTAGCTTATTCAATTGTGGCAGGTCTTCGACTATCGTCTGCTGGAAACTGAAATTAGTTTAGAATAAATAAATTTCCATTATTTGACCAGACACCTAACCCTCGGTCGCTTTAAGACACTCGTGCAAAACAAAATTGAATGTTCAAAAAAACACCGTTGTTTTTGAATTAAAAACTACAGAAACTTAATAACAATTAGGATGCGATCACGTTAATTAAACGATTGATCTTATTCCTGACTTGCGTCGTGATAGAATTTCAAAATGAAACGTTGCCTTGAGATGAAATCAAAAAGGACGATGTTCATATATGCAATGCCCAGGAGTTCCGTTGATTCTTCGAGAACTGTAAAAAAGTCATATAGGAGATTTTTTTCTACCTTGGTTGCGTAGAACCCACCAATCCCTTCAAGCGCGATGGCACCGAAAAAAAATGTAGCCAATGCAGTAAATAGCCCTCTCGCCAAGTCGCGTGGCAAAGCAAGGAAAAAGGGCACTGAAAGAACCGCGCAGGCTAAAAGCGGTAATAGCATGGCAAGTATCCAACCATGATCTAAGAAATATTCGCGCAATACTGGCGCAGGTATCTTTTCATGTATTTGGCCGACTTCGTCAAAGGCCATTGCGGCCATACCGAAAGCCAATAAAACCCAAATCAGGTTTAGTTTTCTTTTTTTGAGCTTTTGGAAGACAAAATAAACCAATGCTGATAGCTGGGAAGCAGTTACCATTAGAAGGAAGCTAATTGCCGTCGGAATACTGATTTCGTTGTTTAGAATAAATCGGTCCGCTATTTCGATTACAACTCTGCTATTACTATGAGATTTTACTGCCGCCATAGCTACCGAGAGAATTGCTAAAGATGGAATGCCATAGAATATGAATAACCAAAGACACTTGGAAAAAAATGTGAATTCAGCTTCCATAGGTTCGCGCACTGTTTGGTTCTGCACTTCTACTTCTGCTGTCATAGAGAAGAACTTATTTGATTTATTCTGCAAAGTGTCACTTATGAAGATTTGTGTTTTCAGGCTACCATCGACACACAACTTACCAAATTTCCCGGGAAAAAAAGGAAATCTTTCGTTAAACTCTGCTCAGTCTTCTAAAGTGGTTAGGCGGTGGGTCTATCTGGACACAGTTCTCAACATTTGACCTGGTCTCCGCGGTTTCCCTTGTTCTGATTTGGAGTTTGCGCAACCTCTTGAGGGGCCAAGCGAATGCGAAAGAGCTGTTTTTTAGAAGCGCCGATCATCGGAAAAACCTAACAACAGGAAGCGAGGATGCCAACGGCGGAGATGTGCTGCAAGCATGGTCCGGGCCGGGGCGCATTAAATAAACTCACATCCAGGTATGGAGGCACGGAAGTTTCTGGTCTGACCTACCTCCCAAGGCTCTCTCCTTCATAACGAGAGTCTGCGGGTTTGGTTTTCATATTCTCCGTCGTCTGATTGGGCAAGCGCGCCGGGCGCGGAG
>NZ_JBQFSZ010000023.1:0-2500 GCF_056538325.1 Ruegeria sp. BG8 | reverse complement strand
AGTGATCTAGGCATGGCCAGGTTGAAGGTAAGGTAACACTTACTGGAGGACCGAACCCACATCCGTTGAAAAGGATCGGGATGAGCTGTGCCTAGGGGTGAAAGGCCAATCAAACTCGGAGATAGCTGGTTCTCTGCGAAATCTATTTAGGTAGAGCGTCATCCGAATACCCCGGGGGGTAGAGCACTGGATGGGTAATGGGGCCCCACAGGCTTACTGATCCTAACCAAACTCCGAATACCCGGGAGTACTAGATGGCAGACACACTGCGGATGCTAACGTCCGTAGTGGAGAGGGAAACAACCCTGACCTACGACTAAGGCCCCCAATTCATGGCTAAGTGGGAAAGCAGGTGGGACGACCAAAACAACCAGGAGGTTGGCTTAGAAGCAGCCATCCTTTAAAGATAGCGTAACAGCTCACTGGTCTAAATAAGTTGTCCTGCGGCGAAGATGTAACGGGGCTCAAGCCATGAGCCGAAGTCTAGGGATGCGTAAGCATCGGTAGCAGAGCGTAGTGTGACATAGTTCCATGCGTCCTTAACTCCTTCGGGGGTATTGGACGCAAGGAGCTTTCGATGAAGCGGGCGCGTGAGCGATCCCGTGGAGAGATCACTAGTGAGAATGATGACATGAGTAGCGACAAAGAGTGTGAGAGACACTCTCGCCGAAAGTCCAAGGGTTCCTGCTTAAAGCTAATCTGAGCAGGGTAAGCCGGCCCCTAAGCCGAGGCCGAAAGGCGTAGGCGATGGGAATCAGGTTAATATTCCTGAGCCAGGAGGATGTGACGGATCACAGGTGTAGTTCAATCTTATCGGATTGATTGGGCTGCTGAGTGGTTCCTGGAAATAGCCCTCCATCAGACCGTACCCTAAACCGACACAGGTGGACTGGTAGAGCATACCAAGGCGCTTGAGAGAACGATGTTGAAGGAACTCGGCAAAATACCTCCGTAAGTTCGCGAGAAGGAGGCCCGGTTCCTAGGCAACTAGGGGCTGGGGGCACAAACCAGGGGGTGGCGACTGTTTATTAAAAACACAGGGCTCTGCGAAGTCGCAAGACGACGTATAGGGTCTGACGCCTGCCCGGTGCCTGAAGGTTAAAAGGAGAGGTGAGAGCCTTGAATTGAAGCCCAGGTAAACGGCGGCCGTAACTATAACGGTCCTAAGGTAGCGAAATTCCTTGTCGGGTAAGTTCCGACCTGCACGAATGGCGTAACGACTTCCCCGCTGTCTCCAACATCGACTCAGCGAAATTGAATTGCCTGTCAAGATGCAGGCTTCCCGCGGTTAGACGGAAAGACCCCGTGCACCTTTACTACAGCTTCGCACTGGCATCAGGATTGTGATGTGCAGGATAGGTGGTAGGCTTTGAAGCAGGAACGCAAGTCCCTGTGGAGCCTCCCTTGAGATACCACCCTTCGCACTCTTGATGTCTAACCGCGGTCCGTTATCCGGATCCGGGACCCTGCGTGGCGGGTAGTTTGACTGGGGCGGTCGCCTCCTAAAGCGTAACGGAGGCGCGCGAAGGTTGGCTCAGAGCGGTCGGAAATCGCTCGTTGAGTGCAATGGCAGAAGCCAGCCTGACTGCGAGACTGACAAGTCGAGCAGAGTCGAAAGACGGCCATAGTGATCCGGTGGTCCCGAGTGGAAGGGCCATCGCTCAACGGATAAAAGGTACGCCGGGGATAACAGGCTGATACTGCCCAAGAGTCCATATCGACGGCAGTGTTTGGCACCTCGATGTCGGCTCATCTCATCCTGGGGCTGGAGCAGGTCCCAAGGGTACGGCTGTTCGCCGTTTAAAGAGGTACGTGAGCTGGGTTTAGAACGTCGTGAGACAGTTCGGTCCCTATCTGCCGTGGGTGTAGGAGACTTGAGAGGAGTTGCCCCTAGTACGAGAGGACCGGGGTGAACGATCCACTGGTGGACCAGTTGTCGTGCCAACGGCAGTGCTGGGTAGCTATGATCGGACAGGATAACCGCTGAAGGCATCTAAGCGGGAAGCCCCCCTCAAAACAAGGTCTCCCTGAGGGCCGTGGAAGACCACCACGTCAATAGGCCGGAGATGTAAGCGCAGTAATGCGTTCAGTTGACCGGTACTAATCGCCCGATAGGCTTGATTTGATCCAGTAACAGAAAGACAAAGCTCACCGCCTCAAGTAGAAAAGCGGTAGGCGATCAAACAAGACCAAAAGCATACACACCTTGACCAAGGACAGCGTCGTAGCACCTAGCCGCGATGTTGGTTGATACTATAACCGTGCGGGAACGCGCATTCGCAAGCGAATACGCTGCCTCCCGCGCGTCGCCTTTTTGCAAAGCAAAAAGAGCGACGTGGGCTTTTCCTCGGTTTGGTGGTCATAGCGCAAGTGAAACACCCGGTCCCATCCCGAACCCGGAAGTTAAGCACTGCCGCGCCAATGGTACTTGGGCTTAAGCCCCGGGAGAGTAGGTCACCGCCAAACCTAGTAAAAGCCCAATCCTCTCTAACGATGAAAA
>NZ_JBQFSZ010000022.1:0-6325 GCF_056538325.1 Ruegeria sp. BG8 | reverse complement strand
CATCCGTACTGGCAGGAAGAGCACTGGTTAGCATAGTCGGCGAGGATCAATTCACACTTGGACTCCGCCCATCTTAACAGTTCGCTCAACTGACAGGATACTCGATTCTCCTGCTCAAGCTGCGTTGCCTTTTGAGGAATTTGCGACAAAACCGCTGAGATATTGCTATCAGTAAAATAATCTGATTTTTACTGGACACGCCGACAAGCGTTGGAAAACAGTTCAGAGTGTGTTGCGCAAAACCTAGAACAGATCAGTTGAAATTTGTCAGTAATTGTTTGGCATTTATTCGGCCACACGAATAATCTTCAAAATTAGAAAATAGGAGACCTCGGGTAAAACCATGAAAAAAACTCGGGATGATGAAAACCGTTCCAAGCGGGTAATCGGCGCAGATATTCATCTGACAAAAGGCAAGGAGCGGATTTCGGAACTACTTTCCTTACTACAAGATCTAAGAACGCAAAACGAAGATTGGCAACTGGCGCTGACCGGGTTTCGCGACCGCGAAAGCGAATATCTGGTCTGGAATGACATTGAAGACAGAGGTCTTGGGCAATCGGTGGCCTACCTACCCTACACCGACTATTGTCGGCGATTTCCATTTCAAAAGAGAAACGCAGATTTATGGTTTGATAACCAGTCATCCGTTGCCGATATTCGAGCGCAAAAACACCTTGTTTTAGAATATGCTAGCTACAGCCGTAGTGTTTTGTTTGTTACTTACATGCACCCTTGGAAACCCGAGGGAAACTCAAGACTCATGCTGGATTGGCTGGAACAATTCCGAGCATCCGGTTACAGAATACACTTGCTTTACTATGCAGGTGATGCACCGGGCACTGTAACACACCAAATGCAATCCGCGGCCCGGGAGATGTGCGACCTCTATATAGAGGTTCCGGTCACTTCGAACATGGTCGGCTGGAACAGAAATGGACTAAATGTACACGTTGATGATTGGTGCGGTCCAGAGCTCCTTGACGAAGTATCAAGTTTGGTGCGCCAATTCTCCTACGATATGGCCTTTGTGAATTATGCCTTTCTTTCGGGTGTGTTAGATCGGGTTGCTGCCTATACTCACAAAGTGCTTTTGACACATGATCGCTTCGAGGACCGAAATAAAAGGTTACTCGAACAGGGCCTTTCGGAATCCGCCTGGATGAGCCTGACGATGGGCGGTGAAACGCTTGCTTGCGAGCGAGCCGATACCGTTATCGCGTTACAATCGGATGAAGCGAAGTATTTCCGTGAATTGTTGTCAGATCCAGAAAAAGTTCGGGTTATTTCTCCCGTTTTGCCTTGGCAGCCTCAACCTGTCAAACGGCTGCATCCGAATCTGCGTATTGGATATTTTGGCTCACAGAACTGGATCAATGAGCAAAACCTTGGCGACTTCATGTCGGAATGGATGAAGCTTCCGGAGCTTCGCAACAACAGTGAGTTCGTGCTTGCTGGTGGTGTTTGCGAGCAGCTCGACAGGTTTATCGAACCCTCTATTCTGAATGTCGCAAAACCTCGTCTCCTTGGTAAGGTTCAGGATTTAAATACGTTTTTCCAGGAATGCGACATCGTTATAAACCCGGAACGCGGAGGAACGGGACTAAAAATCAAGAGTCTCGAAACAATGTCGCATGGCATGCCGTTGCTCAGCACAGCTGCAGGTACTGTAGGTTTTGGCAGCAATAGCATATACCATTCTGCGGAAAGCATCAGCCAATTGGTTGCCCACGTTGCAGAAATTGCTGCGAACAAGGACCTTGTAAAAAATGCAGAGCAAGAAACGCGAAAAGTTTATGAAGACTATTTTGAACGGAGCAAGACCGCTGTGTCAGAATTGATCAGGGCCGATGCGTCAAAAACTAGTTTGATTCCAGCAAAACAAGATTGGCCACCTAAGCCACGCCAAGTCCAAATTCGCTCGACACAATATATTAACGAGAATGCAGCGGATTATCATTTCGACCAGTTCAGAACTGTCGCGCAGCGGGTTGATCTTGAAGGTAAGCGAGTGCTTGAAATTGGGAGCGATTACCATCTGATCAGTGCGCGACTTTTTATCGAAAATGGCGCGAAATCCGTCACAACAACGAATATCGGCGATTGGAAAAGCGACGAGCCACTTCCCGATGGCGTTACCTTCCGCGTAGGTGATATGGGCCAGATGGACCTCGAAGAGGGTGGGTTCGATCTGATCTACGGTATTGCGATCCTGGAGCACATCCCTGATTTCAAAAGCGTTGTAGATGCATGCAAACGCTTCTTGGCCAAGGATGGCGTTATTTACCTTCAAGGTTGCCCGATGTGGGGTGGATCAATTGGCCACCACGTCTGGTTTGAACCGCAAAAAAGCGAAGATTTGCTCACCGGTGCTGCAGCTGGCGGATCAAAAACCAGCACAAATTTAGTGTATCGATTTACAGATAAACACACTAATCCAATCCCGGATTGGTCTCATCTGACACATTCTCCTTCGGAACTCGCCAAAATGCTCACGCTTGACGGTGTCCCTGAAGATCACGCAAACGGCATCGTTGAATATGTTTATAATCTTTCTGGGGACGTAATCGGGTCATGCTCGAATTTCAAAACAGCCAGCGAAATAGTGAATGCATTTCGTCCTGACTTTGACGTTGCAGCAGAGTCGTGGGCATTCGACGAAGAGAAAAACGAGCACTACGAAGAAGCACTCAAAAAATATAGTCACTACGACCTTGATACTATTGGAGCCGAACTCTGGATGCGACACCCGGAAGAACGAGAAAAGTTGGAGCTCAATTCACCCAAAGTCTCAATTATTGTGCCAATCTTCAATATGGAAGCTTATCTCGGAGAATGCCTCGACAGCATTCACGCTCAGGACTATCCATCAATCGAAGTCATTCTCGTTAATGACAAGTCAACAGACGGCTCATTTCCCATTGCCGAGCGAGCTTCCATTGACAACGATCAAATCAAATTGGTCAATCACACAGAGAACTCCGGCCTGGGAATTAGTCGCAACACTGGCGTTAAAGAAGCAACTGGCGAGTATCTGTTCTTTCTGGATTCAGATGATGTACTGTCTGGCCCGACCGCAATCCGTGACCTGGTGAACGCGGCTCGCTCCACAAATAGCGAGACCGTTGTAGGCCGTGCGAACAGGTTTACATCTGGTAAAGAAGTTGAGCCCTTTGATGAAATCCTTGAAGGTGAATCAAGCCTAAGCGCGAAGAACACTTACTCGGGTATTGACGCATTTCATGCGACATTTGGCCAAAGCGATTTTGGTTACCTGCCGATGCGTGCGTGGGGATACTTGATCAAGGCTGATCTATTCAAACGTGCTAAATTGGAGTTTCCTGCAGAAGCTCATGAGGATGTCGGAGTTGTCCCTATTCTCTGTTACCTCTCAGACCAAGTGTTTTACCTTAAGGAGCCTGTCGTAAACTACAGATTCCGCCCTGGAAGTATCTCCAACACCGTCTGGAGCGCGCGTAAAGCAAGAGATCTCCTGCACGTTTGGCGTCA
Source organism: Ruegeria sp. BG8 (assembly GCF_056538325.1). Taxonomy (NCBI): domain Bacteria; kingdom Pseudomonadati; phylum Pseudomonadota; class Alphaproteobacteria; order Rhodobacterales; family Roseobacteraceae; genus Ruegeria; species Ruegeria sp. BG8. The sequence continues at coordinate 2,815 of NZ_JBQFSZ010000022.1, read as the reverse complement.
TTTCAAAGAGATGCTTATAGCATTTGGACTGGAGGACGAAATCGGATTTTCTGCATTACTTACTGCTCAACAGGCTATGTGGAAAATCAAATTACACCCTGTACAGCCCGAAGAGCGCCGCGAAATATGCGCCAACCTTGGAAAGATATTGAGCGACGCAACAAACGTAAATTCGAAGAAGACCTTGGTTAGTGTTCTCGACCATTTTACCGAGACGTTGGATTGTCTGGATGCCTCAGAAGAGCTTCGTCGAATTGCGCTCGGTATGCTGCCGATAGATACGATGATCGGTTATTATCGGGAAAAACTTGCCCCAGGTTCGTCAGTAATGGCGCCACATTCGAGTGACCGAGTCGCTGAGGATAACTTCCAACAGAAGTTCCTCGAAAATGACAGCAAGGCAAATGACCTTCTGAATCAATACCATCTGTATACTGACAACACGTCGAAGAGCTATCCCAGTATGCTAACGGATGCCGATAAGGCGGTCTATTATGACGCCGGTCGGACGTATCGTGGCTTGGGAACTATCGTGGATGGAGGGTGTTTTGTAGGCGGTACAACGCACCATTTGGTTCAGGGCCTCAAGGATAACCCAAATTTCGAACTGAACGCCCCCAGACTCAACAAGGTTATAAAAGTCTATGATCTGTTTCTGATTGATGAAGACTATATTCGTGATCATTTGAGAAGGAACTTTCCGAACAAGACCTTCAAGCTCGGCGAAAGCTTCGAAGGTGTTTTCCGCGAACAGATTGCGGCCGATGAGCGGTTCTTGGAGGTATTCCCTGGCGACGTTATGAAATCTGGGTACAATTTTGAGGAACCAATCGAGGTTTTGGGTGTGGACTTGTGCAAAGCGTTACCTGTCACTGACTACGTAGTTAGGAACTTCTTCCCACGCGTGATTACAGATGGACTGGTACTGCAACAGGATTTCATCCATGAGTTTCATCCCCACATTCACCTCTCGATGTTACGCCTAGATGATTTCTTCGCCCTTGAAGCAGAGATGAAATGGGGCGGAAGCGTCACATTCCGCCTAAAAAAGGAAATCACGCCACAGGTAATTGAGGAACGGTTTGGTACTGATGATTCTTGGTATCAGGACGCTGAAACGAACATCGGACTGTTGGAAGATCTGATCTCCAGGACGTTCTACGATGAGAACCGTTGGATTATGATTCTGACGCTTGGTTTTTACTACTGGTCTATTGGTCAGCAGGAAAAAGCAAAAGAATCTTATGAACGTGCTGTTCGTGAGTTCCCACAATTCACACCAAGCGATCTAACCAAAGGTCACTTGTTCAATGAGTGATGTAGAGAACGCTTAGACCAACTTTGCTGGAGAGACTTTGGAGTTGATTGTCGCAGCTCCAGAAGCTCCTTATGGAAAAAAGTATCTAACGACGGAACAATCCCGCAATATCAAAAACGAGATGTTGGAAGATTTGACAATGGCAACCGTCGAGCACACTTTTCCGTCTGGCGCCAAAAAGGTTGATAGAAGCTTTACCAGTCAAAGTCTTAGCATCAGAATGCGGGCTTTTTGGATATTATTTGCCTCGGTTTCTTTAGCTACTAGGTATAAGACCTGGCTCATGCTGGTATTGTGGGAACCGAAATATCGCTCGATGCTGGTCAAACCAAGACAACCCGAGAAGGCTCTTGCAAGGGCCAATCCGCTAACTCATTTCAATGTAACGGAAGCGAAATAACCAGATTCAGGCGCATCCGATACGCCTACTTGTCCGGAAGTCCGTGAACATGTTGACCATGGCTTATCTGATGTTACCCGCTGGCTACACACCCATCTGAAAACTGACGCTCATCTGTGGTCTCCAGTATCGAATTGTGTTTCCTGCAAGTCGTTTTCGGAATTCTTGTCCGGCATGCCACCAGGGACTTATTGGTTTCACAATCTGGATCATGTCTCGTGAACCGCAACGCGCCTTGGCGAACACGCCAGTTTTGGCATCACTGGTTTTGCGCGCAGCAGAGCTTGATCTGCAATAATTGAAGACGAATAATAATGCCTACCGCGCTCCAAATTCTGTTACTGAAATCTACGAAACCGGAGCATTTTTGGGGGTCGGATTCGCGCATGTTTGGCGATACGATCATTACATTAGCCTCCATATCTGAAAGTCAACTGCCGTTTCACTTCTCCGATGCAATTTACAGTGGCTAGGGATACTATTATTCGACCTGGCAATTAATCGATAAGATAAAGAGAGCAAAAGTGGAAAAGACTGACTCGCACAAAACATCGCAAGATGGTGAAGCCAAAAAAGTAGATGAAAATAACGAAAGACATAAAAGAGAGCTTGATGAACTGAAGCTAGCTTTAAAAAGAGCTACTTCGGATGCACGTCGCAAAGAGCTTCAAATTCAAGAACTGACCTATCTGTTACATGCTGCCGATCGCCATTTCTCGGGAAAAGTCAATTCCGCATCCGACAGCCGGGCGCTTCTGCTGTACAGATTGCTTTCTCCAGCACGCATCCAATTCCTGGCAGAGCGCGGGTCGCTGCCCGAGGAAACTAATTGGAAACGTCAAATGATTAGGCACCCGCTCAGAATCTCTGAGTGGAAAGGCTTAAAACGTCTGTTGCGCCGCGTTAAACGCGGCGAATACAAGGGGGAAGTTGACCGTCTCTAGCGGTTTGTCTCAGATTTCTTAGAAGGCTATGTAAGTCTGGCAGGAGACTCGACTATCCTGTCAGTTGCGCGAACTGTTAAGATGGGCGGAGTCCAAGTGTGAATTGATCCTCGCCGACTACGCTAACCAGTGCTCTTCCTGCCAGTACGGATA
>NZ_JBQFSZ010000021.1:0-12227 GCF_056538325.1 Ruegeria sp. BG8 | reverse complement strand
GAGGGCTCCGCGCCCGGCGCGCTTGCCCAATCAGACGACGGAGAATATGAAAACCAAACCCGCAGACTCTCGTTATGAAGGAGAGAGCCTTGGGAGGTAGGTCGGGGCGAACCAGTACTGGGTGGCACCTCTTCGATTTCATGGGCGAAAGAAAAAACGAGTTATCGCTGAAGCACGCGATATCTTGATGTTCGTTTCAGCGATCATTGTGTTACGGTAATGACCATGATCGAATTGGTTGCTCTTCTAAGTATCTACTACAAGTGTGCGGCTCTTGCTGTTGATGACAAACTGTCTCAGGACCAACGCTTTGCGTGCAATAACTCTTATCAAGCAGCGAAGCGTATTTTCATAGAGGACAGCTTGGACGGCAGGGAAAGCCGATTGACAGCACAGCAAAACATCTTGGCCTATCAGCGCTTCAAGACTTGGGAGGCCGAAAATGCCGAACTTGTTCGTGAATTAAGGGCATCGGAATAGTGCTCCGCATCTCCCGCTATTTGATTAAGAGTTGAAGAAATACGACGACCGTGACGTAGGTCAGGCTTCTATTGGATTAGCTACGTGGATGACGCAGGCTAACGTCCAGCGCTGGACTGGACGATGCTGCGGTTAACAACCGGAACAAGCAAGCAGAAGCCAAAAAACCCGCTATTGCTGCCAAAGCTCTGTGTTGGGATGGAATTGGGACCAGGCAAACCAAAACGCTTGGTGGCTGCCAAGGTCTGATCCGTCTAATCCTACGGCTTTTATCCCTCCGGCCTCAAGTTCCAGCCGCACGTTTTCGACAACGATCTCATCTCCGCGTGATAAGGCCACAAGCGCGGTACTTCTTTGGAAAGCAACGGGTGTGCCGGATGCCGTGACAACACCAATGATGTCTTCATGGACGGGCAGGCGCGGATCAACATCGCCGATGGGGAAAATAGGTCCGTTCGCGTCTCGTCCGTTGCGGAAATCGGGGTCGCGACCCAGTGCATAACGCTCAAGTAAAACCGTGGTGTCCGGATACAGTGCCTTCCAGGTTCCCCAGTCCGTCGTGACGACTGTTGCCTGTTCCAGCTGCAAACCTTTATCGGCCAGAGGGCCGGTAACAGCATGGCCCAAGAACGTATCAAATACTGAGAACGTGTTGTGGTCATACATGACTTTGTTGGACCTGCTCAGCAGTCCCGAAGTCCGTAGGATCGGACGATCGACCCCTTCCGGCATACGGTCGGTAAAATATGCCTGCGCCGCGCCGCACAGCGTGCAATAGGGGATGCCGAGGTCGCGGCCGCCCAACGTGTCGTTGACCATCTCACGCACTTCCATAATGCGTCGCGGGTAGGCGCGGTGTTCACCGTTTATCGAAATACCAAAAACGACGTCGTCGTCTTTTAGCCAAGTTGCGTCCTCGGCGCTACTGACCTGTGGGTTGTCGGCAGCAGGTATGCAATTGCACCCATTGTCGGTCGTGTCATAGGGGCGATCATCGATCAGAACGCCGCCCCAGGAGACCAAACGCCAATCTATGTCTCCTTCTACAAAAATGCGCTCCCACCCAGGCACGACATTAGTGAAGATCGACCGCTTGAAATTAAGATAGTCGGGCGGCGCGGGAATATCCCAAGCAATAAGATGGTCTGTAACGAGCCCCCAGCCATTTTCCAACCCAATCTCTGTTTCCAAAAGCGCGGCAGCAGCGTTTGTTAATTCTGTGCTCAACTGTTGCGAAGGCACAAATCGCATCAAGTCGCTGATAATCCATGCCAAACGGGGGTCATCAGATGCCGCGATATCCGCCAAGGCGAGCCGTTGATTTTCACCCCACGTCGAGCTGACCACACTGTCGACGAACGCGACTTTCAGAGCAGCCCGAATTTCAGGGCTGGGCGGACCATTTGGCACATCCGGTGGGTGCCCGAACTCTTCGATCACGTAGTCCGGCAGCGGGTTCGCCGTTTGCGCTTGTAGTGGCCCAGAATGGGCCATGGTCAGCATGAAAATTGATGCTGATAAAACAATGCATCGCGGGGCATTAGTCAGATAATTTGTCAACGAAGTTTTCAATTATTTGCTCCCGTGAACTATCGCATCTGGTCGTAGTAAGATTGCGTCTGATCTGCGTTTCTCTGATAGTGCGATCTTAGACGGCTCTCGTAGAAATGTTGGATCATCCTTGGACAAACGAAATCACGTTTTCGTTAAGACTTGTCACTTATTTTCGGTAGTCTAGACCTATCATTGGCCTTCCAATTGCGGTTTTGTAGCCGACGACAATGTTCGTCTTTTCCGCATCCAGGTCACGAACACTGTTCTGATCTTCCTTGGGCCCAATGCTTGAAAGAAAGTCGACAACCCGATTGACTTGCAGCTTTGCAACAAGTTCGAGCGCGCAATAGTTATCGCAAACACTCTTATCTCAAGCGTTCAATTATCAATTTTAAATTGAGGCTTCTGCTACAAGTCTTCGGACCTATCGCCTTTGGAACCCAACTGCTACTGATAGCCAGACGCCAGATCAGGACGCGACCAATAGTCCGGATGTCGCCTTTGCCGAAATCGCTTCGCCCAGGTAGCGCGCATCTTCGTCGATTCCCAAAAAGCGCCCAGACCCCCATGTGTTGAGCCAGCCAAGCCCGATAAAATAAAATCCGTCCTCGCGACAAATCCCGCGCTCATAGACCGGTCGTCCGCGGGGATCAAAAACGTCGACATCAATCCAGTCGTAGTCCGGCCGGAAACCGATAGCCCACAAGATGGAGGTGATCCCTTCTGCCTCGCAATCAATCTCGGTGATCTCCTGCGCAGGGTGCCAGACTTTCTCGAACGCAGCCTCTGAGGGCGCGTCGATGCCGTTTTTCTCAATATGAGCATCAATCGCCTGTCGAATACCGCAATAGCTGTCATCCGCGTCGTCAAGATTTTCCCCGAGATCCGGCAGAAATTGGATTGTCTTCCCCTCCATACCAGCGACTGATCCGTAGAGAGAGACACCCTCAAGCGCGAACTTACGCAGGTCGATTTCATGACCACCATCGCGGCCGGTCATATAATGGTTGGTTTTGGTTAAGGCGTGTTCCGGATCGGGATGCCGGTCGATTGTGATTTGGTAATGACCCATATCATGCAACCAGTCGGTCGCGTCCCGTCCCCGGTATTTGCGGGGTGAGCGTGGCGCCGGGCCAACGGCCAGGTGCACCTTGCGCCCTTGAAGATGCATGTCTTCCATTAACTGAACACCGGACTGGCCGGTTCCGACAACAAGGGTTGAACCTTCGGGCATCTGTTCAGGGTTGCGATAGTCGACCGAATGCATCTGAACAATTGAGGGATCAAGATTTGCGGCGTAAGGCGGGACAATCGGATTGTCGTATCCACCTGTTGCAATCACCACTTGATCGGTCGTGTAGTTGCCTTTGCTGGTGTCCACCAGATACCCGCCGCCGGGGCGTTTTGTGATCCGGGTGACAGAACAATTCTCGACTATGGGTGGATTGAAGGTGTCCGCGAATGCGTCAAGGTAATCGGTGATCTCATCTTTGACCATGAACCCGTCTGGATCGTTGCCCTGATACGGGAAATCCGGCAGCCTGCATTGCCAATTCGGCGTGACCAGACAAAAGCTGTCCCAACGGTTGACGCGCCACGAATGGAACTTGTTGTGCCGCTCGAGCACAACATGATCCACGTCCCTTTGGCACAGGTAATAGCTGACAGACAGACCGGCCTGACCACCTCCGACGATGACAACAGATTTTTGCTCACGATGTGCCACGTTATACTCCTTAGGAAATCGAAAGGCAGACGACATCTGCCGGTGCTTCGAAAGTGCTTGCCTTGCGTTCAATTCGGGCCAATTGGGCATCGGCGCTAGAGCAGCGATAGCCGTATTTCGCCTCGACCCTGGTGCTTGCCAGTTCTAGGGACTCGCGGCAGCGCGCCAGAAAGTCATCCAACGGATAAGCCGAACCAGCGGATAGGAAATCACGTACGACAGTCGACGGTGAATAGCATTCCTCGGTCTGCTCGTCGGGCCAGCGAATGGTGAAACGTGTCTCAGGCATTCGGGGCCTCTTTCGCGTACAGGTTCAGATAAGGCGCGCGGGCATAGTCCCAGAACAGGGCGGATCCCTCACGACCGGTCAGGTGAACTGTACTGCCCTCGTTGACATCACCGCAGATCGTGGCGGCGACACCCCGGTTCTGAAACGCCTCGCAGATTGCTTCGGCATGATCACCATGGGCGCTCAGCAAGAAGCCGAAGCTTGGAAAGCTGCGCAGCCAGCGGTGCAGATCGACATGGTCTGGGCGCGGCAATGCTTCGACCTGTATGTCGATGCCAACGCCGGAAGCCTCGGCAAGCATCAGCGCGGTGCCCACGATACCCCCCTGGCTGATGTCCTTACCTGCCGTAACATGCCCGGCTTCGGCCAAAGCGGGTAGAATTTCCATGTTTTCGCGCAGCATTGCGGGTGGTGTTGTCAGGGCCGCATTCCAGTTGTCGAAAGGCTCGCGGTAACTACCACGCAGATCGACAGCGCAGATCAGAACATCGCCGGGTTTGGCCGCAAAGCTGGAAATAACCCGTTTTGCATGGCCCAAGATTGACACAGACAGTTGCAGCTCACTCGTGCGCAGGTTCGTATGGCCACCCACAATCGGAACATCATAGGCTTGGGCAGCGGCCTTCATACCAGCGAGAACCGGTTGTGCCTGCTCGGCGCTGGGAGCCCAGATCGCGTTGGTAACACAACGTGGGCGCCCACCCATCGACAGGATATCCGAGATATTGACCATGACGCCGCACCAGCCTGCAAACCATGGATCCGCCTGAACAAAGGCATTGATGAAACCTTCACAAGCAAACAGATCGTAGCCCTCGCCATTGGGCAGCACGGCACAGTCATCTCCGGGTTGGCCTTTGCTGGACGGGCTCAGACCAAGTGTTGCGGTGCTTTGGGCAATGTCCAACTTGCCCCGAACCGAAGGGTGTTCGCGCAGCTCGCGCACGATTTGGCGTAAGGGTAGATGTGGCTTCATTGCTGATACCCCCTTCACAGGCGCGCCTGACGGGGCGCGAGTGTTTTCCACCCGGCAAAAGGATCCGGGATTGGTGGGTAAGCGTTCAGATCCGCCTGCATCTCCATATGCGGCACGCCATGGATTTCGACCTCGCGCAGTGAACACCAATGCAACCTTTCGAACAGCGTCACATTTTGCATTTGAATATGCGCCAGAAAGCGGTCGCATCCGCGCCCGTGCGCCGTGCATACCGCCAACTGAATCAGCTCTGATCCCAGGCGGCTCAGGCGGCGATGGCTGGGCGAAACGGCAAGACGGGATCCGCGCCAGACGCACGGGCTGTCTTCGTGAATTCGCACAGTACCCACCACTTGATGCGCTTCAGCTGCAAAAGTGCTTATGGCAACCAGAGGCATTGCAATGTCATCGACCTCATCCCGGTCGTGCCCTGTGAAAATGCCCTGCTCATCGACAAAGACCTGCTGACGCAGATCACGTGCACCGTCCATCTCCCACGGAAGCGCAGCGGCGCGTATGATATAGTCAGGCGACAGGAAAGTGTGGGCGTTCTGAAAACTCATGACGCCCTCAGCTTTTCGTATGTGGACAGGGCAGAACATGCCCCGCATTTGGCGCAGCCGGCTTTGACGGTTTCCGCGCTCATTCCCGCGTTCAATATCATTTGTGAGAGGGGCCGAAGAAGGCTGGCCATGAAGTCCGAGCCCGGTGCGGGATGACTTTCCAATGGCGTCCCCGATACGGGCACGAACGGCACCACAAAGGGGTAAACTCCGATCCGGCACAGCGCGGCTGAGGTTTCAAGGATCGCTTCACGCGTATCGCCGAGCCCCGCCAGGATATAGGTCGAAACCTGTCCCCGGCCAAAGACCTGCACGGCGGCTCGGAAGCTGTCAAAGTACTTCTCAACGCTGACCTGCGCCTTGCCGGGCATGATACGCTCTCGCACCTCGGGTGTGACGGCCTCGAGATGCATTCCCAAAGCATCCACCCCGGCCGCATGCATGCGTTCGTGCCAGATATTATCTTCAGGCGGTTCGCATTGGCCTTGGATCGGTAGATCGACGGCCGCTTTGACGGCTGCTGCGCTTTCTGCCATTACGGCGGCCCCGCGATCCTTTCCCGCGGGCGTGCCGGTGGTCATTACCATATGCCGCACGCCATCCAGTTCGACGGCGGCCTTTGCAACTTCGGCCAATTGCTGAGGCGTCTTGTGCGCTATCGTCCGTCCTGCCGCCAGCGACTGGCCGATAGAACAGAACTTGCAGGTTTTCTTACGGCTCTCGTACCGGATACAAGTCTGCAGAACCGTGGTCGCCAAAACGTCGCGCGAATGCAAGGTAGCGATTTTGCTGTATTCGATGCCATCCGCAGTTTTCAGATCGTAGAATTTCGGTCTACCCGGAAACCGGATTTTACCCATCGGCATTCCGGACTTGGTAACCTCGGCCAGACCGTCGGCACCCGGTGCCTGAACGACATATGGGCTGTCAAAGGCAGGGGCCGTGTGAACGGGCACCATCACCGTGGTATCGCCCACGGTCACAGCCTTATGGTCGGTTGGCCCTGCGCCTCCGCGGCGGCTTTCAAGTCCTGCGGTCGGATCGACCAGACGCATACCACGCGTTTGCAATTCATTGATCAGTTCGGCGTCAGACATCTTCGGCCTCCATGTCTTGTGTTGCATTCAGGTCCTGCGCTTCTTCGATCCGGCGTACAGGCTGCGACGATCGCGCATCGTGCACCAGATGCAGCAATTCAGGCCGGGCATAGTGGCCAACACTGTCCATCATCCGTTTGCGTTTGGTGATCAGCTTCATATCCAGATCGGCGATCAGGATGCCCTCGCCTTCGGTCAGAGGGGGAACCACATGACGACCCTCGGGTGAGATGATGCAGGTCATACACCCATCGCGCAGACCCTTTTGCAACTTGGGGTCATCCGAGATGCTGGAGATCTGCTCTTCGGTCAGCCAGCCAGTGGAATTGACGACAAAACACCCCGATTCAAGCGCATGGTGGCGCATCGTCACTTCGATCTGTTCCCCGAAAATGGGGCCAACAAGACTGCCGGGGAAATGGCCCACATGAATTTCTTCGTGCTGAGACATCAGCGCATAGCGGGCGAGCGGATTGTAATGTTCCCAACAGGCCAGCGCACCAACGCGTCCCACCTTTGTGTCAACCACTTTGAGGCCGGCACCATCGCCCTGACCCCAGATCATGCGCTCATGATAGGTCGGGGTGATCTTGCGGCGTTTCAGTGCCAGTGATCCATCCGCATCGAAAACCAGTTGCGTATTAAAAAGCGAGCCATTGTCGCGTTCATTCACGCCCAGCACGACTACGACGCCTCGTTTGCGCGCAGCATCTGCCACAGCCTGCGTTTCCGGTGAGGGGACAACAACGGCCTCGTTATACAGGCGCAGATGTTCGGGCCCCTGTTGAATTGGAGGCAGCACGAATGAAAAATAGGGGTAGTAGGGCACAAATGTTTCTGGAAAGACGATCAGCTCAGCCCCCTTTTCGGCAGCCTCGGCAATCGCGTTCAGGACACGTTCGATGGTTCCGGAACGACCGGTTAAATCCGGTGCGATCTGAACCGCAGCAGCGCGGACTATGTGGTCTGACATTGGCCCATCCTTTTTCGGGAAATGAGCGGCGGCGTCGCCGCCCAGATCGGATTGGATTGAAACCACCGAGGCCGTGCGATCACCGCCTCGGTGGAGCTTTGGATCAGAGGGTCCAGGTGTCCACGATCACCGCGTTGTCCCGTACGTGCAGCAGCTTGAGGTCCAGCACATCCTGCGGCGCGATCGGTGTGATACCTGGCAGCAGAGAAGGCTCGCCATGGCCCATCAGCATTTGCAGTGCGAACCGGCAGGCATAAACCTTGCCGCCCTCATTCATGAATTTCACCAGGTTTGCCGCGTAGTTCTGCGCACCGGGAAACGCTTCGTCACCCAAAGTGGGGAAACCACGCTGGACACCCAGCGAAACTCCGGGCCCGTACAACAAAACCGAGGTTTCGAAACCTTTCCGCTGAAGGCGGATCGCCTGAAGAATGTTGACCAGCCCGATCGAGCCTTCGAAGGCTACCGTATGGAAGGTCACAAGGGCTTTCTGACCTTCTTCTGCCTGTACGTCTTCAAAGACCTTTTCTTCGTAGTTTACGAAAAAATCACCGTCCTTGTGGGCTGCTGTTGTTACTTCGGGCATTGCGTTCTCCTGTCGCTCGCTTGGGTGTTGTCCTTAGCTAGACAGGTGCTCGGCAGGGTCGCCACAAATGCATACAATATTGCAATCAATGTAATTGTATTGATTGTATGAATATGCTTACCAGATAGGCAAAATCATGGGTTTTGCATGAATTTATGGGCTGTCTTGGGCTAATTCACTTGGAATTGGGCCCAGAAGCGCGGCAAATATTGTCTGCAATTTATGCATACAATATCACGAAACTACAGCAATTCTGCAGGCGGATGATGGAAAACTGGTCGCAAAGAATCGAACAATCCGGCAAACCTCGCTATCTGGCGATTGCAGATTGCATCGCACAAGACATGAAAGACCGGGTGCTTTTGCCCGGTGATCGACTTCCGCCACAACGGCGGTTGGCCGACTTAATCGGCGTCGACTTCACGACCGTGTCCCGCGGGTATACCGAGGCGATCAGTCGGGGTCTTGTCGAGTCTCATGTCGGTCGAGGCACGTTCGTTCTGCCGCAGCTTAGCGTGAGCAATACCAGCGACGAAAGGCGGGCGCTGGCCAATGACCTGACCATGAACGCGCCGCCTGAACCTACCGACCCGGAACTTCTGGAGCGCATGCGGGCCGGTCTGTCGGCTGTGTCCGACGATCTTGTCCACTTGTTACGCTATCAGAACCCGATCGGCGGTGAGATCGACAAAGAGGCAGCGTCGATCTGGTTGTCGATGCGCGGTCTGGTACCCAATCTCGATCGGATTGCGGTCACACCGGGTGCGCATGCGACCATGCTGGCTATTCTGACCGTTCTGGCCCGCGCCGGAGACTGTGTGCTGTGCGAAGACATCACCTATGCGGGGTTCAAAAAAATAGCCGCGCAGCTTGGTCTGAAACTTGTGGGTTTGCCCATGGATCAGGACGGCATCCTGCCTGAAGCGTTAGAGGATGCAATTGTTCGACACGCCCCAAAGGCGCTTTATCTGAACCCCACACTGCACAATCCCACGACGATTACCGTTCCGCAGGATCGCCGGCTCGAGATCGCCAGTGTCATCAAACGACACAACTTACCCCTTATCGAAGACGACGCATATGGGTTTGTCCTGCCCGACGCCCCCCCTCCTATGGCTGCCAGCGCGCCGGAATTGACATGGTATATCGGTGGGCTGGCCAAATGCATCGGCGCAGGCCTTCGGCTGGCTTATTCGGTCGCCCCCAATGCGCGAGCAGGGTTTGCGATGGAAAATGGCATTCGGGCTGTATCCGTAATGTCGTCACCGGTTTCGATGGCGCTTGCCACACGGTGGGTTCTGGATGGCACCGCAGACCAAATCCGGCGTTTTATCCGCAAGGAAAGCGCGGTCCGACAGGACATCGCCGCGCAAACCATAACCGAGACCGAATTCCTGTCTCACCCGCACGCATTCAACATTTGGTTACGCCTTCCCGACGGTGTGACTTGCGCAACATTGATGTCCCATATGTCCAATCACGAGATAGGCATCTCACCCGAAAGTGCCTTTCGGACGGTTGGCACGCAGGAGCAGTATGTGCGTGTCTGTCTGGGGGGACGTATCCGGCGTGAAGCACTGCCGCTGACGCTTGCTCATTTGAACAACCAGATTTGGCAACTGGCCCGGCAGGAATAGAGAACGTCGACCTAAGTTAAAATACTGTATTGATGAGTAGAGGTGGAACGTGTGTTTTATTTCTTCTTTGGGTTTTGTTTGGAAGAAGCCGAATAACCGCCGAAGAGCAATTTCCCCAAACTCCTGAACTAGTGAGTGGTCTGCTTTTCGACCTTTTCATAAGTAATAATAGGTGTTGACGAGAATTGTAAAAAAGACTGGATGTTGATCCTCAACGACCAGCTACAGAAAATAGAACTGCCGAGTTTCATAAGCCCCCATATTCTGGTCGCTAAGAATACTATGGCGAGTGAACAACATCCATCCGTGTATTTTGGCGTCACCAAAATCAATTAACTTGCCCATGAAATATCGAGCCTATTATAGCCTGAGACTGGGGAGAATTTTATAGTTTTTTAGTTGTTCGGAGTTTTGATGAAAGTCTCTAACTTCACCCAAATACGGAAAAGCAGTCTTACACAATCAGCTAGTTTATTCTCGCTATTTATTGTTGCAACTTCAGTAGTTTCTGAGTTCTTGCTAGATTTTGATCATCTCATATTGGTAAGCACCTTAATACTCGTTTTTTTGTTCGTAATATATTTTTGGGGGATGACGCTTCGGTATCATGTCAGCGATTGGCGGATACCCGCAAGTTTAGCGATAGTTGTCTTTTTCGCTTTTGGTGTCACACTCCTTCGCTATTTCGATGAACCTACACGATACTATGTTCTGTCATCCGTAATTAATAGCAATTACCCGCCAGCGGAGCCAGCCTTCCCAGAAATACCGATGCTGTATTACTGGCGAACAGACATAATACCTTCGTTCTTCGCTCATTGGTTCAGCTTAAGTGCATTGGGTGCAAATATCGTTCTGAATATTCTAATTGTGCAGTTTTCTCTTCAACCCATCTGGAGTTGGGCAAATCGGGAAAATTCAAACGCTATGTGGCTTCTTGCGCCATTGGTGTTTTTTACAGGCTCCGCGATAACTATGTTTTGCGCGCTTTATTGGCATACCGGATCCCCAGAAATTACGCACTTAGAAGCCTACGGGGAAAAATTCAATGTTCCATTAATTACCTATTTCGGGCAACCATCGTTCTCTCATGCCTTCCCGGCAATCGTTAGCATTGTTATTTTCTGCTGCGGTGGTATCCGATCTTTCGATTTATCGGTACCGGCCGTAGGTTTACCTGCGCTGGCGATTATTCACACCACTTCATATGCTGCACTCCTTCCCGTGGTACTTCTCGTCACCGTACTACGAGGCAAGCTGTTTGCCGCTTTGATACTTCTAGTTTCTTCTTTGGCACTTGGTTATTCACTAAACCCGCAACTTTCGAATTTGCTCTCAGGTCTTTTTGCAGATAACGGCCACTCAAGTCTCCACTTTAGAATGGGTGCGATAGACGGGGACGTTTTCAGGAGCGTGGTTTTTAACATAGCGCAATTTGGATTTCTTCTTTTTGTTCCCGTTTGGCTTCTGTTAACGGATTTAGATCGTGTATCAAAAATCGCGGCCTTGTGCATTTTCTTCGGGTGCTTGGTTTCTTTTAATTTCATAAAGTATGAAAATTCATGGGATATGGTGAAATTCCTCACCTTGTTAACGATTTCGTGTGGAATTTGGGCTTTGTATATTTTTGAAAAAGGTCCTTCGAGACTTCGTAAACCAATAGTGTTTTTAATCTTCATTTATGGAGTTTTTGATAGTCTCTGGATATACGAACGAGCCAATCGAATAGGTTTATTCAAAGACGGATTTGAGGCAGGTATTGCTACTAGGCTCGAGCAAATGAAGTACTCCGAATCTGATTTCTCATTTCTTGCAGCTGAGTTTCGAAGACTTGACGAGGAAAGAAGTATCGTAATTTCAAACGTCGAAGATGCTGAGTATCGACTCTTGCTAAACGGCCAATCAATCGCGAGTCTACGTGACTATGAATGGGAGCGTGGTTTGGATCGAAAACTGTTGAAAGAGCGGAAAAACCTACTCGGGGGGTGGCAACATAAAGACTTCTCGATATTGTTCGGGTCTGGCATTGAGATTCTTCTTACTGACTGCTTACCAATTCGTTCCATTGGTGCATCCGAGTTTGCCCGGGTTTCTGATTTAAAGGCATATTTTATTGAAGACCTTTCGGGTAATTTCGATACCTCTTTTTTGTGTCGCTGAGTTCGGCCACTAGCTTTAGGATCGGGTCATTAAAACTCCTTTCAGGATTATCGGAAAGGTGGACTTGACCTGGTCTCCGCGGTTTCCCTTGTTCTAATTTGGAGTTTGCGCAACCTCTTGAGGGGTCAAGCGGATGCGAAAGAGCTGTTTTTTAGAAGCGCAGATCACCGGAAAAAACCTAAGAAC
>NZ_JBQFSZ010000020.1:0-16633 GCF_056538325.1 Ruegeria sp. BG8 | reverse complement strand
CGTAACTTCGAGACAATCTCTTCGGGCTTCGGTCTCTTGTTTGCCATTCGTCGTCCTCCGTTTCCTTAACATAACGGTGGACCAGTTCACTGGGGGAGGCTCAACGCCTGTCACGTTGGCATATAGAAAGCGATGCCATCAATCGGGCGTTAGCAACAGTCATTGAAGCCCAATCTCAATTGCCCATGGCCAGATTCTGGGGTGGCGGACTCACAGCGTCCAGTGACGGTCAGTTCTTTCCTGCCGCGCGACAGGGCGAGGCGATGAACCTGATAAACGCGAAATATGGCTCTGAACCCGGTTTGAAAGCCTACACCCATGTATCTGATCAATTTGGCCCGTTTGCGACCCAGAACATCCCAGCCACGGTGAACGAAGCGCCATACATTCTGGACGGGTTGCTGATGAATGAAACGGGCAGAAAAATCGAGGAGCAATATGCTGACACGGGTGGTTTTACAGATCACGTCTTTGCTGTCACAGCGCTATTGGCTTATCGCTTCAAACCGCGCATTCGCGATTTGCCATCCAAGCGGCTTTACCTGTTCGATCCCGCTTCAGCTCCGAAGGAGCTTCGGGGTTTGATCGGTGGTAAAGTCCGGGAACGTCTCATTACGGAAAACTGGCCTGACATTCTGCGGGCAGTGGCAACAATGGCAGCCGGCACAATACCGCCAAGCCAACTCTTGAAGAAATTTGCATCCTATCCCCGCCAACATGAACTTGCTCTGGCATTGCGCGAAATAGGCCGGATAGAACGGACACTGTTCATCATCGACTGGTTGCTCGATGCCGACATGCAGCGTCGAGCACAGATTGGGCTGAATAAGGGCGAGGCGCATCACGCCTTGAAGAATGCATTGAGAATTGGTCGACAGGGTGAAATCCGCGACCGTACTGCCAAGGGACAACACTATCGAATGGCTGGGCTGAACCTCCTCGCAGCCATCATCATCTACTGGAACACCAAGCATTTGGGCGAGGCGGTCACCGCGCGAAAACGCGCCGATCTGGACTGTCCCGATGACCTTCTCGCGCATATCTCGCCGCTGGGATGGGCTCATATTCTTCTCACGGGCGAATACAGGTGGAAGAATCCGAGCCGTAACCGCTTATGATACAATCCTGCCCCCAGCCGGAATCCACCCGAGGTTCGGCGGGGTAGGGAGCTCAATAAGGGATCAGAATTTGTGTGGCTTTTTCAACGGCGCAACCAGCGCTGACCATGATTCCTCGAGAGACTGTCGACTATTGACCTCGCTTTTGTCGATCCTGAACAACACCAAGCAAGCCCAAGTCGCCATCAATGCCTGGCTCAGACAATACAACCAAATCCGGCCACATCATGCCCTCGGCATGCGCGCACCCATCCCAGAGACCTTTTTAGCGAAATCCAAAATTTGTGGTACTGAACGAGGGGGCTAGTCAATGGACGCTAACCTCTTTGATTTCCATCGACAACTAGCTTAGCAGTTCATGGCTAAATGGGTGACCGATGGTGACATGTAAAACAGAGCCTTTTATTGAACTGAATTTCTTCAGTCGTATTCAATTCTGAAGATCGAAAAATTCAATGATGTTAGGCCATTGACTGCCTTCCCCCGATTTCCTGACAAGCGCAAATTTGATATCGAAGGCGCTCGAAACTGTGTCGATGGCTCCAACCAACTAAATCCCAGGTCGGGGGTTGGTTTAAAGCCATCGACAGGCCCGATAGTATCGTTCAACGGTTGTCCGCACCCGTCCTGAAATGATGCTTTCTGCTGAAACCTTCTCTGTAGGTATTGGAAACTGCACACCATATTGCGAGGCCATGGCAGCGGTCACTCCCGCAGATGCAACATTCTCAAAAAGTTGCTCAAGAGCGAGTGAAACCGGCAAACGATCCCAATAATACCGGATGCGGTCGCTGAAGCTGTAAAGCTTCAAAAACTCAATAAGCTCTTCCGAACCTTGATAGTAGTTTTGCCAGTCGGATGGTTCATCTGCCATCGCCTGCAAGATAACTGACTTGATCGAAGCAGGGGTGGGGATCTCTAGTTCACGTTCGATCTGATCCAGCGCCATTACGCCTTCACGGAAACGGAATGTGATTTCGGGCCCAACCTTCAAGATCACCGAATGGTCCGCAACCAGATCAGAGAGATTGTCTGTGGTTTGGTAATCCGTGGAATGCGCTTCGAAGGCTAAGCCATCATGGCTATGAATTGCCTTCGTCAGGCCTTCAGCTTTCGCTCTGTCATAGTGGAAGATTCCATCATGCGAAAAGTCGACACCCGGTTGGACAACAACGGCAATCGCTTTCTCGATTCCTTGTGAAACGTTCGCGGCCGCAAAAGCGACGCGGTGCGTTTCAATCGTCTCGCGGAGTCGGTCAGCGGTGGTGACCTGGATGCCCGACATATCGTCAGATTCACCGCCTGGGACGGGGACCTCTGTCCCAATGACATAGCTAAGTTTTGACGCGTCTGGCGCATGTTCTTCGGCAACAACACACAGCTCGGCGGATCGCTCGGCAACCAATTCGAATGATGGCGTTTCCTCACCACCACAAGCCATGCTGGCGTCCAGATGGATCTTGGTGAAGCCCGCTTCTACATAGTCTTTGACAAGGATTTTGGCATTGGCCATTGCCTCATTGGCTGGCAAATCACGCCATGGGTTTGGTCCAAGATGGTCCCCGCCAAGGATGAGTCTATCTGCTGACAAACAAGCGTCGTCTGCCATCTTGAGAAGTGCTTTGGCGTAGTCGGTCGGCTTCTGGCCGGTGTACCCACCAAATTGATTGACCTGATTGCATGTGGCTTCGATCAAAGCGGGTAAATTGTGTTTAGCGGCAAAGTTTGTGATGTCGCGCAGCACATGTGGATTAGACGTACAAAAGCTCGGAAGCGCTTTCGGATCACCGGCGCGGTTCTGCGCAACAATATCTCTCAGAGAAACGGTCATACCGTCTGCGCCTCAAGGTGTTTTTGAATCTCGGAGAACGTTGGATTCCACTCCATTGGCCCTCTTTGGGTCACGTGAAGTGCACCGGCCATGTTGGCCGCCTCGAGCGCTTCACGGAATGATTGGTTTTGGTCGAGTAGACCGATAAGGGTCCCGCAGAAACAGTCTCCCGCACCTGTTGGATCGATTTCATCGACCAGATGAGGGCGCAAGTGGACTGTCTCCTTTCCGTCCGAACCGATAACGCCCTTTGAGCCCTGTTTGGCGACTACAATTCTTTTGCCCTGACCGATCATCTGATCAACAACAGTTTCGGCGCTCTTTCCAGGAAAGAGGGCTTCGATATCGGAGTCGCTTGGTAGGAAGATATCGCACCTTTCGACAATACGATTGATGAAGGCACGGGCGCTTGGATCTTTCATGAGCTCGGGCCGAATATTGGGGTCGTAACTTATCGTGCCCCCTTCACTCATCTGCTCGACAAGGCAGTCTACAATCGCGCGAATGTTGGGATTGCCGAGAGACGCCCCAGAAACATGCAGCGTCGACCCGTCAGGAAGTGTCGGGGCTGATTGGAAGTCGTCCGCCGCCGTGCCGTCCATATGAAAAACGAACGTTCGCGAGCCATCTTCAAAATACGAGACGAAAGCGGTGCCAGTCGTCAGAGTCGGGCTTGTATGAAGATGCGCTGTATCTACACCGTCTGTCGTCAGTCTGTCTCGCAACATGCGTCCAAAAGGATCATCGCCGACTGTTCCGATGACGGCCGCTGAGCCTCCAACGCGCGCAACTTGATCGATAAAGATTGCTGGAGCCCCACTTGGGTAGGGCCCTGAAAATTCTGTGGTTTTTTCGAGTTTGCAGCCGATTTCGTGAGATACGAATTCTGCCAGCATCTCACCGGCGGTGTAGATCATGTAGGCCTCGAATTGGCGATTAAAGTTCCGCAAGCGATATCTGGAAACTTACACACGCGTCAACGTATTTCTCCCCCAAGTATTCGGATAATAGTGACACGAGACAACGTGAGGTGTTACACATTCTTGAAAAGCAGGTAGGAATCCGAATGAAAAACAACCCATCAGAAGCCCCAAAGAAACGCATAAACACAATGGAGCAGTTATCGGCTGAGATCGGTGTCTCACGGTCGACGCTGTCAAAGTACTTTCAAGACCCATCGCTGGTGAGGAAGGCGACGTCCGAGAAGATCGCCGAGCTGTTGACGACCGTCGACTACGTGCCAAACTTTTTGGCGCGCAACATGAACCGCAAGCGTACTGGCTTATTCGGCGTCGTGTTACCTCACCTAAACGACCTTTTTTATATGACTTTGTTGCGTGAGGTCGAGCGTCGCGCTGAGGAGTTGGATTTTTCGGTTTTGATCCAAAACTCGCATGGCGATCCCGGCAAGGAAGTTCGAGCGATTGAAAACCTTCGGTCCATGAATGCTGAGGGTGTGATCGTGGCGCCAATCGGCGCCCAAAAGAACACCCCAGCCTTCAAGCGGCTGTCGCAGGACTTGCCCATGGTCTTTGTCGATGCGCGCTGCACTGGTCTCGAAAGCGAATTCTCCTTTGTTGGAAACGACAACAAGCAAAGTATGAAGTTGATGGTTGATTATTTGCGGCGTTCAGGCTCGCCACCGAAGTTTCTGAGCATGCCGGCGGTGAACAGCAACGCCGACGAGCGCGAGCTTGCCTATGTTGAACGGATGGAAGAAGTCGGCCTGAAGCCAGACATGATAACGGCTGGTTCAAGTTCGCCTATTTGGGATTTTGAATCCCATGGATATGACATCACAAGGGATCTGATCGCTGATGGACTGGATCCAGACGCTACTATTTTGTGCGCAAATGATCGTTTAGCGATGGGCGCGCTGCGAGCTGCCAATGAAGCAGGCCTGATGGGTGGCTCGGACACCGACAGGTCCCGGTTCCGAGTTGCGGGGCACGATGATCATCCGCTTAGCCAGTACATGTGGCCCGCGATGACGACGGTCTCCCAGGACGTCGTCCGCATCGGGAGAGCCGCAGTTGATTGTATTTCGAGACAAGCGCGCGCCGAATCAGACGAAGAACGCAGGCCAGTGGAGAAGCTCTTTCCGGCGCAGCTGTGCATTCGAAATTCCGCGTAGAGGGACCAGAAGTGCATTGAATGCGACGTCGCGTCTGTCTTTATTTAAGCGCGTTTTGACGTAAACTTACACACACGTATAGATATTTGTTGACACTCTTCTCGTTTGTGGGTCTCTTCAAAGCCACCAACATAATGGGAGGAATAAATGAACCTACGAAGATCACTCTTGACGGCGACCGCAATGGTCTCGCTGTCTGCAACTGCGGCTCTGGCAGAAGAGATCACAATCGCGACGGTGAACAACGCCGACATGATCGTGATGCAAAAGCTTGCGCCTCAATGGGAAGAAGCTACAGGCAACACCATCAATTGGGTTGTTCTGGAAGAAAACGTTCTGCGTCAGCGTACAACGCAAGACATTGCGACTAATGGTGGTTCTTTCGACATCATGTTCATTGGTGCCTACGAAGCACCGATTTGGGGTGCAAACGGCTGGCTGACGTCACTCAATGATTTCGGCGACGATGCAGACTACAATTTGGAGGATATCTTCCAACTGGTCCGCAACGGCCTGTCGGCTGACGGCAACCTTTACGCTGTGCCTTTGTACTCCGAGACGTCGTTCACCTTCTACCGGACTGACGTCTTTGATGCTGCTGGCGTTGCTGCCCCAACATCACAGCCTACATACACCGAGTTCGCTGAAATGGTTGCTGCTGTACACGATCCAGACAACGGTATCTTTGGTACATGTCAGCGCGGCAAAGCGGGCTGGGGCGAGAACATGGCCTTCGTCGGAACACTGGCAAACGCCTTTGGTGCGCGCTGGTTTGACGAAGAGTGGGATCCTCAGCTTGACAGCCCAGAATGGAACGCTGCTATCACATACTATGTCGACCTGATGACCAACTATGGTCCTCCGGGTGCGACAGCAAACGGACACAACGAAAACCGTGCGCTGTTCAAAGACGGCAAGTGTGCAACCTGGATTGACGCCACATCGGCAGCAAACGACGTTCGCAATCCGAACACATCGTCGGTTGCTGATGTAACTGACTTCTTCCAAGCTCCGAAGGAAGTGACCGACAAAGGAACTGGTTGGTTCTGGTCTTGGGCGCTGGCAATTCCAGCAAGCTCGCAAAAGACTGACACAGCAAAAGACTTCCTGAAATGGGCCACTTCACAGGAATACTTCGAGACGGTCGGTGAAACAGAAGGCTGGGTTGCCGTTCCAAGCGGTACGCGTGCTTCGATCCATGATGATCCTCGTCTGCTGGAAGCCGCCCCATTCGCTGCGACCATCAAAGACGCGATCTTCTCGGTCGATCCGGCTGATCCAACCCGTGATCCAGTGCCTTACACTGGCGTCCAGTTCGTCGCGATCCCTGAATTCCAGGGCATTGGGAACTACGTCGGACAGCAGGTTGCTGCGGCCCTTGCTGGCCAGCAGTCTGTGGAAGACGCTCTTGCCAACAGCCAACAATTCGCTGTTCGTGAAATGACAAAGGCGGGTTACATCAAGTAACTGCCTCTCCCTGAGCAGGTCGGGGTTTTCTAGCCTCGGCCTGCTTTGGTTTGCACCAACGGCACTCTTGCTTTTTGGCAAGGGCCTGTATTTCAGGCCCTTACTTAAACGCTAGTATGCATTTCGTTTTGGGAGGGCGATGCGTATGGCCACAAAGGCATCACGGTCAGCCGCGCGATTGATGATTTCACCAGCAGTCTTGTTACTGCTCGGATGGATGCTCGTGCCGCTTTGTATGACACTCTATTTCTCGTTCTTGCGATACAATCTGCTCTCGACAGGGGCGACGCCATTTGTCGGGTGGGAAAACTACTACTGGTTCGTCACTGATCCCAGTTTTAAAGCAGCGCTGATCAACACCCTCGTCCTTGTTGCAGGTGTCCTTACCATTACGACGCTTGGTGGATTGGGCGCAGCCCTTCTCTTGGACAAACCGATGTTCGGCACGGGCATCATCCGGATCATGGTCATCGCACCGTTCTTTGTGATGCCGACCGTTTCCGCATTGGTCTGGAAGAACATGTTTATGAATCCGGTGAACGGCATATTTGGCCGTCTTGCCGTCAGTCTCGGTTTTGAGCCGATCGATTTCTTTGGGCAAATACCGTTGGCATCGATCACACTCATCGTGTCTTGGATGTGGTTGCCCTTTGCGACGCTGATCCTCCTAACAGCGTTGCAATCACTGGATCAGGAACAGCTGGAAGCGGCAGAAATGGATGGGGCAAATTGGTGGAACCGGTTCTGGTTCATCATGTTGCCGCACCTGGCGCGCGCGATAACGGTCGTCATCCTGATCCAGACGATTTTTCTGTTGTCGATTTTCGCGGAAATCCTTGTCACCACGAATGGTGGTCCAGGAACGGCAACAACCAACCTGACTTACCTGATATACGTGTCGTCTCTTCTTCAGTTCGACGTCGGTATGGGTAGTGCTGGTGGCGTAATTGCCATCATTCTTGCCAACATCGTCGCCATCTTCTTGATGCGCATGATCGGCAAGAACCTGGACGCTTGAGGAGAGACCGATGGCACGCGCAGTTTCACATCGCACAAAAGTTCTCAACACAGCGACAGCAGGCACGTTGGGGTTTTTCCTCTTCTTCCCAATCCTCTGGATCATCGTGTTGTCTTTCAAAACTGAAGAGGACGCCATTCGGGCTCCTCTCGAAGTTCTTTTTGACTCAGGATGGACACTTGGCAGCTTTGGAGAGGTGCAGGAACGGTCTGATTACCTGAAACACTTCTTCAACTCCGTCACCATCTCTGTCGGTTCAACGTTTCTGGGGCTCTTGATCGCTATTCCTGCGGCTTGGTCGATGGCCTTCGTGCCGGCGAAACACACCAAAAACGTATTGATGTGGATGCTCTCGACCAAAATGCTTCCACCGGTCGGCGTGCTGGTTCCAATCTATCTCATATTCCGTGACCTCGGGTTGCTGGATACGCGGTTCGGACTGACGATTGTCCTGATGCTGATCAATCTGCCGATCATCATCTGGATGCTCTACACCTATTTCAAAGAAATCCCCGGCGAGATCCTCGAAGCGGCCCGGATGGATGGTGCCACGCTTCGTGAAGAGATCCTCTATGTACTAACGCCGATGGCCATCCCTGGAATGGCTTCAACAGTTCTTTTGAATATCATTCTCGCTTGGAATGAAGCCTTTTGGACGATCAACCTGACAGCTGCAGATGCAGCGCCGTTGACCGCATTCATTGCCAGCTACTCAAGCCCGGAAGGTCTCTTCTACGCCAAGCTCAGCGCGGCCTCTGTCATGGCAATCGCTCCAATTCTGATCATGGGCTGGTTCAGCCAGAAACAACTCGTCCGAGGGCTGACCTTCGGCGCCGTCAAGTAAGGGAAACAAAAGATGGGGCGCATACAGCTCAAACAAGTTCAAAAGAAATTCGGTGAGGTGGAGGTCATACCGCCCCTCGATCTTGAAATCGATGACGGCGAATTCGTCGTGTTCGTGGGGCCGTCCGGTTGCGGAAAGTCTACGCTACTTCGGTTAATCGCCGGACTGGAAGACACGACCTCCGGCGCAATCGAAATCGATGGAATCGACGCAACCTCAACGCCGCCAGCAAAACGCGGTTTGGCAATGGTCTTCCAGTCCTACGCTCTTTACCCGCATATGTCCGTGCGAAAGAACATCGCGTTCCCGATGCGCATGGCAAATATGAGCCAAGAGGAGCAGGACAGGCGCATTGAAGCGGCAGCGAAATCGCTTAATCTCACAGATTATTTGGACCGCAAACCCGGTCAGCTTTCGGGCGGTCAACGACAGCGGGTTGCTATTGGACGTGCCATCGTGAGGGAACCGGCTGCGTTCCTATTTGACGAGCCACTGTCGAACCTTGACGCCGCACTCCGTGTCGGCATGCGCATGGAGATATCAGAGCTTCACAAGAAGCTCGACACGACGATGATCTACGTGACCCACGATCAGGTCGAAGCAATGACGATGGCCGACAAGATCGTTGTTCTTCAAGCAGGTGTTATTGAGCAAGTTGGGAGTCCGCTGGCGCTCTATCGAACCCCCAAAAATCTCTTTGTCGCCGGATTCATCGGCAGTCCAAAGATGAATTTCGTCACTGGGGCCGAAGCTGCCAAACAGGGTGCGGAAACCATTGGTATCCGACCAGAGCATATTGAGGTCTCAAAAACAGAGGGCCAGTGGAAGGGAACAGTCGGTGTTGCCGAGCATCTCGGGTCGGACACATTCATTCATGTTCACGGTATCGAGGGATGCGATCCGCTCACTGTTCGCGCAGGTGGGGAGGTTGGCGTGAAGTATGGAGATGAGATTTTCG
This sequence comes from Ruegeria sp. BG8, assembly GCF_056538325.1. Taxonomy (NCBI): domain Bacteria; kingdom Pseudomonadati; phylum Pseudomonadota; class Alphaproteobacteria; order Rhodobacterales; family Roseobacteraceae; genus Ruegeria; species Ruegeria sp. BG8. The sequence goes on along the minus strand of NZ_JBQFSZ010000020.1, from coordinate 7,263 downwards.
TCACGCCCAATGCCGACCTGATCCATAAATTCAACAAAGATGGACTACGCATCTCATGAAGCGGTTAGAAGGAAAATCCGCGCTAATCACAGGCGCGGCGCGCGGCATCGGAAAAGGCTTTGCTGAGGCTTACCTCCGAGAGGGCGCGACGGTTGCGATTGCAGACATCAACCTCGACGCTGCATCGGAAACTGCTGCTGAACTAGGCGATGCTGCCTATCCAGTTCAATTGGATGTGAGCAACCAAGAGAGCATCGATGCTGCCATTGCTTCAGTTGTCACGCAGGCTGGAAAGCTCGATATCCTGATCAACAACGCCGCGATTTTTGATGCGGCTGAAACGGTCGACATCTCGCGGGCGAGTTACGACAAGCTTTTCGCGGTGAATGTCGCGGGTACACTTTTTACTATGCAGGCAGCCGCCAAGCAAATGATCGAGCAGGGTCATGGCGGCAAAATCATCAACATGGCGTCTCAGGCGGGTCGGCGCGGCGAAAGCTTGGTTCTGGTCTATTGCGCCACAAAGGCGACGGTCATTTCCATGACCCAATCCGCTGGCCTGAACCTGATCAAGCACGGTATCAATGTGAATGCGATCGCGCCAGGCGTCGTTGATGGCGAGCACTGGGCTCATGTGGATGAATTGTTCGCGAAACTCGAAGGCAAGAAACCTGGGCAAAAGAAGGCTGAGGTCGAAGCCGAGGTTCCAGCCGGTCGCTTCGCTGTTCCTGAAGATCTTACGGGGATGGCCGTCTTCCTTGCATCGACGGACTCCGATTACATCGTGTCCCAAACATATAATGTCGACGGCGGTCAGTGGATGAGCTGATCCATGAGACTGTCCCAAGCCACTTTGGCAGACCTCCCAACGGGTATCGTTCGGCCAGAATATGATCGGTCGCAACTCACTCCCGGTATCGTTCATATTGGCTTGGGAAATTTTCATCGAGCGCATCAGGCCTGGTACCTTCACAGGCTCATGCAGGTCGGCGAGGCGCATGATTGGGCAATTATCGGAGCAGGGGTCCGACCGAACGATGAGGCGCAACGCAAACTACTCAAGGAACAAGACTATCTGACCACCCTTGTCGAACTGGATCCAAAGGGCCGTTCGGCGGAAATCGTTGGATCAATGATCGGCTACGTTCCCGTTAAGGACGACAATGGGCCGCTGATCGAGAAAATGGCTCATCCGGACATCCGCATCGTTTCACTGACGGTGACAGAGGGAGGATATTACGTCGACCCGGTATCCAAGCAGTTTGATGTTGAACACCCAGATGTTTTGCATGATGCTAGAAATCCGGATCGGCCGCGAACGGCATTCGGCGCAATCGTTGCGGCATTGAAGCAACGTCGGAGCAACGGCCAAGCTCCATTCACCTGTCAGAGCTGCGACAACCTGCAGGGAAACGGCGATGTCTTAAAAAATACTATCCTTGGCTTAGCGCGGCTTTCGGATGTGCAGTTGGCAGATTGGATCGAAGAGAATGGCGCCTTTCCAAACTCTATGGTCGATTGCATTGTACCCGCGACCGGCCAAAGAGAACTCAAACTTGTCGCAAGATTTGGTGTTAGCGATGCCGCACCTGTGACCCATGAGAATTTTCGACAATGGGTCATCGAGGACAATTTCTGTGCCGGAAGGCCGGCCTGGGAGGACGCTGGGGCTACACTTACAGAAGATGTACACGGCTTCGAGGCGATGAAGATCCGCATCCTCAATGCCGGGCATTCAATTATTGCCGAAGCTGGCCAGCTGTTGGGTATTGAGACCATCGCAGAATGCATGGCGCATCCCTATATCGGCGCATATCTACGCAAAGTTCAGCTTGAAGAAATTGTGCCAACGATTCTTCCAGTGCCGACAATTACTGCAGAAAGCTATACCGATCTTGTCGGCAGGCGGTTCTCCAACCCATATATCGTGGATACCACTCGGCGCGTGGCCTCAGGAAGCTCAGCCAAGCACCCTGAGTTCTTACATCCGATAATCCGAGAGCAGCTCGTCGCCGGGCGATCAATAAATGGCCTGGCGCTTGCTGAAGCGTGCTGGGCTCGTTTTTGCAAGGGAACGCGCGTTGACGGATCGATGATCGATGCAAGTGATCCAAACTGGGAGTCGCTCAAGAAGACCGCAGCAGAAGCAGAATCCAGACCACGCGTATGGCTAGAACAAAGGCCAATTTATGGGGACCTAGCTGAGCATGCTGAATTCACGAACGCGTTTTCTTATTGGTTGAACGCGATCTTCGTGCTTGGACTCGATGCTGCAATTTCCGAGTTTCTAGGAAATTCAAAAATTAAACACCATGCAGTTTGGTGAGCAATCAAATCTCATTTCTGAGATTTCTCAGATAAAGCATGGTGAAACGCGCTTGGTCGTTGCTGTCGCGGGACCGCCAGCTGCGGGTAAATCAACATTTGCGGCGGCATTGCAGGAAGCACTAACTTCCGAAGCAGCTTTTAGCGCTACTGTCGTTCCGATGGATGGCTTCCATTTGGACAATATTCAACTTGATCGCCTTGACCTTCGGGCGCGGAAAGGCGCACCTGACACTTTCGACTTTAAGGGTTTTTATTCACTACTCAAGCGAATAAAAACCAGTGTTCAACCTATCTTTTATCCTATCTTTGACCGATCCAGCGACAAAGCCATTGCTGGTGCGGGTGCAGTTCTTCCCAACACCGACGTAGTGATAGTTGAAGGGAATTATCTTCTTCTCGATGAACCACCCTGGAATAAGTTGGCCGATATTTTTGATCATAGCATCTATCTACAGACCGACATTCACGTGCTTGAAAAGAGGCTTGTCCAGAGATGGTTGGATCACGGGCACACAGAGGAAGAAGCGCGTAAGCGGGCCAATTCGAACGATATCCCAAATGCAAAGCGCCTAGTTAAGCGCATGCGTCCGCCGACGACAATACTCATGTCTGAGGAGGCCAATTGGAGTCCAGCAGTCAGCCTTAATTACGAAACAGCACCAAATGCGAAAAGCGAAACAAAATGAAAGCCATTGTCTTCAAATCTAAAGGTGTAATCGAACTCTCCGCGCTACCCGATCCGGAACCCGCGGATAACGAAGTGCTCATTGATGTTAAGGCGAGCGGGGTTTGCCACACCGATTTCGAAGTACTGAAAGACAACTATGGCACAGGAGCCTTTCCTGTCGTTCCAGGGCACGAGTACTCGGGCGTCGTTAGTAAAGTTGGTTCAGATGTACGACATGTCCGACCAGGCGACCGCGTTGTTGTTGATCCAAACTTGGAATGCGGTTCCTGCCAAGCATGTCGGCGCGGGTGGGCACATCTCTGCCAAAAACTAAGAGCCTACGGTGTGACGACGAACGGCGGTTTTTCTGAACGCAGCGTGGTCCGTGCGGCGAACGTCCATCCCATCGGAGTTATGGGTTTTTCTCGGGCTGCGCTGGCTGAACCGATGGGTTGCGTCCTGAACGGTCTTGATGCAGTTCATGCGACCTGGATGGACGAAGCACTAATCTTTGGCGCAGGCCCAATGGGTCTTCTTTTTGGCTTAGCTCTTCGAATGGAGGGCACATCGAGAGTCACTTTTTGCGATATTGAGGACAGCCGCCTAGCACTGGCGAAAAGCCTCGACTTTGAAACAGTTTTCAGTACAGCAGACGAGTTGCAGAATTTGCGTCACAGCGTTGACCTAGCCGTAGACGCAACAGGTGTTCCCAAAGTCGCAGAAAAATTGCCTCACTACCTGATCAATGGCGGCAAAGGGCTTTTCTTTGGTGTTTGTCCATCTGATGCCCGAATACAGATCTCACCTTTTGAAATATTTAGGCGACAATTGACGTTATCTGGCTCTCATTCCTTGAACCACAATATTCCGAGAGCTTTAGATGCGATCACTCGATTGGGTTCGTCGGTTGATGCGATCGTTTCCCATCGACTTTCTCTCAGGGAAGTTGCCCATATACTTTCGACAAAGCCTCCGAAGGGCAGTTTGAAAGTCCAATGGCAGGCCGATCGCTGAAGGCATACGCCACGCTAATAGCTAGCAAGCCAGCATTCTCATCAGCAGAGGGCGTAGCACACGCTCTTTGATAGATCTCTCTTCTTTTCGTGCTTCCAAGCCTAACACAGCCAGCAATCCGCGCTCCATGAAAGCGCTCGCGTGGGCCATTAATTATACATGCGTATGCGTATTTCTTGACTCGTGTCCTTAGGTGGTTAGTGTTGATTCTATCAATTAGGGGAGGAGACCCACTATGAAGTCACTAAAATCAATGGCACTTGGCGCGACCACCGCTCTTGCGGTGCTTAGCAGTTCGGTTGCAGCCTTTGCAGAAGATGTCAAAATAGCACTGATTCCGGGACTTACTGCAGACGCGTTCTATATCACGATGCGCAAGGGCGCCGAGGCGGCCGCGGAAGCAGTTGGAGCGGAACTCATTTATCAAGGCGCTGCGGAATGGAATGTTGGACTGCAGGTGCCGGTTCTAGACGCCATAATCGCTCGTCAGCCAGATGCCATCCTGATTGCGCCCAATGACAAAGACCAATTAGTAGAACCACTTCGTCGAGCACATGAGGCGGGCATCAAAGTCATCACGGTCGACACGTTCATTGGCAATGGCGTTTACCAGACGGGGGCAGGAGATGCTGATTTTCCGATGTCCTATGTCGCGTCTGACAATGTTCTTGGGGGGCAGATGGCGGCGCGAGCCTTGGCAGCGGCAATCGGCGAATCAGGCAAAGTGTACGTTTCTAGCCTGAAACCAGGAGTTTCGACGCTGGATCAGCGCGAAGAGGGTTTCCGGATGGAGATTGCAAATTACCCCGATATCGAAGTGCTTGAAACACAGTACAATGACCAAGACCCGAACAAGGCAGCGGCCCAATTCCAAGCTGTCCTTGGGCGTGAGCCCGAACTTGCTGGAGTCTTTGGAGCCAACCTGTTTTCTGCCGTTGGGACGGCAAACGGTGCGGAACAAGCAGGCGTTGCAGGGAAAGTCAAGATTGCGGGCTTCGACGCTCCAACCTCCATTGTCGATCAGTTGAAAGACGGTACTTTGGAAATGACCGTTGCTCAGCATCCCGCTGAGATAGGCTACTTCGGTGTCATGGCGGCGTACGCAGTCGTAACCGGCAACCCTACACCGACTTCCATCGGAACCGGCTTTACCGTCATGACTGGCGACAACATCGATGATCCTGAAGTGAGCCGCTACCTCTACACAGAGTAACACATAGCGCCACAAACTATATTGCCCGCGCCAGCGATGGGGCGGGCAATTTTCTGAAACAAACCCCAATACTAAGGCGCGGCCAACGTGCCATGGAGGAGCGGAACCATGCCCAACCGGTCACTTTTGCAGGTGCTTACAAATCTAAGAGCTTGGGTCTTCCTAATCCTCTTGGTTGCGACGTTCGAGGTTTGGTCTCATCTGATTTACGATAGAAGTTTTGTCGCGAACTCTTTCAATCTCCGATCCCTGGCTATTTTTGCAGCGGTGCCGCTCTTACTGGCCTTGGGACAGACATTCGTGATTATCTCCGCCGGAATCGATCTATCAGTCGGTTTCATTATGGGCCTAGCTGCCGTTATAGCCGCTCATGCCGTAGGCTACTTCGATGATATGGGGCTGCATCATGTCATCGCTGCAACTCTCGGCATCCTAGTGGCATGCGTCGTTGCAGTCATTCCAGGGCTGATAAACGGCTGGCTGGTCGCATTTCTGGGAATACCGCCGTTTATTGGAACGCTCGGCATGTATGGAGTTGCCCGCGGCGCTGCATTTCTCTTTGCTGGCGGAATGACGGTCGCAGTTTCAAATTCTACGCTGAAATTCCTTGGTAATGGTGTCATATTCGGCATTCCGGTGCTTGTTTTCATTGTCGCGATTGCCTGTGTGGTTGCCCACTATCTGTTGAGCCAAACACGCTTCGGGCAACACACATATGCAATGGGCGCCAACAAGGCTGCAGCAGACCGGGCAGGGATCAACACGAGAGCACTCACAATAAAGATCTATGCGTTGGCAGGACTATTTGCCGGAGTGGCAGGAGCTCTCTACACTGCCAGGTTTTCAGCAGGAGCTGCACAAGCGGGCGAGCCACTTCTATTGATCTCGATCGCGATCGTCGTCATCGGAGGCGCAAGCTTATTCGGAGGAAGCGGGACAGTCTCCGGTACCATCGCTGGCGCATTGGTGATCGCAGTAATCCAGTACGGGCTTGTTTATGTGAATATTGAGCCATTCTGGCAATTCATCGCGGTTGGTGTGGTGATCATCATCTCGGTCTTTGTTGATCAAGCCCAATCAAAACTCTGGGGTGCAAAGTGATGTCAGAACCAATTTTGGAAGTCCTAGATGTTAAGAAACACTTTGGCGCGGTCGAGGCACTGAAAGGCGTGTCTTTGTCTCTAATGCCAGGTGAATGCGTCGCCTTGGCGGGAGACAACGGTGCGGGAAAGACAACCCTAATCAAAGTCATTTGCGGGGTGCACACTGCTACCGCAGGGAGCGTAATTCTGAGAGGGAAACCGACTAACTTTAAAACACCTCAACACGCGAGGGAGGCCGGAATCGAGACTATTTACCAAGATCTCGCATTGGCCGACAATTTGTCTATCGGAGAGAATATTTTTCTTGGGCGCGAACCGAAAACAAGGAAATGGGGTGTCTTACCCATACTGGATCGTGAGCGGATGGCAGAAGTTGCCCTCGAAACTATGAAGGGCTTGGATTTTCATACTGATCGCTTTGACTCACCCGTTGCAGGTTTCTCCGGCGGTCAAAGACAGACCGTAGCGATCGGTAGAGCTGTTTACTGGCATGCGTCAGTTCTTATCATGGATGAACCGACGGCAGCGCTTGGCGTGCCGGAACAAAAGAAAGTTTTGGAGTTGATTCAAAACTTAAAAGCGGCAGGGCACGCGATAATCTTCATTTCGCATAATCTCCAGGACATATTTGAAGTTTCCGATCGAATTGTCGTGATGCGACGTGGAAAAATTGTTGGTGAGAGATTGATCAAGGACACTAATCACTCCGAGGTTGTTCAACTTATGATTGCTGGGTGAAGACTCCCTCTGGCATTGCCAACTTGTTTGCGCGTTCTGAATTGGCTACCGCTCACACATGAAGAAGCCGCCCAAAATGCTGCGCAGGGAATTAATGGAGACCGTTCAAAACTGTGGGGTTATGCCGCCCTGAACAAAGGCGGCGTTGGCCTGATGAAGCTCGCGATGTTGCCTGGAATAGGCTGCTTCGGCGCTTCATA
>NZ_JBQFSZ010000019.1:0-22526 GCF_056538325.1 Ruegeria sp. BG8 | reverse complement strand
CACCCGAAAACACTGGGGCATAAATGGGGGCATTTCTCGGAGGGTTGAGCTCCAAGAGCCTAGTCTCGTTCCATGTTCCGATGAACTGGCTGGGGTGGTAGGAATCCTTGCCGTCAGATGATTGTTATCGGCTTTTCCAACCGGTGACCGAAACAGGGGCGATTTCGGGGGCATTTCGGGGGTGAGCACGGGGCATTTTGGCTGCTTGAGAGGTCGCTAGGGTCTGCTAGCAGATGCCGACGAGACCGCTAGATCGACCGCTCAGGACGGCTGACAGGGCCGCTAGAGGGCGTCCACTGGTGCTGACGAGGCGTTCCGAGTGGTCGCTAGTGCTGGTGGGTTGGGTGGGGGTTGGCTCTTTCAAACAGCTGCATTTTTTTCAATATTACGAAAGGTTAATCATTGATGGAATTGCAATAGTGGCAACTTGCTGGATTAGTGTTCGTACTCTGGAATCTGAAGTAGAGGGGCGCGTTGACTGGACTCTGGCCCCGAGCGGAAACGCCGATTCCAACGAAACCTTCTTTCCTGTGGACGACCCATTTAACATTAGAAAAGCCGTTGTTCCGTTGTTTTACGCCGGGCGCAATGGCGAACTCACGGGACTAGCGACCGCGTTCGGCTTAGACGCCAACGGCCTTTTGCTGACAGCAGATCACGCTATCTCAGATTTTCGCCAAGACTCGGAATTGTCTGTATCCGACAGACTATCACCGCAATTTGAATATTTCGGTGAAATGTCAATAGTCGCTTTTTTGTCGCCCGGAGCGATTTTCGGTACGCCTCATGTTTCTCAAGATTACTTCGCTTCAGTTGCTTCGGCGCGTGCCCCAATAAAAGAAGGTGATGATCCGATGAAGGATCTGCGTGGAGAGCCAAATTTCGATACAGCGGACGTCGCTATACTGCGTATGCATGAGCTTAGAAAAGAGCTTCATACGTTTCGCCTTCAGTTCGACGCTTCAGTGCCCAGAATTGGAGACCGGGTCGTGGCTGTTGGGTTTCCGGGATTACAAGTTCGAAAGGGCCGAACGACTGATTCATGTGCTTTGATCAGGGAAGGTATGTATGCCTCCTATGGGACAGTTATTGACCTTCACCCTACAGGCCGCGACCGAACCAACCAGACCCCAGTATTTGAAGTAGACGCACATTGGCCTCCAGGGATGAGCGGAGGGCCAGTTTTTAACGAAGACGGAGCGGTAATCGGCCTTGTTAGTAGGTCATTGCAACGTAACGGAGATCATTCTGGGGTTGGTTGGGCAACTTGGATTTCGTCTCTTCCAGAGCTAGAAAACTCCATTCGCGAAGCGAGAGGACAATCGGATACGGGCTAGATCGAAATTACCGAGATGTCGTGTTCTGTTGGACGCAACAAACCGAGCAACTTCCTGCATCTAAATAAAGAAGTAACTGCAGGAGTTTGATCCATGAAGTACCTGTCTGCCCTCGGCGTTCTCGTCGGGGGTTTTCTTTTGCACCCACCGCCCAAGGCCGTCCTGACGACGATGCTCTGGGTGGTCTCTCGGTCTCACCCCGCTGTCTCAGCGCTGGTTTTGCTCGCGGTTCTCTGGACGTGGAGGCCCACCGATGACTGAACTGGAGCTAAACCCCGGCGATGTCGTGGTCGTCCGCGCCTTTGATGACGTTCCTGAGCATCTGTTCCGCGTGGAAGAGGTTTTTGAGGACTGCGTGACCGGCTTTGCTGTCACCGGTCCACTGGCTGGGTCCTACGGCGAACCGGCAATCGAGATGATCCGGCGGGTTGTCTCAACCAACTGACCCTATCCCAAATTCCAACGCTGAAAGGAGGAGATTGATGTCTGCTCACATTCGCTATGCCTATCTGAAGGGCCATACGTGGCTGTATAGACGCAACTATCCCGTTGACGTGGCTCTCGCGCTGGGCGCTCAGGCGCTGAAGCAGAGCCTCAAGACCAGTGATCGCAACGTCGCTCGCGTCCGAGCCGCTGAAGTCAATGCTCGGTTCGAAACGCTGGTGGAACAGGTCCGATCGCAGGCGGAAAACGCCTTGTCTGTCCCAGAGAACACCTCTGACGTTCCTGATTGGGTTGACCAACCGGAGTCGTCTCTCGTCCGTCTCCGGGCCACTCTGGAGGACTCTGGATGCAATCTGGAGCGGTCTAAGTTCGCCAGACCATCAGCGCCAGTGAAAGTGCCGGTTCGTGAGTTAAGCCGGGCCTATCTGAACAAGCGCAGTAACGAACTACGACCCAGCGGGTTCAAATCGGTCCGATACTCTGTCGGGTTGTTCTCCAGCCGATATGCTGACCAGCCGGTTTGCAGTTTATCCAGAGCAGACGGACGGGAGTTTCTGTCCGCTATAGCCCAACTCTCTCCGATGATCGGCAAGTCCGAGCGGACCCGTGGGCTGACCCTGGACCAATTAGTCGAGTACTCGTCTCGGGGATCGGTGACCATCACAGCCAGAACCCAGCGGCGGATCTGGTCTCAGGTCAATCACTTCCTCGACTGGATGGTCTATGAGGGGCATCTGGAACAGAACCCCTTCCGGACTGTTCTCTTCGACCGGAAGGTTCGTCCTAAACCCTATGCGGTCCCGACTGATGATGAAGTCGTGCAACTACTGGAAGCCAAGGACAGGGAGTTACATCCGGTTCTGCTGACCTGCCTGTTGACAGGAATGCGAGCGGGGGAAGCGGTTGGGTTACTCCGGGAAGACCTCGTGGCCAAGGGCAACCTCGGTTGCTTCGTTCATGTGCAGCCCAATGAGCTGAGACTGCTGAAAACCGATGCAGCGGAGAGACTGGTTCCGGTTCATCCGGTGCTGGATGAGACGTTCCGTCAACTGCCTGCTTCTGGCCCTCTGTTTCCTGACCTGACCGTGGCGCACGTCACCTCGCGGTCACGGACTCTGATAAGACTATATTCGATCGGTTTCTTGAACGGATCTTTCGCCACGAGGTCGACCGCCGCGTCGTCAAAGACTGGATCTCATGGGATCTTCAGAAAGAGGCTGAGAAACTGGCTTGGGCTTTGTTCTTCTATTCCCGCCATAAAGGGACAGGTAAAAGTACCCTCTGCACCCTCATCACTAAGCTGTTCGGGGAGGAAAACTCGATCACGCAAAACAGCGTTGCCAAGCTGACTGGGAAGTTCAACAAGCCGATCCTGGACAGCAAGTTGGTGGTGTCAGAAGAATTGCAACTGAAGCCGGATTCACCGCAAGGGAACACGCTAAAGACTTACATTACGGAACGGGTGACGGTCTCGGAGGCCAAGGGGAGAGAGGTTGAAAAGGTCGATCAGTGCTGCTGTTTCGTCTTCACAACCAACCATCTTCCGCTCTGGATTGAGGGTGGTGACCGTCGTTACTACGTGGTCGAGGTTGATCATGATGGGCATGCTTCTGGTCCTGAGGCGGATGACTTTGGAAACTTCATAGGTGAGTTCAATGCACGGATGGACCAACCAGAGAATATTGCACGACTGTATAACGGGTTGATGAAGCACTGTCAGTCGAACGAGTTCAACCCTCGCTCTCTGAATCTGTAACTGATCAAGACACCGGTCATGCAACAGATCATGGGTGCGTCTCGGGAGGTGCTTTTGGTTCGGCTGGAGGAGCATCTCAACGAGCTCAGACGTTTTGCGATCCCTCAAGAAAAACTGGTCAAAAATCTTCACTCAAGTTCTTCAGGCGAAACAGAATCGCATTCGCTACATGATGACGGAACTTCGTTGGCGTGCGGCGAACGTGAAGTGGGGTGGCATCGAATATGCTCGAGCTGTCTGGGTTCATCCCGACTATCAGGTTGCTGGTGGTCGAGTGAGAGAGCTGGATGGCTGTGACGAACCCATCGACCAAGACCAAGACGAAGTGAAGATCATCTGATGAGAGAACTTTTGTTCATTTCAATGGATCGGCATCAAGAATGGTACACGGATCTATTCGCCAATCATTGCCAAGAAGCCAGTCAGAAAGTGCAGGAGTTGTTTGATGACATGGAAGAAGATGAAAACGATTGTTGGGTAACTCCGACAATCGAGCCAGGGAAACTATGATTCCGAGGAGAATTGGAACGAGCATACAGGTTCGTCTATTGCATCACTCACAGGCTCGCCGCCACCCGCCATCAGGTAATCCGGGACCGCTGTCATAACCGTCGCTGTGTGAACCCGTGTCATCTGGCTATCGGTGATCGCGGTGATAACCTTGAAGATGAGCTTGATCGACAGGCGAACGGGGTCGTTGGGATATGCTATAGTCCTGTGGCTATGCAGAAATCTCGATTGTAAACCAGCCAACCCGTCTCTCCCGCAACGTGGGAGGGGCACACCGAAGAACCCGCTATAGCTGATAGCGGGTCGTTTGGGTGCTGGGGGCATTCCCGGCGGATCACATTTCTTTCTTTTGGCCGAAAAAGCAGGGGCTAACTGCAGGCGGGTGAACGGCCAAGGCGTGCACTAATCATACATTGACATTGGATGCTCCCATGACAGCTTTATGGAAGTAGTGCATTAAACATAGATTGGTGCAGTTTCTTAAGTTGTCACGAGGCCCCGTCGATCAACAGAATGCAAATTTGCGTCTGGGCTGCCGCTCTCATATTTTGAAAATGTTTCGTCTACCGGGTAAAGGCAGGTCCGCCTGTTGCATTTGAGATGAACTTTAGGAGCAAGCCGCTAGGAGAGCGTCCGAATGACTACGCCGAGATTGCTTGGTATTTGTGCCGTTATCTTGCTCGGCGCAACAAAGGTGTCCGCCGAGCAAAATGGCGAACCACCAAAGTCAATTGCCTGTTCACAGGAACCCGACGGACCACTTGATCAATGCAGCTATCTCGTCAAGCGCGATGAGAATGGAAAAACGACAATGACGGTCGTCTTTGCGAACAGCTTCAAGAGGGAGCTTTACTTTGAGGATGGTAAATTTCTGCGCGCAAACGTGACGATGTCTGGTGTTGGCACAGATACCGACTGGAGCCTGAAGGACGGCATGCATGTCATCAGGGTTGAGCGCCAGCGATATGAAATGCCCGAAACGTTGTTGGCGGGTAATTAGTCCAAGCGCACTGTTGCAATGACAGACGCGCTAAAATGTTGCCCGCGCCAGGGAGATGGCACGGGCATTATTGTTGAAAACCTACTTCAGGCTTTCTGCCGTTATTTTATGGATTTCGCCCGAATCCGTCGCAACGTACAAGGCGTTGTCCGGGCCCATAACAAGCCCGCGGAACCGATCAGAAAATCCGAGCGGCATCCGCGTGATCCCATTAATGCCCAAGCCGTCAGGTGTAAGGCTGATCATGTCAATTCTTGACCCTTCTGGCGTGTCGCCGAATGCGATACCCATAATTCCGACTGCCAGGCGACCCTCGTAAATACCCCAATTGTCACCCTTGATGAAGGCGGCGGAACCGGTGCCTTGCGAAAACCCGTTGTTGTTCCAAGACGCAGGCATCAGGTCTTCGAAGCGCGTGTCGCTCATCGGCGTAAAGGCTGCACGCAGGGCTGGATCCATGGCATCCTTCTGGTTCGGCTCGTATCCACAGTACTCGTCTGGGCATTCACCTCGACCACCTGTGTTCTGAGCCGGATCCCATCCAGCATTGCCACCGTTTACGAGCGCGGTGATTTCATCGTTGTGCCAAGGGCCATGTTCTGCCGTGAAAGCTTTCCCATCGCTGGGGCGGAAATCAATACCCTGAACGTTTCTGTGCCCGTAAGTGTAGATACGCTTGTCAAAACCTTCAGGAGGATTGTTGTCGGGATGGGCGTTTCCATCACCATCAATCCTCAGGACTTTGCCACACAAGAGCGTTCCATCCTGCGGACAAATCCCCCTGTGACGATCTCCGCCCGCGACCCAGAGATAGCCACCGGGCCCAATCCGAATTCTACCACCATTATGGGCACCTGGCCCGCCAAAGGGCTGATCCGAGTCAAACGGCTTATATTGGATATCTGTGACAATATCAGTTCTGTCAGACACGCTCTGCAAGTCGTCGCTAACAGTGAATTTCATCACGATGTTACCGTCGCACTTCTCAAAATTGGTCTTGCAGCCATCACCGTGATACTTGGATGAGGTCGAATAGACGTAAAGCGTACGGTTTTTCGCGAAATGGCGATCTGCTACGACCCCAAGCATCCCGGCTTGTCCCTCGCAGAAAAGATCACTCCCGGCATCCGCGTACCCCTCGGTGTCCTTCATGCCGTAAAGCGCGTTCACAGTGCCATCCGGCGTTCTTACAGAAAGGCCGTCGCATTTTTCCGTGAAGAACATCGTACCGTCCGGCAAGAAAGCCATATCCCAAGGAGAGTCCAGTTCTCCTAAAACAAGGGATGTAGTGATCTTGGGCACGTCCATCGCGCTTTGATGCCCGTCTGACCACGCAGCGGACGCCGTCGTTATCACACTTAGTGCCACGGCAGCAGGTATGAACTGATTTGTCATAGTATCCTCCCAATACTTACTCATATTTGTGTAATGAGTGAGTAATGGTCGGCCTAATGTCGCTATCGGGTCAAGGAAAAGCTTGTTTGGCTCGACGAAGTGCCTTCGCAATAAAACTGTGAACACTGTCGGTAAGAGATGGGGGTATGATCGAATTAACTTTTGTTTTAGAAATGTTTACCAGAATTTTCGGCACTTTTAGGTGAACTGAAACCTCTTCGCAAAGGGTTGGAACACGCTTTTTTGACCCCATTTGGGAACCCACAAGGTGCCATGATTAGTCGGGATGAACGTCCCGACGATTGCACCCAGCCTCCAGTACGACCGCAATCCAGTTAACTTTTGCCCGGAGACCACGTACGCGAAGCCAATCATCCTGAAGGCGATAGGCCGCATCTTCCTGAGCACCGGGACAATAATAATGCTGGGAAACCTGTCTGGCATGTACGAGTTCGTGAAGGAGGACGCTTGCGTCGTGTGGGTTCTTCCGATCCCAGGGCTGGATCAAATAGATTGTTGACGTGCCCGGATCAAAGAGTCCCCGAGTTCCTACAGAAGTGGATGCCGGTAAGCCTTGAAGAGTTGCCGCTATAGACGAGCTAATGAGCTCAATCGTCGGGCTTGCCTCCGGGCGTTGTAAGCTCGTGTTTTGATCGAGCCACGCGTTTAAATCCTCTGCCAGCTCTGTGATGCTTTCCGCGTCGCGCCATTCCGGTTCCGGATCGAGAGGCTCGATCGTGTCCGCCCAAGCTGAACCGGCAAACATCACCAATGCCACCAACCAAAGGCTGGCGGGATAAGGGCCAAGCATAATGCTCTCCATCTTCGATTTTTGGAACTCTTTGGAAATATGCTAGGCTTGAGCCAAGGATCGTGCAAAAGGCGATTTTTCATGTTAGCATGAAAGGAATTCACAACCTTTGGGACGAAAACTTCCACCATTTGCCGCAGTTCGTGCTTTTGAAGCCGCCGCTCGGCATTTGTCGTACACAAAGGCCGCGGAAGAGCTTTGCCTTTCACCCTCTGCGATCAGTCATCAGATCCGTTCCTTAGAGGAATATCTAGATACTAAGCTGTTCGAACGTCGCAAGAACAAGATGCAGCTGACTCTGACGGGGAATGCCTACGCGGGGAAAATGACGTCGCTCCTAGACGTTTTCGAGGCAAGTACTGTGGACGCGGCAGAGGCCACAAGGCAGTCACTTCGCGTTCTTTGCACGCCGGGATTTGCAGCGCGTTGGCTTTTGCCAAGACTAAACAGGTTTATCGAACCGTCGGCCATCAGGCTTCGCGTATCTGTCGGAGCTCCGTCGACGGATTTTCACTCTAATGACGCCGATGTCGTAATTGGTTGGGCAAATGATCCGGTTGCGGGTGCCGAAGTTGTGCCTTTGATGCAATCTGGCAGATATCCGGTTGCGGCTCCAAGCTACATACGTGAGCATTGCATTAAATCCCCTGAAGATTTGCGCAGTGTCACATTGATGCACGATGAAACAATGGACCAATGGGCGGAATGGTTCTCTGCTGCAGGCGTCGAAGCACCGAATTTTCCGAGAGGGCCGGAGTTTCCCAACTGCGAACTTGCGACATCAGGCGTCGAGCAAGGACTCGGAGTATCGCTTGCTTATGACATAGTGGTTCGGGAAACTGTCGCGTCAGGTCGCCTGGTCCGCCTTTTCGAAGCAGTCACCATACCTTTCGTAATCTACTCATTTGTATGCCAACGCAGCCGTTCGTCTGAACCACTGATTGCCGCATTCCGAGAGTTCGTGTTCAGCGAAGTTGAGACCGACGGACAACCGTCTTTCACGGTCGTCGCGGGGTAGCCTGAGTTTCCTGACGGTATCTCGAAGCAGTCGTTGGTCTAGACTATTCTTCTCCGACATCGTTGATTTTTCCGAAATCACGGATCAGCTCGAAGCTGAGGAACTGACCTCTTTACTGAACGAATACCTGTCGGAAATGTCTAAAATCGCACTGCAGCATGGCGCATATTTCGACAAGTTCATCGGTGATGCCATGATGCTGTACTTTGGCGAGTCCGAAAGCCTTGGCGCTAAGGAAGATGCCGCCGCCTGCGTTCGGATGGCGATTGACATGCAACGCAGCCTGAATGATTTGCAAAAGGGATGGCAGCGCAAAGGATTGATTGATCGCCCATTTCGCGCACGCATAGGTATCAACACCGGCTACTGCACAATCGGCAATTTCGGTTCAGATGATCGGATGGATTATACCGCGATTGGACGAGAAGTGAATCTTGCTGCAAGGCTTGAGGCTGAGTGCGATCCAGGAGGCATCTTGCTGGCAGCAGAAACCTATTCTTTGGTGAAAGATTGGCTAACCGTTGAGGAGCGTGAGCCGGTTCAGGTGAAAGGGTTTCAGAATCCCGTCCGTACTTACGCTGCGACCACAATCTACGAAGGCGTAGCACCAGAAAGCTGCATCATCCACGAGGAGGATGCGGGCTTTTCCCTTACTGTGGATCGGAGATGCATAAGTGCCGAAGCCATCCGTCGATTAAAGTCTATTGTTTCTAATTTGGACGATTAGGGCACACACGGCGATCCGCTTTGGCGGCTCAGTCCGCGACCCGCCATTCACCGTCCCACCATCCAACGTCCGGTCCCCCCCAGAAAACCGAGAGAAACCCTGCATCTAAATAAAGAAGTAAATGCAGGAGTTTGATCCATGAAGTACCTGTCTGCCCTCGGCGTTCTCGTCGGGGGTTTTCTTTTGCAACCACCGCCCAAGGCCGTCCTGACGACGATGCTCTGGGTGGTCTCTCGGTCTCATCCCGCTGTCTCAGCGCTGGTTCTGCTGGCGGTTCTCTGGACATGGAGGTCTGACGATGACTGAGCTGGAACTGAACCCCAGTGACGTCGTGGTCATCCGCGCCTTTGATGACGTCCCTGAGCATCTGTTCCGCGTGGAAGAGGTGTTCGAAGACTGCGTGACCGGCTTTGCTGTCACTGGCCCACTGGCTGGTGCCTATCTGAACAAGCGCAGTAACGAACTACGACCCAGCGGGTTCAAATCTGTCCGGTACTCTGTCGGGTTATTCTCCAGCCGATTTGCCGATCGTTCTGTTTGCAGTTTATCCAGAGCAGACGGGCGAGACTTCCTGTCCGCAATAGCCCAACTGTCCCCGATCATCGGCAAGTCGGAGCGGACTCGTGGGCTGACCCTGGACCAACTGGTCGAGTTCTCGTCTCGGGGGTCGGTGACCATGACAGCCAGAACCCAGCGACGTATCTGGTCTCAGGTCAATCACTTCCTCGACTGGGTGGTCTATGAAGGGCATCTGGAGGTCAATCCGTTCCGAACTGTTCTCTTCGACCGAAAGGTGCGCCCTCAACCCTATGCCGTTCCGACTGACGATGAAGTCGTGAGACTGCTGAGAACCAAAGACCGTGACCTGCATCCGGTTCTACTGACCTGTCTGCTATCAGGAATGCGAGCGGGGGAAGCGGTTGGGCTACTCCGAGAAGACCTCGTGACCAAGGGCAACCTCGGTTGCTTCGTTCATGTTCGACCTAACCAACTGAGACTGTTGAAGACCGATGCAGCGGAACGTCTGGTTCCGGTTCACCCGGTGTTGGATGAGACGTTCCGTCAACTGCCTGCTTCTGGCCCTCTGTTTCCTGACCTGACCGTGGCGCATGTCACCAAGGGTTTTGTGAGACTGAGACGTCGACTGGGGCTGAAGCGACCGGGACTGGTGTTTCACTCGACCCGCAAGTGGTTCATCACCCAGTGTGAGCGAACAGGTGTCCCTGAGCACTTCAAGGCGTCTCTGGTTGGTCACCAATCGGCACGGTCGGAGAACGGGATCACCTACGGTATCTACTCGGCTGGCATCAGTGACGAGCAGCGTCGGTCAATCGTCGATCAGATAAGACTTCCGGTATGAGTTTCCCTGACATCGACGCGTTCGAGGAGCGAGCTGCTATTGCCGAATACGATGGCGGTTGCACCCGTAAGGCAGCGGAAGATCTGGCTGCCCGGGCCCAAGGGTTTCCCGACCCATAAGGTATTCGCCGTATTCTTCATGTTACGTGCGGCAAGTCATATCGTGACTTGGAAGAGATCGTGCATTAGCGAGGCGTCGTGCTGGATCATATATCGCAGAATGGCGGGGCCCCTGGAATGGGCTTAGCCGCTGAAGTAATACGACTTTATAAGGGTCGAGCGGCCAAGCCTGGGTAATGGATGAAACGTGCATCAAAGTCATAGGCGCGTAGATCTATCTCGGTTTGGCTGAAAAAAAGCTTAACAAAACCCTGGATAGCGTGCTGTCTGCGCGGCGAAAAAGCCTACCGGCATCGCGGCTATCAACAAAATGCGCAGAGGCGTTGGTAGCTCCATCTAAATACTAGCCGCTAGGCAGACGTATCTGAGCAATATCGCGGAACAGCATCACGGTTTCCTTAAAAGACGAACATGCCCGATTGGGAAGCATTTGCATGGGGCAAAGCAACGTTTGCAAGAATCGAAGTGCCGCGCACGATCCTTAAGGATCATTTTGCACCCGGAAACTGTTTTTCGGAAAATTAGCTGAGCTGGCCAGTTAACGCCGTCGAAACCGCTGATAACTTTAGTCGTAGAGATTGATGCTAACTTAGAGCCAGCCCCAATCGATGACTTAGGATAAGTAAAGTCGGTCTACCAAAACTCGTAGTGAAGGGTGTGAGACACAAACGCTGGTCACATGACGACTAGTTATCTATTATCATTGTTCTTAATCCATCTTTCGCGGCGCTGTTCAATGCGAAATCATCCATGGTCGCGCAGTTGGGAAACTCTTTGATCCATCAGGCCTGTGAAGCGTGCGCCCTGATTTGGCTTTCCCCGAACAACACCCACATCCGGGGCCATGAGTCCGCGTCGATTTCGGTTCATGTCGGCTTTTTTCATTCGTGGAGAAGGCGACTTTGCGCGCGCTGTCCATATTGGCAAAGGTCGGGGCCTGCAAAAGAACGCGCTTGGCTGAGGCACCGCAATCAGGGCAATCGCACGGCTTGTCAAAGTCCGCCATCGCCACACGTTCCGTAAACGGGCCGCAGTCTTCGCAC
This sequence comes from Ruegeria sp. BG8, assembly GCF_056538325.1. Lineage (NCBI taxonomy): Bacteria > Pseudomonadati > Pseudomonadota > Alphaproteobacteria > Rhodobacterales > Roseobacteraceae > Ruegeria > Ruegeria sp. BG8. The sequence continues at coordinate 11,006 of NZ_JBQFSZ010000019.1, read as the reverse complement.
ATGTAGTCATAAAAAGGCATCAGTGGTTCCCAGTCTGAGTCTGAAATTTAGATAGGCGGTTTAGCGGGCCGCTAGGGCCCGCCAGAGTTTACAGGTCTGGCGCAAGCGGTATATCGACCGACCCATCCAAGTGTTTCGTGGGCCCTTCGCTGCCGGGCATGATGTCAAAGTCGAAAATATCATTTGGCAGCCACAGCGTGGCGCAGGCATTCGGGATGTCGACAACACCCGAAATGTGTCCCTGTACCGGGGCCGTACCCAGGATCGCATAGGCCTGCGCGCCGGTGTATCCGAATTTCTTGAGGTACTCGATCGCGTTCAGACAGGCCTGTCGATACGCAATATGCACATCCAGATAATGCTGTTCGCCTTGCTCATCGACCGATATCCCCTCGAATATCAGGTAGTCATCATATTTCGGCGTGATGGGAGACGGTTTGAAGATCGGATTTCTGATCCCGTATTTCTCCATCCCGCCTTTAACCAGCTCCACCTGAATATGCAGCCAACCCGCCATTTCGATCGCGCCGCAGAAGGTGATCTCGCCATCACCTTGCGAGAAGTGCAGGTCACCCATGCTGAGCCCGGCGCCGTCCACGTAAACCGGGAAATAGCAGGTCGACCCACGGCTGAGGTCTTTGATGTCGCAATTGCCGCCATGTTCACGCGGGGGAACGGTGCGCGCAGCTTCGGCTGCGGCGGCGTCTCGGTCCTCGCCCTTCATGCCACCCATATGTGCGGATTGCGTGTTAGGAAGCGCCGCTAGGGGCGGTGTCCGGTCCGGGTTGGTGTCGAACAGCGCCTTTTCCCGGCTGTTCCACATGTCCAGCATTTTGCGATCCGGAAGGCAGCCGATCAGACCGGGGTGGATGAGCCCCGCGTATTTCACCCCCGGCACGTGGCGCGATGAGGTGAACATGCCGTGGAAATCCCAGATGGATTTTTGCGCCTCAGGGAAGTGTTCCGTAAGAAAGCCGCCGCCATTCTGTTTCGAGAAAAAGCCGTTGAAGCCCCAGTTCATCTCTTCCTTGGCACCGATATCAAGGATGTGGACTTTCAGCAGATCGCCCGGTTCGGCCCCTTTGACGCCAATTGGCCCGGACAGGTAGTGGACTTGCTCAAGCTCGACATCCCGCACATCGGCGGCGTCATCGTCATTTTTGATCTGACCACCGGTCCAATCGTAGGTCTCGATCTTGAAATCGTCACCGGGTTCGACCCAGACCGCGATGGGGATGTCAGGGTGCCAGCGATTGTGGATTTTTTCATTCGTATGCGGGCTTTCCGAGAGATCAACGGAAATCAGCGTGTCTGTCATAGTTCAACTCCATTTGGGTAGTTTGGTTTGCTGGCGTCAGACGGAAAGGAATCTGGCGACTTTGGCTTCGTCGATGCTGTCCCTTGGGCTGTCGTGGACAAAGGCACCGTTTTCGATCACGACCACGCGGTCGGCGACATCCAAAGCAAAGCTCAGCACCTGCTCCGACACGACTATGGACAACCCCTTTTCGTCGCGGATGCGGCGCAGGGTTCGGGCCATTTCACGAATGATCGACGGCTGTATCCCCTCGGTCGGTTCATCCAGCAGCAACACCTTGGGCTTTGAGGCCAGCGCCCGCGCGATGGCAAGTTGCTGCTGCTGACCACCCGAAAGGTTCCCGCCCCGGCGGTTTTTCATCTCAAGGAGGACGGGAAACAGCTCATAGATATCTTGCGGTACGGCGCGGTCTCCGGTCACGGTCAGACCGGTTTCAACATTCTCTTGTACGGTCATCGACGAAAAGATCATCCGCCCCTGCGGGACATAGGCCAGCCCATCGGCCACGCGTTGATGCGGTTTGCCCTTTGTGACTTCTTTGCCGTCCACGCGGATCGTACCGGCGCTTGGCGACAGGATCCCCATCAGGGATTTCATCAGCGTGGTTTTACCCATGCCATTGCGGCCCATGATGGCGACGATTTCACCCTGCGCCACGTCCAGATCCAGCCCGTGCAGCACCTCGCTGGCGCCATAACAGGAACGAAGTTCAGAAATGTTCAGCATGGCGACCTCTCAATGACCCAGATAGACTTCGACGACTTTGGGATCGTTCTGGACATGGTCCATCGACCCCTCGGACAGCACTTTGCCCTGATGCAGAACGGTGACCCGCGAGGCGATATCGGCGACAAACCCCATGTCATGCTCGATCACGATGACCGAGCGATCAGCGATGATACGGTTCAGCAGCTCGGCGGTTTTTTTGCGCTCGGCAACGGACATGCCCGCCACCGGTTCATCCAGCATCAAAAGCTCGGGGTCCTGGATCAGTAGCATCCCGATCTCAAGCCACTGCTTCTGACCGTGGGACAAATAGGCAGCTTTCTGGTGCAGCTGGTCCTTGAGGAACACCATCTCGGCGATCTCTTCGATCCGGGCCAGAACATCCGGATCGCGTTTGAAAAACAGCGCGCCGAACACGCCGTGACCTTTGGGATAAGACAGTTCCAGATTGGCAAAGACAGACAGGTCCTCGTACACAGACGGGGTCTGAAACTTGCGTCCGACGCCGGCATGCACGATCTGATCCTCGCGCATTTTCAAAAGGTCCTCGCCCTTGAACGCGACCGAGCCCGAGGTCGCCTTGGTGCGACCACAGATCAGGTCCAGCACGGTTGTCTTGCCCGCCCCATTGGGGCCGATGATGACCCGGCATTCATTGGGTTCGACGTAAAAGGACAGGTCGTTGACCGCCTTGAAGCCGTCAAAGGACACGGTCAGCCCTTCAACCATCAGGACATAGTGGGGGTTGTTCATATCCAGCATGATCTTACTCCGCAGGGGCAGTGCTTGGCGCGGTACGGGGGGCCCGACCGATGAGTTTCAACAGACGAGGCTCGATCCGTTCCGCCCAGACCCCGGCAAGCCCGTTGGGGAAAGCCATGACGACGGCAATGAACAACGCGCCAAGCCCGATCAGCCACAATTCAGGAAAGGTTTCTGAGAATGAGGTCTTGGCCCAGTTCACCAGCAACGTGCCCCAGACCGCGCCCAGAATGGACAACCGCCCACCGACAGCGGCAAAGATCACCATTTCGATCGACGGGACGATGCCGATAAAGCTGGGCGACATGAAGCCCACCTGCAGGGTGAACATCGCCCCCCCGATGGCCGCAAACCCGGCGCCAAGGCAAAACACGAAGATCTTGAAGTTGGCCACGTCATAGCCCGAGAACCGAACGCGATCCTCCTGATCGCGCATCGCGATCAAAAGGCGGCCCAGCTTGGACCTGCGCACAAACTGCGCAGCCAGCAGAACCGCGAACAGCAACGCTCCGTTCACGAAATACAGGATTGTTTTTGCACTGTCGGTGCGGATGTCCCACCCGTGCAAGGTCCGCAGGTCGGTGATGCCGTTGACGCCTCCGGTAAAGCCTTGTTGACCGATGATCAGGATTGTCAGAATGGCGGCGATGGCCTGCGTGATAATGGCGAAATAGACGCCCCCGACCCGGCGGCGGAACATGGCGACGCCGATGATAAAGGCGAACAGGACCGGCACGACGACGACCGCGATCAGGGTAAAGGCGAACGAGTTGAACCCCTCCCACCACCACGGCAATGCGGTCAGTTGGTTCCAGTCCATGAAGTCCGGGATGCCGGGGGTGGATTGGATGGACGTGTTTTCTGGGCTGGATGCCTCAAGCTTGAGGAACATTGCCATGCAATAGCCGCCCAGCCCAAAAAAGACCCCCTGCCCCAGCGACAGGATACCGCCCACGCCCCAGCACAGAACCAACCCTACCGCGACAAAGGCATAAGACAGGTACTTGCCGAAAAGGTTCAGGCGAAACGGTTCCAGCGCCACAGGAAAGATCACAAAGATCGTGACGGCCAGGATCGCAAAGCCGATGATGTCGCGCCGGGTCATGAAGCTGTGTTTGAAAGTTTGCGTGTCCATTGAAACCTCCGGTTCACTTGCGCAGCTTGAGGGCGAACAGGCCCTGCGGACGCAGCATCAGGATGCCAACCACGGTTAGCAGAGTGAGAACCTTGGCCATCGAGCCGGACAGGAAGAATTCCAGAATGGACTGCGCCTGCGAGATCGAGAAAGCCGAAGCGATCGTACCCAACAAGCTGCCTGCTCCGCCGAAGACCACGACGAGGAATGTGTCGACGATGTAAAGCTGCCCTGCAGTCGGGCCGGTCGATCCGATCATCGTAAAGGCCGACCCGGCGACACCCGCCACGCCGCAGCCGATGGCAAAGGTCATCCGGTCGGTCCAGGCTGTGTTGATGCCCACCGCGTCCGCCATCTGACGGTTGTTGTTGATGGCCCGCACCTGCTGTCCCCAGCGCGAGCGATACAGCATCACGTAAACCGCCACCGAGATTCCAAGCGCCAGAACCATGACGAAAATCCCGTTTATCGGAACCTCGATCAGGTCCGTCAGGGGCAACGATCCCATCATCCAGTCCGGGATGGTGACCCCGACCTCGCGCGCGCCAAAGACCGAGCGGTAGACCTGCTGCAGGATCAGGCTCAGCCCCCATGTGGCCAGAAGCGTGTCCAGCGGTCGTTTATAAAGGTGGCGGATCAATGCCCACTCGACCAATATCCCTAAGGCCCCCGCCGCAACGAAGGCCAACGCCATGGCGATGAAAAAATAGATCGAGAACAATGCCGGCATGTAGTCGGCAAACAGGTTCGATGTCAGATAGGTGACATAAGCCCCAAGGATCATGAATTCGCCATGGGCCATGTTGATGACCCCCATCTGGCCAAAGATAATCGCCAGCCCAAGGGCCATCAGGACGAAGACGGAAAAGAGGATGAGACCGGCAAAGCCCTGCATCGCGAAAATCGCGACAAGCTCGCTGGAGGAATAGTCGGAGAACATGCGCAACCTGCTGAGATCTGTGAAAGGGTTGCCCGCACTGGCGCGTATTGGACCTCGGACAGCGCGGGCTGTTGGAACGCAGGTGGCGACAGAAAGGCCGCCACCAGGTCGGAGTTCTTATTGGTAGCCTTCCGGGAACGGATCAGGCTCAACCAGATCGGCGGTTTCAAAGACGACCTCGTACTGGCCGTCCGCCTGAGCGCGACCAACGCGGGTTTTAGACCACAGGTGGTGGTTGTCATGCACTTTGACATACCCTTCGGGGGCCGATGTCAGCTCAATCCCCGGCGAGGCTTCGCGGACTTTGTCCACGTCAAACGAGCCTGCCTTTTCAACGGCGGCCTTCCAGAGCCACGGACCAAGATATGCGGCCTGCGTCACATCGCCGATGACGATGTCGTCACCCCACATCTCTTTGAATGCATCCACAAAGGCCAGGTTGTTGTCGTTTTCCAGCGATTGGAAATACTTCATGCAGGCATAGGCGCCTTCGATGTTTTCACCGCCGATGCCGCGGATTTCATCCTCGGTCACCGAAATGGTCAGAACGATCGGGCCTTCTTCGGTGGGATCGATACCGGCAGCCTTTAGCTGCTTGTAGAACGCAACGTTCGAGCCGCCGACGACGATTGCGTAGATGACGTCAGGCTTTCTCAAACGGATTTTGTTGATGACCGAGTTAAACTGCGTATGACCCAGCGGGTAATATTCCTCACCCACAACCTTACAGCCGTCCATGAAATTCTCGATATGCTTTCGCGCGATCTTGTTCGAGGTGCGCGGCCAGATGTAGTCCGAGCCTAGCAGGTAAAAGGTCTTGGCCCCTTTTGTCTGATTGACCCAATCCAGACCCGCGATGATCTGCTGCGTGGCTTCTTGCCCGGTGTAGATCACGTTGGGGCTTTCTTCGAGGCCCTCATAGAAGGTCGGATAGTAGAGGAAGCCGTTATACTGTTCGAACACGGGCAGAACAGCCTTGCGAGAGGCGGACGTCCAGCACCCCATGACCGAGGCGACCTTGTCCTGAACCAAAAGCTTCTTGGCTTTTTCAGCAAATGTCGGCCAGTCCGAGGCCCCGTCTTCCTGAATGTATTCGATCTTGCGCCCCAGAATGCCGCCCTGCGCGTTGATCTGGTCAATCGCCAGTTTCTCGGCCTGAACCGAGCCGGTTTCGGAAATTGCCATCGTCCCGGTGACCGAGTGCAGGATGCCAACCGTGACAGTGTCATCTGTCACCGCAAGACCGGTCGTATTCACGACGTCAGTTGGAAAATCCTGCGCGCGCAGACCTTTGGGCATGAACAGCGATGCTGTCATTGCCGCACCGCCTGCAAGTACAGCGCGGCGGCTAAAAGCCCCTTTTTGAGCGTTTCTTGTGCTGTCGGAATTGTCAGACTTGGTCACGAATGCCTCCTTTTCGGTCGTTTCGTGGTTGCGTAAGAACTGTTTGATCCCCCAACGCTGACAAAAAATGCTGCACTGCAGTATACGTCAAATGACGTATGTGGATGCGTGTTTTGCCCCGTTAGGATGGGCGCGAAACAGACAAAGGCGATAGGACCATAGCGAACTCCTCACCTGGTTCTGGGTCTTCTCCGGTCACGTAAGTGCCGCAGAACAACCGATCACAGTCGTGTCGGTAATGGAGGTGATAATTGGTCGTTTACAGCGCCACGGGCGGACGCCGGAGCTACAACCGCTGGGTCGCCAATGAAACTATGGAAGACTTCGCCCTGCGGTTCACTGCCCGCAGGACACGGCGCTGGTCTTATGGCCGGGTGGCCAATACTGCGCTTGGCTCGATCTCATTTCTGGCGCTCGAGGCCATCGGCGGCGCGATCACCCTGACCTATGGGTTTGATGCGGCCATAATCGCGATCATGCTGGCCGGGCTCATCCTGTTTCTGACCGGATTACCCATCAGCTATTACGCGGCCCGATACGGGGTCGATATTGACCTTCTGACCCGAGGTGCAGGGTTCGGCTATTTCGGATCGACAATCACGTCGCTTATCTACGCGTGTTTCACGTTCATATTCTTTGCGCTAGAGGCCGCGATTCTAGCCTTTGCACTGGACTTCTGTTTTGGAATCCCGGTCGCGCTTGGCTACCTTCTTGCGGCTCTGGCCGTTATTCCGCTGGTCGTAAACGGGTTCTCCAAAATCTCGGCCTTTCAGGCGTGGACGCAGCCGCTTTGGATCGTCTTGCACGCACTTCCATTTATTCTGTTGGCCCTGAACGGCACCAGCCTGTCCGAGTGGAAGGACTTTGTCGGAACACGCGGCACCGAAGGTCCCACAATCATGATGGTTGGCGCGGCGATGGGCGTCGTGCTGTCGCTGATTGCACAGATCGGCGAACAGGTCGATTTCCTTCGCTTCCTGCCAGAACCCAGAACTGCAAGCGAACGCCGCCGCTGGTGGCTTGCCCTCTTGTCGGCAGGACCCGGCTGGTCCGTTCTGGGCGTCGCAAAGATGCTTGCCGGATCGTTCCTTGTGACATTGGTACTTTCAGCTGGAATTTCGACCCAGCAGGCGACCGACCCCACCCGCATGTATTACGTTGCTTTCGAGATGGTATTGCCATCGACAGCTCTGGCGGTCGTCATAACGGCGGTCTTCGTAATTTTATCGCAAATGAAGATCAACGTGACGAATGCCTATGCCGGATCGATTGCATGGTCGAATTTCTTTGCCCGGCTGACGCATACACACCCGGGGCGCGTGGTGTGGCTGGTCTTTAACGTCAGCATTGCGCTGATGCTTATGGAACTAGGTGTGTTTCACGCGATCGAGATGATTCTTGGCCTGTACAGCCACGTCGCGCTGGCCTGGATCGGGGCGTTGGTGGCCGATCTGGTGATCAACAAACCGCTGGGGTTGAGCCCCAAGGGAATCGAATTTCGCCGCGCTCACCTCTACGACGTCAATCCCGTCGGTATCGGTGCTATGCTGGCCGCAGCTATTCTGTCCATTCTCGCCCGGCTTGGAGCATTCGGGGCCATGGCCGAAAGTCTTTCGGCACTGGTGGCTTTGGTGGTTGCTCTGGTTGCCGCCCCGCTGATCGCGTGGGCGACGGGTGGCAAGTACTACATCGCGCGCCCGGTCCCAAACCGTTGGAATCAGTCGGATGCGACACCCGAGCAGAAAGAAGCCGGGCAAGTCGCGAAATGCTGCGTTTGCGAGTTCCGCTTTGATCGCGAGGACATGACAGATTGCCCCTTCTATTCAGGCCCGATCTGTTCACTTTGCTGCACACTGGACGCCTCGTGCCGGGATGCGTGCAAACCGCACGCGCGGTTGGACCAAACGGTCACTCGCAACATGAAAAAATGGCTGCCCGCGCATGCCTATACCGCCCTGACTTCGCGCGTGTTTGTGTTTTTGGTGTCATCCGCGATACCCATTTCGATATCCGCGGTCTTGCTTTTGCTCATTCGGGCGAATGCGGATCGCCCCGAGTTTGACGCGGTTCTGGCCATCATCTTCTGCAGCGTCATGATCGTGACCGGTATCCTTGTCTGGACATCCATCCTGACAAAAGAAAGCCATAACAAAGCCCGGAGCGAAGCCGATATCCAGACCCGGCGGCTATTGCGCGAAGTCCGGGCGCATGAACGAACGGACGCCGAGCTTCAGGCGGCCAAGGAAAAGGCCGAGGCCGCGAACCTTGCAAAAACGCGCTATATGGCTGGCATCAGCCACGAACTGCGTACACCGCTGAACGCGATCTATGGGTATTCTCAAGTTCTTGAACGGGACCGAAGCTTGCCGGAAAACCGTCGTGATGCTGTCGTTGCGATCCGGCGCAGCTCGGAACATCTGGCGGGGCTGATCGAAAACCTTCTGGATATTTCCAAGATCGAAGCAGGACGGTTGGAGATTCGCCGCGACAGGATCAACCTTTCCGGCTTCCTAAATCAGATATCCGCCATTTTTGAGAGGCAAGCGCGAGAAAAAGGTCTGAACTTCACCATCCGGACCGAAGGGAATCTGCCCGAATGGATCGACTTTGACGAAAAGCGCCTGCGGCAGATCCTGATCAACCTTCTGTCGAATGCCTTCAACTATACGCCGCATGGCTCGGTCTCGCTTTCGCTGTCCTATCGAAACGAAGTCGGCCGCTTTGATATCTCAGACACCGGAATAGGGATCGACAAGGACGTCGTGGACCGAATTTGGAAACCGTTCGAGCGGCTGTCCAAACGCAACGCCAATGGCTCGGGGTTGGGGCTGACAATAACGCGTCTGCTGGTAGAAGTACTGGGCGGTGAGATCACGGTCCAAAGTGCACCCGGACGCGGAACCGCCTTCACAGTCAGGTTGATGCTGCCGTCCGTGGCCGATACCAGCGCGCAAATCAGTACCCGCAGCGGACCGGATTGCTTTGCGGCCAAAGGGTATTCCGGCCCGCGCAAGGTCATCATGGTTGTTGATGACGATACCAATCACCTGAACCTGGTCGAAACGGTTCTGCGACCGATGGGTTTTCTAGTGCACTCTTGCAAGGACGTGGAAACTGCACTGGCTGCGTTAGGAGATTTGACGCCTGATCTCTTTCTTCTGGATATCGACATGCCCGAGGTCACGGGATGGGAAATGGCGGAATATCTGCGATCACAGAAGCAATACCGCGCCACACCCATCATAATGCTTTCGGGCCATGCGCTGGAAGCACGCCAACCGGCGACCCGCGATGGGTTATACGACACGTTCATTGTCAAACCCTACTCTCTGACGGACCTCATCGCCCGAATAGCGCAATACCTGAAAATCGACCTCATTTTCGCCGAAGGCGCCGAACCACCCCAGCAGGCGCGCCCTCTGTCGGATGAGGCGATACAAAGGATGCTGAGTTTCGCGGAAATAGGCCATGCTTCTGGTTTGAAACGAGAGATCGCAGCCCTGCGCCGGGACAAATTGCTCGACGATCTGCAATTCGCAAACATAGAAACGCATCTTGTTGAATATGATTTCGCGGCCATCACCAGGCTGTTGAAAAGGGCGAGCGCGTGAACACAAGTCTGAGAAAGGGCATTACCGTGGCGAACTATATCGTTCTTGTGATCGACGATGCACCTGAAACACTGGGCATGGTCAGCGATGCGCTTGAAGATGAAGGTATGACAGTCCTTGTTGCGCGGTCCGGGGCAGAAGGCCTCAGCCTGGCGCAACGGGTACGCCCTGACGTCATTCTGTTGGATGCTATGATGCCGGAAATGGACGGGTTCGAAACGTGCCGAAGACTTAAAACCTCGCCTACATCAGAGGCCGCTCCAGTCATATTCATGACTGGCTTAACCGACAGCGAGCACTTACGGGAAGGTCTCGACGCAGGCGGCGTTGATTACATCACCAAGCCGGTCGTCGTGGATGAGTTAATAGCCCGCATCGCGCGACACGTAATGAACGCCCGGGCAATTCAATCGGCACGCACGGCATTGGAATATTCGGGACAATCCATCATTGCCGTTTCGCGCAACGGCCATTTTTCCTGGGGAACACCCCGATCTTTGGCGATGCTGGACGATACCTCAGATGACCCGCTGTTTGTCGCGGGTCAAGCCGCCCCGGCTTTTCGCAAATGGCTGAATGAGGTGGCTCGGTTACCTGTTTCCCAAGGCTTTTTATTCCAGCATGGTGGAACAACTTTTTTTCTCATAGGACAATCCGAAGAAGAAATCCTTTTGCAGCTGAACAAAGCTTCCAACACGTCCAACGAACAAAAATTGGAAAACTCATTCGGTCTGACCATGCGCGAAGCCGAAGTTCTTTTGTGGTTGTCTTATGGAAAGACGAACCGCGATATTGCCGACATTCTGTCCGTAAGCGCGCGCACGGTGAACAAACACCTCGAACAGATCTTTCATAAACTGGGCGTCGACAACCGAACCTCAGCCGCCGTCAAAGCAGATCGCGTCCTTCAAAACGAAGGGGCGCTAGCCGGACCGATTGTACGCACGTAGCCATAATGCCTGTTCTGAAGTTTTAGGCGCAGGCACTGTTCCTCGCGGAAACCATCATCCATCACCGTCAAGATACGGAACCTTCAGGATGCAGCGAAAGTGTCGGATAGGAAATCCAGAGACCAGTGCTCGCCGGGTCTCAAAGCCTTGGGCATCGGTG
>NZ_JBQFSZ010000018.1:0-32129 GCF_056538325.1 Ruegeria sp. BG8 | reverse complement strand
GCACTGGGCTATCGCCCGCCAGCGCCTGAAACCATCATCCCAATGGACTACAGGCCGACGATGCACTAACAATCAATTTGGACCAGTCAGATGAGGCTGCTCAGTAGGTCGGATTAACTTATTACGACCTGACCTTTACTCGCCCATTTCTGGAGTTGGCTTAAAGCCATGTTTTCACCCTATCACAACGGAGAATCGCGCAGATGTTGTAAGTGCGCAGAAATGTTAAAAGGATTCGCTAACCAATTTGAGGTAAGCAATCATAGATCTCACCGATTGATTGTCGTTGAACTCAGGTTTAGGCATTGGTGTTCCGGGAGCGAAAGCCTGTGGATCCTTAAGAAATTCCGTCAGTGTTTCTTCATTCCACACGCCTGTATGGGCGCTTAGACCACTAGAGTAACCATCGTAATCGGTCGACGCGATCTCGCTACCGAAAATGCGAGCAAGACTGGGGGAACGCGCGTGATCATCCACTTCGAACGAATGGCATTCGACACAAGCACTGATCGACGTTTTCAGACGCTTCGCCGCATGGTTTGAAAGTCCTTGTCGCTCAACACTTGTAGCAAACAGCTCCGACCGGCTCTGCCGATCCGCGCCCGTCAAAAAGATAATATTTCGATCGTCTGTCCAAAGAACTATACGACCGTCACTGTGCTGATGAACGTCACGTATACGCGTGCCGACTTCTATCCTTTCGGAATAAACCACCCGACCTTCTGCAACCCTAAGCCGATACAGTGAACCATCGAGCAACGCTGCAGCCAGCAAATCACCGTCCCAGGATGGGTGAAAACCTTCGACGTGTGTCAGGGCGGACCCTGCAATTGACGGCACCCATGAATAAATTGGACGTTCAAAATTACCGTGTCGACCGTAACTCAACGAGCCCGGTATTTTACCGGAATCCCAATAAGTTAATCCATAAGACTCCAGAGGCCAACCATAGTTGGCGCCCTCGCGTACTAGATTCAGTTCGTCGCCGCCTTTCGGCCCATGTTCAAGTAAATACATTTCACCGGTTGGCGTGAGTGTTAATCCCTGCGGATTTCTGTGACCCATCGAAACGATTTTTCCCTCACCGGAAGCCACATCGATAGCTAAAATCTTTCCGTATTCTGCGTCGGGGATCTGTGCGATACCCGGCCCCGCCTCAGAGCGCATTCCGTCGAAATGATAGTCCCCACTGGTCATGAAGAGCGTTGACGGGGCCTCGAAAACGAGTTTTCCGCCCGCCATATGGCCCTCAATCGCCAGATGTCGGGTTTTCAGAGGCAAACAGGGTGCCGTTCGGTAAACTATTTGCCAATCAGCGGCCGCAGCCTGAACCTCATCAATCGATATAACCGCAGTACCCAGTGGCAACAAGGCTACCGTATTGGTTACACATTTTTGACTAGGGTGGTACTCGGAATAGGAAATCGCCAGCGTCGGGCCATCTGGTCCAGAAAACTGGATTAGGTCATTGTATCGAAGATACCCTGCACGGATTTCGTATTTTTCATTATCCGGATCACTAGCCAATGCTTCGTACGCGGATCGGTAAGTGTCGGGAACGGTTACTTCCGTCGGGCGTACATCCTCTGCGGAGCTGGCAGCGTAGATGCGCCCGTCGTACGGAAGAAGCAAAACGTCAGATCCAAAGGACGTCAAGCCACCGCCATTTTCGCGGATTGTATGGTATGGGCTCACACGCTCCACGGGTACTTGCGCGACTTCAGCTTCAAGATTGATAAGGTGCGAAGGCAGGCGTTCAAGTTCAAAAACCGCGGCCTGTCCAGACCCAAGCCTGGCCGCAGCCTTTTCGATGCGCCGGTCAACTTTCTCGAACACGCGGTAAGGAAAAAATTCACGTTTGCCGATTTCGAACCCTGCAAATACGGCGATCGCAATTAAACCCACACCCAATAGAAAAAGTGTAGTAAGTTTAAACAATCTGAAACGCGCTGGGGCGACCGCAGTTTTCCCGGCGCTCTGAACAGGCGACGTTTGTTGCTTCTGTACCATGAGTAACCCCGATTTTCTGGTTTCGGATATTCCTCACTTCGCGGAACTTGTCTGGCGTTTACGACTACTGGCTGTTTCGAGAACTGTAAGCGGCGGTTTTACAGGCGTCTCCTCACGCTCGCCCTTACTGCGCTTTTGTAAACTATGCAGCAATTGTTCAGCCATGCGGTTTCCGTCGCGCACGGCGTAATTTGTTCCTCGGTCCATCGGATAAATCTGCGAGAAATTGCACATGAAAACCCCAGGGCATGGGGTTTGATGCGGGACAAGTTTGTTTTCTTCGAAGCCAATGTCGACGATATGCTGTGCATTTCGCAGGCGGAAAATTCCGTCGTCAACTACATCGTCGCGGTCAAAATCGGGGAATATCTTTTTGATCTCGCTGTACCAGCGCTCTTTCAGATCCTCCGGCTTCATTGACATATATTCATGCTCTGGCGGAATATAGTCGCCAATATAATAGATGTTAAGGCCGCCAAATCGTTCACTTCCCACAAGATTAGTCAGGCTCAGAAACACAACGAAAGGCGCATTCTCAGAGTTTATGTTGTGCCAGTAGTATTTGGTGAATTTCTGGGGGGTGGCAAAAACATGAACGGCCGCATCAAGATAATCGATACTGCGGAGGCGATTGAAATACATAGGGTCGCGCTCTTCATAAGGAGCGATCATACGCGCCAGAATATGGCTAGGCACCGTTGCTAAGACACGGTCAAAACGCTCCTCTCCAGCTTCGTCGGTTGTAATTATGACCTCATCTGTGTCGGGGTCGTGTGAAATACTTTTAACCGGCGTTTTTAACCGGATGTCCGTGTGAGAGTCTCGTAGAGGTTTTTCAAGCGCATCGACGATGATTTTGAAACCACCATCAAAGTATCCTAAAACCTCGCCACCAGCCTGTTTGTCGCGACTTTCTACCCGTTGCAAGAGACGTCCCCAAAGCCACGACATCGTAACCTTGTTATAGTAGCGGTCGAATTTTCCGCGCAGTAGAGGTTCCCAAATCACATCTGTGACTTGTCGACCGGCATACTTTCTAAGCCACTCCAAAGCAGTCTTGTCACTCAGTTTCCGCCAATCTTTCTCGCGTTGAAGCCAAAGCACACTGACACCAGCGCGAATCCGATTTACGAAACTAAGCGGTCTAAAACGAATTAGATCGAGCGGTGTCTCCATCGGGTAAAGGGTCCCGTCATAATAAGTCGAGACGGAAGACTTGTGATAGGTCAACTTATCGCTCAAGCCCAACTCATCGGCTAGAGACAAAATATATTCGTCCGTTTTGTAGAGAAAATGATAGGCCTGTTCGACACTGTAATCTGCAAGCTCGAAACCAGCGGCAAGCCCTCCAAGCCGTTCTGACGCTTCACAAATGGTAACGTCCACGCCTTTTTGACTAAGCCGATAGGCTGCAGTTAAGCCTGTAAAACCACCACCAATGATACAAACTCTTGGCTTTTTCATCTTAACGAACCGTTTTTCAAGTATTTTCAGAAGGTTGCCCACTCACCCCGAATTTACGGAAGGTGACACGCGAATTCAGCAAGTATTGGACGACAAACACGAGAGGCAAAGACAAAAATTTTCCTGCGTTGGCATCTAGGCCGATAGACTGCGCTGCGAAAATTACACCGTAGCCTGCGACATAACCGATCCCGCAGACGATAATAAAGCAGGCAAGTCGCAGAACAAGGTAATCGTTGGTTTTAAAGTTGTGACGGGTATTAACGAAAAAACTGAATAATACTGATGTCGGAACCGAAATAGAGTGCGCGACAAGAGCGCTAGTACCGGCCACGTTGTAAAGGATCAGAAACAAAAGCACGTCAATTGCGCTCGCAGTACATCCAATTATGAAATATTTAACCAACTTTTCGTGACGCTTAAGCAACGCAACAAAGCTAATTTTTGAAAACGTCTCTTCGTACTGAACCGACGCACTCGGGTCGAAACCGCCAACTCCACGACCTGAAGCAACAAGTTTGGTGTCTGTATTTTTTGCCCCAGCTATTTGATCCTCGCTTTTCGACGGTTCAGCATGCAGGTCATTCAATATTGCATCTGTCATGGTTTTGCCCTCTCGCTTTTACGCAACGCAAGAACCGGATATCGAACCTGGCCCCAAACGAACGCCTGAGTTGCGACATAGTTCCAAACCACCGTAACAAGAGCGCCAGCCATTGCCGGAGCAAGATCAATCATATCGGTGTACTGATCGTGAAGCATGGTCGCGACGCCAATATTGGCGAAAATTCCAACCGAACAGAGCACCGCAAAAACCACGAAGCCTATGTAAAAATCGATTCCCCGTAGTCGCCGATCATTGTAGGTGATCGCATTGTTAGCAGAATAATTGAAGGTAAGCGCAACCATTGTGGCCATGATTTGAGCGGCCGCAAATGTCGCATCAAACAGCCTTTCGGCAGCAATGAAAATCATCATATGGCAAATGATACCAACGCAATTTATCATTGCAAACGAGATGAATCGCGCTGGCAGCGGCAAGAAACGGCTGATCTTCTTTTCGATGAAGAACAGGAGAAATTCATACAATACGCCCGTATCCAGCTTGGATTCACCGTGTACACGCTCTCTAAACATAAACGGCACCTCGACAACCTTGGGACGCGGACGTGAAGCAGCAATTAGGTCCAACAGAATTTTGAAACCGATCTCTGAAAGGTTGGGTAAGGCCCTGAGCAACACTTCCCGACGAAACACAAAAAATCCGGTCAGCGGGTCCGACATGTTAAGATTGAACAGCCGATTGGCAAGCTGAATGCCTGTACTACTAATCTTTACACGCGCCTCAGAAGACAAACCTGTCGGTTTTTCCTCGGCTAAGAACCGGCTAGCAGAAGCAATAGACGCTTCACCGCTTTCAACTTTTTGATAAAGCTTTGGCAGAATGGTTTCGTCATGCTGTAGATCACCATCCATAACCGCAATTATGTCCGACGCGGCGGCCAAGCCACCCTCGACAACCGCGGATGACAGTCCGCGCCGATTGTGGCGTGAAATTAAACGCACTCTCCGGTCTACCCGAGCCAATTGACGAACGGCATCAGCTGTGCCGTCTGGCGAGGAGTCGTCCACGAAAATTACTTCCCAGGAGATATCTCGCAATGCCGAATCGAGCTTACTCACAAGTTCCGCGACATTACGCACCTCGTTAAATGTCGGCACGACGACGGATAGGGTAACTGAATGCGGCACATCGGAAACATGCCCCATATTAGTCATGAGGCCCTCCTCAGACTAAACATCCCTGTATCGATTCGGAGACACTCGTAGCCAATAGAGTGACTACAAATACTAAGTTTTACTGCAACTTTTTTCACAAACACACACCCCCGGCAAACCTGAACACGAACGCCGCACATAATAAAAAAACAAGGCAAACGTAGCGACTTTAGGGGTCGTGGTCAAAGGATTCGGTTTGCAACGTTTTCATAGGCTCAGACCCTACGATCTTCCATGATGCAAAATCCACTAACTCCCGACTATTGAGTAAACTTCAGTAAATCTAAGAAAAATAGCAGATAAACGGCACTCAGAAGAGTTCGACCGCCCGTGCAAAAGATTTGAAACCGTGGGTTATGAAATTTATTTGAACATAAGAAAAGTGGTGAAGATTTAAGCAGACCTGAGCAGCTATACCGTCAAAATAGCTTCGTCATTCTATTACTTCGGCAGATTCGCCGGCGTTAAAATCCGTCAAACTATATTCTGTCACAGTTACACATTCGATGCGTGCGGGATATTTTGTCACTTTTTGCGGAGAAAGGACTCTGTCAATTTCTTCACGCAAATCGTAGACCCTTGAATATTGCATCTGGCCTTTGTCCTTCAACTCCTTGCAGCTACCACCTTCAATCAGCGCGAGTTGGCTATAGCCTTCGGCAGACACTTTACGTAAATAATCAATGGTTTCCTCCACGGCGTGTTCACGGCTCCAAATATCTGCGTAGTCCAATGGCCTGAAAATATGAGGGTCTTCAAGTCTAGCGAAACCGATAAAATGAACGTTTTTGTCACGCGTATAATAGCCGAACGTCGGGCCCATGAAATCTGGATTAAGCAAGTAGAGCGTTTCATTTGAAGCAAGATCTATGCTGTTTGCTACTGCGGGTATTCCCGATTTTGGCAATCTATCCGACGTCGCAGTGTCCCATACATTGAAAAACGTCCAGACAAAAAACGCGACAATAACCAAAGGCAATGATTGCAGCCAGCGCCAACCGCGTTCATCCAAAAGGCGACCGACTCGAACCAACCAGATACCCAAGAATGCGCTGACGATTGGGATAAAGGAAAACATGTAGCGCCCAGTCAAAGACAACACAGCCAGCATAAGAATTGGCCCAAGCAGGGCTACGCCCAAAACGAAGGTCGCCGTCTCCTCTTCAGGTGTCGCCTTAAATTTCCGACGCCGTCGAAAGATAGCTGAAACCGACCAACCTATTGCGCAAACAAGCGCAATGGTGCCAAAACCCAGCGTAGCTTTGGCGATGATCGACTTCTCGCTGCTCCAAGGCAGCAGATAAGCTATATTTTTATAAACGGCACGAGGCTGGTCTGACCACTCGGCTTCCGGTGTCCATGGTGTCCCGGTCCCTAGATGATCAAAGAAAACAGGAATCCACGGGATATATACGGCAAATATAGCGAACCCAGAAATTAAGTAAGGAAGAACGGGCACCTCGCCCGGATGGCGAATTATTAGAACTACCGTTACCACCGCTAAGGACACAAGCAACATGAGGCCGGTATACTGAACATAAATGAGCAAGCTGGCACTGAGAACGAAGCCAAAAAGTGACCAAACACGATGTTTACTCTTGAGGCTCTTAAGAAAAAAAAGCGTCACGAGGCAGCACAAAAGAGCTGCTAGCGTATTTGGTCGCGCTTCCTGTGCATAGTAAATACTCACCGGCGAAATTGTTACAAACGCGGCAGCAAGAAGCGCAGCCGATCGTGAACCAGACGTTCTGGCAAGAAAGTATGACGCCGGAATCGCAAGAAGCCCAAAGACAAAAGGCGATATCTTCAACGCGTGTTCACCGGTGCCGATCCATCCAGTCACATAGTGTGTTATCAGGTAAAATCCCGGTGGATTCAGTTCACCGCATTTTACCATGCCTACTACGGCTGCGCCGCTTCCCGAAGCTGCCTCGAAGTAAGTTGACGCCTCATCCCTCCAGATACCCAGATTCAGTCCCGGCAGACGAAACGCCAACGCAATAACTAAAAGCCAAACCAACATACACGCGTCGCGAAATGCGGGCGAATACAATCTGCCAGCCTGTCCATCAACAAGTCGGTCATAAGTAAGATACGGGGAAAAAGACAAGCTAGCTAATACACTCAGCCCGGAAACAAGCAAAAGATAGTAAAGCGTTCTTTCAATTGCCGTTTCATAGTAATCCAAAGATGGAGTTGCCCCGTTTTTGGAAAACTCTTCAGCCACAGACGGCCACATCTGTGCTCTGTAAAGCCAGTCCGCAATAACCTCTCCAACTGCAAAATACAGGATTAAAAGAAAGACTGTCGCGACAGTTGCAAATCCCGAAATAATAACAGCAGGCCCGACACTTTCAGAATGCAGTTTACGAATAAAGTTTAATCCTTCGTGCATAAATGAAGGTCCCTGGTAAAAAAACACTCTTACCCAAAAACAGATGTCTTGTCGCAAATGGATAGCCAAGTAAGAATGGCTGGCAATTGCATTTAGATCAAGCCACTTGCGTTTGCATCATGATCAAAAGTACATCGCTCCACTTTTTACTCCAACTGGTAAAATGTGAGGATAAGTAAGAAACCCACTTTTCTACTAGGGTAGCGAAGGGCCAAAGGTACGCCGTCATACAAACACGTCAGTCCTAACCACAAACGTCTGTCAATCGCTACATGATGCATCCTCGGGCTTTACACGGCTCCTTCGTTGTCATTTAAAAGTTCCGTCAATACTAATACCCACTGAGTTTTATTGTTAGGGTAGGATCGCCCAACCAATCTGTCGAAAACGCGCGCGCCTACCCAGTGTACCAGTACAAGGATTTAAATAATGCGCATTGCTATGATCGGCACAGGCTATGTGGGCTTGGTGTCAGGGGTTTGTTTCTCGGATTTTGGGCACGACGTTGTATGCGTCGACAAATCTAAAGAAAAAATTGAGATGCTGCAGGCCAGCAAGGTTCCCATCTACGAGCCGGGCCTCGACACACTTATGGCCAAAAACGTCGCCGCTGGACGATTGAGTTTTACCACGGATCTGGCAACGGCTGTAGCTTCGGCAGACGCCGTCTTTATTGCGGTGGGAACGCCAACGCGTCGCGGGGACGGACACGCAGACTTAAGCCATGTCATGGCTGCCGCCGAAGAAATCGCCCGCGCAATCGAAGGGTACACAGTGATTGTGACAAAATCCACTGTGCCAGTAGGCACCAACCGCAAAGTTCGCAATGTGGTTAGCGCAGCTAATACAGAGGCGAAATTCGACGTAGCTTCAAACCCGGAATTCCTGCGAGAAGGTGCCGCGATCGACGATTTTATGCGTCCTGATCGAGTTGTTGTCGGCATCGAAACGGAACGCGCAGCCGAGGTGATGGCCGAAATTTACCGACCGTTGTACCTACGAGATTTTCCTATTCTTACGACTGATTTGGAAAGTGCGGAGATGATTAAATACGCGGCCAACGCGTTTTTGGCAACTAAGATCACCTTCATCAACGAAATTGCCGGTTTGTGCGAACGAGCGGGTGGCGACGTCAAAGAGGTGGCGCGCGGCATCGGTTTAGATGGTCGGATCGGCAACAAGTTCCTGCATGCCGGTCCCGGTTATGGGGGCTCATGCTTTCCAAAAGACACAACTGCACTGGCGAGGATTGGGCAGGAACATGCGCACCCGATGCAAATCACAGAGACTGTAATTCGCGTCAACGAAGGCATAAAGATCCGGATGATCGAAAAAATCCGACAGGTTTGCGATGATTGTTTCAACGACAAAACCGTGGCGGTTTTGGGTGTAACCTTTAAGCCAAACACCGACGACATGCGTGAAGCACCATCGTTGTCCATCATTCCGGCCCTAATCGGCGGTGGTGCGCGGGTTCGTGTCGTTGATCCGCAGGGCAAATCCGAGGGTCAAACACTTCTACCCGGTGTGGAATGGATCGAAGATCCCTATGAAGCGTCCAAGGATGCGGACGTCGTAGTTCTGCTCACCGAATGGAATGAATTTCGCGCTCTCAACTTATCCGACTTAGCCAGCGGTATGAAAACGGCTCGCATGGTCGACTTACGGAACATATACTCTGAAAAGTCGGCTCTCAAAGCAGGCTTTGAGGCCTATATCGGAGTCGGGCGATAGGTAATAAGCACTGACACGATCCTTGCAATCTTCCGAACAGTGATTTCGCGGACCGTGTCCTGATCTGTACTCTTTTTCGGTCAGAGAATAGTAGGATTAGGTCAACCCAACATCTTTTATAAGATTGCGGAAATAATCGATGGTTATCCTCAACCCATCGTCAAGTTGGACCTTGGGCTCCCAGTCCAGTATTTTCTGAGCTTGGGTAATATCAGGCCGGCGCTGAAGAGGGTCATCTTGCGGCAAAGGGCGATAAACGATCTTCGATTTTGACTTGGTAATATCCACCACCTTTTCAGCCAGTTCCAACATACTGAATTCTCCAGGGTTACCAATATTGACCGGGCCAGTCACATCTGAGCCGCTATCCATCATTCGTAGCATACCCTCGACCAAGTCCTCGACGTAACAGAAAGAACGTGTTTGAGTGCCATCGCCGAAAATTGTTATGTCCTTACCGGTCAGAGCCTGCACTATGAAATTCGAAACCACACGCCCATCGGCGTGGTGCATACGCGGACCATAAGTATTAAAGATTCTCACAACTTTGATATCGAGCCCATGCTGTCTATGATAGTCGAAGAACAATGTCTCGGCGCAACGCTTGCCCTCGTCGTAGCAAGAACGCGGCCCTATCGGATTGACATTGCCCCAGTAGTCTTCGGTCTGCGGATGAACATTTGGATCGCCGTAAACCTCCGACGTTGAGGCCTGCAGGATTGGGCACTTCAATCGCTTTGCAAGACCTAGCATGTTGATCGCGCCATGCACACTGGTCTTGGTTGTCTGTACCGGGTCGTGCTGATAGTGAACCGGGCTGGCGGGGCAAGCCAGATTAAAGATCTGGTCCACCTCTACGTAGAGAGGAAATGTAACGTCATGACGCAGAAACTCAAACCTCGGGTGGTTGTGCAGATGGTCAATGTTTCGTTTTGTTCCAGTAAATAAATTGTCAAGGCAAAGAACTTCGTGCTTTCGTTCAAGTAAACGGTCTACAAGATGCGACCCCAAAAATCCGGCGCCGCCCGTAACCAGAATACGCTTTCTGTTGTCATAAGGGCGAGTCATAATACACCTCAAAAACCGTAAACTAAGTAAAATTTCTTACGCTCTGAAAACACATACTTCATCGTTTTTGATAAGCAAAGCCGCTAGCCAACACAGAAACCGAAAAATCCAGTAACAACCCATCGCTTGCGGCACAGCGGGACAAGAACCAAAAAATCTCCTCCTATCAAATTCGACAACAAGAAGCTCTGAGGTTGTTACGGAAAGATTACCCTGTGCTTTCGAATAGCGTAATGGTCTCACAACAACGTTAAAATAGAAGCCAATACATACCAGGTCTAACTAATTCCAAGACAGTTCGATCTCGCATCAAGACCGGTCGTACCTTTGTCCCTTTTTCCAGTAAAACTTTAAGCTCCTGATTCTACGAGACAGTTTCTTCAGGCTTTGTGCTCTTGTTTGCCCTTCGAGGCTCTCCGCCCTCTAACGCAACAGTATATCGGTTCAACTGGAAACGTTCATTGATTGTCAACAATACCGGACGCACAACAAACACGATACCCTACAAAATGAAAAAATTGGCGTCTGTGCTACACTGCGTTTACCACGACTCAAAACTAAAGCATTTTCGCCACAAAAAGGTATCACATTGACTCAAAGAAGCTTCGCCAATTCTGCTTCTTTTGGAGCTCATTGCATAATGCCTTCGTAAGACGCAGATCAACGCGTTTTTGCTCCTACAGGTCAGATATGCTCGGGCGGCAGCGCTACACGCTTACAAACACTTACGATTCGTGCTAGATGCTTGTTGGTTTTGTGTACTTAAGCGGTTGCTTCGCGGCACTTCGCAAAGGTTTATAGTGTATTAGAATGGTTGAAAAATCGCGTTCCAATAATGTAGGCGATAGCGTCAGGAACGTTCTGTGGGCATACCTTTCCTTTTTTAGCACTAAAGTCCTCAATCTCGCGTCGATTGTAATTCTGGCTTGGTATCTTGAGCCAGCAGAATTCGGAACCATGGCTATTTGCCTTGCGGTACTGGGGTATTTTGAAATCATTTCAAAATTCGGAATGGGCGCCGCACTCGTTTCTACTCGCGAAAAAGTAGAAGAAACAGCCAGCGCTGTTCTTTTGTGCGGTTTGGCGTTTTCTAGCTTTTTGGCCGGATCACTCTGGCTGTGCGCGGAGCCACTCGCGAAATGGTATGGTGACCCGCTATTGGGAGAACTTCTACCTGTTATCGGACTTGCTCTCTTAGTGCAGGCACTGACCAACGTAAACGCCAATTTTCTGGTTCGCGAATTGCGTCTGAAGGCCAAGCTTGTGCCGGATGTCTTGCGCGGTTTGATCAAGGGGATAGTCTCAATCCTTTTGGCGGTTCTCGGCTTCGGAGTCTGGTCTTTAGTACTAGGTTATCTAGGTGGTGCCATCGCTGGCGGCATCGCGTTGTGGGTTATCAGGCCTTGGTGGCCGACCCGCAGACCCGATTTGGCTACCCTGAAATACATTGCGCATTTCGGATCGCATTTGATCGGCGCGGAGACTATCAATGCAACGCCGCGGCTATTGGACAACCTTCTTGTTGGTAAGGTTTTGGGTGCTTCAGCGCTTGGAATTTACTCTCTGGCTTACCGAATCCCCGAATTGGGGATAAAAAGCCTCAATAACGTTGCAGGCTTTGTTCTGCATCCGGTAATGTCTAAAATTCAAAACGATCCCAATGCTTTGAAGGCTTATTATTACGGAGCCCTTAAATACTGCTCACTTATGATGTTTGGGACAGGTGCCGCTATTGCAGTGGTTGCAGAGCCCATGGTGCATGTTCTCTACCCACCGAAATGGTACGCTATGATTGCACCTATGCAACTGCTAGCCATCGGATTTGCGATAGGGACGCTAAATATGGTTCCAGGAAATCTCTTGAAGGCGCTCAGTCGTACGGATCTGATGTTCAAAATCTCTCTGATAAACTTACCCTTTTTCTTGGTGCTTATCTGGCTAGCAGTACCTCATGGGATCGTGGCTGTTGCCTTTATTCAAGTGGTTTTAGCTCTTATCCAGTTCTCGTCCCATTACTTTTTTCTGAAAACCAGGCTCGATATTTCTGCCCAGCACACATTTAGCGCCCTGTTACCCGGCGCGGTCTGCGCCTCAAGCGGAGTTGCTATGGCACTTCTTGCAAAAAGAGTTCTGTATATCGACGGCGACCTTTTAGAGCTAGGTGTAGTATCGACTGCTTTCGGCACCGCATTTCTTGTTTCAGCGCGCATAATGACACCTGAGATATTTAAGCTAATTGCGCAGCGTTGGCTTCGAAAATCGGGTCGGGCCTAAAAACGAAACCCGACCCACTCAGAGTAAGTCCAAGAACTTGAAGAGACCCTTGCCTCAGGCAATCAACAAGTCTGAGTAGAACTCAATACTGTCTACGCGTAGTGGTTCGTTACCATCTGCGGTCCCTTCAAAAGCAATAAGCTCACCGTTTTCGATCCAAACGTCTTCGATCACGCGGCCAGTTAGAGTATCACGCGTTGCAAATCGCTCATTGACTTCTTGATCCCAAATCCATGAATCGACGGTTTCGTCGCCAACAATAACACTGAGCACACTCTCGCCATCGGATTCATCGAAATAATTGACGACAATATCATAGTAGCCCGTTTCGCCCTCAAATTCAGTTGAGGCTTTTGAGGCGTTTTTGCCTACGGCGTTCAGATATGCATCTCCCGAGGCGACTGAATTGTCTTTGACCTTCCAACCGCTTTCAATGTCGAAGGTTTCCGCTTCAACAAAGTAGTGCTTGTTGGGCAACTCGCCTTGGTCAGATTGCGCAGGAGGCATTTCTTCTGGCGTCACTAGGGACGCATCGTCATCACCCGCTGTAGTGGAGTGATGAACTACATCCAGGTAGTCGATCCGAAGGGGTTCTTCGGCGTCTGCAGTACCCGAAAAGGTTATAACATCCCCAAAGTTGATCTGAACGCCTTCGATAATCGCTTCGGTCGCGGTTGCATCGTTGGCATACTCTGAACCTAGGTCCTGATCCCACACCCAAGTGTGTGCAACTTGGCCGTTAACAAGCAAAGACAAGTTCGAAGCACCGTCCGATTCATCGAAATAGCCGACGCTAAGGTCATACGTGCCGCTTTCGCCTTTGAACGTAGTCGAAGCTTCACCGCTTTCGCCATCGCTGACACGTATAATTTGCCCGCCGGAAGCAACATTGAGGTTGTTTGCTACAAATCCGTCTGTGAGGTCAAAGTCTTCAGCTTCATAACGGTAGCTGATCGAGTCGCCTGCATCCGGTGTGCTACTGTCCGAAGGAGCAACTACCGCGGGGTCCTGTTCTGCTTCAGGCAATGGTGCAAGCTCTGGTGCGGGCAGAGTGTCCGCCGCATAACCGTCCAGTAAGCCGTTGATGTAGTCTTCTATGTCATGAATACCATTGCCATCTGCATCGCCATGAGGGTCGTAGGTATTCGGGTCCGAACCCAGAATTTCTTCGAAGAAATCCGGGATCCCATCATCATCGCGATCGCTGGGTGCTTGAGTATTAGGTACAAAAACATACCCCCCAACATCATCGGGCGAATCTATAATACGGCCGGTCCCATCAATCACCGACTGTATTATACGCTCGTCAATCGCAGTAAGCTCCGGATACCGAGCCCCGGCATTAGACAAGACAAAGTCCATTACCTCAGATGTGGGCAGGATAGTCACATTACTAGGTTCGAATACAAAACTGTCAGAGATTTTGGAGACTGCGTCACCGCCAACCTCTGCGAAGTTGTCCGCAACGTAATAGGCAGTACCGTCTTCGGCCGAATTCAGGCGAATCGGCGCCCTTCCAGCTGAGTCTACACCCGCAATGTAAACGTTGCCGATGACATGGGCAGTCGTTCCTGAATAGCTCTCAAAGCCATTGGGCCCGTAGTTGTATACAAGGTTGTTTATGAATTCGATGTTTTGGGCATCGTCCTTGACTTGGGCATTTCGATGTTCGTTGTGCGCAAACAAATTACCGACCACCGTAATATTTGAACTGCCGTCACCAATCAGCAGGCCCATTGAATGGTCGCCTTCAGGGTGAATGGACTCATCCAGCGCTTCCGCCAAGATATTGTTCGAAATGGTCACGTTTGTGGAACCGAACCATACAGTGATCAGTTCATCGACTGACCAGCTAAAGGAGTTGCTGTCGATAACAACATTCTCAACGGTTTGTTTGCTGGTACCGATCGAAAGCCCGTCCCGTTCGGAAGCGATATCGCCTTCCCCATCGCCAGGACGAAACTGCATACCTCGGATGATAACGTTGTCCTCGACAACACGAAGCTTCGCCCCCGAAATCGTGACGCCTTCTGGTGAGGTCTGGCCAGCCACAGTGACGTCGCCATTAACTTTGATTGACTCTGTTAGCTGAATCTCACCGCTCACTTCAAAAACCACAATACGTGGTCCATCGAGTTCTTCTAGGGCCCATCTGAGAGATCCCGGCCCCGAATCTGCCAAGGTCGTAACTTTGACAATTTCACCGCCTCGACCGCCTGTCGTTTCAGAGCCAAAGCCCTGTACCCCATCGAACGCCAGGTCGGCGTTACTTAGATCTCCGTCCATCTGAATTCCTTCTCGATCTCAACCGAAGGGTACTTCATATGCACCCAACTTCTGTTTTGGTTTCATTAGGGCGCTGAGTGGTGCCCCTTGGACTGCATGCATCCCAACATGCGAACGGCTGCCTACAAGCCGTAACACAGATTTAAAACCTTAAGCTTCATTTCAACAAACGGGCTATCGGCGAAATTTGTCTTGGAAGTGGCTTTTTTGTGCAGGTTGCCGCCAGAATTGGGCCCACCAAAGCAAAATAAGCAGTTTTTTGCCGCATAAAGATGATTTTCGGCTAAAGTAAGCCACGGCAGCGATGTGAAAGTATACCCTTTAGCGGCTTTTTCATTGCTCTGCCGTATTAATATGCAAGTTTTTGTTGGCAGTTTTTGTTCGGTTATGAGTGTAAAACGGGTACTTTAATGAAGAAAATCAGGATTCTCGCTCTAACGAAATCGACGGGCGGTATCGCATTCTACAACAAAATGTTGCTCTCCGCTTTGGACTCTGAACGATTCGAATCCCATACGGTTTGTCTATCAGAAGGTTCTGCAGCCTATGCGGATGAACTGCGTGTCCTTGGGTTGAGTGCGGAAGAGTTTGAAATGTCGCGTTACCGAATCGACCCCCTTGGTGATCTTCGTGTTCTGCGACATGTCATCAAAAAGGCTCGCGCATTTCAGGCAGACGTTCTAGTTTGCCATGGCAGCAAAGCAGGTTTCATCGGTCGCGCGGCGGGGCGCATTCTAAATCGCCCGGCGATTTATCGTCAGGCATCGATGCCATTCTTGAAACGCGTTCAGGGTCACAGAGCCCCAGCCTACTGGGCGTTAGAGCGGCTTGGTGGCTGGTTCGGCGGCAAAATGGTCGCAATAACAGAATACGCGTGTCAGGAGACTTTAAGACATCGTGTGTTGTCATCAGATGCAATCAAGGTAATCCGAACTGGCGTAGACACGGAGGTATTCCGCCCTGCAAAACGGCGCGAGGCCGTGGCTGTTCAACTTGGTCTCGACCCCACACGCCCTGTCGTCGGCTGGTTCGGAAGGCTGGAGCCCCAAAAAGCCCCGCTGGATTACGTGGTAGCTTTGCAGCAGGTGGCTCCTACTCATCCAGATGCTCAATTCGTCATGGCGGGAGAAGGTCGCCTGGACCAAGAGATCAAAAATGCGCTAGAGGGGATGGAGAATGTCCATCTTTTACCTTGGCAAAATGATCTTCAAAGCACGTTTCAGGCCGTGGACGTCTATGCCCTGAGCTCTCTTTGGGAAGGCTTACCCCTGACCCTTCTTCAGGCGATGGCCTGCGGTTGCGTGCCAGTATCGACAACTGTAGACGGATGCGTGGAAGCCATCGAAGATCAAGTTAGCGGTCTTCTGGTCGCACCCGGTGCGCCTGATGAAATGGCATCGGCTCTCGATTCCCTTCTGTCTGCGCCTGAGCGCAGATCGGCCATGGCCTCTGCTGCACGGAAAAGAGTCTTGGATCTTTTCGACCGTCGCCGGATGGTTGAAGAATGGGAAGATTTTCTAAGCCGCCAAGTCACATCGGCACAGCGTTACAAGTCTCAACAGCAAGGTTCGCAATCGGTGCCTACAGAGGTGATGCAAGACCAAAAGAGCCTGCGGATTTGCATGGTGATTTCATCTTATCATCCGATCGTAGGTGGAGCCGAAAAACAGGTTGCACAGCTGGCACGCCTTATGAGCATCAAAGGGCATGCCGTTAGGGTCATAACGCGCCGCTATCCTGGATTACCCGCGTTCGAAGTAATCGATGGTATCGAGGTTCAGCGGATTCGCTTTGACGGACCAAAGAGCTTTGCATCTGCCCGATTTGTGGTTGGTGCCGCGCGCGCCATACGCCGCTATGCACCAGATGTGGTCCACTGTCATTCGACTTTCAGTCCAATGCTGGCCGGGATCCTGAGTCGTGGATTATCGGGCCGACCGTTGCTGGCAAAGCCAATGTGCGGCGGAGAAGTTACATCTATTTTGAACAAGACGGGCGGCGCTCTTAGGCGCCTTGCGATGCAATACCGAGTGTCCCGCTTCGTGGCCGTAAGTAAAGAGATCGAGGAAGAGCTGCAGCAATTCGGCTTTCCTGAATCCAATATCCTTACTATCCCAAATGGTGTCGACACCGAACGTTTTCATTCATGCCGTGTAGCGGCAGAGAAAGCTGTTCTCCGAAAAGACCTCGGCCTACCTGAAGGATCTTTATTTCTGTTTGCCGGGCGTTTTGCTCGACAAAAACGATTGCCGCTTTTACTCGAAGCTTGGCCCAGAGTCAGAGCACTTTGTCCGGACGCGACGCTTTTAATAGCGGGTGCAAACCGTGATACTTCCTCGGGCTTTAAAGCCATTGGAAACGAAGCTGAAGACATACCGGCCGAACTTCTTAAACAAGAGGGCCTCCGGTTTCTTGGTCACGTAGACGATATGCCGTCTTATCTTCGCGCTTGCGATGTATTCGTACTACCTTCAGCACGAGAGGGGCTTTCCAATGCTCTGCTCGAAGCATGCGCGTCAGGGTTGGCGGTGGTGGCGTCGGATGTAGGAGGCACAGAAGACCTGATTCAAGACGGCCGAAATGGCCGTTTGTTCAAACCCGATGATTTGGAAGGTCTAGTTCAGGCCCTTACCGATCTTGGTTTGGATACCCAATTGCGTCAGGCTCTCGGCCTTCAAGCTTTAGAAACAATTCGCCAAAAGTTCGACATTCGACAGACAGCTGAGCGGTTGCTTCTGACCTACGCAGAGCTGACCGAGCCTCGAAGCCCCTTGCACGACAATGCCCTCGGTGAGGTCGCCCGCACTGACGGAGGTCAAGAATGAAACCTGATGGACCAATCTTTGTTCTTGGGCTGCAACGCGGCGGCACCAACCAACTATTGAATATTTTGCGATCGCACCCAGACACCATTTGGCCGAACGGAGAATTCCACGAGGTTTTGAGACCGAGTTGGAACAATAAGAACTCGATATCAGATTTCGCTCGTATCGCTTTTCATTATCTACCGATGTTGGCCACACGGGGAGATATCATAAACCCGCATAAGCGGACGCGCCCTGTTGCACTGGACCGATATACGCGTGATTGGGTTGCAAAAAGGCTTTCCCACGCAACAAAAATTAATTGGGAAGAAGTGTCGCGTTACAAAGCCGCGATGGAAGCGCACGGCTTCTATCCAGAAGGCCCTGCAAAAGGCCGCAGAATGGTTGTAAAGCTGGTCAACCACAATGTGGAATTAGCTAGCGATCTTTACCAAATCTATCCAAATGCGACTTTCATTGGAATCATCCGCGACGCGTCAGGAGTGTGCGAAAGCATGATGTCTCGTGGTGCTTCATTAGAAAAAACGCTGTCACTTTATCAGTCTGTTGCGCGAAAACTTCTCGATCTGGCCAGTGAAGATTTTCCCATCATGCTGCTTCGTTTTGAAGAGATCATAGCGGATATTGTTGCGACCAGCTCTGAAGTGTTTTCATTCTGCCAATTGGCCCCTAATGCGACCGCTGGATTTTGCCTGCAGGACAAGGCACGCGTCTTCGGCAACAACGGCAAGGTCATTGGTATGGAGAAAGTAAATGCATTCTACAATATTGCCCATGCCAGCGCTCATTTGCGGGCGGATGTGAACTCATCGGCCCGCGCTCGATTACCAGAAGCTCTAAGAGTCGAGATTGAGGAAAGCTGTGGCCCATTCATGCGGCGGTTTGGATATTGATTACCCTGCGCCACCACTTGAGCCGACCCGAAAGTCTCGAGATAATCGTAAAGTGGCAGCGCCGGGCGCCGGTTGTATGTCGCTCGGGTTGAGCCTCATTTCCGCTATGCGCCCCGCCTCGACGGCAAGCAATATTACAATCCAAAGAAATCTAGGGTATGCGTCATGCAAAAGCACCATGCCGATCATATAACCTGCCAACCCCGCACCAAACGCCACGAATAACATCGCCAACCTGGCGTCACCATGCGCCCGCGCACAATTGTATGCACTAATAATACCCAAAGCGGACAGAAACAAAATCGACAGGAAATAAATCAGGCCAACCAGCCCGGTCTCGGCCAAAACTTCTAAATACAAACTGTGAGCTGAGCGTCCCTCACCACGGAAGATCAAACCTTTTTCAAGTGCTACATCTTGATAGTGAAAGTTAAAGTTGCCACTTCCTACGCCTCCCCACGGGTGATTGATGAATAACTCCCATGCAACCTTGTAACTGGCAAGACGGCCTTCAGCGCTTTTGTCAATCTGAATAGAATCTACCAATTTCCCAATTGTAGCAAGACGCTCGAAAGCCTCGGCACCCAAAAAGGCCGAAGCCGCCGTGAGCAACACAACAAGTACAAGAATGGCCGCAACTTTCTGTCGTCGACTAAGCTGGAAGAACAAAATCCCTAAGGCTACAGCAAGCGCTAGAATTCCGCCTCGTGACTCAGTCACGAGAATTCCGAACAATAACAGGGCCACTGACACACCCCAGAAAGCGAATTTATAGAATCTGTCAGACTGAAAAAAATAATAAAGCGCGAGGGGGACATTAAAAACGAGAACAATTGCAAAGAAGTTGGCGTCATTGATCGGGCCTTCGAAACGACCGTGAAATTCATTGAAATGCGCGAAAATCTCCAGTCCAGCAGGAAGAGTAACGCCTAGAACCTGGAGAAAACCCATACAGCAGATCACTGACACGGTCAGAACCGACGACACAATCACGGTCTCTAGACCATTCTTGTACCGCATGAAGGCCAGCACAACCAGCGCGACTATAACGACCTTTACCAAATCGAAACTGTTATCAAGGGTTACGCGCCAGTCGATCGCATAAGTCGTTCCATAGAGGGTAATTGCGACGTATCCGACTAGCAACCAAAGCGACAGCCAGCCAAAATAAGGGCGATCACCCCAGAAGAAGTAGCGCGCGCCAAGCAGTGCAAGAAGCCCTGGAACAGCTAGTTTCGCTATAGATGGAGCACCAAAAGCATATATTAGATTGGGCGAAAGGTTCGATATTATCATAACAATCAGAATAGAAACGCCGACTTGCGGGTAGTTCAGCGCTGCCAAGCCGAGGACTCCAAAAACGGCGAGCGCCATCAGTTCTACGACCGAAGAATCTCCGATGACAAGTGCAACCAGACCAGCTCCCAAACCGATCCAGACCAACAGCGGCAGTTGTGGAATCTTTAACGCTTCCCTCATAACAACCGGCCTTTCGCCAACCATCTGGTTTCCATTATGCAATCCACACTCAAGGTGCCAATAAAAAACATAGCGAGCCTAGTAGCAAAACACGTTCAGTCAATCATCGTGCCAATATCTGTTGCAATTTCGAAAGAACTGAAAGCTCGAATAAACATAGTTCATTGATAAATTCAGGGCGGGTGCTAGATTACGTAAGTGGCTTTAAATGTGTTTTCAGGAGTACGGTTTTGTATGACCAACTTGGGGTTCCCAGGAAATTTGTAAAAATTGCCGCGACTGTCATTTTTTGTGTATTTCCGATTCTTGCGTTTTTCATTTTGATTAGACCACCCGTTTTTGAGGCAAGGTCGCTTATTCTTTTCGCCCTGGGACAAGAATATATTTACGTGCCAGATACAGTCGGCGGTGAGGCACCTAACCCTGGAGACTTTCAGGGCGTTGTTAACGCAGAAATGCTCTTGCTAGATAATCCTGAGCTTAGCCTCGTTGCGCTCGAGTCCGTAGGTGTTGATAGGGTGTTCCCCGGATTACCCAACGACGAAGAATCGCTGAGCCAGGCAGTGCTTGGGATACAAGAATCCACTACTGTTGAGCTCATCACGGGTTCTTATGTGGTAAAAATTGCAGTCCAACATGTGGATCCAGAAATTGCAGCTGAACTAACAAACGCCATAACGGCAGCCTTTCTTGAGCGACGGCGGGAACTTTACACCGCACGCGAAACCTCTCGGTTGCAGACCCGTCTTGAAGCCGCCATCAACCAGGCCGCTGATACCAACAATCAAGTGCATGAACTTTTGGGGGGTTTGGATCCTCAATTTATCACCTTCGATTTAGACCGGTCCTCTGAGGATCAGGCTAATCTTGAAGGCCTTTTGAGGCAGTCACGTACAACTCTGGCGGCCCTGAAAGTGCGCCGGGACCACTACGCCACGCGTCTGGGTATGGAGGATCAGGTTCTAAGCACTGAAACCGAGATCAAGGAAGAACAGGCTAGGATCGACTATATTGAGCGCTCAATGCTCGAAAACCAGGAAAAGGTACAGAATCTGTCCTCACTTATACCAGTATTGCGCCCGTTAATTGCGCTGCAACAGCAACAAGCTCAGAGGATCGCAGACTTAAAGTCTCGGCTGCGCGACAACCTTGCCCTAACGGGCGCAAATATTGAAGGAAACGTGCGCGTGATTGAGCGCGCGGTTCCGCCGCTAAGATCTAGTTCGGCATCCCGCAAAGTGCAACTTGCAATTGTCGGAGTGGTATCTGTCTTAGCGGGTATTGCCGTTGCTGGATTTTCGATGCTACTGAGCGGGGGTCCGCAACCGCAAGCCAATCGCCCTAGTTCGGAAAGCCTTAGTAAAGGCGATATCAAGCCCCAAGGTTCGGAATCTCTATTCGGTCAGTTGCGCGCGCAGAACGCAAAAGGCAAACCAAAAGCACGCGCACCCTCAAGATAGTACGCGATTCACTCCTTTGCTGAGTATGCAATCCCGCAAACACGTGTTGCTGTTCTAATGTGAGCATATAGTAGGAGAACGACAGTGCGGAACAGCTCTAAACGAAAACCCCTAAAGCTGGCCTATGTCGTTGATACACTCGTCACAGGTGGAGCCGAGCGATTGGTCGTTACCTTTGCAAAGGAAACGATGACCCGTCCCGATCTGGAACTGACCGTCTTTGTTCTCAGCAAAGGCGGCACACCATTCAGCGAAGAGCTTGAGGAATTGGGTATTGAAGTCGTCTACCTTCCAGGAAAGAGTTTAATCGACATCAGGCGCTTTACTAAATTAGTCTCAGAACTTCGGAAGCGGTCATTTGACTTCGTTCATGCTCATCTGATTTCCTCAACCGTTTTGGGGGGATGGGCTGCTGCGATACTGCGGCTTCCCTTTGCAACCACAATTCACAACGTCAAAGCAAGCACGGCTAGGGTCAGCAAGCTGCGTGGGAACCTTTACCGGAGCGTCTTGCGGATGCCCGGAACTGTTAGAATTGCCGTTGGCCAAGCCGTTGCAGAGGCGGCAAAGGCTGACACTGGCGGTCGTAACTGCATGGTTATTCAGAACGCAGTGTCTCCTGAAGCAATTGCAACTAACGCCGCGCGGAACAGGATGCGCACAAAATTGGGAGTAGCCGACCGAAAGGTTTTGATCGCAGTAGGTGCGATTATCGGGCAAAAAGCTTATGGCGATCTGATAGTGGCATTTTCGGATGTGGTAAAAATGTTTCCCAATACTATCCTTTTGATAGCCGGAAACGCTCCGGACACAAATCGCTTTGAGAAATTGCAGAAGCAGGTGGAGGATCGTGGTTTATCCGAGCAAGTGCAGTTTTTGGGTTTAAGAAGTGATATTCCCGATCTTTTAGCAGCAGCAGATTTGTTTGTGAGCGCTTCTCATTGGGAAGGTTTACCCGTTTCAGTACTAGAGGCAATGATAAACGGTGTACCTTGCGTCGTAACTGACGTCGGCGACAATGCCCTTATTCTTGACGGTACTGGAGCCCCAATTGTCCCTCCCGGCCAACCCGAAAAGCTAGCCGTGTCTCTTTTAGAGATGTTAAAAAATGATCCGGTCCGAAAACAAATCGGGCAAGCCGCTAGATGCCACGCCGTTGAACACTATGGCACTGGTGCCTGGGTAGATAAACTAACCGAAGTCTATGCGAGCTCACCTAGACGTCCCCTGCTCCTGGGCCTTAACAAACGTCGCTCTGCCCCGGGCCTTGCTGCAGGCTCGGGAGACAGAGGTTAAAACGATAGTGCGAAAGTTCAGTTTGTGACGCCCTCAAACCTAACAACCAGAACGTCACCAGGTTGCAACTCGCTGGTCAACTTCACTCGTTCTGCCCGATCACTCCCGTTAGCGCGGTAAACTTCGAACACCGTTTCGGCCTGTTCATCGACAGACATAGCTAGAGACGGAGCCGTTATGCGCAAATAATTCATACTGGCATCCAGCTGCGATTGAAGCAGTTCGATGTTTTCGTCCGCCGCGACCTTAGCAGCCAGCAAATCTCGGTGATACCTTGTCAGCGCCACGTCGATTTCGTTTTTCGCATTCGCAGCTGTCTGTGCGGCGGCGGCGGCACGTGCCGTTGTTTCAAGGTCATCAGAACGGAACTGATCCGCTTCGACCTTCAGATCGGTCAACCTTTCCCGGCGGGACAAACCTTGTGAGACCAGTTGATTCACATCTGCCAATTGTTCTTCAGTTGCAGCAAGCTGTCGCTCGATCAAAGCACGGCGTTGAGCATAAAGATCCGCCTCAGCGGTCGCAAGCGCTTCACGACGACTAAACCCTTCAATTGACTCATCTAATATCGTACGCCCCATACGAACAAGCGAGACCTGGTCCGGATTAACACCATCTATGCTCAGTTCTTCACCATCTATTTGGCCAGATTCAACCATCTCTAATTCAGCAACAATAGCTCTGCGTTGATCCTCGGCGAAACTAAGACGGATACGCGCCTGGATCACGCGTTGTTGCGCATTGACCACATCGCGGTCGTTCACACCTTCGGCCGTCACACGCTCATACCCACCAGCTTGAGCAACTGCCATGATAACGGTCATGCCCGGTGTATAAGCGTAAGAACCGGGCGTTTGCACGACACCCAGAATCGACACCGGCCGGTATTCTGAGATATCCACGATTACCGAAACCGACCCGGCAAATGACTCGGCTGCCCGGGTCACAATTCTTTCCTCGATTTCAGACAAGGTTAATCCGGCTGCCTCAATCACGCCCAGCATATGAAGCCGGAATGTGCCATCGTCCCTAACCTGAGCGATACGTGAAAACTCCGCCCGCCCAAGGATCGATATATCCAACTTATCGCCTGGTGCCACAACATAACTCTCGGCGAAAGCCTGTTGAAACAGGCCAAAACACAGGGTCACAGCCCAGAGAAAAACTCTAAAACCTTTAAACATCAACCTGTCTCCGTCAGCTAGGTTCACTTTAGACCAAATCCGTCACCTACGAACTCCGATCCCTCCGTTGGTGCATTGTAAATTGACCACAACCGGTCCATCATCGCCAAACCGGAAAAGCGGCGTTCCACCGTTCCGCGTCCCCTCTGTCCCAAAACTCTACGGGCATCTTTATCCTCGACCATATGCTCCAGAGCATCAGCCAAAGCCAAAGGGTCCGACGGGGCCACTAGTATGCCATTCTCGCCATCTTTAATCAAATCTGGTATCCCGCCGACCGCTGTTGATACGACCGGAACTTCGGCAGCCATCGCTTCAAGGAGCGCCATTGGCAATCCTTCCCATTTGGACGCGAGCACAAAAACGTCTATCGCCGCAAGTAATGCCGGCATTTCGCGCAGGTTGCCAGTAAATGTTAATTGATCACCATCCAAGTGGAGACACCGCGCTCGTTCTCGAACCTCTTTCGAGAGCTCTCCGTCTCCAACGATGAGGACATGGATATTCTGCACGCGGTCCGAAAGCAAAGAAATGGCTTTTAGGAAGTTTTCATGATCCTTCTGAGCCGTTATGCGCCCGATTTTCGCGAGTACAACCGCATCTTCAGGCACTCCAAATTTGGACAGATCCATAGGTTGCGACCGCCCAGCGGCAAATCGATCCAGATCTACACCATTTTGCACGACTTCGATCCGGTCACGGTCATAGCCACCATATTTCGCCACATGCTCTGCTACGTTTTCTGTCACAGCCAAACAAGCGTCAGCACCAGATGTTAAGGTTCTGTAGATGGTAGACAGCAACCGTTTCTTACGCCAAGGGTCCGTATTATGCAGTGTGATCACACGCCGGCGGTTCAGGCAACGCGCAGCCATTTGTCCAACCAGATCGCTCTTGATCAAATGTGTATGAACTATGTGTGGGTCCCATTTGCGAATGAGCAAGATCGCACGCAAAAGCGCACGGGGGTCTCGCAACCCACGCCTACTCAAACGTACAGCTTCAACACCTCGCCGCACTACCTCTTCTTGCAAAGGTCCGGGGGTGAAATAGGCGACCTTCACTTCATCACCACGAGTTTTAGCCGCATCCAGCAAGTCAAGTAGTAGAGTTTCGGCCCCGCCAATACGCAGGCTATCGATTATGTAAAGCAGGCGCAGACTCACCAGTCAATCTCGCTAGTACGGAAACCACTTGGGCCAACTGGAGTTTTAGACATCAATCGATGGGCAACAGCTTCCCAAGTAAATTCTTTACCGCGTTTAAGTCCAGCAAGCCCCATCTGGCGGCAAGTATTTGGGTCGACCAGAATCTTATAAAGTGCCTGGGCCAAAGCATCACTGTCTTTCGGCAGCACCAAACGCCCGGTTTCCCCATCTTTAACGATCGCGCCAATATCGCCTGCTGTAGTCGAAACTACGGGCAATCCGAATTGCATAGCTTCCAGAAAAACTATCCCAAACGGCTCGACCCGGGACGGCATGCAAAAACAAGAAGCGCTTTGAAAATAAGCCTCTATTTCGGAAATCGGTCTGCGTCCTACAACTTCGCAACCTTCGACATCAATTTCTGGAGAACACCCGACTATCGTAAGCGTCGCATCAGGTAGGCGCAAACGTAGCTTTGCAAAAGCCTCGACCATCTCGGGACCTCCTTTGCGCTCCCATTCGACGCCAACAAACAAGATATTACGTCGTCCGTAGCGTGACGGTGCTGTATCTACCGGACGAGTGGGTCTCACTGATGCTCCCGCCCCAATGGCAGAGACCTTGCTGGAAGAAATCCCGTAATCTCGTATCAAAAAGTCCCGGATTTTGGGGCCGAATGTGAATACATGAGCCGCCTCTTCGTAAATCTGACACTCACAATCCAACCAGCGTTCGGAAGGATGCCCCGTACCATCCTGATCTTCATCAGCCAGTCGTGCGCGTGCCACATGATCGGTGTAGACATAGTTTGGGCAATTAGGAAACGCAGCCGAAAACATCGACTGAGTTTGCACAGTAAAATCGAACTCTCCTGTTTCAACGCGCTCTTTCAAAAGCTTTTCAGCCGCTCGGAAATAAGACCTGTTTCGAAACAACCGGTATCGTAGCACCGACCTAGAACGAAAACTCCCTAGCCCGTATTCCAGCGGAACATTCACGATGCTGCCCAACATGTTTGGGAAGCGTGAGCGCATGGCATAACCAACGTCAAAAGTTTCGAACAACACCGTAGGAAACTCTGCGCCAAGAGCACTCAGCAATTTCTCGTTGACGTGGGAAAAACGCCCATAAGTGGCAAAAAGCGCCTTAAAGTCGGGCTTTTCGCGCACGTCATAGGCAAATTGTTTCCGGGAATCTCGCATATCTCTCATCCGTTAAGCAATTTGCTTTTCCACATAGGTGCAATCGAAGAAATCGGAGCCCGAACGTTGGGTCGCACTGGACAGTGCGATACGATAGATCGCCAACTCCTTACCGGTTTTCTGGATGAGTTTGTCCATATCGAACCTGCTATCCACTTTAGGCAACTGCAAAGAGTAAAGGATTATTCGTAGCAACTCCGGTCAGCCGCAGTTCGCTGAGTGAAATTGGATACGTAAGCCTTCTGCGTTTGCTGAGAGCCTAACACTGGTTACTAGCTTCACGTGTTGAATACCAAAAAGAAGTATTCACCGATTCAGCTTTCTATGTGAACCGCGGAAGAAGAGGCAGCTTGTTTATCAGCCACTTGCGCGATCGGTTGAAACCGCCCTCGCAATGAACGCAGGGCGCTTCGAATGATAAAATGCGATCGGTGTGGAACAACCACAGACTGCTTCAAATAACGTTCCAGAATGTGATGAGAAAAATCGCTACCAGGCCGGTACCACATAACAATCTGCCCGGGTACCTGTGAATCTTGTTGCTCTGACACGACGCTGGCCACACGCCTAGTCCCATCGGGAAGCGAAATCACCAACTTCCCTGCGCCATCAACGCAGGTATCGGGAACCATGAGGTACTGATCGTCAATCCAAAGAACCGGATACACAACTGATTGGCTGTTACGATAGGATACTGAAACACCGGCCGTGGCGGCTTGATCCCGCGATTTCCCTGAACTCGCTTTAGCACCCCTCCAAGCGAATAGCCGCGATCCCAACTTGGAAACTGACCTCGCCAAAACGCAAGCGCCCACCAGAGCGATCATCTCAAGTTCACTTCTGTAGCTGACCGGCTTAGAGCACATCGCCGAGTTCAGGCGGCCCCGCACAGCCTTAGATGTGCCATGACTCATCAACGCCTGTGTCGGACCAAGCAAGCCCGGCTTTACTTTGAGGCGAGCAGAGAAACCTCTTACCTCCGAGCCGAGTAAATCAGCGATTTCAGGACGAAGAGGGCGAGGACCACAGATGTTCATGTCTCCCTTGAGCACGTTCAGAAGCTGAGGAAGCTCATCAAGACGGGTTTCTCTTAAGAAACCGCCCAGAGGCGTCTCAAGACCGGA
This sequence comes from Ruegeria sp. BG8, assembly GCF_056538325.1. NCBI lineage: Bacteria > Pseudomonadati > Pseudomonadota > Alphaproteobacteria > Rhodobacterales > Roseobacteraceae > Ruegeria > Ruegeria sp. BG8. The sequence continues at coordinate 4,508 of NZ_JBQFSZ010000018.1, read as the reverse complement.
ACCCGCGGGAAGAACTTTATCCTTGGTCAGCTGAGCTGCTTTGGCGGTATCCAGCGTTCTGAACTTGTAAATGTCGAACAATTTCCCATTCCGGCCAACCCGCGTTCCTCGGTAAAAAATAGGGCGACTTTGTGTCACCATCAGAGCAAAAATAATCATAATAAGAAGGGGTAACACCATAAATAGCAACGCGGCTGCGATAGAAGCATTGTAAATACGGTGAATAGTTTCTGAACGCGGAATGAACCCTATTGCGCGACCGCTATTTCCGGTCGCATTGAACTTTAAAAGGCTATCCGGCTTTTCACCATCACGCAGTGGACCTATTTTTGGGTACACAGCGAATTTATCTTCGGGGATAGAACGAAATTGAATGGATTCTTCTTGTTCATTCAGGGGTTGTATTTCGCCCTTTTTTTCACTTTCCGGTGGCGCGATAAAATCCGAATGCCTAAAATAGACTTTCATTGGACAATCTTTCCTCGTTTAACTCAGCTACTTATTACAGTCGTAAAACTCTATACCGAGGAGCTGTTGCCAATTCAAAATGCAACATACTATGAAAAAAAATCAGACAGCTTAGCTATCGACAATCAGGCAGCAGTCGACAACCCCCGGGGTGTTCCACCCAAGAACTCTATCAACACTGCCCCCAAAAGCAAGAAATAATGCCCTTGCAGCAAAGATTGCTGCGGCTGGATCGCATATATATTAGACATTTGGCTAGTTAATGTGCATTTCCGTGAAAACGCAGTTAATAATCGCCATTACTTCAACGAGATATTAACTCAGTTATGTCCCCCGGCTTTCTCTCGCATTATCGGTAGAGCAAAAAAACCGGCGACCGCAGCGCATAAAACAGCGATGGAACCGAAGATCGGAAACATTACGCCGAACGCAATCAGGAAACCGGCTCCGAAAAACAATGAAATGCCACTTGCCAAGCATCCCACAAACAATCCGATCGCCAAATATCCAACCATTTTCGTTTTGCCTTCGCTACCCTGCTTTGCGAGCCGCGCAACATACACGCTACACACAATTAAAACGAGATTGTGCCCAGAATTGGGCAAGGCTGAAGAAATTCGATAAAGGTGCCTGTAGGCTTGTACTTGTTATTTCAACATGCTCGTTAGGGATAAACCTAGTGCGGTGACGCGAAATGTACACCACCAATGATGCAACGCCGCCGTTTTCAGTGAGATATTGCCAATACATGTGGCCAATTTATCGAGGCTAATTTTTCAACGAGATGCGGGACACCAATACGTGGAAAAACATAGCGCCAAAAATCAAAGAGTTGACCTAAAACTCGAGTAGTTTCCTAGTCAATAACACTAGGCGCCGAGTTCGTTACATTTTTTTTCGTCTTTTGCAAATAAAGCAAAAAAAATCGGAAGCGGTGACGCTAGCAGGCCCTCAGCGGCCTTGAGAGAATCAATTTTTTGTTAGATTATATGTCCCCATTGTGAATTCTTCTAATGAGTTAAAAGGGAGTAATTGACGTGTCAAAAACTGACGAAAAAAAATCTGACGCCCCTGAATCACCAGAACGCCGCGAACTTCTTGCGCAAGCAGGTCGGTACGCTGGCGCAACTTCCGCAGCCGCTTTGGTGCTATTATCAACAACCAAAAACGCAGATGCCGGTGGTATTTTCAGAAGCGGTGGCTTTAGGCATAAGCGTAAGTATCGTTTCAAAAAGCACCGCAAAGGTAGAAAACTATCCTAAAGAACATGAGACTTTCGTAGCTGCGAAATAACCGTAAAAGCAAATTTGAGTTATGTAGCCATTTACGATGGACTGCTACGATCAGACGTTCTGATTAATCTGGACAGAATAAATTGGCCAGCTTTGATCGGGAAAGTACAGTTGCAGCGCTGCTTCGAAGACGATTTTCTTTAACTTGTCTCAATTTTACGCGCCTGATAGTTATCGAAAGGGGTTAGGCATTTTCACTCATATCCTGATCCCGACCGGCTCCAGCCAGTTGGAGTGGGTAGGCGGAGAGGCATACCTTTTTCTGAAAGAGCAGCAATCCCTATGTGTTCTGAATGGTCAGGCTGCTTTGGCTTGGCAAAAGTTCCAATCGGGTGTCATATGTTTGGATTACACTCCGTGCGATCCATCGATATGCTCCCGCTCTATTGTTGATGACCTACGGTCAGTTGGTGCCATCGAAGCTCTCTCAAGCGCAGAAGGGGTTGCCACGGTCAGCGAAACCCTTGTGGTAGAAACAGGTATCGTAAGGGTTCTTATTGGTTTCGATGATAAGGTACCTGAAACGGTAAAATGCGCATTTGACCACATGTGTGTACCTGTTGGGTCGGCTTGCGGTGCTTACGTTCTAACACAGCGCGTAGGAGAGATGAAAGCGATCGCTCTGCGGGATGAACCGCTGGTCAAAGTCAATGACGACATGCTTGTACCACAACTGAAACTCGCAATAACAGAAGCGGTCCTCGAGGCAGCTGACAACCTTTTGCTGCATGCTGCAGTTGCTGTGCATGAGACTGGTCAGGCTATATTGCTCGTTGGGGGCCCTGGTGCAGGCAAAAGCACCCTCGCAACAGCGCTTGAGGTAGCAGACTTTGCACTAGCGGGTGATGATATAGCAGTTTTGAATAACGATGGGTCCGTTTTTGCTATCCCTTTCCCGTCAACGCTGAAAAAGGGCTCCTGGCGGCTTTTGGACACAAGGCTTGAGGAGATTAACGGTGCCGACACACATCTGAGGCCAGATGGGCAACATGTTAGGTATTTGCCGGTTGATACGGAATTAGCACTTACTCCGCGCCAGGTTGGCTGGATCGTGTTTCTTGATCGTCAAGATGATGAAGCTCCGACGTTAATACCACAGCCGGTGCCGGACACTTTATCCGGCCTAATCAGCCAGGCATGGTCTGGAACCCGTGACCTAACCATCGAAGAATTTGGAGCGCTGGCCGCATGCGTGAATAACGCGCAGTGTTTCCGTTTGCGCTATTCCGATCTCAAAACGGCGGTCGCGGCGCTTAGTGAATTCTGTAACGAATCGGCCAGAGAAATCTGATGTCTCCTGATGTAGAGCTAGCAATGACTGCTCAATCTGAATTCGAACGTTTGGTCAATTGTCTGAACGGTAACTTCACAGGCGAGCTCGATTGGTTTGAACTGATTTCTGTCGCAACTGAGGAATTTGTCGCAACCGCTTTGTATCGCAGCCTAATCGCTTCGGATATGGCCACACGGGTGGATCCAGAAGCTCTCACTTTTTTGGCAGAACTGGAACGAGCAAACAGAATACGCAATCGTCAATTATGGGAACTTACGTGTTCGGCAGTGACTGAAATAAATGCTGCGGGTATAGTCCCGACACTGATAAAAGGGGCCGGTGAAATGGCTCTGCTGGCTGATCCTTCAGAATACTCGCGTCTACTTATTGATGTGGATTTAGTTGTTCCCGAACCCGATGTCCCGATCACGCAGACAGCTATTTACCGAAGCGGTTTCATAACAATGGAAGAAAGTACGTACAGGCATTCCCCTGGCAGTTACTGGCGCCCTGGTTCTGTGGCCACAATCGATCTGCACCATGCCCTACCGCACAGCATATCTGTTTTACTGACCAGCGATGATTTGAGAACACGTTTGATTGAGTATAAAAGGGATGGTATCCGCTATTTCGCTCCGGACAGCAGCTTGTGTTTGCTAATCAATATCGCACATGACATGCTGCACCATTCGGCTTTGGCGAGCGGCGCGACTAGTCTGCGTTATCTGCTGAGTCTTATTGAACAAATTGAGAATCCGACACCCAAGATTGATTGGGATTGGCTTCATGGAAAACGCCAGAACCGTCGGTTTAGGCTGGCTTATGACTTGCAGTTAACAATGTTGGAGCATTTGTTTGGGATGAAACTTCCTGTCGCCTCCCCACAGAACCCGCTGGTGCAATTTCTGCACCAACGGCGGAAGCTAAAGTTTCGCAATCCACGCCTTGGCAGCATCGAATGGGCTATCGTCCGCTACATTTTACGCGCTTCGCAATTCATCGGAAAGCGCACGAGACTACTCTCACCCATCAAAGAACATGTCAGATGAACAGGCGGGGTAACTCCTTAACAGTCGCCTAATAATCTGAAACTACATTACCTCTACGAAACCTTAATGAACATCTGGAGAGCCTTTGGGCTCTGAAAAAGCAATTTCAATAGACATCTTTTGTCTCTAATTTCTGTCACTCGCGGCCAATGCTAAGCCGGTTCAAATGACAAGGTCGGCAACCTCGAATCTTACCGCCAGAACGCCAGTTTTCGCCCTGCATCATCCAAGTTGTCAAACATCTCTTCATTAAGCATTCGCCACGTAAGCTTCCGTTGAATGACTCGGTGAAGGCGTTCTGCAGCGGCTTGCCGGGGACGATGTGACCTGCCCCCGAAACTTCGCTCGTTGTGATGTAGAGTTTGCTCAATCTTTTGAAGGAGCAAACGAATGCGAAAGAGCCGTTTCATGGAAGCCCAGATCATT
>NZ_JBQFSZ010000017.1:0-34027 GCF_056538325.1 Ruegeria sp. BG8 | reverse complement strand
CGTGAAACGGCTCTTTCGCATTCGTTTGCTCCTTCAAAAGATTGAGCAAACTCTACATCACAACGAGCGAAGTTTCGGGGGCAGGTCAATGGGACCGAGGCAGGAACCGCACTCCCTAGGATCATCTGCTTGGATCTATTGACCGCTTTGTTGATCCGAGCGGCATTCGAGCACATCTCGCGGATTTTTACATCCACACAGGTCGCCTACTGGCCGATTCTGAACTGCTGACCCTGATGCCGCTGGTTGGCCACTGCTTCGGCATCCGCTCCGAGCGATGACTGTGCGAAGAGGTGTATCTAAACTTGGCAAATCGATGGTTCGGCCGCCTTGATCTCAATGAGCGTATCCTGGATCACTCGACGTTCTCCGAGAGCCGACAAGGACGTTTCCGCGCGAGTGAACTGCTGTGCCAACTTTTCGAGGTGACTGTTGCGCGGTACATCGAAAAAGGTCCGGTCAGAGGCAAGCGCGTTGCAATCGATGCCAGGTTGATCGAAGAGGATCCAAATAAACTCAACTCGACATCGAAGGATGATTGGGAGGTATCGCCCATAGACCCCACCGAAGCACCCGGTGCCATGCACGAGTATCTCGGCACATTAGATGGGGCAGAGTTCGGAGCTGCCATCAAGGGGTAACTCAAGTTCGCTTCACGTTCTGATCCCGCTAGCCAATAAACGGCTGCAGGCAAAGGGCCCGAATGCTCTGGCTATTTCTACAAATAGAAGAATGATGCTGAACCGCGTCAAGGCAAAGTTCGATCTGCATCCAGAGCGCCTGATCGCGTAGACGGCCTAGGGCACCGGGTTGCATCCGGGCTGATTGGTCGACCACAAGATCGCTCCGCAAGTCCCAGTCTTTGATTAGATCGGGCGCAACGATGGCACTTAGCCGAGGGTCGATTTCGAATGGGATGCAGAGAGCGATCAGTACATCAATCCAGAAGGCTAAGCCCTGAAGTAGTTCCGCTGAAACTATTCCGACCCGCGTCGAGGCCCAACCATCAAAGATACGGCACGCTATCGCGCCATAAAAGAAGTCTGTCAGGCCTTATCATCCAAAGCCAAGTGCTGTCCAAACGCTGATGCTCGCAAGATCAGCCGTGAACAAACTGAAGACGCCCGCCAGATCACTCGCAACCTCGCCAAGTCTCGCCAAACGACATCTCAATGAAGCTCAGGAAGGAAGTTGAAATGTTCTTCGCGCACCTCAATCGCAGCTTCGGGATGGGACGCTTCCGAATAGGTGGCTCACGCGGCGCAAATGGCGATTTTCTTCTAGCCGTCACCGCCCAGAACCTCACCGAATTGGCTAAGATCTTTCTTGTACCGCAGCAAACGCGAAAGGCCTGACCAGAATGGCGTTTGTCCCGTGTTCAGATCATCGCATCCTGTGTCAGCAATACGTTGTTTTTCAACGGAATAGGCCAATAGATAATCAGGGTTAGCTATCGATCTCTAGCCGAAAATGGTTGACTGAATCGAAAAAGTGGCTGCAGGAGCTTCTTGCAGAACTATAAAAATTGATCCAAGTAAGGAATCAGAAATTTGCATCAATTGTGTCAGACTATCGTCTCTCGACTTTCTCTGTAGCATGAGCTCATCTTGACAGGCATTATTCATGCCGCTCTGATGGCAAGGGGAGAGTAGTGAATGCATCGCAACATCCACAGATATTTAAACGAATACCATTTGTCATGCTCGGGTGACTTCGTGCATGCCAAGCAATTGGTTCCACTAAACGTTGACAAAGGCTGCGCGAAGGTAGCTTCGTGACAGCTGCGATGAAGGCATATGTCCGGCATGTGGACCGTGCCAACAGAATACTCGGGCGGATCATGATGTATGGCATCTTCGTCATGATGGCGATCCTGCTTTACTCGTCCGTGTCCAAGACCTTCTTTGTCCCCTCGCTTTGGACACTTGAAATGGCGCAATTCGCGATGGTGGCCTATTACATCCTTGGCGGCCCATACGCGATGCAGATGGGCGCGAATGTCCGCATGGACCTGCTGTACGGAGAGTGGTCGGACCGACGCAAAAGTCAGATCGATGTGATGACGGTGCTGTTTCTGATCGTCTATCTGGCCTTTCTGCTGTGGGGCGGCTGGGACAGTCTGATGTATTCGTTCCAATACGGGGGCGAGCGGTCCTCGTCCGCGTGGCGCCCTTATATCTGGCCCATCAAGACCATCATGGTGATCGGCATCTTTCTGATGCTGCTTCAGGCGATCTCAGAACTGTTCAAAGACATCTTACGATTGCAAGGCCATGACATGGGCCCAAAGGATGACGAGCCCGTGCATATGGCCCCCGAGGACCTTGAAGGAGGACACCGCGGGTGAGTTATGAACTGATCGCCGCGCTCATGTTCTCGACCATGATGCTGATGCTGCTGACCGGACAACGCGTCTTTGGTGCCATTGGGTTCGTTGCGGTGATTGCTGCGTTTTTCCTTTGGGGCGATCGGGGCGGGTATGATCTGGGCTTTGCAGCCGCGATCAAGGTGATGCGCTGGTATCCCCTGCTGACGCTGCCGATGTTCATCTTCATGGGCTATATCCTGTCCGAATCCCGGATTGCCGATGACCTCTACCGCATGTTCCACGTCTGGATGGGCGGGCTGTCTGGCGGGCTGGCTATCGGGACAATAGGCCTGATGGTCTTGATTTCGGCCATGAACGGATTGTCTGTGGCGGGGATGGCGATTGGGGCGACAATTGCTCTGCCTGAGTTGCTGAGACGTAACTACGACAAGCGCATGGTCACGGGCGTTATACAGGCCGGGTCCTCCCTTGGCATTCTTGTGCCGCCATCTGTGGTGCTGGTCCTCTACGCAATGATCGCGCGTCAACCGGTCGGGCAGCTTTGGCTGGCAGGCGTTGTTCCCGGCCTTATGATGGCAACTCTGTTCATCATCTATATCGCGATCCGCTGCCGCCTGAACCCATCGCTGGGCCCGGTGATGAGCGCCGAGGAACGCGCGCAGGTCACTTGGGGGGAAAAGCTGCGCTTGTTGGGGGCAGGTCTACTGCCTCTGGGCATCTTTGCGGTAATGATGGTGCCTTTCGTAAACGGCTGGACCTCGCTGGTTGAAAGCTCGGCCTTGGGGGCAATCGCAGCCTTTATGGCCGCGGTTCTGAAACGACGCATGACGTGGCAGGTCTTTGAAACCTCGGTCAAGCAGACGCTTGGGATCACCTGCATGTTCATGTGGATAATCCTCGCAGCACTTGCTTTCGGCGCAGTGTTTGACGGGCTGGGCGCGGTCAAAGCGATCGAAAACCTGTTCACGGTGCAGCTGGGCCTGAACCCGTGGATCATCTTGATCCTGATGCAGCTCAGTTTTCTTGTGATGGGTACTTTTCTGGACGACACCGCCATGCTGGTCATCGTCGCGCCACTTTATGTGCCGCTGGTCGGCGCGCTAGGGTTTGATCTGATCTGGTATGGGGTCCTTTATACGATTACCTGTCAGATCGCCTACATGACCCCGCCTTTCGGGTACAATCTGTTTTTAATGCGGGCGATGGCCCCGCCAGAGGTAACGATAGGAGATATCTACAGGTCCATCATCCCCTTTGTGGCAGTGATGGCATTGGCTTTGGGATTGGTGATGGCCTTTCCTGACATCGCATTGTGGCTTCCGGGCATCGTCTACGGAAACTGAGCACGTAAAGAACGAGAAACCGGGTCAACCGGATCAAGTTCAATGAACAGCACAGGAGAGGAAGACCATGACAACCAGACGCAGATTCTTGCGGACCGCCGCCTTAGCCGCACCAGCAACGCTTGCCGCGCCGGCTATCGTAAAAGCGCAAGCCCCCATCAAATGGCGGTTTCAGACCTACGCCGGTGGCGCGTTGGGCGAGCATGTTACCAAGCCCGCCATCGACTACATCAACGCCAATGCCAATGGTGAGCTGGAAATCGAGCTGTTCTTCGCAGATCAGATCGTGCCCACGGGCGAGCTGTTCCAGGCTCTGCAGCGTGGGACGATTGACGGTGTGCATTCGGACGATGACTCTATGGCCTCGCCGACACCGCTGCGTGTGTTCGGAGGGTACTTCCCATTTGCGACCAAACATATTCTCGACGTGCCGGTGCTGTTCAACCAATACGGGCTGGCCGATATCTGGCGCGATGAATACGCCAAGGTTGGCGTTCAGTGGTTGTCGGCTGCGGGGCAGGACCCCTGCAACTTCAACACCAAAAAGGAGATTACATCGGTTGCCGATCTGAATGGGTTGAAACTGTACACCTTCCCGACCGCTGGCCGTTTCCTGGCCAAGTTCGGCGTCGTACCGGTGAACATTCCATACGAGGATGCCGAGGTCGCTGTGCAAACCGGCGAGCTTGACGGCATGGCCTGGTCTGGCATCACCGAGGATTACACAGTGGGTTGGGCCGATGTGACCGACTATTTCCTGACCAACAACATCTCAGGCGCGTGGATCGGATCGTGGTTCGCCAATCAGGAGCGTTGGAACGAGTTGCCGGATCACCTCAAATCCATTGTGATGGCAGGTATCGAAGCAGGCCATACATACCGTAACCAGTGGTATTGGGGCGGTGAAGCGGCGCTACGTGCGAATGGCGACAAGCTGGAACTGAGGTCAGTACCGGCCTCGGAATGGGCTGAGGTCGAAAACGCGGCCAAAGAGTTCTGGGATGAGATCGCTCAGGAAGGAGAAGTCCACGAAAAAATCGTAGGAATCTTCCGGGAATACAATAGCGTCATTAACCAAGCCGGTGTCCCGTACAATTTCGAATGAGATAGATCGAAGTGGCCTCGAATAGAGGCCACTTCGCATTCGTTTCCACAAATTCTCACTAGCATAATCAATTAGGTTTCTAAGATATTGGGATGAACACGCATAGGTTACCCATTGGCGGCGATATTCATAATGTTCTGACAACGTAGCGGATTTTTTATGAGTTTTGGATTTGCGTAGGTCGCATTTTTTGTACTCTTGTGCTCAAAACCCCTTTTCAAGCCCAGATTTAATAGGCAAAGCAGTATCAGTGTTTTTCTTCATTAGAAGCAAAAGCTCGAAACCACTCTGGTAACCTAAGTGCGAATGACTGAGGTTTCGTTTTGTGGTTTCGGAATTAAAACCTCATTTTAACCCATATGGCTGTACGATGCTCTAAGTATGATGTTGAGGGTTACAATACCGAAAAGGCTTGCAACGCAAACAAAACGCATTTGCCCACCGGGAAATGGCCAATTATCGAACAAATCGAAAATGCGCGCCTCTGCTAATTTACTGCGCCTTGGCAAAAACAGAATTTATATCACTAAATCAGGGTGAACCGACAAAACCCGGGCAAACCATTAGGACCTTTTCTACTTGAATAACAAAGCACGTCCCTACGCTCTAATCAACTGACATCACTTCGCGAGGCCGGCATGACTTTATTGCACAATGGTAGAATTTGAATAATCGGCCAGGTCGCTTTGGGACTATTCATCGAAGTATGAAATTGCTCGATACGGGGTAAAAAATATCAGACGCGTAATTGAACCGCCGTGGTTCGGAGTAGGGTCAAGAAAATTGTCCGATTTTGTATGCAGCGGCTCGAAAACCTTCACGCGTCGCGCTTTATCAACGTTTCTGACGGCAATTCGCCAAAAAACAAGCGATAGTCTCGGGCGAATTGGCCCATGTGCCAGAACCCATGCTTGTTGGCAATGTCGGCGATTGATGTCGTGCGAGCCCCGTTCAGCAAGTCTTCGCGAACGCCATCCAATCGCAGTCGGATATAGTATGCCTTTGGGCCATAGCCGAAGCGTTCGTTGAAAGCGCGGTTCAGCGTACGCAGCGACGCGCCGGTTGCTGCACACAGGTCTTCGATGGAAACGGGCTCCAGCGCATTTTCGTTCATCATCTCCAGAGCCCGGTTAAGGGCGCGACGTCTGGTTTGGGCTGAACTCTTGTCCTGATGAATTGCGCTGCTGGTCAGGATGGTTAGTACTCTGAGCATCAATGCTTCTTCAACGTCTTCGCTCCAAGGCTCTTCCGAGTGCTTCAACAGGTTCGCGATTTCTTGCTCCAGCCAGTCCATTCTGCGTGCATTGCCATCAGAAATCTTTAGTCGCACCGCCGGACTTTCGCTTGCGATTGAGTACCCACAAGACTGGGCAAGCTTCTCAAAGCGTCGGGTGTCGAAAGAAACAACATTGCCAAAGAAACGTCCCGTCGAAACACCGTCGAAGCCATCTTTGTTCCCGAAAGACAGAAAGGCGTCGCTGCCGATATCGCAACCCTGCCACGAGGCTATTGTGCCGGTTCGCGAAATGCCGAATGTGCTCCACCCGTCGGGCGAGACGCCGCGTTGGTGAACCGCGCCGCTGAGCGAGATGTTCAAAACAGAACATGTCGGGCTAGAGCGCACTGCGATCTGCGTAGACAAAGGGCCGGGGTCCAGCTGCCGAAAATCCATTTCCCACGGCGTCATTGCTGCAAGATCATTGGGATGCATCAGGTCAAGCACCATCGCAGGAGAGGCCGTTTCAGCAGGGGTGGCATCGTATTTCTGCGGATTTGGCCGATTTTTGATGTGGTCCATTTCAGCATCCTGACAGTTTACCGGTAAAGAAAACAAACTGGAGGGGGGCTAAGTCAAGTGTCGCGCCAAGCTTCCAAGTCGCGCATGGGCCGACCACGCCTGCCAAATGCCGACGCCCGTTCCGAGAGGGTTGTGACCTTTGTCACCCCGCCCGAGTACCGACGCCTTACAGAACTGGCACATCAGTCCGAACAATCCTTGTCGGCCCAATGCCACGACCTTCTTGTTGAGGCGTTGCAAGACGTAACTAGCAACAGGAGAACCCGCAGTGACGATTAGTTTGAGATATGTAGCGGCAGCTACAACCATGTTTACTTTCCTGACCGGGACGCAGGTTCTAGCGCAAAGCGATCCAATTGTTCATGACGGCGAGTTCAGCTTCTTACGTGCTCAGTTTGGCGAGCAATGGGACGCACAGGATGCCGAGATCGACGCCAAACTGGCTGAGATTCGCGAAGCCAACGGGGGTAAGCCCCCGAATTTTTTGTATATTCTGATTGATGACATCAGCTTCGGCCAGATGGGCGAGCGTAAGATGAACTATGTGATGGGGATTGAGACGCCCAATATCAACGACTTTGCCCGCGAAGGTATGTCGCTGATGCGAATGTATACCGAACCGTCATGCACGCCCACGCGTACAGCCATGTTGACCGGTCGGCATCCCATTCGGGCCGGGGTTGAAGAAGTCAAAGTCGCTCTGGTTGGTGAGGGTCTGCCCGCAAGCGAGGTGACGCTTCCTGAGATATTGAAAGAGGCGGGCTATAACACATCGCACGTTGGCAAATGGCATCAGGGCGATATCGAAGAGGCCTATCCTCACAATCAGGGCTTTGACTACGCCGCCTTTCCGCTGCATCAGCAGGTGCAGCTAAGCCTGATGACCCGCGAAGCAATGCAGGCCAACAATATGTTGGGATATCACCCTTCGGGTCAGAACAACCAGTTTCTGCTGGATGAACGATTCAAGCCCTATGGCTTGGTGACCGGAGTTGAGGCCGAAGCAGGCGGGCCCGCGCGTGAGGTTGAAATGGCCCCGGGCGAAGAATGGACGCAAGCCAAATACGAAGAGATGAATGAACGCTATCAGGCGCAGGCGATGGAACAGCTTGAGCGCGTTGCGGCATTAGATGAGCCGTTCTTTCTGCAATACTGGCCTCTTTACCCGTTGAACTTTGTCTATCCTGATGAGGCCTTGTCGCGGAACGGTGGGTTTCATGCGGACAAGCTGCAGCTTTTGGATGAATGGATCGGAGATGTTCTGGCCAAGCTGGACGAGACGGGTGAGGCCGACAATACCATCGTTATGATCATGGCTGACAATGGTCTGATGTATCAGTTCGAAGGAACATCTGGCCTGAATCAGTTGATCTATCGCGGCGGCAAGACTCAACATCTGGAAGGCGGGGTGCGCACGGACGCGTTCATACGCTGGCCCGGTGTGATTGAAGCCGACAGTGCTGCGGGGGATATCTTCCACGTTTCAGATATCTACACGACGATCGCGCGCATTGCCGGGGCGACGGACTACATCCCACGTGACCGGGTGATTGACGGGGTCGACCAGACAGCATTGCTGCTGGAGGGCGAAGGCAATGGGCGGCGTGACTATGTTTACGTCTACGAAGGCCCCGTGCTGAGGTCGATCGTCAAACAGGAATTCAAGATGCATCTGCCTGCGCCGGGCGCACCGGGTGCTGCTGCGCCAACCTATAATGTCTATCGCGACCCGCGCGAAGAAAATCCGCTGGTTGGGTATTCACTGTGGGCCGGTGCCTCGTTCCAGGACATGGTCAAACGTCATCAAAAGATGATGGCGAAATATCCAAACTCGGAAATCGGCAAGGACATTCCTTATGGCGGGATTGAGAACTTGCGTCCCGAAAGCGAAGAGACGCGCGACGTGTTCATGAGCTGGCAATAAGCCATTCAGCCGGGCGCAGAGCTTGCACCTCTGCGCCTGCATTCAAACTTGAAATGTCACAAAGGCTCCGGAAATGAACAATACTTTTTTCGCCGGAAAAAAATGGCGGTTTACCGCAATCGCGTGTGCGCTTTGGGTTGGGTTTGCACCATCCGTCAGGGCCGATAACTCGACCTGGGACTTTACCGCCTACCTCTATCTCTGGGCGCCCGCCCTCAGTGGCGAAACAACAAACGGCACCAGCGTGGATGTCAGTTTCAGCGAGATTTTAGACAATCTGGACTTCGGACTGATGGGCGCTGTCGAAGCACGGCGCAGCAAATTCTCGGTCTTTGTCGACGCGCTGTACCTTAACCTGAGCAACGATCAGGATAGCGCAGTCGGTCCGGGTATTCCTGTATCCTCGGATGTTGATGTTGAGGGAACGGTATTTACGGCGTCGGTTGGGTACGATCTTATCGACACGTCAGACGCGCGCCTCGCGATCTTTGGTGGCGCAAGGAACCTTAATCTGGACAACACTGTTGATCTAGCCATCGCCGGGGGCTCGCAACGCGTGTCCGGCAATATCAACAACTGGGACGCTGTGGTCGGCCTGCGTGGAACACGCCAGTTCAATGACCGTTGGGGTATGTCCTATTACGCAGATATTGGCGGCGGAGAAAGCGACCTGACGACACAGCTTAGCCTTGCTGCAAATTACCGGATCAACAATTGGGATCTTGTGTTGGGGTATCGGTATCTCGATTGGAATATCGGAAATTCACAAGCCATTTCCGATTTGACCTTTGACGGCCCATTCGTTGGCGCACGGTTTGATTTCTGAGGTCGAAACGCGACCTTGTCTCGAGTTTAGCCAAACCCTTGTGGGTCGATCCTATCGCCGACTGAAGACCATCCGAAAGGTGATAACAAATGATTATCGCACGAGCCGCAACCATAGCTCTCGCCCTATGTGGGTTGGGAGTTGTTGATCAAATACAAGCCTCCGAAGATCGCGCCATCCCGATTGCAGGCGTGGCCAATACCAGGGACTTGGGCGGTTTGCAGACCAAAGACGGGCGCACGGTTCAAACCGGTCAGCTTTTTCGCTCGGGTGAGATTGATGGCATGGGGTCTGACGGCATGGCTCTTGTCGAGGGTCTAGGGGTCACGTCCATTGTCGATCTCAGAACCACGCTGGAATCGACTGCGAACCCTGTTCTGTGGCCAGATGGGCAGGGCCCTGAACGCTACAATTTTCCAGTTATGGAAAATGAGGCCCAAATGATCGAAGACATGCGCGCAAGTATCAAGTCAGGAACGGCGACCGAGGCGCAGACGGATACACTCTTTTTCGAGGCCTTCGGATACATTCCCATCGACTACACAACAGAGCTTCGCGCTTTGTTTGATGTCCTGATCGAGCAACCGGAAGGCGAAGCTGTACTGTATCACTGTTCAGGCGGAAAAGACAGAACCGGCGTTGCCACCGCATTGGTGCTAAGTGCCTTGGGTGTCACCCAAGAGGACATCAAGGCAGATTTCATGATGAGCAACGTTCTCAAGGATGCGGACAACGCGTCTGTGACAATAGCTGATCAAGTGAATGCTGAACACGGCACCAGCATGCCTCCCGAAGCGGTGTGGCCTTCGTTGGGTGTTCGAATGGGATACTTGGATAACTTCTATAAAAGTGTGAACGAGACTTACGGCTCGGTCGATAACTACCTGCATGAAGGCCTTGGGCTGACAGATCAGGATCTGGAAAAGCTGCGTAATAGATACTTGGACTAATCCGAAGCCAGCTGTGCTATCCGGGACTAAATGTGCTTTTTGTTAAGTAATCAGGGAGGCTAAGATGTTGCGTTTCATATTTTTCGTTGGATTTGCGATCGTTGGCATAGGGTGTTTTTCCAACGAGCAATCCGCATATGCAGAAAACCTTCTGGACAAGGTGACAAAGGGGGTTTCCGACGCAGCTAAAAAGGCAGGTGATGTCGCCGAGTCTGCAGGTGAGGCCGTTTTGGACACGACCAGCGGTTTGACCGCGCCCGAAATCGACAGTGCAGCGAACGCCGCACTGGATAAACTGTACAGCAGTTCACCTGAGGCCAGAGACTTATCCGAAGAAGCGATAGCCGTTCTGGTGTTTCCGAAAGTCACTTCAGGTGGCTTGGTCGTAGGGGGTCAGTTCGGCGAAGGTGCCATGCGAGAAAATGGAGCGACAAGCGGGTACTACAATATTGCGGGCGCCTCGTACGGGTTTCAGGCGGGAGTGCAGCAATTCTCATACGCGATGTTCTTTATGAATGACGCCGCACTCGAATACTTCCGCAACAACCACGGTTGGGAAGCGGGCACCGGCCCAACACTGGTTGGCGGTGACCAAGGCTGGTCTGCTTCCATGGGAACGAATGATCTACAAGGAGATATCGTTCCAGTGGTGTTTGGTCAGGAAGGGTTGATGGCAGGAACAAGTCTCAAGGGGACAAAGATCAGCAAGATTGATAAGTGAAGTGAGGGAGCAGAGCCCGTCCACAGCAGGATTGTCATAGGATTTTGGGTCAGCGGTTCTTAGAAATTCGATTACGCGGCAACGCTAGTACTAATTTTGGTTTCGCAGCGGATGTCACCGTCGTCTTCCGTTAACGGCGTTTCCTTGGTGCCATTCGGCGAAAAATGAGTTGGTTTCTTCAAAAATCAAACCACGCTTGCGCTTCAGCAGGTGATATTGAGTACGAGAGAATTTCTCATGTTTTTGGGAAGATTTGGTAGCGGAGGAGGGACTTGAACCCCCGACACGCGGATTATGATTTGGTCCGGGAACAGCCACAAGCCGCCTCAAGCCGCCACATACAACCACGTTAGCTTTTTGGCTTGGTTGGATGATATGCCCTCATACCTCCACGCGCCGCCACAAGCTGCAACATTCAACCACACACCTCTTTGTTACCCATACGCTACCCAAACTATAAAGCGGACATTGGTTTACAGCGCAGTAAACGACCGGTTCGAGCCCAACCCGGCCATCTCCGTTTTCTGCTGCGCGCGCACGCAGCGCGAAAATTGCTGCACCAGCTTGAAGTTCTACGCCGCCGCGCAGCGGGAAAATCGGTCATTCATGCCAGCCGCAGCAGAAACAAGAGGCTCAACGATACAGACCGGGACAAGGCGATTGGTTTGGAGCCGAGTGGATATGGTACACACTCGCTTCGCCGAACAAAGGCTGCCGAGATCTATCGCAAGACTGGCAACCTTCGCGCGGTGCAACTGCTCCTGCCGAGAAAGGACTCTTTGCGATGAAGCAGGAATTGTGGTCATTCACGTACGCAGCGAAAAGATACGAAGCGGCAGTAAACGCGCCGGGCTATAAGTATTCAGGTACTGTTGGAGTCCGTCGTTTCAACGGTTGATGCAATTACAGATCGAGCTGCGATAAAACACTGATCACCCTGAGCTGCTAAGTGGTGCCGTACTTCGCGTGAAGATTGGCGGCCAAAAGCTCTCTTGTGTAGCTGTGCTGTGGCGCACGCACGACGTCTTCGGTCAGGCCGGTTTCAACGATTTCACCATGGTACATGATCACCATTTTATCGGCCAGGTGCCGCACCACATGCAGGTTATGCGTGATGATCAGGATGGAAAGAGACATGGTTTCGCGCAGTTCGGCCAGCAGGTTGAAAATCTCTCCTTGGATCGACACATCCAGTCCTGCGGTAGGCTCATCCGCGATCACCAGTTTCGGGCGCAGCGCCAAGGCACGCGCCACACCGACACGGCGGGCCTGACCACCGGACATTTCGTGCGGATAGCGATCCACGAAATCCTCGCCCAGCCCCACCAGCTCAAGCAGCTTGATCGCCTCGCTCCGCAAGTCTTTGCCTTTGGCGCGGCCCGATACGATCAGCGGTTCAATCACGGACGTCCCAACCGGCATACGCGGACTCAGGCTGCCAATCGGATCTTGCAGCATCATGGCCATTTCAGTGCGAAACGGGCGCATTTCGCGCTGGCTGATGGACAGAAGGTCTGTGTGGTCGAACACGATCTCGCCACGCTGCGCAGGCACTAGGCGCATCACCGCCCGTGCCAGCGTAGACTTGCCCGACCCGCTTTCGCCAATCAATGCAACGGTTTCGCCCGGTGCAATGTCGAGTGAGGCATTCTGGACGGCGTCGACCCGACGCTCGGGTGTGCCACTCAGTAGATCGCCAATGCTGCGCGGCTTGCGAAAGGTGACGTCAAGATGCCGTATCGATAAGAGCGGTTTGGATTTATGATCAATGCGGGCGCGGTCATTTTCTGGATTTGCTAGCGATTTCAGGTCGAGATTCGACATGATCGGAAGGCGGCGGCACTTTTCCTCGATCCGCGAGGGATCACAGGACAACAGGTTGCGAGTATAGTCATCCGCCGGATTAGAGAAGACATCCGGTACTGTGCCGCTTTCGCGTACATCGCCATGAAACATGACCGTCACGTCATCACACAGTTCTTCCACAACGGTCAGATGATGCGTCACGAACAGCATCGCGCACCCGATCTCGTTTTGCAGGGTCTTGAGAAGCTCGACAATCTCTACTTCAAGCGTGGCATCCAGCGCAGTTGTCGCCTCGTCCGCGATCAGCAGTTTCGGGCGCGCCATGATCGCCATCGCGATACAGACCCGTTGCCTCTGACCACCTGACAATTCATGAGGATACATGCCCAGCCGCGCTTCCGCCTGGGGCATTTTCACCTTTTGCAACGCGTCAAGCGCTGTTGCCAGTTTTTCTGATCCGCTCTTATCGCTCCAATGCTGAATATCCCGCATCTGTTCGCCAATGCGCAGGGCCGGGTTCAGCGCGCTCATCGGGTCTTGGGACACATAGGATACATCCTGACCGCGCAGGGCCTGCCAGTCTTTGTTGGAGAGGGACAGCAAGTCACGCCCATCGAATTTCATGCTGCCTTGGGCGATGTTCGCGGCGGGCGGCAACAAGCCGATGATTGCGTTGGCCAAAGTGGATTTACCGGATCCACTTTCTCCGACCAGCCCCATGATGCGTCCGGCCCCGACCTGCATTGTCACAGATTTGACAGCTTCAACTGCACCAAAACGAATGGTCAGGTCCCGGATGTCGACGACAAGAGGAGGTATGCTCATGCTAAACCTATTTGCGCAGTTTCGGGTCAAGGATATCGCGCAACCGTTCACCCAATGCGGTGAAGGCTACTGTCGTCAGGATCAGTGGCAGACCACCGGCGATCACGATCCAGGGCGTGTTGCGGATGAAGGAAAACCCATCATTAAGGATGGTGCCCCAACTGGGCGTCGGCGGACGAACCCCAAGGCCGAGAAAGCTCAGCCCGGCTTCCACTCCGATGACCAACGGAATGTCCATACTTGCAACGATCATCACCGGACCGATCACGTTTGGCAGCATATGACGTAGCAGAATGCGCGTGAGACTTGTCCCCATCGCACGTTGCGCCTCGATAAATTCAGCATTCCGTAAAGACAAGACCTGTGTGCGCACAAGTCTGGCATAGGATGGGAAGGTCGAGATCACCACAATCGCGATGATCGAATTCACGCTGGGCCCAAAGAGCGCCACCACAGTCAGGGCGAACATGATGGTTGGAAAAGAACGCACCGTGTCAAAGACCAACAGCATGGACCAGTCGACCCAGCGATTGGTGAAGGCGGCCAGCATGCCAAGGACAATGCCGATAAGAAGGGCAATCGACACCGAGGTGACAGCCAGAAAACACGCCACCTTGGTTCCGACCAGCAAGCGCGACAGCACATCACGCCCAAGTTGGTCGGTCCCCAGCCAATGCTCTGCCGACGGTCCTTGCAGCTTGGCGCGGATATCAAGTTTCACCGGATCATAAGGCGCGATGAAATCCGCCGTCAGACCGATAGCAAAAAACGTCAGAACAATGATGACGCTGATGGCGCCAAGTGGCGTACTGCACAGGGTGCTCAGCAAGTTGGTGACGCGGGCCCTGCGGCTGAGTGTACTGGTTCCTAGTGCCATCAACTTGTCTCCCTTGAGCGTGGATCAAGGATCACATTCAGAAGATCGGAAATAGTCGTAGCGGTGACGATAAAAAGGGTACTAGCCAGCACCGTGCCCATCACCACCGGATAGTTCCGGCTGATCACTGCGTCATACATCAGCTTACCGATGCCAGGTCGGGCAAAGAGGATTTCGACAATCACTGCGCTGGACAGGATAAAGCCGATACTGACCCCTAAAACCGTCACGGTGGCCGGAAGGGCGACACGCAGCACATAGGCCCGCATGACCCGACGGTTCGGGATGCCAAAGGCGCGTGCCGTCTTGACATGGTTCTGCCCCAGAACCTCGATCACCGATGCCCGGACAAGCCGCGACACATATCCGACCCAGGTCAGGCCGATGGCCAATGTCGGCAAGATCAGGTGCAGGACGATTTCTCCAGCGCCTTCACCGGCGCCGATGGCAGGTAGCATTTTCAGTTGCACCGAAAAGATCAGGATCAGGTAGAGCCCGATCACGATGGGCGGAATTGCAATCAGGGAAACTGACACCACGCCGCTGACTTGATCGAACGGCCCGTCGCGATGCACAGCGGCATACGTGCCGATGGGGATGCCAATAAGCGCAAACATCAGGACGGAAAGCACCAATGAGGCGGTATAGGGCACCTGCTCAATCAGGATACTCAAGACGGGACGGTTCGACGTCAGATCGACCCCCAGATCGCCTCGCATGACTCCGATGAAGAAGTGATAGACCTGCACGATAAACGGATCATTCAGATGCAGCCGTTCGCGCAAGGCTTCTTTCAACTCAGGAGTGGCGCGCGGCCCCAGCATTACGTTGGCCGGATCGCCCGGCACGAATTGGATCATCACAAAGAGAGTCGTGACGGCCAGAAGGATAATCAGGATTGCAATTAGGATACGTTGGATCGCATAGCCGATCATCGAATTGCCCTCACATGTGTCACGCTAAAACCCTTTCCGCGGAATGCGTTCATCCCAGTCACGGCGATAGATTTCCTGATCATTTTCAAAGGCGCGCAGTTCGCCCCGCAGATAAAAGGCCTGCGCGTCACAGGTCATAACCATGTGCCCCGTCGTGGCGACATCCCATCCGTCGCGGGTATAGCCCATACGGAAATCGTATTCGGCTCGGGCGGCCGTGACGTCGTTATCATCGATCTCAAAACGATCCTGCGTAAAGCCCGACACGGTGACGTCGGCACTGCTGAGGTAATATTTCCCAAAATCTTCGCGGATCGTCAGGGCACGTTTTCCCGTGCTCAAGTTTTCCTCGATGGTTCGTCTGGGTGCGCCTGGTTCCAGCACGTCCACAGCAGCGGCCTGCGCAATGCGCGGCGGTTTAAAGACAACACGTGATGCATCGCTCGCAGCCAGTTGCGCATTTGGAACACGCAGCTTGCAGTTACTCAGATTAAGCGTGAGCGTGTGGTTCTCGGCCACCGGCCAGGCCATCGGGAACATGGCGTTAGACACGGCAACGCGCAGCGTATGTCCCGGCACGATGCGATGCGCGATATCATTCAGTTCCAGTGACACGTGATACAGAGTGCCAGGCTGAACATCGGCCTGAACTTCGCGGCCGTCGCGTTGCGCAATGTTCATGATCCCATAGGTGATCAGCGTGGATGAGCCATCCGGCGCCACATCGCAAAGCCGTACAGCCAGCAAGCCGTTGCCCGCATCGGTGCTGACCTCAAACTCGGCCACACAGGTTCCGACGATATCGAAAGGCACGTCCTCGACTGGCATGTCGAAGCACAAAGAACCGGCATCTTCGTTGCGCTGTTCACAAGGCATCTGGGCTTTGCGTGTATCCGCATCAAGGGGCATGTAATCGCCGCTCATCATGCCAAGGGACTGTGGCGCATTGATTGATATCTGCCCATCTTCTGGGCTGTCGGAGATGCCGTCGGATGACAGATAGAGATCGCGAAATCTTAGGCTGGCATCCGGCCAGCTGGCAGCATCTAGCCAGACCCCGTCGCGCCAGTCGTGGCGCGGATCAGGCGAGACATTTTCCTGCCTGTAGAGTGTTAGCATCGGTTCATCTTCGATGCCATTCTCTATCCCTTTAAGCCAGCGATCGAACCAGCGCAGCATTTCGTCCAAAAAGTTCACGCCGGGCCCCGGCAGCGCTCGATCCGGGAACAGATGCGACCATGGCCCGATCAACCCCTTGCGAGTACAGCCGAGGTTTTTCATCAGCCGCATGACCGTATTAGGCCAGCAATCAGTCCAGCCCGAGACTGCATAGACGGGTATGTCGATCCGCGAATAGTCCGTGCAGACCGTGCCTTGCAGCCAATAGTCGTCGCGCTGTTGATGCTCCAACCAAGTTTTCATGAAAAGCGGCGGCTCGGACAGGCGCTCCATCCAGGCATCACGCCAGCCGTCGCCATAAAGTACCGGATCAGGCGGACGCCCGTTAAAGGCAAACATCACACCGCCCCAGCCAACAGCTTCGCCTGCGAGACCGCCGACAAAATAACAGCCATCGTCGTAATAGCGATCGTCCGAGGCGCCAACTGGCACGATCGCCTTCAACGCGGGCGGACGATGACTTGCCATCTGTAACGAGGTGATGCCCCCCCAAGACAGGCCAAACATCCCGACATTGCCATTGCTCCAGCTCTGCTTTGACAACCAGTCGATCACATCCAAACCATCCTGCTGTTCGATGGGCAGGTATTCGTCCATCTGGATGCCTTCGGAATCTCCCGATCCGCGCATATCAACCCGGGCGCAGACATACCCATGGGCTGCCAGGTACCCGTGTTGTTCCTCGTCGCGCGTCCGCGTGCCGTCTCGCTTGCGGTACGGAATGTATTCCAGGATCGCCGGGAAGGCCTCGGTGTCGCCGGCGACCGGCCGCCAGATACGCGCCGCCAGCCGTGTTCCGTCCGAGACGGCGATATAGATTTCCTCGTCGATAACGTCGTATGGCAGATCGGATGCACGCACTTCTACCGGCGTCAGGCTTTCATGTTTCATGGGGTTCGCTCGGGCCAATCTGGAAAAAGAAGACCGGCGGGCGTATTTGCCCGCCGGACACTCATCGTTCGCTCAGTTCGCAGGCTCAAAATCCTGCAATTTGTAGTCACCGTTGGGATAGAGCCCAGGCGTGACCGACGTATCGTGGATCAAGGAAACAGGTGGGTGGATCAGCCAGATATATGAATGCGACGCATCCATCAGGTCTTGCATCTGGTGATACATCTCGGCCCGCTTTTCCAGATCAACCTCGGCCATCGCGGCATAGTGCAGTTCCTCGAATTCGGCGCTCTTGAACCACTCCCAGTTCCAGACACCGGCCTGCTCTTCCAGGAACCATTGGGTTGACCATGCCGGATCCGGTGGGCTGGTGAATTCTTTCAGCGTCATCTGCATGTTCACGCCCTTCTCGTCCCCTAGGCTCCAGAACGTGCCGGTTTCGTGGGTGTTGAGCTGAACGTTGACGCCGATTTCCGCCAGATTGGCCTGAATGATAAGCGCCGCGGTCTGAAGATCGGTTGAGTTCTGATGCTCCAGTTCAAGATCAAGGGATGTGACACCGGCCTCGGCCATCAAAGCCTGCGCCGCCGCCACATCGGGGCCTGACATCTCAATGTCGCGGTGGCCCACCAAACCGGGGGCAACAAGGCCCGTCGACCGATCAGGAATGCCAAAATAGGCCCCTTCGATCACGGTTTCCACGTCAACCGCCAGCTTGATCGCCTCACGCACCTTTGGATCCTGCAAAGCCGGATTCTCTGCATTCAGACCCAGCCAGAGATACCCCGCCGTCGGGCGCACTTCGAGCTGCGCGTTGTCGGGCAAGGAGGCCTCCAATTCAGGTACGGAACTGATCGCCACGCCTGCAATGTCGACCTGTCCGGCCTCAAAGGCCACTTCTGCGGCCTTCGGATCGTTGATCGGGATCAACTCGACTCGGTCATAGGCCGGTGCCGTGCCGTTCCAGCCGTCATGTGCTACAAGAACGGTGCGCTGCCCTTGATCCCAGCGTTCGATCTTGTACGGTCCAGCGGTGGCTTTGGGGTCGGTGGTGAATTTGCCACCCTGTTCTTCGGTCGCCTTCTTACTGATGATCGAGCCGGCCGAATACGGCAATGTACTCCACCAGACCGGCGCGAACGGCTCATTGAGGTGGATGATGCCCGTGTATTTGTCGACCACTTCGACATCCTTGAGCGGCGCCCAGTCGCCCGCGTTCGGCGCGGCCAATGCTTCGTTCGTGAAACGCTCAAAGGAATACTCCACGTCTTCCGCCGTCACTTCACCATAACCGTTGGTCCACATCAGGCCCGGCTTCAGCGTGAACTTGATGGTCAGCTCATCGACCTGCTCGATGCTCTCGGCCGAAGACAGTTCCCAATCCCAAGTTTCGCTGTTCTTGAACTCAATCAGCTTGGGAAACACCGCATGGATCACGTTTAGATCGGAACCACTTTGCCAAAACGCCGGATCAAGCTGTCCGAAATCGGCTTCGACCTGGGCTTTTAGCTCTTCAGCGGAAACCGCAGAGCCTGACACCGCTGCTGCCGACAGCGCAAGCGAGACCGATGCGGCCCGCATTAAATCTGATCTTAGAGATAGTAACATGAATTCCCCCTGTTTTGACGATTGGCACCACCATTTGGGCATGGCGTGCGATGAATTGTCACAAAGGGTAGAAACTGCGATGCGTCCAAACAATCAAAACCATTGCCCAAAACTGACGCCACTTGTAAACTATAGGTGCAAGAAATTGACGCTTTGAAGGACTGATGACCGAGAAGGATCCGTTACCCGAGAACCTCAAACTGCTGTGCGGCTATTGTCCCTCGGTATCCCATGTGTGCCGGGCCGTGGGCATTTCCCGTCAGCAATTCACAAAATACCTGTCCGGCAAAAGCACACCTTCCCTAAGCAGTTTCCGAAAGATTTCGGACTTCTTCGGCGTCGAGGAAACCGAACTCTTGATGCCAGCCAGTGAGTTCAGAGAGCTGATCGCCTTACGCCCGCCTTCTGTGGTTCAGAACTTGCCGTCGCAGGATTTCATTTCATCCAGCGTTCACAGCAACGCCCAGTCGCAGCGCGAGATCAAACCATATCTGGGCTACTATTATTCGCATTTCATCATCGGCAACATGCCAGATAGAATCAATCGAGCGCTTATCCACATTTACGATTGCCGCGGAGCCATTCTCACGCAGAATTTCGAACGATATCCCGAAAACAACGATGGCGCGGCGGAGGTCGGCAAATACGAAGGTGTGGCGCTTTACAACGCTGAGCGGCTTTTCATTTACGAAAAAGAGAAATTCACGGGCAAACGAATTTGGCAAACCGTGGTTTACACAGCTGACCTGAAGTCGTCCAAATACCTCTCGGGTCTAACGATGGGCATCGCAACGGATTCCGTGCGCGACATCGCCTGTTACCGGATCATTTACAGCTTTCTCGGCCGCGAAATCGACCTGCGATCAGCCTTGTCAGGTTGTGGGACATTCACGTTGGACTCGTCCGAGATCCCGAAATACGTCAGAGACAGGGTTACAAACCAAATGCATGCCAACGAAACGTCGTTTCGGCCCCTGGGTGATGTGACTTAAAGGCCAATGCTGAGATCGCTGTGTACAGGCTTCGTATGTGCAAGTCGGTCAAATGCGCCTCTTGCGAGATTTGGCTAGGCACAGCGAACGTTCGGTTGAGCTTCGGTCGGTTTCAACGCAATCGAATGACCGATCTGGTGAAAATCCGCCGCATTATCACAACCGCTTCGCTGCCAGCGCGAAGGTTTTCTGCTCAAGCACTAGCCGCAACCGCATAGGTCCAGAAAGTCCGCGTACCTGCCGTTACCGGCAACGCCGCTCAATGACCGGTTTGGCGCACATGCCCGCATGTCAGTCGCTTTCACGACCGCATTTAGATTCCAAAAAGTCCAGCCGGAATCCGTCGTGAGGATTTCTGTAGGCGGATAGAGGAATTCAAAGATTTAAGATTTGGGTGGCATTATTTGAGCCTCGTCGCTCATGCCTTGTCCGAAGCTTTCCATATTGCGCCTTATGCGCCTTGGTTTCGGTGTGGGCGATACGACAGCTTACACCCCAACACACCGCTGGCAAACGGACGAGGCTGATCCAGTCCTCAAACTTGCCATTCGCGGGGAGCCGAGAGCCTAAGTTGCCGTGGCTTCGATAACGATTATTGCTTGATTCTTTTACGCTTTCAGTGCGAGCCAAATCACCAGAGAGATACTGAATACAATAAATACGAAAACGTACACGCCGAGTATTGCCTGAAGCGTCTCGTGCACAGGTTTCCAAGAGAGAAATATTAGAACCGCTGTGACGGCTAGTGCGATTAGAATGAATTCAATCATTGTGATGCTCGGAAAGAAGCAAATGCTTTTTCGACTGCCGCACGTGCCTCATCTATGTGCCGAAATTCTCCTTCAACGGGCTTCCCGAATAGCTCCGCACAGTAGACGTCACTGTTAGTGTATGTGTGTGTAACCTTTCGCCAGACCAGGCCAATATTTTTGCCCCTACTGAAGAAAAAGCGAGGCTCGTGCTGCCTGCCAGGGGTCCACCCATCCTCGACCAATGGGATACGTCGGAGAATCTCTTCGTCGAGAGCTAAAATGTAGGATTTAATTTCAAGGCTTTCACCTTCCGCATCAATCTTCTCGAGCGCATTTGTTCGCATCTTCATTAGTGATTCAAGGTTCTTCACCGGAAACGTCGCAGTTAGTTTTTGGGTATTCATATTAGAGCTCTCCAATGTTTCGCGCGGCTGAATTTCAGCGATTACTGTTCAGGCGAATTCGTTCCCCAGTAGCGAAATCTCCCAGTTCATCCTCAACGTTGTTTCGACCAATCAAGGTTGCGCTCCATTGGACGAACTCTTCAGACTATCCTCTGCATTCGTGCGAAATGTCGCGCTCTTTTAGCGCCATCGATGGAATTCCGGCGATAACCTTATCTATATATTAATCAGCTAGGAAAGTTCTCAGCGCAATGAATCCACCAGTCGAGTAAGCCCCATCATTATTGAGCTTTCAGTCTCGAATAGGGCTACCCTTGGCCGTCAGAACGTCCCCCAGAGGATACAGATGATATGCTGCGTGCATCGCCGCTTCGATGGCGTCAACTTGATGGGAGAATTCTGCCTCAGTGTCGATTTGAGGCACATCGATTTGGATCACTGCACTCCCTCCTCGCTGAGCGGTGATGGCTTTTTCTGGAAGCACATCTATAGCCTTTTGGAGGTCTTCTATCGCTGTCCGCGAAAAACCCAACTCCATGACCCATTGGTCAATCTTATGCGTAAGTAGCACGCCTTTTGGGAAGTGGTGTCCTTTGAATTTTACCCAGTTGGATTTACTGCCTTTTGGAGAAGGCCGGTTCATAACGAACTTCGGATGATTGGCGCGAAGAAAACGCCAATAGTCTTCAAAGAACTGGGTTCGTGTCGTGTTGACGAGCATTGTTGACGCGCGCCGGTTCTGCTCTATGGCCTCTTGGATAATTTGCGCACGCCAAAGAGACCTGCGATCAACGCGAGACCGAAACCACCCTCCGATCTTCTCATAACTCAGCGATTTGGTGTATTCTCGGTTGTCCGGCACACCTGAAAGATAGCGTTCGGGCGCAATAATCGCGGTGACGTAATCGTCAATCTTTCCCTGCTCTCGCAACCGTTGCGCTCGGCGATGATATCGGACGTCTTGGGCTTCCTGCTCTGGAGCGCCAATCTTGTTCTCGATGAGAACACCAACTTGAGTTTCCTGCTGGCGCACTCTGAGAAGCAGATCCGTTTCACCATCGACGTCGGAGACGCTATGCCAGGCTCCGTCAAACTCCGCGCTTCCAAACCCCATCGCCCTGCAGAACCAAGCTGTGAATTCCTGCGAGCAATGAAACTCTTCTAGAAGGAGAAGATCAACATCCCGTTCTCTCACAGAAGCTAGGTAGCGGCCAAAATCGTCGCTGCTCATGATCAACTCTCACTCTTCACTGTTGTTGTTCGAAATGTTGTGTGCCGCAGGTCTGCGCCAATTCTCGCGCGCCACACTTTCGGCAAGTTGAATTTGCTCTCGTAGCGTCTGCCTGTAGCTCCAGAGACCATGAGCGATAGCCGTGCATTGTTCACTTAATGCCGCCTCAAGCCGTCCGTCCATAAGGGCTCTGTAGACGCTGTCTGCGGCTGAAAACTGTGCGAAGCGAGAAGGTATTTCATCTAGTTGATCCAGATTGCTCCAGGCCGATGGCGAGACTTCGATCCCGGTTGTGGAGAGGCTCAAGACCTCTCTCAAAACTGCGGGACTAACATCGTACCAATTGAAGTATGCATGATCCGTATCCGCTCGATATTCGGCGGTATCACACACCATCTGAAAACTCGGAAATTTGACCAGCTGTACGATCTCGTCATCAAGAACGAGCGTCGGTGATTGATCTGCCCCATCATGAAAAGGGTTCTCAATGGTTACGCGAATTGCGGGATCGTTATCGATGTGACCAACAAACCTGGACCGGAATTCAAGAAGCGGACCGATATTCTTGCCACCACCAAGCGGTCCCAGGGCGAGGTGAACATCGAGGTAGACATCGAATGTCATCGCAAAGTTCTCACCATTTTCGGTCTCGACTTCATCCGCGAAGGACCCAGCAATTGGCTTAGTCGCTATGCGTACGGAAGGAACGGGCGGGGCTTCACCCCGATAGATCGGGTTACCTACAAGGCCAAGCTCAATTCCGTAGGTATCAGATTCGTATGGACCGGTGTCGAAGCTATCGTCATCCACGTTATATCGGATGGGGGTTTCCCTAAGATCGCGGTAATAGGTTTCGAGAGAAGTATCAAAGACAACTGCGGCTGACATTGCCTCAATGAGCTCAGCGAGCTTCTCCCAGCGCTCCGTATCCCAGTCTGGGACAGGGGGGGCAACCGATCCGAAACTGCAGCTTTCGAAGAGCTGCGCAAGTATCTTCTCCTCTGACGCACCGGAGAGGTTTGCCACCGCTTTAGCAAATTCAAAGTATTTGTCGGGCTTCTTGGCGACTTCTGCCTTGCGCTTGTCGCTTGCGTTTTCCGGGAGCCGGTAGGTGTACAAGCGCTTGCTTGAATCCGTACTGTTGTTTCCACCAAGACCGACTTCTCGCGCGACAGCAGCCGGAGATATTGCTTTTTCTTTTTTTAGTTCTTTCAGCAGTTTGTCGAAACGACGAGCCACACGCTGCTGATCGGCCCAGCCAAAATTGACACCCGCTTTTAAAGCATCTTTGAGGAATATAGCCTTCTTGATTTCCGGCTTTTGCTGGTTGTGACCGCGCCGTTTATCTTGCGCGCCCGAAAAATGAACAACGTTGCTCATAACTGCCTCCAATTTGTACGTTTGCGCGTTCTGCGACGCACCTGCTCGTGATAGATCGTGACAACCTTGCTGTGGCGATCACTCCAAATCGCGACAAGGTTCCGGACGCGGTCGACTTCCTGGGGAGAAAACCCTTTCTGGAGCAAGCGATCAATGCCATGGCGGCTGATGCTCAACCGCCTACAATCATCCCGAACAAAGTGGTCCCTGTCATAGTGCTCCATGAGAATACCAACTGAGTGTGCCCGTACACCGCGCTGTCGACAACGGCGGTCTGCATGACGGGACAAGTTTATCGATTGGGTCATAGCGCCTCTCCTTTCACGACCCAATATCGGCTCTAGGGCATGGCCAAGCATTCCCAAAAACAGAATTTACGTCAAATTAATTAAGAAACTTTGCGTATTAAAATTCGGAATAAATAGAATGCACTGATAGGAATTTTTTGAACCGGAACGACTCGACGTACATGGTCCAAGACGTCACAGATACCGCCGTACGTGCCTCCAATCCTGAGAATCAAGCCGGCCCTGTTTCAGACTCAGATGACCGCGGCGCTGGCTCACAGTGAACGTCGTCACCTTGACAACCGGCCACATATCGCCACATCCAGCCACATCTGCGGCGATGACAAACATCTGATTTATTGAGATAATTCTGACTGTCACCCGTGAGATCGCCTGACTGTCAGATTATATATCTTATATGAAAAAGAAGCTCACATCCCGCTACGTTGATACCGTCACTGCGCCGGGCCCGAAACGCTTGGAAGTCTATGATTTGACACTTCCAGGGTTTGGGCTTCGCGTGTCTACGACAGGACGTAAGACGTGGTTCTGTTCGCCGCGCATCGATGGTCGTATCCGGCGCACCAAAATCGGCACATATCCTACGGTACCTTTGTCCGACGCCCGCGACCGCGCCAAAGAGATGCTGCGTGATGCACAACTCGGAGTGACGCCGGACACAAAGCCGACAACACTTGGTGACGCCGTTCCACAATTCGTCGAACTATGGGCCAAGCCACGTAATCGGGGTTGGAAAGAGCAGGAGCGTCTGCTCAATCAAAAATGGCCGTCGCTTTTCGATAAACCTTTAGGTGAAATCAAACGTAGTGATGTTGTTTGCATACTTGATGAGATCGTTGCCAACGGTACCAGCTTTGTGATGATTCCGCCAAGGCTGTGCGCGACAAAGATGACAGGTCTTTTGCAAACGCCGTTGCCACATAGAAATTCCGTTGCCAGTTTGGCGAGCTCAAAGATATCGAGTTCCTTTTTGATCCATTTTTTGAGCTTGCTGGCCGGATAACCAAACGTGCACACACGGATGTCTGGGTGATCTTCTGCCATCCAGTCTGGCCAGTAGCCTTGTTTCGAAGTCCAGGTCTTTTCCGGGTCACCGGTCAGCCCATGAACGAAAATCACGTCGAGCAGTGCTTGTTCCGGATTATATACTATCTTGAACGAAACTTCTTCTGGCACTGGAAAATCTATCTCGAATATTTTCCACATTCTCGCACAACATATAGTAGAGTGCCAACCCTCCAACGGCCCTTTTTCGAAGTTCGTTAGCGTGGTGCAGGACTAGCGAACAGCCAGAACATCCAAGAAAGGCGCACAACAAATGCCAGCTTACTCAAGTACGCCGTGTTTGCATCGTGTCTGCAGCGAATGACTGCTTCGCGCCCGTTAAGCGAATCCCAGCTCTATTCGCGGGTCCAAATCCGTCTTCTGTTACCCAAAACGTCACCCAAAGCACATTTGGAGTGCATGCGAGCGGTGCGGTTTTCGCGCATCCATCTGATTTATCAGGGGGGTTTTGGTAGCGGAGGAGGGACTTGAACCCCCGACACGCGGATTATGATTCCGCTGCTCTAACCAACTGAGCTACTCCGCCACGAGTGAGAGGCGATTTACGGGAGGGGCCGGATAGGGTCAAGAGGGAAATGATCCTCTGGACCGGATTCTTTTTGGCACGACATCACCCCGTCTGGCCGGTGTCTTTGCTCTGTTCGTCGACGCCCTTGATGACCCGGTGGATGAAAGTCGCGCAAGCTTCGGGTTCGGTGATCAGTATCATATGTCCCAACCCTTCGAGTTGCTCATGAAACAACCCATACTTCGCCATCGGATCCCCGTGCGTTGACGGTGATAGCAAGGCGTCCTTCTCTCCGAACAGGATACCCCCGGGAACTTTCAGGTCAGAATACCGCGCGACCTGGGATTCCATACTGCTTTCTATCCCCAGAACGTCTTGAGAGGCCGTGATGAACGCAGATGGTCGCAAACCCAATGCACCTCCGGCGCGATCCAAAAAGTCTTCTGGCGCGGGCTCGGGTGCGAACACGGTGCTGAGTGCATGAGGGGCGGTTTTTGCGGCCATCGGCACGGCAATGGTGTGGCCGATAAAGTTTCGCAGCCATTCGGTGCGAATTTCCAAGGGTTTGAAGACAGGGGGTGGCTCTGGGATGACTTGAGTCAGAGGGGCCAGCAAAGCCAGGGCTTTGGTTTTGTCGGGGTAGTCCAGAGCCATGGCCAGCGAGACCGCTCCGCCCAGTGAATGGCCCACCAGGATGGCATCCGTTACGTCTTTGGACTCCAGAAACTCCTGGATCATGCGGCCCTGTTCGGACAATGCGCCCAAATCCGCGCTGTCACGGGTTGAATAGCCGCAACCGGGGCGGTCTACGGCGATCACATGGTAATCCTCTGCCAGCATATCCATGAGCGCGTAGGTGTAATGCTGCAATTGCCCGGTCAAACCGTGGATCAACACAAGGGTTTGTTTGGCTGGGTCACCTTTTTCCACGTAATGGATGCTGCCACCGCTAACCGGAACAATCTGGCCCAGCTGAGGCACCCGCGAAAGACCTTCCGCCGTCAGCTTGCGGGTCCAAAGGTGCATGCCCAGAAAGAACGTAGCAACCAGCAGGACAATAATCAGAAAGGTCGTCATGTCATTCGCCTCCGCCTTGAGCCGGGGTTGTCAGGTAATGTTCCAACCCGGATTTCGCCATGCGTTTTTCATACTCGGAAACGGTGCCCGGCCAAAGCGTCGTGTTCCGTCCTTCGGCATCCTGATACCACGAGGTGCAACCGCCGGATTGCCAGATACTGTCGCTATGCCGATCCTGCATTTCTTTTTCGAACGCGTCCTGCTGCGTGGGATCTGGTGTAACGATCTGCAATCCTGTGTTGCGCATTTCATCCAGAACGCGGCCGATATGACGTACCTGCGCTTCGATCATCAACACGACCGAGTTGTGACCCAAACCGGTATGTGGCCCCAGAAGAATAAAGAAGTTTGGAAAGCCCGCGATAGCAGTTCCCAGATTGGCCTGCATCCCGTCGGCCCACGCCGAGCGCAGGGTTTGTCCATCGGTCCCCGTGATATCGAGATAATCGACCATATCGGTCACATGAAAACCCGTTCCCCAGATCAGGATATCGGCTTGCCTTTGTGCGCCGTCAGCCGCAGTGATCTGGTCGCCTTCGATTGAGGTCACGCGATGCGGTATCACCTCGACATTGTCCCGGGCAAGGGTCGGGTACCAATCGTTCGAGCTGAGTATGCGTTTGCAGCCGATCTGATAATCAGGTGTCAGCTTCTCACGCTCTGCAGGGTCGGTAATCGCTTTTTCAAAGGCTGTGCGCCACATTTTCATGGCGAAGTTCACGGCACCCTGTTCGCGGCGAAAGACCCTGTGGCGGTATTCAAAGACCATGTAGATCAGTTTACGCCGCAGCTTTGGCAGAATTGGAAACCGCTGGTACATCCGGCGCACCCAAGGCGCGATGGGGCCGTCGGGGCGCGGCAAGACGTATGGCGCGCTGCGCTGATAGATTGTGACTTGCGCGGCCATTCTGGCGATCTCGGGGACGAATTGTACGGCTGAGGCACCTGTCCCGATCACCGCGATACGCTTGCCGGCCAGTGCAGCATCATGGTTCCATTCCGCGGAGTGAAAGCTGGGTCCGGGAAAGCTGTCGGCGCCGGGTATGTCGGGAATGTTGGGTACGTGCAGCGCGCCAATTGCCGAAACAAAAAACCGTGCTGACCAGGTTTGACCGTCCTGCGTTTCAACCCGCCAGCGATTGCCGTCCCAGCGCGCCGATTTGAGCTGCTGGTGAAACCGGCACAGGTCATACAGACCTTCGTCTTGCGCGATTTTCTTCAGATAAGCCTGAATCTCGGCCCCGCCAGCGTAGGCGCGGCTCCAATTGGGGTTCAGGTGGGTCGCCATGGAGTACAGATGCGAGGGTACATCGCAGGCTACACCAGGATAGGTGTTTTCGCGCCAGGTCCCGCCGATATCGGCCGCTTTCTCAAGGATCGTGATATCTTTGATCCCGCGCTTTCGCGCCTCGATCGCCATGATCAGCCCCGAGAACCCGGCACCGACGATCAGCATATCCGTTTTATGTTCCAAGCGCCCCGCCCCTCCCAAAGCGATCCAGATGGTTGCTTCAGGATATAGGCAGGGCGGGGCGCGTGGATAGGGTCTCGTTAGGTCAGCGGCTGATCACGGTTTGATCAGGCGCGCAGTTTTTCACCTTTTGCATCGAACGGAGGCTCGTGCAGGATAGTGGCCTTGTGCGGGCGGCCCAGCACCATCACCTCTACCTCATCGCCGGGCTGGGCGTTTTTGACATACCCAAGCGCCAGCGACATGCCGACCGTGTAGCCATAGGTGCCCGACGTTACACGACCGATGCCTTCGCCGTCTTTAAAGATCGGCTCGCCACCGGTTGCGTCCGCGTTGGATGCGGTCACGTCGGCCTCATCCAGATGCAGCAGAACCAGCTGTTCGCGGGCGGGCGTGTCCAGCACCTTCTGCGCGGCTTCCTTGTTCAGGAAGTCTTTGTCGAACTTGCATAGACGGTCCAGCCCGACCTCATGCGGCCAGTATTCGGGGCTGTATTCGCGGCTCCACGAGCCATAGCCTTTTTCCACCCGCATCGACATCAACGCGCGGCTGCCGACAGGGCCTGCGTCGAACTCTTTGCCCGCTTCCAGCAACGCCTCATAAAGCCGTGCTTGATCTTCGGTCTTGCAATGCAGCTCCCAGCCCAGATCGCCGGTGAATGAGACGCGCAGGGCTAGAACCTCGACCCCCGCCAGTTCGATCCTGGCCGACCGCATGAACGGGAAGTCCTCGGTTGCCAGTGACGTGTTGGTCAGGCGCTGCAGGATTTCGCGCGATTTGGGACCCGCGACGTTAAAGCCGCACATCGCCTCGGTGTGACTTTCGAATGTAGTCCCTTCGGGCAGCGGAACCTGCTTGAAGAAACGCTTGTGATAGCGCTCGGCCATGCCGGACCCGATGATCCAGAACTCATCCTCGGCCACTCGGGTGACGGTGAAGTCCCCGGCAATGCCACCGCGTTTTGAGATCAGCGGAGTCAGGCAGGACCGGCCAACCGCCTTGGGCATGTTGTTGGCAAAGACCGCATTCAGCCAATCCGCAGCGCCGGGGCCTTTGCAGATGTATTTGGCAAAGTTCGAGATATCGATGATGCCCGCACGCTCGCGCAGCATCTTGCATTCCTCACCCACAGGCCCCCACCAGTTCTGGCGGGTGAAACCGTTGGTATCCACGGTGCCCGGCTCATCCGCGAACCACAGCGGGTGTTCCCAGCCGACGTTCAGGCCGAACACCGCGCCCATGGCTTTCTGGGTTTCATAGATCGGGCGCACACGGGCGGGTCGGCCTGCGCTGCGTTCCTCGTTCGGGAAGTGGATCGCAAAGCGGTGGGCGTATTGGTCCTGCACCTTGGCTTTGGTGAACTCTTTCGTGGCCCATGTGTCGAAACGCGCCATGTCCCAGGCGAACATGTCATACTCGGTTTCGCCTTCGATGATCCACTGCGCTGCCATCAGGCCCATGCCGCCCGATTGCGAGAAGCCGGGGATGATGCCGTTGCAGCAGAAATAGCCATCCACCTCGGGCACCGGACCCATCAGCACGTTGGAATCGGGCGACCAGATCATCGGGCCGTTGATGACGCGCTTGATCCCGGCCTCACCCACGGCGGGCAGACGTTCGATGGCGTTCATCATGTTCTCTTCGATCCGCTCCAGATCGTCGGGGAACAGGTCATGGGCAAAGTCCAGCGGCGTGCCTTCCTCGGCCCAGAACTTCATGTCTTTCTCATAGGCGCCGACCAGCAGACCGTTGCCTTCCTGGCGCAGGTAGTATTCGCCATCGCGGTCCGAGACTGAGGGCAAACGCGTGCCATGTGCTTGAACATCCGACATGGCTTCGGTCACGAAATACTGGTGCTCGGTCGGTTGCAGCGGCAGTTCGATCCCGGCCAGTTTCGCGACCTCACGACCCCAAAGACCCGCGGCATTCACCACCCAAGGGGTTTTGATGTCGCCCTTGGGGGTCTTGACGATCCAGGTGCCATCTTCCTGCTGCTCGGTCGCGGTGACGGGGGTAAAGCGGTGGATTTCCGCGCCACGCTGGCGCGCACCAACCGCATAGGCGTTGGTCACGCCCGAGGGGTCCACATTGCCGCCATCGGGTTCGAACATCACGCAACGGATGCCCTCATAATTAACCAGCGGGTTCAGCTTTTGCGCCTCTTCAATGCTGATCTCATAGAAGTTCATGCCGTAAAGCTTGGCCTTGGCCGCCTGCAGCTTGAGCTGATGCTCGCGCTCTTCGGTCTGCGCCAGATACAGCGAGCCGGGCTGGAACACGCCACAGCTTTGGCCGGTTTCCTCCTCCAGCGAGTTATACAGGTTCATCGTATAGTGCTGGATGCGGCTGATATTGGTGCTGTCATGCAGCCCGTGGATGTTTGCCGCCGCGTGCCAAGTCGAGCCCGAGGTCAACTCGTCCCGTTCCAGCAGCACGACGTCGGACCATCCCAATTTGGTCAGGTGATAGAGGATCGAACATCCGATCACCCCTCCGCCGATCACCACTGCTTGTGCATTCGTTTTCATGAGCCTGCCGTTTCAAAGTTGAGCTCGTCGCCGCAGTCGTCAACTTTCATGCGCGGGTAACGAGCATTGATTTCATGTTGGGTTGAAGGGGTGAGCCGAGGCCGATCTCAGAATTCCAGCCTGTGCGCGCGCCCATGCTCGACTAAGCGCGCGTTCAGCCCGTGGGCTTCTTGCGCGCCAGTTTCCAGAGCGAAGACAAAGGCGTGGGTCAGGTAGAAACAAGCAGCGTCGACGTCCTGTTCTGCTTCGCGTTGGTCCGCGGCCATGGTGTAGTACTGGATCATGGCCGCGTGATCATTGCGATCATGCGCGTCAAGCAGCAGGCGGTCCAGGTTATTGGTATCCATCGTAGCTCCGTTCTGGGCCGACCGGCTTACACCCGTCGGCCCGCAAATTTAGACTGCCCGACCGTTTTCAATTTGGGTTGCGACCCAGTGATGGAAATTGTGCGTGGGGCCGTCCATTGCAGGCGAGAAACGTCCACCATCGAACAGAACGCCGTGGCGGCCTTTCTGCATGCCTTCAACGACGAATACGTCCTCTTCGAACACTGTCTTCCAAAGCTGTGCGTTCGAGGCGCGCAGACCGTCGTGCTGCGGCGTGTCTTTTACACTCTTGGCATAGTACAGCTCGATATGTTCGACGGTGTTTTCCAGATCGACGGGCTCGAGAACGATTGCGAATGCGTGATCGCGCTGAACGCCCAACAGAACGTTCGGGTAGAGGGCAACATATTCCGCACCTTCGTCCCACTGGTCGCTGAGACCTTCAAAATCGTCGAAAGTGGCGCCGTCCTGATCCTGCAATTGGCGGTAAACCAGTGATCCTTGGCCGGAATAGTGACCGGGCGCTTCGATGTTGTAGTGGTCTTCCAGTCGTGAATAGCTGTTCAGGCCCGGATGGACCCAAGGCAGGTGGTAGCTTTCACAATAGTTTTCGACGGCCAGCTTCCAGTTGGTTTTAACCTCGAGCTTGAACGAAGACGCTTCGCCGCCGTGATAGACCGGCTGATCGAACTCTTTCCAACGTTCCATCAGCGCCGCATGGGCTTCTTCAAATTCCGGGGCGTTGCCGTCCACGTTTACAAAGATCACGTCACGCCAAACAAACGAGCGGACGCGAACCAGACCCAGATCGTTGCGATCTACGTCTTCATGTGTGTTGTGGCCGGGGCCGCCCACATGCGGAGTCGCGCGCAGTTCGCCCTTAAGGCTGTAGCACCAGCTGTGATAGGGGCAGCGAATGGCTCCGCCAATCTTGCGTGGCGTGTCCACAAGAATCATCCCGCGGTGACGGCAGGTGTTTTGGAACACACCCACTTCGCCATCCCGGTCGCGGACGATCAGCAGAGGCATTCCCAGAAAGTCGACAGGCTTGGCGTCGCCAACTTCGGGAACGTCTTTACCGAAGCCGATGCCCGACCAGTTGGCGTAAAGCACCGATTGCCGTTCTTCCTTGAAAATTTCCGGGTCAACATAGTGTTCGTTCGGCAGGCCGTTTGCGACATTCAAATCGGCAAGAACGGAAGACAGCTTGCTATGCTTGTTCATCGGGCTCTCCTGAGGGTGCTGCTGGATGGTTTTGACCCTATTGAGCAAGGAACGCCCGACCCTCAATATCAGAAAACCTCATCACTGAGTGACTTCACCTAAACCGAGCCGTCCTGAACCTCTTGAATGATCCAGTTTTTAAGGGCGCGAGCGCTTTCGGTCAGCTCATCTTCGTGGCGTCCGACGACATAAAACTGGTTGGGAGCGGTCAATTGATGGGGGCCGATTGTAACCAGCTTGCCTGATTCCAGCATCGGTTCGATCAGGCGCTGCCATCCCAAGGCGATCCCTGCGCCTTTTCGGGCCAGTTGCAGCGCCACCGAATAGCTGTTTACCCGCGACTCGATCGGGATGGGGCCGTCGAAGCCCAATTGCTGGAACCATTCGGGCCATGTCGTCCAGGTACGGTCTTCTGATTCCAGGTGAATCAATCGTTGTGTGGCGAGGTGTTGAAGGCTGGATCCGGTCAGGCTTTGTGCGACCTCAGGGCTGGCGACGGGAACCAGGTGGTCACGGAACAAAGGCGTGTGTGACAGGGTTGCATCGCTGTCACGCCCATAGCGGATGAAAAAGTCCAAGTCTGGTCGGTCGCGAAAAGGCCGATCCTGTGACAGCTGATCTACATTGACTTCGGGCATTTCACGCCAGAACCGAATAACTGCCGGTGACAGCCACAATGCGGCGACTGCCGTTGTTGAACCGACCGTTACTTTTTCGACCGACGCCCGGTCGCGGATTGTTGCGAGAGTTTTAGAAATCCGCGCAAAAGATGAAGACAGCGTTTCGTACAGGGCTTTGCCGTCGTCTGTCAGATCCACCCCTCGATGCTTACGCTGGAAAAGGGCCGTCTCGAGGTCGCCCTCCAACGCTTTGATCTGATGGCTCACAGCGCCGGGCGTAACAGAGAGTTCCTCAGCCGCATTCTTGAAGCTGAGATGCCTTGCGGCCGCTTCAAAGGCAGAGAGCGTGGTAAGTGGGGGCAGCTTGTAATGGCGTCTGGACATGAGGACCTGGGATTCTTTCAACCCGTTCGTATTAGCTCATTTCACCTTGGTGTTAATATTTTTCTTAGTGGAGATCGCGGCACATCGGCTATTAGGTGTATTTACGAGATCATGTTTCGGGGACATGTCGTCAAAACCGACCAATCTGTCGGTTCTGGCCAAATTGAAACGCAGGTGCCGCTATAGTCACGTTCACCAACAATTGTCGCGTCCGGACAGGCATCTGGCGTACACTGACGGAATATTCAAGATGTCTTGGAAATAAAATCGGGTGACATCTGCAGCCGGAAACGGCGGAAAGGGAATTCACAAGACGCGCTGAGGATAATTTTTGAATTTCGCGCGAAACCCGTTCTGATTGATGCTTGTGTTGAACTCCATGCATGTCAGTCAGCGAAAAAACCAGATTGACGGGAAAAGGGCAACTAACCCCAATCTCGTACCCGAAACACCAAAACAAAATGCGTGTCGAGCTGAGCGGGAAAACGAAATCCGGGAGATTTGCGAAACTATACGACGCGATCCCCAAAACCAATGACGGACAACACGGAGGAAGTTATGTCGATAAAAGAGCCGTTTACGGACTTGGACATAAAGACGGCGGATAGCGGTTTTTATGAGAATAACAGCGTACCTATTG
>NZ_JBQFSZ010000016.1:0-41825 GCF_056538325.1 Ruegeria sp. BG8 | reverse complement strand
GCCAAACCGTCGGCGGCGTCACGCAACTTGCGGCGCAGCAGATCACGCAAGGCATCATCCGTTTCGAGGTCCTTCACGTCGACGGGCATTTCCAGAAACTCAACAACCGAAGTCGGCACCTCCTCGATGGTGATTTCGTCCGTGATGCTAATCAGCGTCGCGGATTTTGGCCCGGTTTCACCCATATCCCGCCCCTGCGGCATTCCGGGCATCACCACCCAAGGTGTCTGAGAGTGAACCTGGCGGCGATGGACATGACCCAGCGCCCAATAGTCATATCCTGAAGAGACCAGATCGCCGACACTGCAAGGGGCATAAGGATCGTGCCCCTCGGCCCCGGCCAGCGAACTGTGCAACATGGCAATGTTGACGGCCCCATCCACAGGGCCGAGAAATTTGGGCAGCAAGCTGTCAGGCGCATGGCGGCTGGCGAAACTGACACCGTGAATCCAAACCTCGGGCGACACCTGTACCTTGCCGCCGCGCCCGTCGAATACATGAACGTTGTCCGGCAGGTTCAGCTCACCCGTGACCGGGTTTTCAGCATCGTGGTTACCCTTGATGTAGAAAACCCGGATTCCGCATTCGCGCAGACGCTCCAACTGTATCACCAGAAAAGCCGCCGTACGGGCGCTGCGCTCGGCCCCGTCAAACAGGTCTCCTGCAATCAACAGGGCGGTCACTTCTTCAGCAATGGCCGTGTCAACGATCCTGACAAAAGCGGCCCGGCTGGCAGTCTGTACGCGTTCACGCAATTCCGGGTCGCGCAGGGCCAGAGATTTCAGCGGCGAATCCAGATGAACGTCAGCTGTGTGCAGAATCTTCATTGCCCGTCTGGTCCTCGTACCACCGCATGATCTCCTCAATCTGTTGACGTGCCGACCCGCTGACCCGCGACAGGCCAAGGTGACGGGCCAAATCCCCCGCCGGATCCTCTGAGGCCTTCAGGTCCGCGCCAATCTCATCCAGAACCGCCGCAACCTCGGTGCGGGACACATCGCGGATGGTGCGGCTTCCCAGCCCGCGATACGGAATTCGATCCTGATAGGTGCCTGCCAGCCAGACAAACGGAGTGCCGAACTCATCATGCAGTTCGGCCGCGCCAAGCGCGTGTTCCACCCTGTCCATGATCCGGCGCCCGGTGCGCTGCCACCCGTGGCGGTTAGCGACCTCGCGGCCCAGATTGCGCAGGGGCATCGGGGCTTGATCGACCAAAACCTCGTGAACGATCTGCCGCAGAACCCCCACGTACCCAAGATCAAAGAAACGTTCCGGGTCGGCCTTCGGCCCGTCAACCTTGGCCAACTCGGTCGCATGAGACCCTGAGGCGAAGAGCTGAGGCTCATCAGCCTCTTTCGGCGCAAACTCCGGCGGCGCGCTGTCGGTCTGAGGCGGCTCGGGTGCAGGCAAGGCCCGCACCTCTGGCGGGTCTTCTTCCTCAGCCTCATGCTCTGCTTCCTGCCGGGCCGCGCGGTCTTCTTCCAGCAGCGCTTCCAACTTTTCATGCAACCGGTCAGCCACCACCGCCGGGTCGCGGAACCAGTCGGTCGACCAGATGCGCAGGATCGTCCAACCCAATCCTTCCAGCACCGCCTGCCGCACCTTGTCCCGATCCCGCGCCGTGGCAGAGCTGTGATAGGTGGCCCCGTCACATTCGATCCCGGCCAGATAGGCCCCTGCCCGATCCGGGTTCACGATCCCAAGATCAATGCGGAAGCCCGAGACACCGATCTGGGTCCGCACCTCCCACCCTTTGGCTCGGAACGCCTCGGCAATGGCCTGTTCAAACGGGTTTTCAGCCGGTCCAAGCGATCCTTCCTCGCGCGCGGCCAGCGCAACCGGGCCACGCTCGGCATAGTCCAGAAAGGTTTTCAGATCACGCACCCCGGTCGCCCGGGTGCGCGACAGATCAATCTGATCATGGGTCAGCGAGGCGAACACATGCAATTCGCGCCGGGCCCGCGTGACGGCAACGTTCAGACGCTTTTCGCCGCCTTCCGCGTTCAACGCGCCGAAGTTCATCGACAATTTACCTGCAAGGTCCGGAGCGAACGTGATCGAAAACAGCATCACATCACGCTCATCCCCTTGAATATTCTCAAGGTTTTTCACGATCACCGGCTCTTCACGCTCTTCTGCAAAGAACCATTCAAGTTCAGGTGCATCGCGCCGCACTTTGTCCAGGAAGTCCAGGATCAGCCCCTGCTGCTGCGCGTTGAAGGTGATCACACCCAGCGTTGGCCGATCCTCCTCGGGGTGGTTCAGCCAAGCGGTCAGACGCTGGCGGATCAACGCCACAATCGCCTTGGCCTCATCCGCATTGGTCCGCCCTGCCCCGCGCGCATAGGTGCCGTCGATCTTGTGGAACTTCACAGCGTCGCTGCCCGTGCTGGGTGCAGGAAAGGTGACAAGGCCACCATCGTAGTAGAAGTGGTTCGAGAACGCGATCAGCGCCTCATCCCGGCTGCGATAGTGCCAATCCAGCCTGCGCGTCGGGATCCCTGCGGTCGCCACCTCATCCAGAATTGAAGGCATGTCGCCAATCATCCCTTCGGCGTCCTCCTCGGCCTCATCGCTGCGGCCAAAAAAGTTGGTCGGCGGCAACTGCTTGGGATCGCCTACAATGATCGACTGTTTCGCCCGCGCGATTGCTCCGATGGCATCCCAGGTCGTGATCTGCGACGCTTCGTCAAAAATCACAACGTCGAACGTCGCCTGACCTGCCGGAAGATACTGCGCAATCGACAACGGCGACATCAGCACGCAAGGGGCAAGTTTGGGCAGAACGTCGCCCAGATTCTCCAGCAGAGGCCGGATCGCCATCGAGGGGCGTTTCAGCCCCAACTGATGCCGTAGAACACCCAGTTCCGATTTTCTGGGCACCCCGTCCCTTGCGGGCAGGCGGTGATGAATGCGTCGCATGACTTCGCGCGGAGCATGTTCGGCGACCTCGTCATCCAGCTTACGGAAGGCCGCAACGATATCCTCATGCTCCCAATGCGCGAACTGGCGCAGCGGGTCCGAGGCATCCATAGCCAGAGGCAACCACCATCGGGCATATGCGCAGCGGCATTCGGCGACCGGATCACCTTTCAACTGATCCGCCTCAATTGCATCGACCAGAGGCGTCAGCCCCGCGGCTTTGGCCTTGTTCCGAATGGCAACCCAGCGGGTCCAGTCCGCAAGCCGCCCGCGTTGCGCCAGTGTCTGATCCACGGCCTCCAGAAGATCGCGTAAGGGCAGATCGGTGTCCACCAAGCCGCCAAGCCCAGCGAACTCGGTGATTGTCGCATTCAATGCGCCGTCCGCCGCCTGCCAATCCTCCATTGCCTGTCGCAACTCGCCCGTGGGTCCTTCCTCCAACGCAGCGACAGTGGCACCGAACGCAACAGTATCGTTGATCTCAGACTGCGCACCGGCCAATGTCGCTCGCAACGAGTTCGCCTGAGCCACCCGCCCCTTCAATCTGTGCAGCGACCGGTCTGCGCCGGCGGTATCGGCTACCGGGCTATCCTGCAGCACTGCCAGCTGTTTGCGGCACTCTTCCAACGCTGGCAAATCCCTGCCCAGTTCAACCTGTCCCGAGCTGGCATAGGTTTGCAACAGCTTGCGGGTCTTGCGCTTTTTCAGGGCGGAAAATGGCCAGAACCCCGCCTCACCCGCGCGCCATTCCGCATCCAGCTGATCCAACGGCAGGCGTTTCATATTGTCTTCGGTGTAGGACGCGCTGCATTGGTCCTGCGCGTCCATGAACGCAACAAGCGCGGTCTCGAACTGATCCACTTCGGCGTGCAGGTCACGCTCTGACAGGCGCGGCACCATGCGCAGATCGTCCGCGTCGGGATCAATACGGCGCGACAGGTCGGTCAGCAGAGCGCGACGTTCCGGCTTCAGCATCCGGTCCGGGGTCAATGCCAGCCGGCCTGAAATATCCGAAGATGATCGCATGGCACGGTCGATACACGCCCTCAGGGTTTTGGTCCGTTCAATGATCTGGTCTTCCCAGGCATGAGACCACTCAGCCTCTCCCACCAATGGCAGCGGTGTGCCACCGCCTACAGCTGTGTAGGTACGGCCAAGTTCCTCTGTGATCTCAAGCAACCGGTCAAAACTGTTCTGATCATGGGCATCCTTATCCGCATAGGACAGTTTCAGTCCCTTTGGTGCCCCCGCCGTCCATGAAATCGCGTCAAAGACCGAAAACCCCTGCGCACCCTTGGCGTGAACCGCCTGCACATAGGTATTGAGCTGGTCGCGCTTGATCCGCAGCTTCTCGGTGACATCCAGCCAGTCCTGCTCGCTGGTGGCCGAGGCCCTGTCCCATCCCCGGCCAAGCTGCGTCAGAACCCGCTTGCGGTCGGTCTTGTTGGAATGCAGCTCCAGCACCGCATCGCCCAACCCGTGTGCCTCAAGCCTGCGCTGCACAACATCCAAAGCCGCAGCTTTTTCGGCGACGAACAGCACCGTTTTACCATGGGCAAGGCACTGGCAAATGATATTGGCGATGGTCTGACTTTTGCCGGTGCCCGGCGGGCCGATCAATACGAAATCCCGCCCCTCAGCTGCTGCAACGACGGCTGACAATTGCGAGCTGTCAGCGGGCAGAGGTGTAACCAGATCCTTGGGTGCCAGTCGTTGATCCATCTGTTCGGCCGGGATCGCGTCCCCTGCCCCGCCCTCAAAGGTCTTGTCAGGGTTGTCGACCAGATGCGCCACCAGCCGGTTATTGCGCAACTGATCGGTGCGCTCGACCAGATCCTTCCACATCAGGTATTTCGAGAATGAAAAGGTCGAGATCGCGATCTCTTCCACAACCTCGAACCCCGGCACTTCGCGCACCCGCTGGCGCATCCATTCAAAGATACGCGGCAGGTCGATGCCGCTGTCGTCGCGGGGCAATTCGCCCTCAAGCTCGGGCAGGGTCAGGTCGAAATCACGCTTGAGAAATTCCAGCAAGGTCGAGTTGAACCGAACCTCGTCTTCGTGGTGCAGGATTCTAAAGTCTGACCGCGCCGATTTGCGTTCCAGCTTGATCGGGATCAGCAGCAGCGGAGCACGATAGCTGCGCTTTTCGCCCTCTCGCTGCCAGCGCAGGAATCCTGCCGCCAGAAACAGAGTATTTGTCCCACCCTCCTGAAGATCGCTCTTGGCTTTTCGAAACAGGGCCAGCAGGCGGTTGTCAGCGTCCTTGCGATCCAGCGGCATCGTGATCTGGCCGCGTTCGAACGCATCTTTCGTTGCGCTGGCGATGATCTCGTCCCTGTCCTGCCGCGACAGCTGACGCTCGCCAATGGGATCATCCTCCATCAGCGGATAGGCGCGGAACGCCTTGTCCGCGGCCAATGCATCCTCCAAAGCGCCAACATCAGGCACCAGGCAAGGCACAGTCTGTTTACTTGGCTTGAAGTTCAGCAGCCGGTTGCGCAGCGACAGGTCCAACAGCTTCGCCTGCCAACGT
This sequence comes from Ruegeria sp. BG8, assembly GCF_056538325.1. Taxonomy (NCBI): domain Bacteria; kingdom Pseudomonadati; phylum Pseudomonadota; class Alphaproteobacteria; order Rhodobacterales; family Roseobacteraceae; genus Ruegeria; species Ruegeria sp. BG8. The sequence continues at coordinate 36,367 of NZ_JBQFSZ010000016.1, read as the reverse complement.
TCGATCCGTCCTTTGGGCGTGTCGGGAACTTGTTCGATCACTTCGGACGGCAACAGGCCAAAGTCGATAGGGTCGGGTAGTTTCGCGGGGGCAGCCTCAATATGCTCGGCCACACCGGCATCAGCCGCCACGTGGCTGGCCAGCGGACGGATCCGGGCCGAGCGCGCGCGGGTGATGTCAACAGCCATCAGGAATTCCTGCTCACGATCCTCGGACACTCGGGACCGCCCGGCTTCGACCGCCTGTTCAAATCCGGCAGTCGGGCGTTGGGTCAACAGGGTGGTTTCAACCGGAATGAACTCTTTCGCGTGAGTCGCCTTGCGCACGGTGATCACGTCCGGCTCGGTCACGTGCCCAAAATCCCGATTGGTGATCCAGACCCCGGCCCAGGCGTGACCGTGACTAAACAGGACAACAGGATGCAACCCGGCCTGTTCCCACGCAGCGGCCAATAGCAGCGAACTGTCCAGACACGTGGCCAGCCCCTCGCTGCGAATTCGTTCGGGCGCACGGATTTTCTGCCCCTCAACCTCGAACGATGCAGGCGGGTTGGCATAAGTCAGCCCCATACCGGTCACGGCCGACCAGATTGCGCCAGCGATCATCCATGCGCGCTGCGGGTCACCGGATTGATATCCCTCAAGCGAGCCATCGCGCCCACTGCGTTCCAGCAACAGCGACGCCTCCTTGAGGATCGCCGCCACCACGGGATCGTTCGGAGATACAAAGGCTGCCAGCAGCCGGTCCATGTCACCCAGCCCGCCCCATTGATCGCGGGCCAGCAGCTCCAGAGGCAGAGTTTCTGACGACAACGGACCATCGTCCGCCGAAGCCGTCAGGGTCAGAGATCCGATTTCCGTTTCATTGAGACCGGCCAGTTTCTGAACGTCCAGAGGCGTCGCCAGATCGCCCAGTTCAAGACTCCCCATCGGGGACAACCGGTCGATGATCCAGGTCCTCGATTTTATCACAGCGGGCTGTGCGGTGAGGGTTATTTGGATGTTATCCAGCGGGCCATCGGTCATATTGGTGATCGACAGCGTCTTGAGAACGGGGATGTCATTCTGTGCAGAGGCGAAGTTTACCTTTTTAGCCATGTCAAATTGCAGGCTGGTAGAAGGGGCTATCGTCTCGATTGTTTCGGCCGAGGTGTTGTCAGCTGTCGAGGATTGAGAATGATCTGTGGTCATAAGTCTTTATGTTTAAATTTTCTGATGCGATCGAGAGACGCGCTTGCCGATCTGGAATGATGGTAAATAACCTGTAATACATGTATCACTCTGTAACTTCGCGCAGGATACGTGGGGAATACCGTTGTGCAAGTGGTAAGCTCTTGAAATCCAATTCATAGTGGCCACAAAAGCGCTTGAAAATCGAGTTTCGTCAGCTTCCCTGCCTCAATAATAGCTTACACCATTGTTTTTACGGCATTTTTCAAGTTGTCAGCTGACAATTCTCCGATTTCCCTTTGTTTTCCAAGGCCTTCAGCATTGGTATGCATGAAAATGTGCCCTTCTGCGCTTTTTGCGTCAGCTTGCGCAAGTAGGCGCCAGGGCTTCGGATGTCTTGCAGACGTTCAAGAATGCAAAGGACGGATGTTGCCGCGGTTGCAGCTCCCATACGGACTCGCGCTTCGTTGAAGACCGGAGGATCAATCCCAATCATGGGCGACAGTTTCTCAGCAACTGTTACCAACTCTGCCCATCCCGTGACCGGCTTGGGATAGTAGTCCTGAAACTCAGTGCATATATCGAGAACGATATGAAGATTGGCGTCATCGTTTTTTTTGTCAGCCGGAATTTGCGAGTCCGAGGTCTGTTCTTCAGAGTCAAATTTAGATTCAGATGAATCCTGTATGTGCCGCTCATTTTGATTGTCAGGGCCGCTCAATTGAATGGTTCGCAATTCAGGCTGGTGGATAGCATTGCCTGTGTTTTGGTCGGCTGTGTCTTCCATTTCCTGGGTCAATTTATGCAGCGTTTGTTCTGAGGACTTGCGACGCAGGATCAGGCGTGCGTTTTCGATCAGCGCGGCAAAGCGGCTGTCATTCAGAGCAATCAGCTGTTGCCGTGCCAGAGCGATCCGGTCACGCAGAGTTCTAATGCGTTCAGCGCGGCGGGTGGCGCGTTCAGCGGTCAGGAAAATCTGATCGGCATGACCGTTCAGCGGGGACAGGTCAAAGCCGAAAGCCAGTTCGACCCCCTGCCCTACCCGTCGGGCATATCGTTTGCGGTTGGGGCTGTCGTGACGGTTGACAAGACCCAGCTGCACCAGCCGCGCCAGATGGCGGCGCAGGGTGCTTTCGGGCATCCCATTCAGGCGTTCGGACAGGGTGCGGTTCGCGGGAAACACAACCGCCCTGCCCGGCTCGGTCGGAATGTCCCGGTCTGGCAGAAAGGTCAGCAAGGCTTTCAGCACAGTCAATGTACGATGAGAGATGTCGAAATCCGCTGAGGCCGTGGTCAGCGCGGACAGCACTTCCCATTTGTCGACAGACGACAGGGCAAAACTTGCCCCTCGCCCAAAGTCACTTTGGGACGCATGTTTCATATTTTTTTCACGAAACACAAAAAATCCCTGCCCCGCGCAGCGCGCAGAGTTGACAGGACCGATTCGGAGGGGCTATTTCAAAGGTGCTAAGATTGAAAAGGGCCTTCCGGGATCATCTGTCCTGGGGGGCTTTTTTTGTGGTCTGCTCGTGCCTCCTGTGGTTGCTTCTCTGTGGTCTTAGTCTTCCGACCGTTCGTTTTTCCAGCGGTCGTGAAGTTCGGTAATCAGGGTCTCGGCATTTGTTTCGAACCAGGCGTCAAAGCCGTCTGCTGTGCGCGACGGAATGTTCAGGGTCACGCCGCGATTTGTCAGCCGGACATCGGCCAGAGCCTTGCCCGCGGCGTCACGCAAAGTGCGCGGTTTGGCGGCTGCTGGTTTGCTGGCGCTTGGTTTCTTCTGCACGTGTTTCAGGACCGCCTCAAACCGTTGATCCGAGTCCAGTGTCAGAAACTCGGGGCGGTTCATGAAGGTGCTGGCGCGGCTGGTGGCGGCTTTGTCTTTCAGGGCCTCGGCCAGTGTCATCCAACGGTCGCGGCCAATTTTGGGCGCAGACCCGATCTGGCGCAGGAAGGGCAAGGAGAATGCCGTCCCAACCTTGAGCATGCGCGTCACCATCGGCTGGTCGATCGACAGGGCCGCCGCGATGGTCTCGCGGTCGTAATCAGCCTCTTTCAACTGTGCGGCAAAGCTGGCCTTTTCGATAAAGGACAGATCCTGACGCGAGGTGTTCTCCTGTCCCTGCGCCAGAACCAGCGCGTGGTCGTCCAGTTGCCGGACCATCGCCTTGACCGGCTGGCCAAGCTCTTTCAGCGCCATCAGGCGGCGGCGGCCAAAGACGATTTCGAACCGGCCCGGTTCTTTGGCGTGCGGTCGCAATAGGATCGGAACCTGCTGCCCATAAGTGCGCAGGCTTTCGACCAGTTGTCGCTGTGCCTCGCTGTCCATCCCCAACCGGTCTTTCAGCCCAGCATCGTCGATCAGGGCGCAGTCGATCTCTTGCACCGCGTTTTCCTGTAGTTTCGACAAGGAAGACTGCAAGGCGCCAACCGCGCCGCGTGGCATCATCCGGGGCTTTTCGGGTTTTGCAGCGCCGCCGGATTGGTTCAGGTTGGTTGTCAGAATGCCTTTACGTGCCATCAGCGCCCCCATGCATGTTGAAGCAACGACTCGATCTCGTCATTGACAAGATTCAATGAGTCCACCGCACGATCATAGGTGTTGCGGTGAAATTGGCTGCGTTCGACCTCGAATACCGTCTGCTGAGTTAGTCCAGCATCGGAAATCGCGGTGGATTTCAGCATCGGCGCAACCATGACCTCATTTCCGAACAACTGCCGCAGGAAGGCGACAACCTGTTGCTGGGGTCCGTCGCTGGGTTCATAGCGATTGATTAGAAACCGCAGAAAGTCGAAATCCATCGGTGCACCCGCTTCGGCGACCACGTCCAGCAGCTCCGCGCTCATTTGCAGGAACTGGGACATCGAGGCGATGTCCAGCATATTGGGCACGACTGTAATCAGCACCCCGGTCGATGCACACAGCGCGGACATGGTCAGATAGCCCAGTTGCGGTGGGCAATCGAAGATGATCACGTCGTAATTGTCCTCGACTTCCTGAAGGGCGGTCGCCATCCGGGAAAAGAACGCAGGCTGCACGTTGTTCAGCAATGCCTGCGGGGTCTCGTGCTCGAATTCCTGCAGGATCAAACCGGCCGGGGCCAGATCAATACCGGTGAAAAAGGTTTTCTGGATGATGCTGGAGAGGGGCAGGGGGTCTTCGTATCGGATGGCGTCGTAGATCGTACCTGATTGAAGAAAGTCGTATTCAGGGCGATAGCCAAACAGAGTGGTCAAAGACGCCTGAGGGTCAATATCGACGGTAAGAACCCGGTATCCTTTCAAGGCCAAACGCTGTGCTGTGTGGATTGCACTGGTCGTTTTGCCCGATCCGCCCTTGAAGTTGAGAAAGGACAGAACCTGCACCTTGTCACCCGTCTGGCGGCCTTTCAGATAAGTCCCAGTTGTCTTTGCGGTCGACTCCAGCTCCTCGCGTATGGTTAGCAGGTCTTCAGCGGAATAGTGGCGACGACCACCTGGGGTGGTATGTACATCGGGGATTCGGCTGTCGAAGTGCAGTTTGCGCAGAAAGCTGGGTGAGATACCCAGCAGACCGGCGGCTTCTCCGGCGCTGAACAGTCGAAGCTCTTTGCGCGCGTCGGGCGCAAACACTGTCATCATGTGGCTTTCCAAAGCCGCAGTCAGATTCTCAGCGTTCTCGCGAACACGCTGATTGATGTGGATAGGTTCAGCCACGTCTGCCCTCTTTCAGTAACGCTGTTTTTCGCCAACGCTGTTTTTATCGTTTTTTACGCAAGAAGGGGGTGGTTTGGCAACAACTTCTTCAATGTCGAGATATCGCAGGGTCTGCAATATATAGTAGAGGAGCGGCTTCTCAAAACAATACACGACGCAAAGCATTGAAAGGAATAAATAATTGTGAATCCCCATGGAATTCATGGAATTCATGGAAAATCTCGTGAAACATCAGTGATAGTCTCGGATCAAGCTTTGAAACAGACGTTCGGGAATCATCCTAAGGCGGGGAAGGGGGCGAACACGGGCAGGATTCGCAGGTTTCCTTTGGTGTCAAAAGACATTATATTATCTTTAGATGATAAAATTTGCGCGAAAGGGCAATATATTGACCTTTAGCTTTGAGACCCCGACACCTGGTTCGGTGCAGGACAAGATTCGTTTTTCTGCCCGCGGTCTGCGCCTGGCTCATAACATGACACAGCAGGCTTTGGCCGAAAAATCGGGCGTGCCGCTGTCGACACTCAAACGGTTTGAACAAAGTGGCGAGATTTCACTGGCGGCACTTTTGGCGATTGCCGGGGCGTTGGGCGCGCTGGACGCATTCGAAGATCTGTTTCCAAAGCCAACAGCTTCGTCACTGGAGGAATTGGGGTCCGCAAGGGCTGACCGCAAGCGGGCCGGAAAAAGGCAGGGCTGATGGCTGATCGTCTGAACATCGAACTGGACTTTGGAGATCATCGGCGTGTGGTTGGACAGGTGGCGTGGGTCAAGGACCAGCGACGTGCCGCCATTGAATGGGCGCCGGAGTTCGTCGCAAACCCGTTGCCGATTTCGCCATATGCGATCCGATCCTGGCAGGGGTTGCATTTTGGCGACCATACTCCGTTTGATGGGCTGCCGGGTGTCCTGGCGGATTCACTGCCTGATGGCTGGGGCCGCTTGCTGATTGACCGTGAGATGGCACGGCGGGGCAGGGCGGTTCATGAGCTGACGCCAGTAAACCGTCTGGCCATAGTCGGCCAGTACGGCATGGGGGCGCTTTGCTATCATCCCGAAGAGGAACTGACCAAACAGGAAGATATCGACCTGGATTGGTTCGCTAAAACTGCCCAGCATATCGAACAGGACTTGTCTGTCGAGGACCTGTCCCGGCTTCGCGCAGGCAGTGGCGGCTCGGCCGGGGCGCGGCCAAAATTTGTCGCCTTGGTGAACACAGAAACCGGCATGTTGCGGGATCATCGCAGCGGGGCAGGGGAGGGGTTCAGCCATTACCTCATTAAATTCCGATCCTCGTCCGACCCGTCCAGCGCCGCGCGTGAGGAACAAGCCTATGCGGAAATGGCGCGCGCGGCCGGAATCAACATGTCGGATACACGATTGCTTTCGACCGGTTCGGGTGAAGACCTGTTCGCAACCCTTCGCTTTGATCGACCCGAGGGTCGGCGGCTGCATATGCACACGGTCGCGGGTATTCTGAACGCCGATTTCACCGCACCGGTTGTGGACTATGAAACCTTGTTGAAACTGACCTATTTCATGACCAACCATCAGGGTGACGTTGAAGAGATGTTTCGGCGCATGGTCTTCAACGTTCTAACCCACAACCGCGATGACCACATCAAGAACCACGCCTTCCTGATGGACCATCACGGAACATGGCGCCTGTCGCCCGCATATGACCTGAGCTTTTCCGACGGCCCTGGCGGCGAACATCATCTGAGTGTGAATGGAAACGGCAGGAACCCGACTCATGAAGATTTGGTTGCAGCAGGAGAGGGGTGCGGCATTCGAAAACGACGCGTGCTTGAAATCATCGAGCAAGTGCGCCATGCGGCGAAACAGTGGCCAGTCTTTGCAGATGTAAGCGGAGTTCCTGAAGAACGAAGTAGAGAGATAGTAAAAAGACTGAATTCGGTCGGCAAAAGTTGATCAAGGCGGCCCCGACTTCTTTGGTGTGATTGCAGCTCTGCGCGCGCTTCCCGGAGAAATCAGTCACACGTAATAAGGGATACTTATCGAGTATAATGGTAATTAAATGAGGCCTGTAAAGTAAAGATCAAAAAGCCCGAATTATGCGCATAATAGGTTGGAGTCGCTTAAATGTAGATTCTTTTGCAAAGTTCTGTCTGTTTCGCTAGTTCGCTGAGCTCGCCTCTTAAACCCGCTGCGGCAGCACGTTATTGTCGTCCAACCAAAACTTCGCAATAGAACCGAATTTCTTTTCACTGACAGCAGAGATTGTGTTCCGCAATCTTGGTACAATTTCTGCGGTCTTAGTTCATCCCGATTGTAACAACTATCGTCGAAAGTGCTTTGGTGCTCCGATCGGTCTCGTCTCTAAACCATGTAACACAGCCCTTGCAAACGACACGACGAGCGGCAAATATCTGTGAGTATTGCCATTTATCTGTATGCACAATTCCTGTGGGGTTAAGTTACAGGGAAAAGGAACCGGAATTTGGTTGTCAATTCCACATTCGCCGTCATGATTATTGCTGATATCGCGGGCAGCACTCCACTGTACAAGGCTGTTGGTGACGACGAGGCTCAGAGATTGATCCAGCTGGAGATTGATCGTTTAAGGGCCGTGTTGTTGTCTTTTGGCGGCATACCAGTTGGGCAAAAAGGAGATGATGTTCTCAGCTATTTCGAATCCCCGAGCGCCGCTTTTCAGGCGGCTTTGACACTGATTGAACCGTCTTCGAATACGCCACTAATGGTGCGTGTTGGGGTACATTGCGGCCCGATTGTTGTCGCCGAGAAAGGAATCTTCGGCGAAGCCGTCAATATCACCGCGCGCTTTGCAACTGCCGCAAATCCCGGTGAAGCCTGCGTTAGTCAAGATGTCGCCGCTCTTTTACCGGGCAGTCTTCGCCAAAGACTCATACCGCTTGGCCAGCTCAGTCTCAAAGGTGTCAGCGACCCGCTAATGGCATACTCGTTAATCCACTCCGACTCGGACCAAAGCAAAAAAACACATTTACCGCGAAACTTCGGGAAATCCGGAGATTATTGGCAACCACAAGGGACCGTTGCACTCCTTCTTCGCCATGAGGGCCGTACCTGGCGTTTCCTTGGCGACGGGGCATTTACCATCGGTAGGTCACCGGATTGCGACGTGGTGCTGCCACAGCCATGGGTGTCCCGGGTTCATGCCATTCTCAGCATAAAGGCGGGCAAACTGGTGCTGACGGATCGCAGCACCTCCGGCACCTTTGTAAAATCGGAATCGGGGCGTGAAATTCAACTCAAGCGCGAAACGGTCATGTTGGCTGATAGTGGGCAGATTTCACCTGCCCTACCAATCGAAAGCTCAGAGGCTAGGCTGTATTTCGAACTGCAGGGGAGCCACCAGAGCCTCCCCACCTGAACTGGTCCACCGTTATGTTTAAGAAGCGGAGGACCGCGAACTGTAAACAAGAGACGGAAGCCCGAAGAGATTGTCTCGAAGTTACGGCAGGTTGAAGTTTTGATGGGGCAAAACATGTCCCGACTTGATGCGATCAGGCAGATCGGTGTTGTTGAGCAAACCTATTACCGTCGGCGGAAGAAGTACGGTGGATGGGTGGTGATCAATTCAAGGAACTGAAACGGCTTAAGAATTGGAGCCGGTCAAGCAAACGATCCGGGGGACCGTTTTTCAGGTGGAACAACGAGCGACTGAGACGTGCGGTGTCTGATCTGACTCTGGATAAGCTGATCCTGACGGAAGCTGCAAAGGGAAACTTTTGAGCCCCGCTCGTCGTCGTGCCTGTATCGATCATGTCTGCAGCCAGCTGAAGGTTTCCGAGCGACGCGCCTGTCGCGTGCTGGGGCAACACCGGTCCACGCAACGACGTTTCCCAAAAGGTCGTGCAGACGAAGACCGACTGGTCGCCGACATGATCGAGTTGGCTCGACAGTACGGCCGATATGGCTATCGCAGGATCGCTACGCTGCTGAGAGAGGCCGGATGGTCTGTCAGTGATGGGCGGGTTGAACGGCTGTGGCGGCGAGAAGGGCTGAAAGTGCCAATAAAGAAACCGAAGAAAGGACGGCTCTGGCTGAACCCTCTCGGGACATCGCTACGCAATGCCCTGCCGGGCAGTGGATGGGTCGTGTGTTCGCCTGAGGCCGGAGTATCGCAATGATGTATGGTACTATGATTTCATTTATTGTCGAACTGACGATAGCAAAGCCTTCCGGACGCTGAACATCCTTGATGAATTCAGCCGGGAGTGCCTGGCGACTAGGGTGAAACGCAAGCTGAACTCGGTCGATGTAACCGACGCCCGGACGGATCTGTTCATACTTCGGGGTGCCCCCGTATCATACGTTCAGGCAATGGACCAGAATTTGCCGCTCTGGCTGTAAGAGATTGGATTGCTGCCGTCGGCACCAAAACGGCTTAAATCGAACCTGGCAGCTCATGGGAGAACGGATTTTGTGAAAGCCTCTATGGCCGATTCAGGGACGAGCTAATCAACGGAGAAATCCTCCACAGCCTGCGCGAAGCACAAATCCAAGTCGAACAATGGAGGAGGCACTAAAACACATAGCGGCCCCACAGTGCACTGGGCTATCGTCCGTCAGCACCTGAAACCATCATCCCAATGGATCACAGTCCGACGATGCACTAATAATCAATTTGGACCAGTCAGATGAGGCTGCTCAATCTACGATAACGATTTCTGATATGGGTGCATCAGAAGGTCCCTTGATTGGCTCTAAGTTCGTGCGTCGATGGGGGTTGGATTTCCATCGAAGTAAGTGGCGCTCTGATGAAAAATGTTTGACCGATAAGTTGGGGCAGTGCGTTGAGCAATGAACAATTACTGCGGCACTAATCCGAGATAGTGCAGACACTTTACGAAGTTCTGCAATTCCAGCATTGCAGCCGTTGAGCGATGGTAGCGGCGATCCCCGCTATGTGTGAAAAACTGACCTTGTAGAAGCCGTAGCGGATTGGTGTTTTGTCCGCGCCTTACCATTTTGGGGACCGTTCAGCGAACGGTGATTGCTGCGCTTGCATCCGTCCAATCAGTGCAGTCCATGTTCTCCAGCTGACATGCAGTTCGCATTTAATGTGATCCGAGGCGGATGATTGCCGGCCCGTCGCAAATATCTGACCTCATTCGCAAATAATGTGAGTTTGAACCGCTCGATAGATGTAAAATAACTCGATCGAGAATCCGAGATGTTTGCAATCCGAGTGCCGGATAAGTGCAATTCACTACAGATAGGGTGTGGGCAAGCGGGGCAATGGAATTGAGATCAAGTTCGACCAGCCAATACTGGCGCGCATAAGCAGCCGGTTTCCATAGTCCCTACAACCGCAGTCACTTTGCGGTAACGTGAATTTCTCGGCTATAACTTCTGGTCCTAGACAACGGCAACGGAAGTGTGCTCATTTTTTCTACGCCATAACTGCGGTATGAATTCGAAAATTGCGCTAGAAATCGGGAAGTTGGGTTGGGACGAGTCAAAATTTCTGACATTGCTGCTGCGGCAGGTGTGTCCAACGCGACTGTTTCTTATGCGCTGAGCGGTAGTGGACGTGTGTCAACTAAGACGCGCGAACGTGTATTGGAGATATCCCGTGAGCTCGGGTTCATCCGCGACGACACAGCGGCGCAATTGCGAACGGGCCGGTCATCGTTGATCGGCGTCGTTCTGAACACAGTAGTCAACCCGTTCTTCAGCGAACTTGTCGCTGCATTGGAGACCTCAGCCTACGAGGCCGGTTACCTGACCCTTTTGGCGACTGCGCAAAATGACCCGGTTCGGCAACAAAAACTAATCTCTTCGATGATTGCGCAAGGGGTTGCTGGTGTTGTCATCAGCCCCGTTCACGTCCCCAATACCCAATCAATTTCCGAGACTCTGCGCCGCAATATCCCAACTGTGGTGTGTGTGCGTGACGTACCCGGATCGGGGGCTGTGTTTGTCGGTGCGGATGAAGAGGCGTCCGGCTATCTGGCGGGGCGCCATCTGATTGAATGTGGCCACCGGTCGTTCTGGTTTGTCGGAGGCTATGAGCAGACTACGACTTGGAGGGGACGCCTGAATGGAATTTACCAAGCACTGGCCGAAGCCGGACTACCAGCCAGCGCTTGCGCATTGCATCCGGGTTCTCAACTGCCAGAGTTCGCGTATGACTTGGTGCTGAAAGCCCATGCGGAGCATCGGTTGCCCACGGCGGTTTTGTGTTTTAACGACGATCAGGCCACCGGCGTTTACCGCGCCGGTAAAACGATCGGTGTACTGGTGGGCAAGGACCTGTCGGTTATGGGTTTCGACAACATTCAGCAAAACGATGCGATGATACCGGGCCTGTCGTCTGTGAACATTCATCCTAGCCAAATCGGGCGGATTTCGGCGGAGATGATTGTGACACTGCTTCGCAATGACAACACTTCGGTTGATCCGGTCATTCTTGAACCCGAACTCGTAATCCGCGAGTCGGTTGCGCGCCTGACTTGACGCAGCGGACAGGCTTGTGTGATGGTATGTAACTAGATGGTTACAAGCCGAGCGCGGAGCAAAGCGGATGTCTGATAATTCATACGACTACATCATCATCGGTGGTGGCTCTTCGGGGTGTGTGCTGGCCGCCCGTCTAAGCGAAGATCCCGACGTCAGTGTTGCGTTGCTCGAGGCTGGTGGACGGGACCGTAGCCCGTTGTTTCACATGCCAGCGGGCTTTGCCAAGATGACCAAAGGGATTGCATCCTGGGGTTGGTCCACTGTGCCGCAGAAAGGTCTGAACGGGCGATCGCTGTGGTATACACAAGCAAGGGTGATCGGCGGCGGATCTTCGATCAATGCTCAGATCTACACACGCGGTAACCGGCAGGACTACGACAATTGGGCCGAGGTCCATGGCTGCGACGGTTGGAGTTACCGCGAGGTGTTGCCCTATTTCAAACGAGCCGAAGGGAACGAGCGGTTTGAGGATGATTATCATGGAGGCGACGGTCCATTAGGTGTGTCCATGCCGCGCGGTGCGCTGCCAATTTGCAGCGCTTTCATCCGCGCAGCACAGCAATGGGGTCTGCCGTACAATCCCGACTTCAATGGCAAACAGCAGGCCGGGTGCGGGTTTTACCAACTAACGCAAAAAGACGCGCGACGATCCTCGACCGCGCAGGCGTTTCTGAAACCGGCTGAGCCGCGGACAAACCTAACCGTGATTACAGGTGCTCAGGTCCAAAGGATCGTTTTCGAAAATAACCGTGCAACCGGTGTCGAGATGATGAAAGGCTCAGACCGCGTCATTTTGCGGGCTGAGCGCGAGATTCTACTGACCTCGGGTGCGATAGGGTCGCCGCGACTGTTGATGCTGTCCGGTGTTGGTCCTGCCGATCATCTTCGTTCTGTTGGGATCAGCGTTCAGCATGATCTGCCGGGAGTTGGATCAAACCTTCAGGATCATGTCGATTTGTGTACGATCTTGGAATGCACTGGCCGCCATACTTATGATGGGACCGAGAGGATCGACCGCACCATATTGGCCGGGTTGCAGTATTATCTCACCAAAACCGGGCCAGTGACAGCTTCGTTGTTCGAAACAGGCGGATTTTGGTACGCCGACGAAACCGCTGACGCCCCCGATATGCAGTTTCACCTAGGCCAAGGGTCCGGAATCGAAAAGGGGATCGTCAAGATCGAGGGTTGCGGGGTCACGCTGAACAGTACTTTTGCCCGCCCACGGTCGCGGGGTACGGTGCGATTGGCCTCGGACCAGCCGGATGTGGCGCCGCTGATAGACCCGAACTTTTGGGGCGATCCTTATGATCGTGAGATGTCTCTGCGTGGGCTGGAAATGGCGCGTGAAATCATGCAACAGCCAGCGCTCAAGAAATATGTGCGGCACGAGGTTTTGCCAGGTCCCAATGCGTCAGAGGCCGAAGTTCTGGACTATGCAATTGGTATCGCCAAGACCGACCATCATCCAGTCGGAACATGCAAAATGGGCCATGACGACATGGCAGTGGTGGACACCAAACTGAAGATACACGGGCTTGAGGGCATCCGGGTTTGCGATGCCTCCATAATGCCAGCGATCAACTCGTCCAACACAAATGCGCCGACCATCATGATCGGGGAAAAAGCGTCTGACATGGTGCGGGGGCTTGATCCTTTGCCTGCGGTCATATTCGCGGACGAACGGAACGAGGGCCGTCGAGAACTAGCCTGACAGGCTGGCGAGCCTATCAATGCTTTACTTTGAAAATTCTGTCTTGACTAAGTAACTATCTAGTGCGTTAATCGTTTCAGCAAACAGACGGGAGGCTGCTTTGAGCACATTGGGTTTACACCATATCGGTTTCACAGTGCCTGATATGGAAGAGGCGGTGAAGTTCTTTACCGACGTTTTCGGGGCCGTCACGATCATGGAATGCGGCGCGGTCGATGTGGATGACGATTTCATGCTGACCCGGCTGGGTGTTCCGGCGGGGTGCAAAATCTCGGACCAGCGGGTTTTGCAGATCGGACGCGGCGGATCGCTGGAGGTGTTCGAATATTCGGGCGTCTCCGATCCGACCCCCATCAAGCACAATGGTGAGGTTGGCGCGATGCACATGGCGTTCGAGGTCGAAGACGCCTTTGCCACCGCCGAACGACTGAAAGCCAAGGGCGTGGACGTTCTGGACGGGCCAACCCTGATCGAAGGTGGGCCGATGGACCAACTGGTCTGGATGTATCTGCGTGCCCCCTGGGGCCAATATCTTGAAATCGTAAGCGCAAACGGGCCGTTGGGATATGAGGCAGAGGCGTCTGAGATGCTTTGGACTCCGTCGCAGGGCAAATGACCGGCGCAAAAAATTGACAAAAGGTTAAACGTTTCATCAAGACGCGAGAGGCGTCGTTCAGCGGAGGAGAAACCATGAAATCATTAGGACTGACTGCATTTGTGTCAGCCGTCGCAATCACGGCGGCGACCGTAGGATATGCAAAGGATTTTGACGGCGTCGAACTCAAGATGCTTGCTATCGGCGACACATCCGTCACCCGTCTTGCCCCGATCGTAGATGAGTTCGAGGAACTGACCGGCGCAAAGGTGCAGATCGACATGTTCCCCTATCCGGGTCTTATCGACAAGATCGTGATCGAGGCCAGTGCCAACGACCCGTCTTATCAGTTGATGTGGGTCGACAGCCCCTGGGTTGGCGTATTGGGCGAATCCGGCGCGTTGGAGGATCTGACGGATCTGGTCAAACGCGACGCTGAGGAAATCCATCTGGACGACATCGTACCGATCCAGCTCCAGGAAAACACATGGCAAGGCCGTCTACTGGCCTTCCCGGCGTCGGGAATGATCTGGCATCAGAACTACCGCAAGGACTTGTATGAGAGCGCCGAAGAACAGGCGGCGTTTAAAGAGAAATATGGCTATGATCTGGCCCCGGCACAGACCTGGGATCAGTATATCGACATTGCCGAGTTCTTTACCCGGCCCGCTGGCGCAACACTGGCCGGCGAAACGCTTGAGAAAGATTTCTATGGCAACGCGCAAGCCTATAGCCGGGTGGCCGGTGCGATCACCCATGACTTCTTCCCGATCATGCGCAGCTTTGGCGGCAGTTATTGGGACCCGGAAACCGGCCTGTGCGCGATGGACAGCGAGGCTGCACTGGCCGCAGCGGATGTGATGAAACGCCTCGTGGCGTTCAACCCGCCGGATTATCTGGGCCTGATGTGGGACATCCGCACCGGTTACATGGAACGTGCCGAGGTCGCCCAGTCCAGCTATTGGTCGGTGCGCACCGTGCGTCTGACCAACCCCGATGAGGCCGTTCTGCCAACCGTGGGCGAAGCAGGCTATGCCGCCAGCCCGACCGGGGATGGCAACCCGCAGCCGACCATGACCGGCGCGCTGAGCTTTGGCATCAACTCGAAGGCCACCGATCAGGAAAAAGAGGCCGCGTGGGAGTTCATCAAATGGGGCACATCCCGCGATATGATGCGCCGCTTTGCCGAGGAAGGATCAGGCGTCAGTCAGTTTCACAAGTCGATCCTGTCCGACCCCGAGCTGCAAGAGAAATACCCGTACTACAAGGTTCTTCTTGAAACGCAGGACAACGCGCGCCGTCGTATCTTTCACCCGTTCTATGCCGATGTCGAAGAAATCTTTGGCGTTGAGCTGAACAAGTACATGGCAGGTGAAACCGAAACGGCCGAAGAAGCGCTGACCAATGCCTGCACCAAGATCAACACGCGGCTCAAGGTTTTCCCCGAGGATCTGCGCCTGCGCTGGATCAATGACGCCCCGGCCGACATTTTCCAATAAGGCCGGCCTCCCCTGCTGCCCCGGTCCTGTGTGCCGGGGCAGCAACCCGAATTGAACTCTCTCACCAAGGCTCTGCTTCATGGCGTATATTCGTAAGCGCAACAGACGGATTTTCCTGATCTTTCTGCTGCCTGCCATCCTGATCCTGTTTCTGACGACGATCTACCCGATGCTCTATGCAGGGTATCTGAGCTTCCGCTCTTACGATCTGGCCAAACCTTTCGTGCCGCGCGTGTTCGTGGGTTGGAGCAACTATCAGAACGTTCTGACGACGGGCGACTTCCTGCACGCGCTGAAGATCACCTTTCAGCTGATGGCCATCACGCTCAGCATCCAGCTGTTCATCGGTGTGGGTCTTGCGTTGCTGGTCACCCAGCGGCTCCCCGGAATGGGGATCGCGCGGACGCTGCTGCTGATCCCGATGATGATCTCACCGGTGATCGTGGGGCTTGTCTGGCTGTTTCTGTACTTCCCCGAGCTGGGCTATCTGAACTATTTCCTCAGCTTTCTTGGCCTTGGCCCGGTCTCTTGGATCACCTCGCCGGACTGGGCGCTGTGGGCAATTGCCATTGCTGATATCTGGCAGTGGACGCCGTTCATCATGATGGGCACCGCCGCCGCGCTGACCAGCCTGTCGCCCGAACCCTATGAGGCCGCGCGCATCGACGGGAACACCCGCTGGCAGGTCTTTCGCTATGTGACCCTGCCGCAGCTGAAACCGGTTCTGGTCAGCCTGCTGTTCCTGCGCGCCATCGATGCGTTCAAGATCTACGACATCATCTTTGTGCTGACCAAAGGCGGCCCCGGCGATTCAACCGAAGTGCTGTCTTTGTACATCTACCGGCAGTCCTTCACCTTTTGGCAGATGGGGGTCGGAGCGGCGGCGTCTTTCGTGTCGCTGATCATCATCGTCGTGCTGATCACCTTCTTCTTCAAATCCCTCAACCGCGATCCGATGCAGAGCTGACGGTGACGATATGAACAAACCTAGCACCCAACAAGCGATCCTGGTCTACACCCTGCTAGGAATTGCCCTGATCGTTTTCATGACGCCGATCTACCTGATCGCCTCATCTTCGGTCAAACCCAGCCCGATCATGTTCCAGAAACCCCCGGCGATGATCTTTGAGCCGACGCTGGATCACTATCGCGACCTGTTCGCGATGCGGCCCTTTGGCAAGTTCATCGCAAACAGCCTGATCGTGGCGCTTGGCTCGACCGCGTTTTCGGTGTTCTTCGGCAGCATCGCCGCCTATGCGATCAGCCGGATCAAGCACAAACGGATGAACGATGTCGCGTTCTGGATTCTGTCGATGCGCATGTTCCCCCCTATCGCCGTGGTCGTGCCCTATTACATCATCTTCAAGACCGTGGGCCTGCTGGATACGCCCATCGCGCTGATCATCGTCTATTCCACGGCGAATATCCCGCTGACCGTCTGGCTGATGAAAGGTTTCTTTGACGAGGTGCCAACTGCGCTGGAAGAAGCCGCTGCGGTGGACGGGCATGGGCTGATCTCGATCTTCTGGAAGGTCACGCTGCCGCTGGCGGCCCCCGGCCTCGCGGTGTCGGCGGTGTTCTGTTTCATCTTCTCGTGGAACGAGTTTCTGTTTGCCCTGATGCTCACCGGTTCCAACGCGCAAACGGCGCCGGTGGCGGTCATGTCTTTCTGGTCGTCGGACGCGGTTCAGTGGGGCCGCATCATGGCCGGTTCGTTTGTCATTCTCATTCCCGGTGTCGTCTTTGTCCTCACCTGCCAGCGGTGGCTGGTGCGCGGGCTGACGATGGGTTCGGTCAAGTAAAGGAAGTGCAATGTCGGCAATCACGCTGAGAAATGTCATCAAACGATACGGCCAGGTCGAGGTCGTCCATGGCATTGATCTGGACGTAGAAGAGGGCGAATTCGTCGTTCTGCTTGGGCCATCGGGCTGTGGCAAGACCACGACGCTGCGCATGGTTGCGGGGCTCGAAGATGTCTCGGATGGCGACCTGTCGATCGGCGGCGCGCGTGTGAACGAGGTCGCGCCCAAGGATCGCGGCGTGGCGATGGTGTTCCAGAACTATGCGCTCTATCCCCATATGACCGTGCGGCAGAACATGGAGTTCGCGCTCAAACCGCTGAGCCTGTCCACAGACGAGGTCGCCCGCCGCGTCGATGAGGTTGCCACCACGCTTGGGTTGGCCGAGCTGCTGGCGCGTCGCCCCGCACAACTGTCCGGCGGACAACGCCAGCGCGTCGCGATGGGCCGCGCCATGGTGCGCACGCCGGATGTGTTCCTGTTTGACGAGCCGCTGTCCAACCTGGACGCCAAGCTGCGCACACAGGTTCGGCTGGAAATCGCCAAGCTGCACAACCGCCTTGGCACAACCGTCCTGTATGTCACCCATGACCAAGTCGAGGCGATGACCCTTGCCGACAAGATCGTCATAATGCGCGACGGCCATATCGAACAGGTGGGCACGCCGGAACAGGTCTATAGCCAGCCCAACAACACGTTCGTTGCCACGTTCATCGGCTCACCCCCGATGAACATGATCCCGGCCCGTGTGCGACAGGGGCGGCTTGAGGCGGATGGCCTGCACCTTTCTGTGCCAGACCGGTTCAAGGGTGTTCTGGCCGAAGATCAGGACGTGACCATCGGAATTCGCCCCAACGGCCTGTCTCTGGCAAAGGACGTTGACCCCAACACCGCCCCTGCCCGTGTCGAAGTGACCGAGTATCTGGGCAACGAGGCCCTTCTGGACCTGCGCGCCGGGCCGCACGAATTGATCGCCGAAGTTCCGGCGTTGGGCAGGCCCGCTCCGGGCGCTGAGGTCACGGTGCATTTCGACCCCGATGCCCTCCACCTGTTTGACACCGCAAGCGGCGACAGCCTGTCGCTCTGACGAAAGGACACCCTAATGCCTCAGGAAATCGTCTTTCCCGCCAAAAACACCTTTGTGCTGTCCGACTATCAGGACACCCCGCTTGCCGCAGATGAAATCAGGGGGCCGACGGTTGCGACCCTGATCAGCCAGGGCACGGAGCTGGCCTGGGCCAATGGGGACGATTTCCCCATCCGGCCCGGATACGCCGCCGTGTTTCGCGTCGATGAGGTCGGCGCAGATGTGCAGGGCGTTGCGGTCGGGGATTTGCGGTTTTGCATGGGTCATCACCGCTCAACCCAGCAGTATCAGGCCCGTCATACCTTGCCCGTGCCACACGGCATGACACCGGAAACCGCGCTGCTGGCCCGGCTTATGGGTGTGTCCATGACAACGCTGATGACCACAAAGGCCCGTCCGGGGGATAAGGTCGTGATCTGCGGGGCTGGGCCTGTTGGCATTCTGGCCGCCCGGAACTTCAGAATTGGCGGTTACAAGGTTTCGGTGGTTGAACCAGACCCGCTGCGCCGCGCGCAGGTTGAACAGTCGGGGATAAACAGCACCTTCGCCGAAATGCCGGTGGAGGATCCCGCTTTTGCCCGCAAAGTGGCACTGGTGGTCGATTGTTCGGGCCATGAGGCTGCCGTGCTGGACGCCTGTCGCATCGTCAGGCAAGGCGGAGAAGTCGTTCTGGTCGGCGTGCCCTGGCAGCAACGCACCGACATCCCGGCCCATGACATCCTGCGCGAGGTTTTCTTTAGCTATGTCAACCTGCGCAGCGGCTGGGAATGGGAACTGCCAATCCACAGCCGCGGGTTCGTCTGGGAAGAGTTGCTTGAGGGGTATAACAACGCGCCTCACAGTATCTTTTCGGGGTTCGAAACAGCGTTGGGGTGGCTGGCTGAGAAAGGGCAGGATTTCAGCGCCCTGTCCGTCAGCATCCCTGCGCAGGATATCGAACGCGTCTATTCCGATATTTCGCAACGGGTGATCAAAGAACCGTTTATCATTCTGGATTGGGGCGTCGTGTGACCGGATGACGGAACCCGCGCGCGTCAACTCTGTGCCTATGCGTCTGTCAGACAGCAGTGCCGCGCCCTTGAGATCAGGTTCTTGATCGGGGGAAGCTCGGCAATGCTGGATCGGACGGCATATCCGCTGATGACCTGTCCCGGCCCCTGCGCGAACGGCAGCTGGACAAGGCCGTTGCGGCCAAGCGCATCCGCAAGCGCATCAACGGCAAAGACGACATGATCGCTGGCGCGCGCAACCGCCATCATCGCAGTCAGCGACATGATCCGCAGCGAGAACTGGCGCGACGGGATCGCCAGGTCCCTGGCCCATTTTTGCGCGTTCCCTTCCAATTGATCGTCGCTGGAAAATCCAATCCATGGGTAGTTCACCAACTGCTCGGCGCGGGGTTCCGAGGATGACAGCAAGGGATGCCCCTGCCGCACGAAAATCTGCAGCTCCATGTTCAGCAGTGGTTCGCAATGGACGCCGGGGCGCTCAAACTCTTTCGACAAAACACCAAAGTAGATGTCGAAATGCCCGTCGATCATTCGCGGCACAAGGTAATCGCCGGACCCGGTTGCAATATCCAGCCGGATTTGCGGATGGTCCGCGCAAAACCCCGGCAGGATTTCGGGCAGCAGTTTCACGTTCCAGACCGGCCCCGATCCAATGCGCAACTCGACATTGGCAAGCGATGCCGTGTCCCGAATTTCGGCATTTGCAAAATCGATTTCCCGAACCAGCCAACGTGTACGCTTGCGCAGGGCTTCGGCTGTGGGCATGGGGCGCAGGCCCTGGGGGGTGCGTTCGAACAATTGCACCCCGAACTCGGCTTCAAGCTGCGCGATGCTTTTTGACACGGCCGATTGCGTTATGCCGACAGCTTCGGCCGCGGCTGTCGTGCTCGTGGTATCGTAGACCGCCGCAAAGATACGCAGTTTTCGAGGCAGGAGGTCAGGGGTAGTCGCCATTTTCATGCCCTTCTGAAAATTATGAATTTGATTCTAGCTGCCCGTCAGGGGAAAAGACAAGAAAGGAACAAAAGAACGTGTCAGGGGTCAGGCGCTGTGAATTCCGTTGAATTCAGGAAGATCAAAAAACGCTATGGCGCGGTTGAGGTGATTACCGACCTGTCGCTTACCATCGGCGACGGTGAATTCATCGTTCTGTTGGGCCCGTCCGGGTGCGGAAAATCCACGTTGTTGCGAATGCTTGCGGGGCTCGAGGACATCTCGGGCGGTGACATTGCGATCAACGGCGCGGTCGTCAACGATGTTCCGGCGCGGGATCGGGACGTTGCGATGGTGTTCCAGAACTATGCGCTCTACCCGCATATGAATGTTGCCGAAAACATGGGGTTCGCGTTGAAAATGCGCGGCGTTGATCCGGCTGAAATTGAACGCCGGGTGGCCGAGGCGGCGACTATCCTTGGTCTGCAGGACTATCTGAACCGCAAACCCCGCGCCTTGTCCGGGGGTCAGCGTCAGCGGGTCGCCATGGGACGTGCCATTGTGCGTGACCCCAAGGTTTTTCTGTTCGATGAGCCGCTGTCGAACCTCGACGCCAAGCTGCGGGCGCGGATGCGGGTCGAGATCGAACAGCTGCACCGGCGGTTGGGCGCGACCTCGATCTTCGTGACCCATGATCAGGTCGAGGCAATGACTATGGCCGATCGGATCGTGCTGATGAATGACGGGGTGATCCAGCAGGTCGGCAAGCCGACCGAGCTGTATGATCGCCCCAAAAACCTGTTTGTGGCCGAGTTCATTGGCGCGCCTCAGATGAACCTCGTGCAGGGAACGGTCGAGCAGGCAGACGGCGCGGTGCTGAGGCTGAAGGATGGGGCGCGCGTGCCCCTTGGCCCTCTGGATACGCTACCGCAGGAGCCTGTGATCTGCGGGTTCCGCCCGGAACATCTGGACATCACGCCCGGCGGCGACGGGTCCGAAACCGTTGTGGCGACCGAGTCGCTGGGCCACCAGACCATCATTCATTGTGACGGTGCTTTGGGGCGGGTGGCCGCCCTCGTTGACCGCGCGCAAGACGCGGCACTGACACTTGATACGCCCGTCACTATCCGGCCCCAACCGGGCCAATTCCATCTGTTCAGCGCAACAACAGGGCAACGCCTGAACGGATAACAGCGGAGGAGACGACAATGCTGAAGACGCTGAGAAACACGGCGGCAGCGGCCATACTGACAGGGGCACCCATGGGGGCCTGGGCCGAGGCCGACATTCAAATGATCATCAACCAGTCCCCCTGGTATCCGGGCTTTGAAGCCACGGTCGAAGCTTATGAGGCCGCAACCGGCAACACCGTCAATATCGAGGCGGTGCCATTCCCGGTTCTGCTTGAAAAATCCCGCAACTCGGTGCGCGCGGATGAGGGGATTTACGATCTGCTCACCATCAACGCGCTTGGCATCATCGAGATGTATGAGGGCGGCTTTCTTGAGGCTGTCTCCGATATCGATCCCGATTACAAACTGCGCGACGACATCTCGGATTTCGGCGGCTCGGTCTATTGGGATGAGGCCAGCAAATCCATCGGCAGCGGCAAGCTGATGGCCTTGCCGATGGCGGGGGTGATCCAGTTGCTGTACTACCGCGCCGATCTGTATGAAGAAGCCGGGTTGCAGGTTCCGACCACCTGGGAAGAACTGATGGCCAACGCCAAGGCCCTGCACAACCCGCCGGAACGCGTGGGCTTTACCGTGCGCGGGTCACGCCAGAATGTGGGCTGGAACGCGATGCCCTATATCTACAGCCATGGCGGCACGATCTTTGCGGATGAGGCAGGCGGCGACTACTCGGTAACCTTCAACAGCCCCGAGGCACTGGCCGCGCTGGAAACCTTTCTGAGCTTTGCCAATGATGTCGGCCCCGACGATCCGGGTGCAACCGGTCAGGCCGAGATGATCCAGTTCATGGCCACCGGTCGCTCGGCCCATACGATCATGGTCAACGCGGCCTGGGCAGGGTTGGAGGACCCGGCCAAATCCATCGTTGCGGGCAAGGTCGGTGTGGCCGAAATCCCCTCGGTGGATGGCGGGCAGAACTACAGCTCGACCGGGCATTTCATCGGTGGCATTCCCAAGAATATTCCCGATGACAAGAAGCAGGCGGCGCTTGCGTTCATGAAATGGCTTAACACGCCGGATGGTCAGCGGGCGATGATCGAGAATGGCTCGGTCCCCGTGTCGATCGGTCTTGGCGCGTCGGATTTTGACGATCCCGAGAAGTATCGTTTTCTGGATGCCACAGCGCAGAATGCCAAAAACGCGCTGTTCTATGCTGCGGTGCCTGAGCGGAACGAGATCAACTCGATCATCGATCTGCATCTGAACCTTGCCGTGATCGGCGACATGACGGCAGCCGAGGCGCTGAACAAGGCAGCGGCCGAGATACATGCGGTGATGGAACGTGAAGGCTACAGCACCGGCAAACTGCCAGACCTGCAATAACCAAGCGGCCCCGGCGCAATCCGGGGTCAAATCCCTGAAGGACGGACCGAATGATCGGCGACAGAACATGGCGATTGCTGTCTCTTGGCCCATTGGCGACGTTGCTGGTGCTGTTCACGATGCTGCCGATCCTGCAGATCGTCTGGATGGTGTTCCATCAGCTGGAATGGGTTGATGGTCAGGCCGTGACGCACTTTGTCGGGCTGGACAATATCCGAAAATTTCAGGCCGATCTGTTCTATTGGCCGGGCCTGTGGAATACGATCTATTTCGCGTTCTTCGCGGTTCTGATCCAGTTCATCATCGGGTTCACTCTGGCGCTGGCCGTGGCCGGGATGAGAGGCTGGGTGCGCGTCGCCGCCATTTTTGTGATGCTGTTGCCGGTGGTCACGCCCCCTATCGTCATCGGGGCGGTCTGGAACCTGCTCTACAACGCAGATTTTGGCGCGATCAACCTGCTGCTCGGCACGCTGGGGCTGCCGAAGCAGAACTGGCTGGCCAGCCAATCGGCTGCGCTGTGGGCTGTTATCATCGTCGACATCTGGCACTGGACCCCGTTTGTGTTCCTGCTGATGCTGACGGGCCGCGAGGGGCTGCCGGAAGAGGTCTATGAGGCCGCCGAGCTGGACGCCCAAAGCCGCTGGCAAATCCTGCGCTATATCACCCTGCCCTTGATGATGCCGGTCATCATCTCGACCCTGATCCTGCGCATGATTCTGTCCTTCAAGGTCTTTGACGAGATTTACCTGCTGACCTCGGGCGGGCCGGGCACCTCGACCGAGGTGGTCAGCCTGTCGATCCAGCGCGCCTATTTCACGCAGGACGATATCGGGCTGGGGTCGGTGATGTCGCTGTTCACGCTGGTCGTTGTTGCAACGCTGGCGCTGGTGACGTTGTGGCTGCAACGCCGTTTCGTGCAACGGACCGAGGGGTAAGCCATGTCACATCCCAACCGTTCCTCTGGCCTGCCCGCGCTCGCCCTGGTCGTGATCTACGGCATTCTGGTGCTGGTGCCCTTTGTCTGGATCGTCACGATCGCGTTCAAAACCCAGATCTCGATCCTGTTGGGGCAGGTTCTGTTCACCCCGGTCTGGACCAATTTCGAAGAGCTGCTGTTTGGCAAATCCTCGCAATACCTGTCCAGCCTCAAGAACTCGATCATTGTATCGGTCATATCGACCGCGCTGGTTTTGGCGATCTCGACCATGGCCGTGTTCACGCTGTTCCGGCTGCAGGTCGGGCGCTGGGTGCGGTTTGCCTTGTTCACATGGGCGATGATTTTCCACATCCTGCCGCCGATCACCTTTATCGGCATCTGGTTCGTGCAACTTCTGTCGGTCGGGCTGTTGGATACGCTGACCGGGCTGATCCTTGCGGAAACCGTGCTGCACCTGCCGCTGGCCTTGTGGCTGATGTTCAGCTTCATCCACGAAGTCCCCGAAGAGTTGCTGGAATCCGGCCGTCTGGACGGGTGCCGCGATTCGGACCTGTTCCGGCAGATCGTCCTGCCGCTGCTGCGGCCTGCGATGATTGCGGCGGGGGTGCTGGTGTTCATCTTCATCTGGAACGATTTCATCGTGGCGGTGAACCTGACCTCCAGCGCGACCCAGACGATCCCGGTCACGATCTCAAGCTATGCGCAGGAATACGACATCCGCTTTGGCGAGATGGCGGCGGGATCCGTCCTGTCGGTGATCCCGGCGCTGATCTTTGTTCTGATCGGTCAGAAATACATCATCCGCGGCCTGCTGTCCGGCAGCCTCAAGTAACCCGGAGGTCCTTATGAAAGTTCTATTCGTCCTGTTCGACAGTCTGAACCGCAATGCCTTGGGCGCTTATGGCGGCACCCGCATGGCGACCCCCAATTTCGACCGGTTCGCGGCCCGGTCCGTCCGGTTCGACAATCACTATGTCGGTTCGATGCCCTGCATGCCCGCCCGCCGTGACCTGCATACGGGGCGGCTGAACTTCATGCATCGCAGCTGGGGGCCGCTTGAACCTTTCGACAATTCAATGATCCGCGAGCTGAAATCTTCGGGCATCTGGACCCACATGATCACCGATCACGCACATTACTGGATGGAGGGGGGGGCGACCTATCACACCCAGTATTCCAGTTTCGATTTCATCCGGGGTCAGGAAAAAGACCGCTGGAAGGCGATGGTGCAGCCGCCCTTGGACCGCTGGCGCGAGATGTATCACCCGCAACAGATGCACGGGATGGACGAAAAGCACGTCCCCTACATGATCAGCCGCGACCACCAGCCGACCGAGGCGGATATGCCGCTGGCCAAATGCATGGACTCGGCGTTCGAGTTTCTGGACACAAACGGGGACAAGGACGGCTGGTTCTGTCATCTGGAATGTTTCGACCCGCACGAACCCTTCTGGTCGCCCGAGCGGTTCCAGGGTCGGCGTGACAGCGGCTATGAGGGTCCGATCCTCGACTGGCCGCGCTATGACAAGGTCAGCGAAAGCGCGGAAGAGATCGAAGAACTACGCAACAACTACGCCGGCCTGGTCGAGATGTGTGACGAGTATTTTGGCCGGCTGCTGGATCACATGGACAAGCATGGCATGTGGAAGGACACGGTCGTGATCCTGACCACCGATCACGGTTTTCTGCTGGGGGAACATGAATGGTGGGCCAAGAACATCACGCCCTATTACAACGAAATCGCCCATATCCCGCTGATGATCTATCACCCCGATCACGCCGATCAGGGCGGCACGTCTCGTCAAGCCCTGACGCAGACCATGGATCTGATGCCAACGATCCTGTCGATGTTTGACTGCCCCATCCCGGAAAATGTCGAAGGGCAGGATCTGATGCCGCTCTTGGAGCGGGATGGACAGGGGCACGAGGCCGTGGCCTATGGCATCTTTGGCGGCTCGGTGAACATCACCGACGGGCGCTATACCTATTTCCGTTACCCCGAGGATATCGCAGATCAGGAAATCTACGAGTACACGTTGATGCCAACCCATCTGGAAGAGGCATTCTCGGTCGAGAACCTGCGTCAGATGGATCTGTCGGACCCGATGGACTATGCGCAGGGTCTTCGCGTAATGAAAATTCCGGCCCGCAAGGATGAATACGGCGGTATCGACGTGCCGTGCATGGGTACACCGCGCGAAACAGAGACGGTGCTGTATGATTTGGAAACCGATCCGGGGCAGTACACACCCATCGATGCGCCCGAAGTTGTAGCGCGTTTTGAAGACCATCTGCGCAGGATCATGAGTGAGAACCGAGTGCCATCCGAGGCGTTCACACGGATTGGGTTGTGACGAGCGGTTGTGTCGCAAACTTTTGGAACGACCAAAGCCAGCGGTATGCTAGACGCAGTAATCCTCCGATCTCAGCAAACATCCGAAAGCGGTAAGTCGTATCACTGGAGAATTGCCGCTTTCGGATCATGTTGGCACCCTCGATGCCGTCCAAAGTGGTTGAAGCGGATTCGAACGACTTAAACCCACACATGTGCCGATGATCCTATTCCATCATGTTGTTCAAATATTTGGACCCGTTCGTCTGCACTTTGGCTCGGCAGCCGAACCGCTTCAGGATACTATTCACTTCTCGAATGCCGGCTGCATTTGGGCCACTCTTATATAAGGCGATCTTGTTTGGGATCCCGTTTGACGACATTGCTTTGGCAAAGAACCTGGCGGTTGCTGAACGATTTCGTCGCTCAGACGGCAAGAAATCAAGGGCGTTTGCAGCTTTGTCGACTGCTCGATAAACATACATCCACTTGCCGCGCACACGGAGATAGGTTTCGTCCATGCGCCAGGAAGTCAGCGTTGGCGGCTTCTTCGATTGCGCGCTCGCGGCGATCATCTACGAATACTTAGCAACTCACCTGTTGAGAGTGGCGTGCTCCACCTGCACGCCGCGTTCGGCCAAGACCTCTTAAAAATCCCGATACGACACTGTGTACCGCAAATAGAAATATACTGCGTAAAGAACTGCATCCTTGGGAAAGTGGCGGCCTTTCAGAGGGATCAAATTTGAAACCACTTCGAAATCTAATCGACGGGAACAGCCTGCGAAACCTGAGTGTTCGACAATCTCTGTTCAAAGTTTGCGAAACAACCGTTCCGGCTGATGAGGAGTTCAAGTTTGGGACCGGTATGGCTTTCTCTCACAACTCTTCGAAGCCAGCCTATGATCTCATTCAAGGGTTCACACTTTCTGAGGCGGGTGATCCGCTTCGCCGAGTTGTAATAAATTCGTCACGATATGCCTTACCTTGGGCACCGTTACACGCGTGACCGAAGCCGTGGGATCACCTTCGCGCTGCGAAAGACATATTGGACTTCACTGCCCGGTTGGCGGTTAAGAAAGAAGTGAATGACTTTTGCTACGGCCCCGTCTGGGGAGGGTTGTGTGTTCGCGGTGATGTGCTGGTCGGAAACGCGTGAATTGGAATCTTTGATGCTCACCAGGCTTCAGACTCAGATCGGTGATCCAATCTTCTAGGGCAGGATGGTGAGATAAGTGTTTACTTGTCAACGCACCGGCAGTTGACGAAGCCGCCGATCTTCACAGAATAACATTTTCACTGTCGCTGAAAAAACTCGATAAAGAAAGGCCCGCTTTCCGTGTCCGATGTCACCATCAAAAAACTGACTGCTCGCCCTGTTCTGGTCCCGTTGCGACGCCCGGTCGTTGTGATGACGGGGCAGGTCACGATGGCACCTCTGGTTCTTATCGACCTTGAACGCAGCGACGGCTCGCTCGGTCGCAGTTATTTGTTCACCTATTCGCCAATTGCGTTGAAAGCGACGACCGCACTGCTGCGCGATCTTGCCTCGGTCATCGAAGGCAGCAGCGCAGACCCGCGCGGTTTGCACTCACGTCTTTTGGGACAGTTCAAACTTTTGGGTGCAGAGGGGATCACCCTAATGGCTATCGCCGGGATCGATATGGCCGCATGGGATGGCGTGGCACAAGCGGCGGGCAAACCACTATGTGAAGTTCTGGGCGGTGTCGCCAAGGCCCTGCCTGCCTATAACTCGAATGGCATGGGGTTGATCGGCCCTGGCAAGGTCGCGGGAGAAGCCAAGGAATTGATCTCAGATGGCGGGTTTTCAGCGCTGAAAGTCAGATTGGGGTACCCCGATGTGGCGACGGATCTGGCGGTTTTAGATGAGGTGCGGGACGCCCTTGGTGAAACGACAACAATAGTGACGGACTATAATCAGGGTCTGTCTGTAGCCGAAGCAAAACAACGTATCGCTGCATTGGCCGCGCATGATCTGGGCTGGATCGAAGAGCCGGTTGCCTTTGATAACTACGTTGGTCTGGCGGAATTGCGCGAGATTTCCCCCATCCCGATCCAAGGGGGTGAGAACCATTGGGGGCCGGGTGATATGGCCCGGGCCACTCAAGCCCGCGCTCTCGATCTGGTCATGAACGATGTCATGAAGATCGGGGGGATTACAGGCTGGATCGAGGCATCCAGTATTGCACGCGCGGCAGGATGGCCGGTGTCATCGCATCTTTTCCCTGAGGCGAGTTCTCATCTGATGTGTGCGGACCCTGCCGCGCATTGGTTGGAATGGGTCGACTGGGCGAACCCGATCCTGAAGGATCCCTATGAAGTGACAAGGGGGGTGTTGACACCGCCTGATCGCGCGGGACTGGGATTGGAATGGAATGAAGCCAATGTGGCTCGATACGCTATCGAATGAAGTGTGTGATCAATTGGAAAGCGGCGATCAGTTCGAATGAGTGACGAACGCACCAAAATGCCTCCAGATCAGTTTTGTTAGGGTCCCAGTTTCATTTATTTATAGCGAGAAAGAGAATTTGCGACAAAACTTGAGTGTAGTATTGGTGAAAGAGCGTAACTCGTAGCGATATCCTATCATCCAAAGTCGGGCACAATTGTACTGGCTGACGACGACACACCGCAAACTTCTAGGAGCCTTTTATGACCCTATTGGCTTTTGACCACGTAAACGTTCGCACCACCAATCTACAAGAAATGGTCGACTGGTACTGTGAGGTTATAGGTTTGCGCCCAGGCAAGCGACCGGATTTCGGCTTCCCTGGTGTGTGGCTTTATTTGAACGACACTGCGGTGGTGCATTTGGTCGAAGTAGGCGAACAACCAGTTATTGGTGGAAACCCTTCGTTGGAACACTTTGCTTTTCAAGCTGTGGACTTTGGCGATTTTGTTAGAAAACTGGAAGAAATGAATGTTGCCCACACGATTGATCCCGTGCCGGGCATGCCTATTGTACAAGTCAACCTTCGAGACATTGACGGCAACCACATTCATATTGACTTCAAAACTGAGGGCGGTGTCGCATCCTGACGAAACGCAGCGAGGACAGCGCCCTTGAACAGTTTTCTCCGCTGTATCGTCGGCGAATGAACCGTGACCAACTTAGCCACAACTAAATCTCTGCTTCGCGGTTTCTGGGTGCAGCGCCTCATACGCCGCCGTGTGTTCGCTGGTGAACATGGGAACTGAGCTTTGGCCGAATGTCCAATCATCGGACTTTTGCTAAAGGGGGTCTGTTCCGGCTGGGGGCAGAATGACACCCTAAGAATTTTCGCGATGACGTTTCATAATATCGAGCACAGTGTTTTTGCTGATGCCGAGATCACGTGCGATCCATCGGTATGAGCGACCTTCTGCGACGGCTTGAACGACTTTCGGTGCAAGTTTGCCGGATTTTGGCCGCTGTCCGGGTTGGCGCCCAAGCTTCTTGCCGCGCGCCCGGGCTGCGGCAAGACCGGATTTGACGCGTTCGCTGAGCAGGTCGCGTTCGAACTGGGCAATTCCTGCCAGCATGGTCGCCATCATCCGGCCATGCGGCGTGTCCAGTTCGAAAGTCATACCACTCATGGCAACGACCGAAACCTTCCACCCAGCCAGCTTGTTCAGCGTGTCCAGTAGATCTTGAGTGGAGCGGCCCCATCGGGATAGCTCACTAACAAGGATGGCATCTATCTGCCGAGCCTGAGCCAGATCGAGAATTCGGTTCCGGGCAACACGATTGGCCGAAGCGCCAGAGGCTGTTTCTTTGAAGACACCGATCACCTCATAACCACCGCGTTCAGCGAAATCAGTCAGTTCCATCACCTGCCTGTCACACGACTGATCGGTGGTGGAAACTCTGGCATAGATGGCTGCACGCTGTCCCAGTTGAACCCCCATAGAATTTGGTCTTGCAAGCCGTTGATTTTGTTGGTGCGAGATGCCTCCCGAACAGACATCTGATTAACAAGGACAAACCAACATGCCAAGACGGTCCATTCTGACGGAGCGCCAGCGTTCGGCGCTTTTTGACCTGCCAACTGACGAGGCCTTGATGCTGCGGCATTACACACTGGCAGACGACGATATCGAACACATCAGCGAACGGCGGCGACCGGAGAACAAGATCGGCTTTGCCCTACAGCTCTGTGCCCTACGCTATCCTGGTCGGCTGTTGTCGTCTGGTGAGGTCATCCCGGAAAAGGTATTGCGCTTCATCGCGGCTCAGTTGGGCCTGACCGGCAACGATGTCTTACCTTATGCCGCACGTCGGCAAACCCGTCAGCAGCACCTGCACGCCCTGCGCCAGATGTACGGCTTCAAGATGTTCTCTGGCCAAGGCGCGCGCAGTCTGAAGGCCTGGCTTGAGAACGAGGCTGAAACTGCCCGATCCAACGAAGACCTGGCGCGCCGATTTGTCGAAGAGTGCCGCCGGTCGCAGGTGATCCTGCCCGGCATCTCTGTCATCGAGCGGCTGTGCGCAGATGCTCTGGTGTCGGCGGAGCGCCAGACCGAAAGCCGGATCACCAGCAGGATCGACGATGAAATGAAAGAACGCCTGGACGCGCTGTTGTCCGAGATCGTGGATGGCAATGTCACCCGGTTCATCTGGCTTCGCCGCTTCGAAGTGGGTAGCAACTCGGCAGGCGCATCGCGGCTATTGGACCGGTTAGAGTTTTTGCAGGAATTGGACCTCTCACCGGACATTTTGGCCGACGTACCGCCCCATCGGATCACCCGCCTGCGCCGCCAAGGCGAGCGCTACTTTGCCGATGGGTTGCGCGACATCACGAGTGACCGGCGCCTGGCGATCCTTGCTGTCTGTACGGTAGAGTGGAAGGCAGCCATTGCCGATGCCGTGATCGAAACCCACGACCGGATCGTTGGCAAGACCTGGCGGGATGCAAAGAGGCTGTCCGACGCGCGTATCGCGGATGCCAGATCATCGCTGCGTGAAACATTACGTTCCTTCAAGGATCTGGGTGCCGCTCTGCTGGAAGCCAGGGCGGATGGCGCCCCCCTTGAAGCGGCCATTGAACTTGCGTGTGGCTGGTCTCACCTCGAAAGCATGGTGACAACTGCGGCCGAGTTGACTGACACGATGGCGGCTGACGCCCTGTCGCATGTCGTTCATGGGTATCACCGGTTCCGGCGCTATGCCCCAAGAATGCTGCGGGCGCTCGATATCTGCGCCGCCCCGGTGGCGGCACCTTTGATGCAGGCAACAATAGTCATCGCCCAGGATCAAACCGATGCGTCCCGCCAGGTTGGCTTCTTACGCCGAACTTCGAAATGGAATCGACACCTCGATGCTCAGGACCCAGGTGACAATCGGCTCTGGGAGGTCGCCGTCTTGTTCCAGGTGCGCGAAGCTTTCCGATCCGGCGATATCTGGCTGCCCCATTCCCGGCGTTACGCTGATCTGAAACAGGCTTTGGTACCGATAGAAACAGCCAAGGCGTGCCCTCGCCTGACGATGCCGTTCGAACCGGAGATCTGGCTCGATGATCGCAAGGCAAGGCTGGCGGAAGGCATGAAGCGTTTGGCCAAGGCCGCACGATCCGGCGCGATCCCGGGCGGCTCAATCGAGAACGGCGTACTCAAGGTTGATCGTTTGACGGCGGCGATCCCGGCGGATGCTGATGGCATGGTGCTTGACCTTTATGGCCGCCTGCCTGCCGTTCGGATCACCGATCTGCTGCAGGAAGTTGATGACGATATCGGCTTCACCGAAGCCTTCACGCATCTGCGCACCGGCGTTCCCTGCAAGGATCGCATCGGGTTGCTGAACGTGCTGCTAGCCGAGGGATTGAACCTTGGCCTCAGCAAAATGGCCGAGGCGACCAGTTCGCATGACTACTTCCAACTCTCGCGCTTGTCCCGGTGGCATGTTGAAAGCGATGCCATCAACAGGGCGCTCGCCAAGGTGATCGAGGCGCAGACCAAATTGCCGATGGCGCAGTTCTGGGGCGGCGGTATGACCGCTTCAAGCGATGGTCAGTTCTTTCCAACAACGCGGCATGGTGAGGCGATGAACCTCATCAACGCGAAGTATGGACAGGAGCCCGGCTTGAAAGCCTACACCCATGTCTCCGACCAGTTCGGCCCGTTTGCCACACAGAATATCCCTGCGACCGTCAACGAGGCCCCATACATTCTGGACGGCCTGCTGATGAACGAGGTTGGGAAGAAGATCAAAGAGCAGTATGCCGACACCGGCGGCTTCACCGATCATGTCTTCGCGGCAACCGCGCTCCTGTCTTATCGCTTTGTGCCCCGTATCCGGGACCTACCGTCAAAGCGGCTCTATCTCTTCGACCCCTCTGCAGCGCCGAAGGAAATCCGCGGGCTGGTCGGTGGAAAGATCAGAGAAAAGCTGATCACCGAAAACTGGCCGGACATCTTGCGCGCCGTCGCCACCATGGCGGCAGGCGTCATGCCACCAAGTCAATTGTTGAGGAAGTTCGCATCATATCCCCGTCAGCACGAACTGGCTGTTGCCTTACGCGAGATCGGGCGGATCGAGCGCTCTCTGTTCATTATAGACTGGTTGTTGGACGCCGACATGCAGCGCCGCGCACAAAACCGGGCGATGGTGAAGATTTTTCGCTGATCGAAGATTGACAAATGCGCGGCTGAAATATCCGCGCAACGCCTCTCACCCTGCGCTGCTCAATCCATCAGATTGTGGATCACTGGTGGGTTTTCGCACACTTCTTTGGCGATCTCGACCACGTGGCGATGATGAGTCAGATAGATCGCTTGACCGTTTTGCCCTATCCTCTCCATCAAACGGCACGCAGCACGCGTTCGGTCTTCATCAAATGTTTCGAATATATCATCGCAGAAAAACGGCAACTGAACGCCCTGACTGACCATCTGCTCATATGCCGCCGCACGGAGCGCCAGATAGAGCTGAAACCGTGTTCCCTTCGACATATCCCCAACCTGTTTCGACGTGCCATTGCCATCAACCGCCAACAATATTTCCGACGCTCCTTCCGGCTGGGTCAACAGTTTTTGATAGGCCCCGTTCGTCAATTCAGCGAATGCGCGTTCAGTCGCGGCCATCATTTCACTTCGATGGCGGTCGCGGTATCGGCGGATAGCCTCTTCGGCGACGCGCAGACCAAGATCCCGCTCGACATAGTTCAAAATGGCGTCTTCGATCTGAAGGTGCAGTATCGCGCGACGCTCAACCAGTTCGGCAATTTCCGCGCTGCCGGAAATCGCCCCGAGGTCTTTTTCAGCATTCGCGCGTGCCACCGTCGTTTCTGACAGGGTGTCTTCCACCCGCTTGAGATCACCCTCCAAAGACTGCGCTCGGGCCTCAAGAACAGGTAGCGTGTGCTCCCCGGCTGCGATTCTTGCCTCATCCAGTGTCTCTTCTGAAAGATCGCTGAGGATTTGCTCCTCGATTTCAGCAACCTGCGCTCGGACCCTAATCACGTCTTTGGCCGTGCCTACAGCGTTCCGAAGAGCCTCAAGTGTGCTGACGTCAACCGTATCTGGAAATACGGCCCCAAGTGTCGTCACCGTTCGGTCAATGTCCGCCAATTTATTACGGCAGTTTTCTCTGAGTTCGGTTTGTTCGGCTTTTTTCCCGATCAGCTCAATGTATCGTCTCTGATCGTCTTGCGCTTTTTCAGCGATTTGCCTGAGCCGGGCAAACGCGTCCAAGGAAGTGCTTTCACCAATTGCAAATTGGGTACTCAGCTCGGCTACCGCCGCCTCGAACTGTCGCTGATCCTCCTGCATCGCAAACACTTGCCGCGCAGCGCTTTGACGTGTCGCATCCCACTCGCGCAGGTGGCCCAACACGCCCGGAGACGCCGCAAGCCTGTCAGGCGATACCCGTGTGCCGAACAAATCGCCAACCTTGGATCGCCAAATCTCCCCTGCCCGCTCCAAGGCACTGCCAAGATCGTCCTGGCCGCTCTGGCGGCGCTCAAGCTCGCCCTGCAGTTCTGTCAGTTTTTCCGAGGTCTCGCGCAGAACATCTTTGTACGCGCGCTCGGAATCCGCCATGTCCCGGGCCGAAGCCAGCGCAGCATCAAATGTCGGGTCTTCCAAAGGAAGAAGCGGCGCAAGTTGCTGACGTAGACGCTCGGCGCGCTCAATCGTATCCTTGTGTTGCTCGGCAACCTCATTTCGCCGCCTGTGTGCTGCCAGCGCCGCTACGTGCAAATCAACCCAATTCGCAATAGCACGTGGTGACAGTTCGGGTAACCCGATTTTATCGGCGTAATCGATTATTCGGTCCTCAAATTCCTTTGCCTGCGCTACCCATCCTTCGCGCGCCAACAGGACCCGTTCCTTGCGCGCCTCGGTTTCTGCCTGATCCTGAGTCATCTTCCGAAGCGCACCAAGTTCGGCGGCATGGACCAAACGGCTTGCGTTGATGTCATCCACCCGCGTCATCGCAGGCTCAAAAAGCGCCGCACTTTGTGCTGTCAAATCCGTGCAATGGGCCTGCCACAAGGCATCTCTTTGCGCCTGCGCCTCTTGCGCCTCAGCATCTCCAAAAACAGCGGAACCCTCAGCCAGAGCAGATATCTGGGCGGCTTTGATTGCGATAGATTCTTCGTAATCTTCCAGCCTCTCATCAAGGCGCGCTATCTTTTCCGTAAGCGATCCATGTTGATCGGCGAGGTCCTCTGCGGTTGATCGATCTACCGGGCAGGCAGGCAGCGCTGAAAACGTGCAATCGCCAACCGCAAGTGCGTTCAGGGCATCCCTGGCAGATGCTTCCGCGGACAACATGGCTTGAGAAGCCGTTGCAAATGCAGGGGCCAGCCTATCGGCATCAAAACGCACAAGCAGTTCATGCGCACCGCTTTGAAGTGGCGCGGCTTTTTGTACCTCGCGCAGAGTCTTTTCTGCCTGCGCAACGCGCAGCGCACACTCTTCCAACTCGCGCGCACTACTATTGCGGGTGGTTACTGCATCCCGCATGTTGCCCCGCAGTTCTTCAAGCGCCGTAATTTCGGCTGCGGACACAACAAAATCACCGACATCCGCATCCTCCGGCGCCCCAAGTTCTGCCACCACCCGTTTCATGTCCGCCTCGACCTCGTCCAGCCTGCGTTGGCGCCGGGGAATGTCCATCGCGGCTGTCAACGTACGGCTGCGCAGCTCGTCAAGGTCGTCCAGCTTTTGAGACAGGTTCAGACGGCTTTCGTCCGGAGGCAGATTCTCGAGTTCCTTTTCGGCTTCGTTCAGGTTGCCTGTCAGGCGCTCCAAATCCGTTTCTGCTTGGCCCCGATCGGCCAGCAGTTTGACCAGCATTTCAGGATCTATGTCGATCCTATCGGGATAATGCGCCTTATCCGCAATCTCGGCTACAAGCCTGTCCAGCTGTGCCAATCTGGGGATCACGCGACGCAAAGCATCGGTTTGGGATTGCTCGACGCGTAGGTCATCGCGCACCTGACGCGCATTTTCCTCGGCGGCCTGAGCAGCCGCGAGCCCATCTTTCAGCTTGCGCCAAGCGGCGGCGCTGACATCCAAGTCCCGAATGTCGCGGTCGATTTCGCTCAACTCTCGTTTCAGTTCGGCAACGCGCGTCGAACTGGATCGTTTTTTGTACAACGCATTTGCCTCAACCCGCGCCTGATCCAGAACCGTATTCAGATCCGCAACACCTGCCGCGGCCGAGAACAACAGCTTGCCGATATCACCACGGGCATTTGCAATCTCTTCACCACCCTTCTCGATTGTATCATCGTCCAGACACAACAGGCTGCGGTAGTCATCGGCCGACAGCCCACCCAAATGCGCGGCAATCGCGGTCTCAGGCAGTATCGCGTCCGCGTCACCCCGCAAGTTGCTATTGCGGGATGGCAACCGGGTGAACAGGCGGGCGTCTCCGTCGATTTCCAGCAACCCCGACACCTTCAGGTTCGCGCGCTGATGTTTGAACCCATAGGTGTCACGATTAGGGAAACCGTAAAGCAACCGCAGATAGGCTTCCATCGTCGTCGTTTTGCCCGCTTCGTTTGGCCCGTAGATCAAATGAAAATCCGATGTGCGGCCAGCGGCCCCGAAGTCCAGAACCTTGCCTGAAAAATGGCCAAAAACATCCAAAGCCAGTCGTTGGATACGCATCAGGAAGACGCCCCCTTCATCTTCGCGATCAGCCGCTGCGCACCGCGTTCGGCAAGATGCAGTACCAGACGGTTGGTTTCGGCTTCATCTGGCAACAGCTCTGTCCGGCGCTGCGGTGGGATTTCTTTCAGAACATCTTCCAGTTCAGTGCGATAGTTTTCCGCAAACCCAGCTTGGTCGCGGATGGTCTTCATGATTACGGCCAGTTCATCCGTCGCGCTGTTTGCCGCCTCGTCATTCGCAGACAAATCAAAGACGATCCTGTCCAGCCACAACACCCCGGTTTCGCGGGCATATTGCGCCACAGTATCCATCCAGACATCTTGATCGCGTAAAAGCTGCCAGCGCCGCGGCGTGCGCCCCGTGAGCTTCAGTCGGATGACCGCATCGTCTGAAGCCAAACCGTCGGCGGCGTCACGCAACTTGCGGCGCAGCAGATCACGCAAGGCATCATCCGTTTCGAGGTCCTTCACGTCGACGGGCATTTCCAGAAACTCAA
>NZ_JBQFSZ010000015.1:0-99385 GCF_056538325.1 Ruegeria sp. BG8 | reverse complement strand
CTGCGCGACAAGCAGGGCGAAGGCGCCACACAAGCCGCCGAATAACCCAAAGCCAAAACAGCAATAAAACAACAAACGCCGCCCAAACCGGGCGGCGTTTCAACGTCGGGAAGGGGTGTCGCTTCCTGCAAGCAGATATCGCAATCAGTGCGGTGAAAGCTCTGCGAATCCTTCAAGGTTAATACAACAATGGAGGACTGCCCCATGAGCACCAGAACTGCGTCCCGCTCGGGCGGGCGCTCAGCCCGCCGCGCTCTGCGCACTGCACCGAATTTTGAAATGCTGCCCGGTCTGACCCGTGGCATCCCTCTGTGCGAGGTGATGGACGGGGCGCAAGTTGAACTTATCGACAACGCCGCGATGGATATTCTTGAAAACGTGGGCGTTCAGTTCCGCGATCCCATCGCTTTGGAAGACTGGAAAAAGGCCGGTGCAAAGGTCGTGGGCGAGCTGGTCTATCTTGACCGAAACATGGTGCGCGAACTGATTTCGACAATTCCGGCCCAGTTCACCTATCACGCTCGGAACCCGGCGAATAATGTCAAACTGGGTGGCAAGCATTCGGTCTTTGTGCCGATGACCGGTGCGCCCTTCTTGCGTGATCTGGACGATGTTCGGCGCAATCCGCTGCTGGAAGATCTGGCGATGTTCCACAAGCTGTCGCACATGATGCCGGCGCTGCACAGTTCGGCCCACCACATCGTCGAGCCGTACGATCACCCGATCAGCCAGCGACATCTTCGCATTACCTATTCGTCGATGAAGTATTCGGACAAAATGTTCATGGGTATGACGACGTCGCCCAAGAACGCCGAAGATGTGATGGACATGTGCGATATCCTGTTCGGAGAAGATTTTATCGACGAACATCCCGTGACCACAGGCAACTGTAACGGTAACAGCCCGCTGGTCTGGGATGAAACCATGCTGGGCGCGATGCGTGCCTTCTGCCGCCGCAATCAACCGGTGCTGTGCTCGCCCTTTGTTCTGGGTGGTGCGAACACGCCTGCCAGCGTACCCGCCACGGTAGCCCAGTTGACGGCTGAGGCGCTGTCGGCGCTGGCGTACACACAGGTGATCCGCAAAGGGTGTCCGGCGATCTGGGGCCACTACTTGTCGACCGTTTCAATGAAATCGGGCGCCCCAATGGCGGGCACTCCCGAGATCAGCCTTATGAACTTTATGATCGGTCAGATGGCACGGTATTACGATGTGCCATGGCGCACATCGAACACCTTGGGTGGTGCCAAGACATTCGACGCGCAAGCCGGGTACGAATCCGCAACAACGCTCAGCGCGGTGATGCATGCGGGTGCGAACTATATCTGGCACTCGGCGGGCTGGAACGAGGCTGGTATGCATTGTTCCGTTGCCAAGTTCGTGGTGGACGCCGAGCAATGCGCCATGGCCTACCGAATGGCCGAGGGGCCCAAATGGCATGATTTCGACCAGGCGCTGGCAGCGGTTCCAGACGTGGGTCCAGGTGGTCACTATCTGGGTCACCCACACACACAAGATAACTTCCAGCAGGCGTTCTTTATGCCCGAGCTATTCGACAACAACTCGATCGAACAGTGGCAAGCCGAAGGAAGCGTGGAAATCACCGCGCGCGCACTGAAACACGCCAAAAAGCTGTTGGGCGAATACCAAGAGCCAAAGCTGGATGAGGCTAAGAACGAACAGCTTCTAGACTATATCGCCCGTCGCGAGCGTGAAATTCCTGCAGCCGATGAGTTGAACCAGAGCTACTGATAATCTCCCCCGGAACTTACCCGCCCGAATGATCGGGCGGGTTTTTTTGTGGGTTCACGATCCGATACCCCGAAAGATAAAACGGGATTTTTATTAGCCGACTTGGTTCAGTCTGGGAAAGATGATCAGGTCTTGGGCGTATATGTTGGAAACCGACCTGATCATTCGTCCCGCGCGCGCCATTCCTTCCATCGCAAAACGGCGTTGGCTCCGATTTCCCGAAAGGGCTGAGGGGGCAGACGTTTCGGTTTGTCTTCGGCGGCAAAGTGTTGCGTGATGTCTGAGGTGTGACCGCAGGCGCGTTCGGCCGCCGCGATCCCGGTGAGCGTTCCTCTGGCCGTGCCTAGCCCGTTTTGGACGCAACCCGAGTAGACACCCGCTTCGACCTCGCCCGCAACCGCAACGCCGTTGAGGCTGAGGCACAGATGCCCGGCCCAGCGATACTCCATGCCCAAACCCGCCAGCTGGGGAAACCGCTGATCGAACTTGCGCTGCATAACCAGTGAGGCCCGCGCCAGATCGCGTGCGGTTGCTACCATGCCGGGACGCAGGGCCGCACAGGTGCGGGTTATGACCCTATTGCCACCTTGCCCGGAATCTATCCGCCGCATGGTAGTTCCCATGGGATCTGACGGCGTGACACCCCAGCGGGACTGGCCGCCCAGAACGCGCATTTGATCAACGGTCAACTCTGGTGACATCGAGGCGAACAAGAACAGCTGCATCAGCCGATCACGTTCGATACCAAAGCTTTCCAAATGTCCGTTGACCGTCAGGATAACCTTTCCGGTGCTGACCGTGCCGCGATCGGTGGTGACTTTCCAAGAACTTCCCTGTTTCGAAAACCCGGTGACAGCCGAGTTTTCGAAAAGGTCTACCCCTTCTCCCATCAACCCTGCAGCAAGGCCGCGAATATAGCCCGCGGGTTGCAACATCACCGTTCCCGGCGTGTAAAGCCCTGAGATATAGTGGCGCGATCCTGTCAGTTCCTGCATGTGTTGCGGGTCCAGCTTTTCGCTGGTCTCACCCAGCGAGGCCAGATGTTCGGCATAGCTTTCGTTATGCGCGTTTCCGGCTTCGCTGGCGGCCCCGTTCACTTTGCCCGACTGATCAAAGTAATTTGGGTCGATCTGGTATTGCTCAACGGCCTGTCGCGCAAAGGCTATCGCCTGCCGGTTCAGCGCAATCATTTTCTTGTCGTCGCCCGCGCCCGAGTAATCGTCGGAGGCCAGATCATGTGGCAGGTCGATCATGAACCCCGAATTTCGCCCGGCGGCCCCCTCGGCAACGCGCCCGGCATCCAGCACAACCACCTTTGCTGTGGGTTGCAATTGAAGCAGCCGACGTGCCGCCGTAAGCCCGGCAAAACCCGCACCGATGACGGTGAAGTCCGCCGTTATGTCGCCTGTCAGTTCCCGGAATGGGGCCTGCGCGCCAAGGATGTCATTCCACGCTGCAGGCCCACGATGTACCGGAAGAGTTTTGGCAGAGTAGGCGCTCAATCGACCGCCTCATCCGCATCGTCTGCCAGATCAATCCAGATGGTCTTCAACTGGGTGTACTGGTCGTGGGCATGTACCGAGTTATCACGACCCCCGAACCCCGACTGTTTGTAACCGCCAAAGGGTGTTGAGATATCGCCTTCGCCAAAGCTGTTCACGGTCACGGTTCCCGCCTTTATCGCGCGGGCGCCACGGATGGCCCGTTTGGCATTCGCAGTGAAGATCGATGCGCACAGGCCATAGTCCGTGTCATTGGCGATCTTGATCGCCTCGTCAAAACCCGAAACCTCAATCACCGACAGAACCGGGCCAAAGATCTCTTCGCGGGCCAAAACCGCATCATTCCCCGGCACTTCCACGACGGTTGCTTCGACAAAACCCTTGTCGGCCTTGCCCCCGATAACCACGTTTTCAGCCTGATCGAGGTAACCGCAGACCTTGTTGTAGTGGCCTTCGCTGACCAGCGCGCCCATCCGGGTTTCCGGGTCCAGCGGGTCGCCGATGTTCCACTGTTTTGCGTGATGCGCGATACGCTCCAGCAGTTCGGCCTTGACGTTCTTGTGCACGATCAGGCGCGAGCTTGCTGAACAGTTTTCGCCCATGTTCCAGAACGCACCGTTGACGATATGGGATGCCACACGGTCGAGGTTTTCTGCATCATCCATGACGATCGCAGGATTTTTGCCACCCATCTCAAGCACGACTTCCTTGGCATTGCTTTCGGCGGAATAGGTCAAGAATCGCTTGCCGGTCACGGTCGAGCCGGTGAACGAGACCATGTCGATATCCATGTGACGGCCAATCGGTTCCCCCGCATCTGCGCCACCGCCGGGAACGATGTTCAGTACGCCGCGGGGTATCCCGGCCTCCATCGCCAGTTCTGCAAGGCGCAGGGCGGTCAAGGTCGTCTCAGCTGCGGGTTTGACCACAACTGAACAACCTGCGGCAAGGGCGGGTCCGATCTTCCATGCCAGCATCAGCAGGGGGAAGTTCCAAGGCAATACCAGGCCAACAACGCCGATCGGCTCACGCACAACCATGGCGATGTGATCATCACTTGCGGGGCTGACCTGATCGTAGATTTTGTCGATCGCCTCGGCATGCCATTTCAGGCAGTGAATGGTTTCAGGCACGTCGACGGTTTCGCAATCGAATATGGTCTTGCCGCTGTCGATGCTTTCCATCACCGCCAGTTCGCGCGCGTTGCGGGTCATCAGCTTACTCAGCTTGATCAATACGTCTTTACGTTCGGATGGGTGCAGTTTGCTCCAGCGGCCATCGTCAAAGGCTTCGCGCGCTTTTTCGACGGCAAAGTCCACATCCTCGGCGCCGCAGGCCGCGATATCCGTCAGTTTTTCACCGGTGGCCGGGTTAACGCTGGTGAAGGTCTTGCCCGAGGCCGCCGGGCGAAACGCCCCGTCGATAAATGCGGCGTTCGGCAGGTCTAGACCTGCTGCGATGGATTTGTATTCGTCCTGTGTCAGCAATCCCATGCCTTAACCCTCCGCCACAATGTCAGCGATTTTTTGTTTCAACACGCGGGTCACTTGTTCCAGCGCGCGTTTGTCGTCTTTGTTCAGACCTTTGAGCGGCGCGCGCATGACGCCCGCTGCGATGCCGTTCATCGTAACGCCATGCTTGATCGTTTGAATGAACTTGCCACCTTGTTCCAGCACGTTCATCAGGGGCAGCATTGCCGACATGATGCGGCGACCCTTGTCGAAATTGCCTTCGACAACGCAGGCGTTATAAAGCGCCACATGTTCCGCAGGCAGGAAATTAGATCCGCCGCATACCCAGAATGGCGCACCCCAGGCAAAGAATTCCAGCGCCTGATCGTCCATACCGCAACCAAGCTGAATATGCGGATAATCGCGGGCCAGCAGATGCACCCGGTTTATATCGCCCGAGCTTTCCTTGATCCCGCAGAAATTCCGACTGCGACCGACGCGATCAAGGAACTCCTCGCCCATCATGGTGCCGGTGCGGTGGGGGTAGTTATACAGCATAACCGGCAAATCCGCGGCCTTGTCGATGGCCAGCGCATTCAACGCGTTTTCCCGGTCAGTCGGTACCGCGTAGGGCGGGCTGGCCAACAGGATCGAGTCCGCCCCGATCTCGCGCGCGCCAGATGCCAAGGCAATTGAATCCTGCGTCAACATCGCACCGGTACCTACAACCAAAGGCAGGCGACCATTGAGCTGCTTATGGGTAAAGCGCGCCAGTTCCAGACGCTCATCGACTGTCTGCGCATAGTTTTCTCCGGTCGAACCACCCGAGATCAGCCCGTGCACCCCATTCTCGACCAGATACTCGATCACGTCGGACAGCGCGTCCCAATTCACGCTGCCATCATCGTGATGGGGCGTAACCACCGGGGTATAAATCCCCTCAAATTTGAAAATAGGGTTCATTCCGTCCTCATGCAGGTTTCGAAAGCGGTGGAAGGCCCATCGGGACATCCAGCGCATCTGGCATCACGAACAATTCGATCTGATCGCGTGACAGGTTCCAGTGGTCTTCGGCCAGCTGCGCAGCTGTCGCCTCATCGTTCGCCTCGATGGCGGCGATGATGGCGTCGTGTTGGCGACTGGCCTCAGACAGATTTTCGCTCATTTGTGCCGTTTGCGGCCGGTAAAAGGTCATGCCGATCCGGGCATGGTCGATCAAAAGCCGGTTGAACGACGGCAACAGGTAGACATTGCCGGACATCTCTCCGGTCACGTCGTGAAAACGGTTATTGGCCAATGCCCGGTCTTCTGCTGAACCCGACCGCAACGCCGCCTTGAAGGCCAGCTGGGCATCTTTCAGGGCATCAATCTGCGCTGGTTTTGCGTTGACAGCCGCCAGCCGCAAAATCGCGCCATACACCATCGGAGCTGCAAGGAAGAAATCCCGCAGCGTCGTATAAGACATTTCCGCGACACGGGCGCTGCGATTTGTGCGTAACTCCAGATACCCTTCACCCGCCAGCTGCCGGAACACTTCGCGCGAGGGGGTTCTGGACAGTCCGAACGCATCGGACAATTCCACCTCGTCGAGATCCGCGCCGGGTTGCAGGCGCAAGGTCAGGATCGACACCTTGAGGTGTTCGGTCAACTCGGCCTTACGGGATTTGG
Source organism: Ruegeria sp. BG8 (assembly GCF_056538325.1). Classification (NCBI taxonomy): domain Bacteria; kingdom Pseudomonadati; phylum Pseudomonadota; class Alphaproteobacteria; order Rhodobacterales; family Roseobacteraceae; genus Ruegeria; species Ruegeria sp. BG8. The sequence goes on along the minus strand of NZ_JBQFSZ010000015.1, from coordinate 93,012 downwards.
CATCGTCTTTCATCCGGATTGTCCTGTCATGGTGGCCCGAATCGTGGTGGGCAGGTCTTATCCTTGCTGTATTCTAGAAAAATACAGTTTGTATACAAAAAAATCGTATCGTATTTGACAGCCGCAAAGACTCGGGCGAAAACACGCTAAAAAGAACGGAACATTCCATGCGCCAAACGCGCCACGTTACCTTCATATTGATCGAGGAGTTCTCACACCTTGCATTCTCTTGCGCGGTCGAGCCGCTTAGGATTGCAAATCTGGTCAGTGGCGAAAAACTCTATCAGTGGGCGCTGATCTCTGAGGATGGAGAGCGCGCAGTGTGCTCGAACGAAATGGTGACCCTCGTGGATGGCGGTCTGGATGATCTGCCCAAGACGGACCAGTTGTTCGTTTTGTCGGGCATCCACATGCGCAATCACGTCACGCGATCCTTGTTGGCCACGTTGCGGCGTGAGAGGGCAAGGGGCACGCCGATTGGCGCACTGTGCTCAGGTGCCTGGCTTTTGGCCGAAGCGGGTTTTCTGGATGGAATGCAAGCCGCGATTCACTGGGAATACCATGATGCGTTCATGGAAAAATTTCCCGAGGTGAACCTTGTGCGAAGCGTTTTCGTTGCAGATGAAAAACACATCACGGCATCTGGTGGAACTGCCACCGCCGATCTGATGCTGCACCTGATCGAACGGGATCATGGCGAGGAACTGGCAATCGCGGTCGCAGATCAGATGGTTTACAACGCTGTGCGCAACGCCACGGCCAAACAACGTGTGTCGCTGCAATCGCGCAACGGAATGCGCAATGCCCATCTGGCTAAAGCCATCCATGTTATGCGCGATTGTATAGAGTCCCCCGTGTCACCGTCGCAGATTGCCGAAGATCTGGGGATATCCACGCGCCAGTTGGAAAGGCTGTTTGGCAAGTACCTCAATACGTCGCCAAAGAAATACTTTATGGAATTGCGGCTGGAGCGCGCGCAAAAGCTTCTGCTCCAGACCGAAGCGTCCGTGACCGAAGTTGCGATGGCGTGCGGATTTGAAAGCCCCGGGCATTTCTCGCGCGTGTACCGATCAAGTTTCGGGGTCACGCCACACGCGCAGAAAAGCAAGATCGACTGATCGTAATTGGAGTAGGGGGAGCAGCTCTGCCCTCGGGTGCGTCGGCCAGACAGGCGCTCACCCCCAAGTCCCGCTCGTACCCCCTCGTTAAAATCTCACTGGTCAACTGATCTGCGGGATTAAGTGTTTCTCGCATCTAAAATGGGCGCAACTGTTGCCAGATCGTGTCAGCATTAGGGTTTTTTGAGAAACAAAATGGCTGTTTGCCCCATTTTGTTCTGGGCGCAATCGGCCACATTTTTGCCGTTTGGCTGATGTTAATGTTAGACAAGTTTGCGTTGAACGAAGGTTTGTGGCATTTTTGTAAAGCCAAGAAATGGCCTGACATCTTGTTAAATGGCAGAAAATCACATTCGAATGATCTTAAACATTCCCATGTCCTCATCAGGAATTAAAGCTGGAGGACCGAAATGAACTTAGAGACTCACGAAGCCGAAGTGTTTTTTGGCTCGCGCGGGCTGCCTGTTGAACAGCGCGAAGCGCAGATTTACGAGGTGTCGCAGGCTGCCGAAGCAGCGTTTCAAAAAATCTATCAAGCTGCTTCTTCGGGGGTTGGCTTTACCGGCGATTTTCAGAAACGCGTTTTTTCCATTTTCCGTTGGTATTTTCTTTCAGCGTTCTGCACGCGGATGTTGTCAGAGTCCGCGCATCGTCTGGAGCACCAGACATTGCAGGTTTCGATGGATATTTGCAGTGCCGTGAAAATGATCCTGTCCGAGCGTGAGGTTGAGGAATCCATGGCGCTTGTTCGGATCGAAAAGACATCACCAACCCTTGTGCGGGCCAATGATATCGGCGCACGCGGTCACACGGTGGGTTGGGTCGCTGCAGGTTTGCACGAAAAAGGCCGTGACTATCCGGGCGAGATTGAAAACTCTCTGGCAGGTGCATTGGCAGCCTCCAGCCGTCTCAACTAAAAGCGCCGCTTGAGGTGCCTCGATTATCACAGCATGGTTTACAGTGGCTCAGGTCCTTGCGTAGGCTTCGGGTGAATATATCCGACTGATTTTAGCAAAGGGTTTGATGCAATGCCTGAGACGCTGGACCTACATCAATTTGAAAATCTAAGTCCTTTTGAAATCAAGGACGAGCTTATCAAGCTGGCCCAGAAAGAGGCGCGAAAATCGACGCTTCCTTATCTGAACGCAGGACGCGGCAACCCGAATTGGATCGCGACAAAAGCCCGCGAAGCCTTTTTCCTGTTGGGTCAGTTCGCGATGACCGAAGCGCAACGCCACCGGAATGAGCCGCAGGTCGGTCTGGCGGGGATGCCGCAAGGTCCCGGCAGCTATGACCGCCTCAAGGCTTACTGCGCCGCCAGATCGGGGCAGGACGGAACCCCCGGTGCGGAAACGCTGTCAGACCTTGTGGATTTCGCGATCCAGAAATTTGACTTCACCCCCGATGATTTCGTTCTGGAGCTGACCGATGGAATAGTCGGGGATCACTATCCCATGCCGGATCGTTGTCTTGAACACAACGAGGCGATCGTCCACGAATACCTGATGTGGGCGATGTGCTCGGGCCATCGTCCAGACGCCAAGTTCGACCTTTATGCGGTCGAAGGCGGAACCGCTGCAATGTGCTATATTTTCAAAGCACTCAAGAACCAGAGGCTGCTCAACGCGGGTGACACCATCGCGCTGGGCACGCCGATTTTCACACCTTATCTGGAAATGCCTGTCCTCGAAGATTATGGGCTGAACGTGGTCGATGTGTCTTCAAAGGAAGAGGACCATTTTCAGTTGACCGATGACGATCTTGAGCAGCTGGCTGACCCCAAGGTCAAAGCGCTGTTTCTGGTCAACCCCGGCAACCCGTCCTCTGTTGCGATCAGCCCCGAAGTTCTGGCGCGACTGGTCGATTTCGTAAACACGCGGCGTCCCGACCTGATCATCCTGACGGACGATGTGTATGGCACCTTTGTGCCGGACTTCCAATCTGTGATGGGGCATCTGCCCGGGAATACGATCGGCGTTTATTCCTACTCAAAGTATTTTGGCTGCACGGGGTGGCGTTTGGGTGTGGTTGCAGTGGCCCAGGATAATATCTTTGACCGAATGATCGCTGATGCAGACGATGAAACCAAAGCTTTGGTGAATGCGCGCTATGCGCCGCTGACGCCTGATCCATCGAACTTCAAATTCATTGACCGGATCGTTGCCGATAGTCGGGATGTTGCTTTGAATCACACTGCTGGTTTGTCCTTGCCGCAGCAGGTCATGATGACGCTGTTTTCGCTTGTCGAAATGATGGACGAGGAAAAGGCTTATCAATCGTTCTGCTGGGGAATTCTAAAGCACCGTTTCGAGGAACTGGTTGATGGTATGGGTATCGACGTGCCGGACAACCCCTTATTCGACCACTATTATGGGATCATCGATTTCGAGTTTTGGCTGCGAAAATACGTGGGTGATGAGGTCGTCGAATGGATCAAAGAGAATGTTCACCCTTTGGATATCTCGTTCAAATTGGCGCAGGACCACGGGATTGTGCTGCTGAACGGGTCCGGCTTTGACGCGCCAAACTGGTCGGCCCGGGTGTCATTCGCCAATTTGGATGACAGCGCCTATCGCCAGATTGGGCGTGCGGTCCGTGCGGTCGCGGTCGGATATGTGCAGGCATACCGCGCCTCGAAAGGGTTGCCTTTGCACGGTCAGGAGTAAAAGGGTGGGTGCCTAAGGAGACGACTTGAGGCACCCTATCCTTCAACTCACGGGACAAATGCCACGACAAGTGGCCCCCATAGTGTCAGGAAGATATTTGCCACGGCGTAGGTCATGGTAAAGGCTGGCGTCGGGGTAGAGTTCCCTGTCTTTTCCAGCAAGGTTGCAAACCCGGGGTTACCCGAGCGGGATCCGGTCACAACCGCGCAAGCTTCGACTGGGTTCTTGATGCGAAGCGCAAAGTAGTTGATCGGGAACTGCACGATCATCGGCATCATCGTGACCAGAACGCCCAACAACAACAGCGTAATTCCGTATTGCTGGATTGCCTCCAGCGCGGGTTTGCCAGCGTTCAGCCCTACGACGCCGACAAAAACCGCCAGCCCAAAGCTTTGCAGAAAGTTGGCCGCACCCCGGTTCACGCCACCAATACTGGGCTTGCGAATGCGCAGGTAACCGATGAGCAATCCGGTAATCAGACAACCAAGACCCGATCCAAGTGCAACCTTGGTTCCGGCAATAACAAAGCTGATTTCGCCAATCAGGTAACCCGCGGCGACCCCGATCCCAAGTGCTATAAAATTCGTGACCGAAGCGGAGGGCGGCACATAACCGGCCATCTTTGCAGCCCGCTGCAACGCATCCTTGTGGCCAACGATGCTGACTTCGTCCCCTGCATGGATCTCGGTGTTATGCAAAACCGGGACATCATGACCCATCCGCGTGATCTTTGAGATATGGACGCCGCGCCGTTGATCAATCGTGATGGCCTGGTGCAATTCGCGCAGGGTCTTGCCGGCAAGTTTGGGGTTGGTGATCACCACGTTTTGCCTTTGTTCGACGATGGTCAGCTCCGGCGGGTACTCACCAACCTCGTCACCGGCCGAGCCTTGGAAGGCCGTCAAAGCGGACACCAGCCCTGACACCACAACCAGGTCCCCGGATTGGATCGTCAAATCCGGGGTGGCGTCCAAAGGCGCACCATCGCGCAATAGCTTTTCAACCAGCAGGTCGCCGTCATAGGTAGCCTCAATCGCATTGACGGCCTGACCAATCAGGGTCGAGCCTTCATTCACTTGATATGCGCGCGCGTCGAACCTGTTCATCGGAAGAAACTCGCCTTCTTCCAGCTTATGACCGCCGCCGCTGAGTTTTTGTGCAAGCTTTATTGCTTCTTGCCGCAGATCGCAGCGCAGGATGATCGGGATGATACTGACAGCCAGGATCGGACCGATTGAACCAAATATATACGTGACCGAGTATCCTACGGCGATGTTCGTCTTAAGTTTTGCAGCCTCGTCCGCGGCCAACCCCAAAAGGTCAATGGCGTTGCCCGCAGTGCCTATGATCGCCGATTGCGTTAACCCTCCGGCGGCAAGACCGGCGGCCAGCCCCTTGTCCAAACCGGCCCAACGGGCAATCACGATTACAAAGAACAGCCCCCAAAGCGTCATCATGAACGCTGCCAGTAACTTGGTCAGAGCCGATCGGTTCAGTGCCGCAAAGAACTGAGGTCCGCCGTTGTAGCCCACCATGAAAATAAACAGGGAAAAGAAAACGTTCTGAACATCCGTACTGAGTGTTATCCCGCCAATTTGGCCGACAAAGACAGCGACGAGTAGAGTGCCAGCAATGCCACCCAGTTCAAATTTCCCGACCCGAAATTTCCCCACGCCATAACCCAATCCCAAACACAGAAAGAGCGCCATGATAGGGTAAGTTCGAAGTTGTTCTGCAACAATTTCCATAGTCCAATCCTTTGAGGCGATCCTGTATGCCTATTTTGGGGCAAGCGTGTTACAGTCCTCATAACGTTAAGAAAACTGGTTGGTTTTTGAAACTGGTTTTCAGAAAATCACTGTACGCGGATTCTGTCAAACAGTGGTGGTGTCTGATCGACGAATGTCACACGTTTTCGGATCCGTGCATATTCATTGGATTGGTGGGTAAGGAAATGGTGCTGCTGGAGAGAATTGAACTCTCGACCTCTCCCTTACCAAGGGAGTGCTCTACCTCTGAGCTACAGCAGCGCTGTGGGCGGCTGATTAGACCCAAACGAAACGCGGCGCAAGGGTGTCTGGACGGTTTTTTTCGCCTCCTGTAGAGAAAGAGCATGACGGACAAAAATTCATCAAAAAAACAAGGCAAACCCGGTAACGCGCGCGAAGAGCGGCTAAAAGCAGCGCTAAAGGCAAATATGGCGCGTCGTAAGGCGCAGGCCAAGGCGCGGGCGGCATCCGGGGACAAGGCCGATAAAGACGAGGGATAAGAGCAAATGGATTCGATTCTGGTTACAGGCAACGGGCCGTTGAACGGTCAGATACCGATCGCCGGCGCTAAGAACGCGTGTTTGACGCTGATGCCTGCGACCTTGCTCAGCGAGGAACCGCTGACGCTGACAAATGCGCCACGGTTGAGTGACATCAAGACCATGACGGCGCTTTTGCAGTCGCTTGGGGCCGAGGTGTCCTCGTTGCAGGATGGGCAGGTCTTGGCCATGTCGAGCCACAGCCTGACAAGTCACACGGCAGATTATGAGATCGTGCGTAAAATGCGGGCGTCGAACCTGGTGCTAGGCCCGTTGCTGGCGCGTTTTGGGCAGGCTGTGGTGTCTTTGCCCGGTGGGTGTGCGATTGGTGCCCGGCCTATGGACCTGCATGTTGAAGGGCTCGAGGCGCTGGGCGCTGAGATCGACCTGAAGGACGGGTATCTACATGCCAAGGCCCCGGGCGGCTTGAAAGGCGCGGTTCACGAAATGCGCTTTGCATCCGTGGGGGCTACCGAGAATATCGTGATGGCAGCGACGCTGGCCAAAGGAACGACCGTCCTCAAAAATGCCGCTCGCGAACCTGAGATTGTCGATCTGGTGGAGTGCTTGCGTAAAATGGGGGCGCAAATCTCTGGGGAAGGCAGTTCAACGATCGAGATTCAAGGTGTCGATCGGTTGCATGGTGCGACCCATCAGGTCGTCACGGATCGGATTGAGCTGGGAACCTATATGCTGGCACCGGCAGTGTGCGGTGGTGAGGTTGAGTTGCTGGGAGGTCGTATGGCCCTTGTGGAATCTTTCGCTGCAAAGCTGGATGCTGCGGGGGTAAATGTGACTGATACCGAAAGTGGCCTGATGGTTTCGCGCAAAAATGGCCGTGTGAATGCCGTTGATGTTGTGACCGAGCCTTTCCCCGGATTTCCAACAGACCTGCAGGCGCAGATGATGGCGCTGATGTGCACTGCCGAAGGTGTGTCTGTTCTTGAAGAGCGTATTTTTGAGAATCGCTTTATGCACGCCCCTGAACTGGTTCGGATGGGCGCAAACATCGAAGTTCACGGTGGAACGGCGACTGTAACCGGGGTCGAACAGTTAAAAGGCGCCCCAGTGATGGCGACGGATTTGCGGGCTTCGGTTTCGCTGATTTTGGCCGGATTGGCCGCAGAAGGTGAAACAACGGTCAGCCGGGTCTATCATCTGGACCGCGGATATGAGCATGTAGTGCGCAAGCTGGAAGGCGTGGGTGCCAAAATCGAACGGATCAAGGGCCAATGACAGACGCAAGTTTTCACGACGGGCAAGAGTCGCCCCTGAACCTGGGGGCCGAAGATGCCGATGACCTGCAGGTGATTTCAACCCTCACGCAGGACGCGGTGTTCCCGATCACCGAGATGACATGGCGCCCCGCTGAGCGACGGTTCGGGCTGTTGCTCAACAGATTTCGTTGGGAAGACAAGGACGCTGCGACGCGTCGTGGTCGCCCTTTTGAGCGGGTGCAATCCGTGCTTGTCTTCGATTCGGTTCTGTCGGTCGCCAGCCAGGGCGTCGACCGCAGCGACAAGGATATGGTCATGTCGCTGTTGTCGGTAGATTTTGAAGCAGGGGAAGATGGTGCAGGTCATGTCATCCTGACATTGGCCGGTGATGGCGCAATTCGCCTGTCGGTCGAAGCTTTGGATGCCGCGCTCAAGGACGTTACACGCCCGTATCAGGCACCGTCTGGGCAGGTACCACACCATCCGGAATAAACGCGGCATAGCGCAGGCATTCTCTGGACCTTCAACGGGTCTGGTGCTGCGCCGTGCGACTGTGTTTGATGTCTTTCGCATTAGTCAGGTTCTTGTCCGTTCGATCACCTATCTCTGCGTGGCTGATCATCACAAAGACGCCGATTTGCTCGCGCTTTGGACTGAAAACAAAGATCCGCAAACTGTTCGGCGTTGGATTCAGTCTGGCGCCGAAATCTGGCTGGCTGAAATGGACGGGCAGGTCGCCGGTGTCGGGGGCCTTCGCAACCTGTCCGAAATTTCGCTGCTATATGTCGACCCTGCCTATGTGCGTCGCGGTGTCGGATTGGCGCTGCTGATCCGGCTGGAGGGTGTACTTGCCCAAAACGGTTGCACAGTAGCGCATCTGGATGCCACGGCCACGGCGCGTGAATTCTATCGCCGGTTTGGTTGGCAAGACACTGGTGACCCCGAAGATTGGCACGGTATTCCCCAGTTTCCCATGCACAAATCGCTAAGCGTACCCGACGAAGGGTTGAGCCCCTCAGCCTCGAACGATATGTCCCGGTGAAACGCCCGGAGTGCCAGACAATGCCTGTTTTTCTGAATACGACCTCGCCTGATTTTGAGACCGCCTTTCTTGCGTTGTTGTCGGCCAAACGTGAAGACAGCCCGGATGTTGACGCGGTCGTGGCGGAAATCATCGACGATGTCCGCGCCCGCGGCGATGAGGCCGTTATTGAGTTGACCGCGCGTTTCGACAGGCTGGAGTTGACGCCGGACACCTTGGCTTTCTCGTCGGATGAGATTGACGAAGCAGTTGCCCAGGTGTCACCCGAGGACCGTGCGGCGCTTGAATTGGCGGCGGATCGCATTCGGGCCTACCACGAGAAACAGTTGCCCGAAGATCACCAGTGGACAGATGAGACCGGCGCAACGCTCGGTTGGCGTTGGTCGGCTGTGTCGGCCGCTGGTTTGTATGTGCCCGGTGGGCTGGCATCATATCCGTCGTCCGTTTTGATGAATGCCATCCCGGCCAAGGTGGCGGGTGTTGAGCGTCTTGCAATCACGGTGCCCACTCCGGACGGGCAGGTGAACCCGCTTGTGCTGCTTGCGGCCAGATTATCTGGTGTAGACACGATCTATCGCATTGGCGGTGCTCAGGCGATTGCTGCGCTGGCTTATGGAACGGACAGCATCACGCCCGTGGATAAAATCACTGGCCCCGGCAACGCTTTTGTGGCGGCAGCGAAACGTCGTGTTTTTGGCAAGGTCGGCATAGATATGATCGCTGGCCCGTCCGAGATTCTGGTGATCGCAGATAAAGATAACGATCCGGACTGGATCGCGTTGGATCTGTTGAGTCAGGCCGAGCATGATGAAAGCGCCCAGTCTATCCTGATTACCGATGACGCTGTCTTTGGTGAAGCTGTTGCCAATGCGGTAGACAAACGGCTGGAAACGCTGGAACGTCGCGCCATCGCAGGGGCAAGCTGGCGTGATTTTGGCGCGATCATTACAGCGTGCGATCTGGAAGAGGCCGCTAGGTTGTCAAACCGTATAGCCCCTGAACATCTTGAGCTTTGCGTGGCTGACCCGGTGGGTCTGAGCGAAAAAACAATTCATGCCGGTGCGATCTTCCTTGGTCAGTACACACCCGAAGCTATCGGTGATTACGTGGGTGGCCCGAACCATGTATTGCCTACTGCGCGCTCTGCTCGGTTTTCCTCGGGGCTAAGTGTGATGGACTTTCTCAAACGCACCACGCTCAGCCAGATGACACCAGCTGCGCTGCGAGCGATTGGCCCAGCGGCCGAGCAACTGGCCAAGTCCGAGAGCCTTGAGGCGCATGGTTTATCTGTCACGGCGCGTTTGCTGCGTCTTAACGACTAACGCGATTCCCTATGGCTGATGTGCCACATGTTCATGGTGCATCTGATCATCTGGTCGGACGGGCCTTGATCAAAACTGCCGTTGCCGGACAGTGACGCGGCGCGCCTTGAAAGAAGGGTCGGACTTGGAACGTGTGGCGACATTGTGGATCGGTAAACGGTTGAGCTTTCTTGAGCATTTATGCCTCAAGTCATTCGCTGATGTCGACCAAAAGCCCATCCTCTACCACTATGGCGAACTTGAAAACATCCCCTCTTTCGTTGAAGCTCGGGATGCGCGCGAAGTCTTTGATGCACCAGAGATTTACCGCGATCCAATTGCCCGGTCCGTTGCTGTTCATGCCGATTTGTTCCGGCTTAAGCTGATGCAAGGCACGGATTACATTTGGGTCGACGCAGATGCGTATGCGCTCAGGCCATTCGAGACGCGGCAGGGCTATCTTTTCCCTGTTGGGAACAGAAAAAAGAAACGCTTGATGAACGGCGTACTTGCATTTCCTTCAGATAGCCCGGCGTTGAAAGCCATGTGTCGGTTTGCTTTTGAAAGTGATCTTGTTCCACCTTGGTGGCCGGACGAGCAAAAAAAAGCCTATTTAAACATCTTCGGTAAATCGACGTATTCAAGTTTGCCGTTGTTCAGTTTGGGGCCGCCGATGCTCTATCACTACGTGTCCCAAAGTAACGAGGGAGCGATGGCAACGTCGCGCACGGAGTTATACTCTATTCCTCCGCGACATCGCGGATTATGGAACGATCCGGATATCTCGAAACTAGATTTCCTTGAGTGGCAGAAAAAAATGTCGATTCATTTTTATGGGTCGTGGTTTCGGCGCATGTTCATTGGAGTGAACAGTTTTAATCCTGGGTCACTTCTGGACCAGTTATTGAAAAAACACGAAATTGACCCTGCGGATAATCCCATTTGACTTTTTCCTGCGTTGTTCAATGGGACTTGTTGCGCTAGGTCTGTTTCGACCTGAACGGACCACACAGCCATGACCCGTATTTCACATATCGAACTGGACGACCGTAACCTGCCGCCGCCGACACCCGAGATCGAGCAGGAACGCAAAGTCGCGATATACGACCTTTTGGAAGAAAACAGCTTTGCGCTGCCACAGCGTGATGGCCGTAGGGTTCCCGAAGGGCCTTATCACTTGCAACTTTCAATCCGCGACAAACGTCTGGTTTTTGATGTCGCGACCGAAGCGGCAGAGAAAGCGGCCGAGTTTCATTTATCGCTGGGGCCCTTCAAGCAAGTGGTCAAAGACTACTTTCAGATTTGCGAAAGCTATTTTGATGCGGTCAAGTCGTTGCCACCAAGTCAGATTGAAACAATCGATATGGCGCGGCGTGGCATTCATAACGAAGGCAGCCGCGTTCTGCAGGAGCGGTTGGAAGGCAAAGCCGAGGTTGATACCGATACCGCCCGTCGATTGTTCACGCTGATCTGCGTGCTGCATTTCGGGGGGTGACGGGTGACGCCTCTGCCGCAGTCGATCCTGTTCTGTTGCGACCACAACTCGGTCCGGTCCCCGATGGCCGAGGGCATCATGAAAAAGTTCTATGGCACCGGCACCTATGTGCAATCGGCCGGTGTGCATAACGACCTGGAAATTGACGGGTTTTGCATCGCGGTTTGCCATGAGATCGACGTTGAGCTTTCGCGCCACAGGTCGCGCTCTTTCGACGAAATGCAGGAATGGGGTGATGACCTAAGCTCATTCGACCTGATCGTTGCATTGTCACCCGCCAGTCAGCGCCGCGCTCTGGAACTGACCCGAATTTTTCACCTGGATGTCGATTATTGGCCAATAATGGACCCTACTGGGCTGGGCGAAACCCGCGAAGACAAGCTAACTCACTACCGACAGACCCGCGATCAGATCATACGGCATCTCAAAGACCGCTGGGGCGAACCTACGGAGTGAACATGAACCAAACCGTCACAACCTATTTCCAAGCTTTCAACGCAGGCGACGTTGATGGCATGCTGGCGTGCCTTTCTGACGATGTGGCCCATCACGTAAACGAAGGTCAAATCCGTGTCGGTAAAGAAAAATTTGCGGCGTTTTGCGCCCATATGAACCGCTGCTACCGTGAGAACCTGACTGATATCGTGGTGTTCGAGGCCGAGGGCGGCGCACGGGCTGCAGCCGAGTTTATTGTCAACGGGACGTATCTGGAAACCGACGAAGGATTGCCTGAGGCGAACGGCCAGACTTATCGTCTGCCAGCCGGTTCATTCTTTGACCTCAAGGATGGTAAGATCACCCGCGTGACCACGTTTTACAACCTGGCCGACTGGACGAAGCAGGTGTCAGGTGGCTGAGGTCACCGACGTCCGTGCCTTGACCGGGGCAGCGCTTGAAGCTGCTCTGGATGATGTGGCGCGTTTGCGGATCGAGGTGTTTCGGGCCTGGCCTTACCTGTACGATGGTCATCTGGACTATGAGCGTAAATACCTGCAGTCCTACCGTGACAGTGATAAGGCAATTGTTGTCGGAGCCTTTGACGGTGACCACCTGATTGGCGCATCGACCGGGGCACCTTTGATCGATCACGCAGATGATTTTGCTGCGGCTTTTGAGAATACGGATCTCGATTTGTCCGAGATTTTCTATTGTGCGGAATCTGTCCTGTTGCCTGACTACAGAGGGCAGGGTGTCGGGCACAAGTTCTTTGACCTGCGCGAAGCCCATGCCCGAAAGCTGGGTTTCTCCAAATGTGCGTTTTGCGGTGTGCAACGCCCGGCGGATCACCCGATGCGGCCTGCGTCTTATCGACCGCTGGACGCATTCTGGAAGGCTCGTGGGTATAACCCCTTGCCCGGGGTTATCGCGCAGTTCTCGTGGAAAGATGTCGGCGAGGAAGACGAAAGCCTGAAACCGCTGCAGTTTTGGATCAGGGATCTTTGAGGTCGTTCACAACTCTGGGGTGCGCCATCTAGCTGTCCTGCTCGCGCACCATTCTCTTACCGTTTACGGCTGAGTAACCCGTATTTGACGGCCCAGCCTCTAAACGATCGGCGTTTTCTCTTGGGCGTCTTCAGTGCATGTTTCGTCTGCTCACCGCTCTTGCGGTTGAATTCGAACACGTCGATGACACGCTCGGCGCAGCCGCAGGCTTCACCCATTCCAACCTTGGCAAAATAGAACTTTTCGAAGCTTTCCGGGTTTTGCATGATGCACCTCCTCTACTCATTCAACCATCTAGGACGACAGATGCAAATTCACATTCTCGTCGTTGATAGAACGGATAAAATTTATGTACACGATGCATCGTCCTCAATTATTGTCCGTCAACTCCAACGGCCAGGAACCCGCTGATGAAAATCGCAACCGCTGCTTATAACCTCGACTGGCTGTCGAGCTGGGCCCAATACGAAGACAAGCTGCATCACTGGGTGTCGGATGCCTCGGGGCAGCGGGCTGATTTGTTGGTTTTCCCCGAATACGGCGCGATGGAGCTGTCCACACTGGACGGTGCTGAGGTTGCCGGTGATCTGGAGCGTTCGATCCAGGCAGTGTCGGATCGAATGGGCGATGCTCAATCGCTGCATCGGCGGCTGGCTGAGGAATTTAAGGTATATATTCTTGGGGCCTCTGCCCCGGTCCTTGCCGGGTTGGACCGTCCGGTAAATCGTGCGGCGTTGTATGCGCCTGATGGCGGGCACGACTATCAGGACAAGCAGATCATGACCCGGTTCGAACGTGAGGACTGGGATATCGCCCCCGGAGGACCGCTCAAGCTTTTTGATACTGCGCTGGGCAAGATCGGTGTTCTGATTTGCTATGACAGTGAATTTCCCTTGTTGGGCCGTGCGTTAAGCCAAGCTGATCTGATCCTCGTGCCGTCCTGCACCGAGGCGCTTTCGGGGTATTGGCGGGTTCGGATTGGCGCGATGGCCCGCGCGCTTGAGAACCAATGTGTGACTGCTATGGCCTCGCTGGTTGGTGAAAACGAATGGTCCGAAGCCGTGGATATGAATACGGGAACCGGCGGTGTTTTTGGCCCGCCTGATAAGGGTTTCCCGCCCACCGGGGTTTTGGCCGAGGGTCAACTAAACCAACCCGGCTGGACATTTGCTGAGGTTGACCTTTCGGCTATCGCCCACGTTCGCGCGGATGGCCACGTACTGAACCGGACCCATTGGGATGAGCAAACGCCCCGAGTCGAATCGGTCACAATATCCGGCCTTTGGTGATTCCGGCCTTGAAATAAGCCCGAAATAGGCTCATTTAGGCGCACATCCTCGCAGATTCTGCGAGTGCAACGTAACTATGGAGACAACATGGCCAAGGAAGATACGCTCGAATTTCCCGGTGTCGTGAAGGAACTCCTGCCTAATGCGACGTTTCGGGTCGAGCTGGAAAACGGCCATGAGATCATCGCACATACGGCAGGCAAGATGCGCAAGAACCGCATCCGTGTTCTGGCCGGCGACAAAGTTCAGGTCGAAATGACCCCCTATGATCTGACCAAGGGTCGGATCAACTACCGCTTCAAGTAACGCCTGCCGCAATGGCGTTTATCTTAGGATCGGGCAGCCCAAGGCGGCTGGACCTGTTGGCTCAGCTTGGCGTGCAGCCCGATACAATTCGCGCTCCTGACATTGACGAAACGCCTTTGAAGGGTGAGTTGCCGGTTCCTTATTGTAACCGCATCACGCGGGCTAAAGTGCAGGCTGTTCAAGCGGATAGCGATGACATCACCCTATGTGCGGATACCACCGTGGCTCTGGGTCGCCGCATCCTGGGCAAGCCCGAAGACGCTGGTCAGGCGGCCGAGTTCCTGCATGCTCTGTCTGGTCGGCGGCACCGTGTGATCACCTCGGTCGCAGTGCGACGGGGTGACCGGGTATTGCAACGCGACGTGGTTTCTCAGGTCAAGGTCAAACGCCTGTCGGATGTTGAGATCAACGCCTATCTGGCGACCGGAGACTGGCAGGGCAAAGCAGGCGCATACGCCATCCAAGGCCCGGCTGGCGCGTTCATTCCTTGGATTTCTGGGTCATTCACCGGTATCGTTGGTCTTCCCCTTTCCGAAACCGCCGCCCTTTTGCAAGGCATCGGCTATCCCCTGTATCGTGAGGCATCATGAAGGGTCGCACTATCGTTCTCGACCATATCGACAATCGCGAAGCCGCTGCTTTGATGGTGGATGGCAAGCTGGACGATTTTCTGATCGCAGGGGATGCTCCTGCACCGGGGACGATCTATCGCGCCCGTGCTGACCGCCCAGTCAAAGGGCAGGGCGGGATGTTCCTGACAACGCCCGATGGTCCTGCTTTTCTGCGCCAAGTAAAGGGGCTGGCACCGGGCGCGCTGATTTGTGTGCAGGTAACAGGCTACGCTGAACCGGGCAAAGCCCTGCCTGTGACCGACCGCGTTTTGTTCAAAAGCCGGTATGCGATTGTGACACCCGATGCGCCGGGCTTGAATATCTCACGCTCAATCAGGGATGAGGAAGAAAGAGACCGTCTGCTGGAAATCGCGCACGAAGCCATGGATGGCAGTTCTTACGGTCTGATCCTGCGTTCGTGCTGCGTAGGTGAAGACGCAGCTGAGATTGCCGAGGATATCAGCGCAATGCTGGCCCATGCCGATGAAGTCATGAACAATCCCGGAACTGAACCCGAGTTGCTGCTGGAAGGCGATGGCCCCCATGTTCTGGCATGGCGCGACTGGACCGATCCGGCAGAGGTCGTCACCAAATCGGGTGGTTTTGAAACCCACGCGGTTCTGGATGCGCTCGACACCGCTCGCGGCATTTCGGAAACGTTGCCGGGTGGCGGGCATCTGTATATTCAGCCGACGCGCGCCTTGGTTGCCGTAGACGTAAACACGGGCGCAGACACATCTTTGGCCGCAGGCACCAAAGCAAATTTCGATTGTGCCAAGGCGTTGCCGCGTGCGCTGCGTGTCCGCGGCCTTGGTGGCCAGATCACATTGGACCTGGCCCCTATGCCCAAAAAAGACCGCCGTGGGTTTGAATCTGCCTTGCGCACCGCGTTCAAATCCGACCCGATCGAGACCATACTGGCCGGCTGGACGCCGCTGGGTCATTTTGAGCTTCAACGCAAAAGAGGCCGTCTTGCGCTTTCAGAGGTGCTGAAATGAGTTGTCCGATTTGTGGGGAAGATACCGTTACCAAGTACCGCCCGTTTTGCTCACGGCGCTGTGCTGATGTCGATTTGGCCAAATGGTTAAACGGATCCTATGCCGTCGCATCCCAACGGGAAGAGGACGTCGAAGAAGAGGTTTTGCCGGATGAAACACAACCGGCGCGTCCACATTGAAAAAATGTAAAAAAGGCTCTGGACACTGCCTGTAGCAAGTCATAGAACGCCTCCACCCAGCGGCAATTGCCGCTCCCGTGCCCGGGTAGCTCAGGGGTAGAGCAGTGGATTGAAAATCCTCGTGTCGGTGGTTCGATTCCGCCCCCGGGCACCATTTTACAATTCTCCTTCAAATCTCCTAAAAATCTAAACATTACAGATACTTGCGGAGTTCTATACCCGTCGTTTCGCTGATAGGGTAAACGCTCCGAAAACGCCAATTTCAGCACTAGTCTGCGGTGGTCTGGATTTCCAGAAACCCATATCTTCCAAGGGTTTGACAGGAACCTTAGGGCAAGTTCTATATTTTTGGATGCCGCGTACTTTGACACGTCGGTTTGCGCCAGCTTTTCCTGAGCAATTAGCTTTTCTTCTTCCAGGCGTTCGATCTTGCGCTCATAGGCCTTCGCGGCATGCACGCTTCCTGTTTCGCCGATGCGATCCAAGAAGGCGTCAATTTCCTTCTCCAGTTTGGATATGTGCTTTGATTGCGCTTTCTTGCGCACTGCAAGTTGTTTAGAACGCTGCGTCCAGGTATCCGCAAACATTGCTCTAACTATACCAATCAAGCCCGGAGTGGGCCGCATTGTCTTGAGCAGGTCTTCAAACTCGCCCTCCATGACATCGCGAGGGACCGACTTGCCGTACGACGTACAGGACTTTGTTTGACACAAGTAGTATGCGTATCGTCTTCCAGTCCCAGAACGAGACTCACAGCTGCGATAGGGCTTGCCGCAGTCGCCACAGCACACAAAGCCACGCAATGCAAACTTCTCACCAGGGTTCTTGCGCTGTGGAGCGATAGCCTTGGCTTTCAATCGTTCGTGAATCTTCTCGTGTGTCTGTACAGAGATCAGGCCGTCATGCCGTCCTTCTCGCAAGGCGATCCCCCATTTCGGTGCTTGTACAAACCCGGCGTACAGCGGATTGCGTAGGATGTCTGAAACCTTCTGGATGCGAAGGCCGCTGGCTGGTTTCGGGAATTCCGGTTCGGCTTGAAGGAATGCTAGGACTTCGCTCTGTGTTTCTAATAGCCCCGAGGCAAAACCTTCCAACGCATCGGTGACTATTGAAGCAATGGGTTCATCACGAACAAGGATTTTGCCTTCGCCGCGCGTTTGAACGTACTTGTATCCAGGCACTTTCTTGAACACCCAATAGCCATTTTCGATACGGGCCTTCATTCGGCTGACGGAGGTTTCGGCGATCTTCTCGCGCTGGTGCTGCGATACGGAGGCCAGCAGGTTCTCGACAAGCTTGTCGTCGCTGGTTGTCCCGAAGGTCACGGAGGGGCTTTCCAGCTTTCCCCCGGCCTTGTCCAACAAGTCGCGCAGCTTCCAGTGAACGGTCACATCGCGTGAGAACCGAGAGAGGTCGTCAATAATGACGGCATAGGGACCGTCCTCTTGCGCGAGCAACCAGCCGAGCATCTCCTGCATGGCCGGGCGGTCCAGCATGCCACCGGAGACTCCCTTGTCATGGTAGACCTTGACGACCTCATACCCCTTGCGCCGGGCATAGTCTTCACAGCGATGCTGTTGCGATGAAAGCCCATCACCCTCATCAAGCTGCTTAATGCTCGAAACCCTGCCATAAATCACTGCCTTGGTCGGTACTTGTGTCAATCGAAGCCTCCCTCTGCCCTCGTGCTCTGCGTGGCAGTTTTCTTGTTAAAGCATTCGGGTAAGTCAGAAGGCAATTCTACCATTTCCGCGCTGGTTTCGGGGGCCGTTTCATCCTTCTCCAATTCTTTTCCACAGGCGTTTTCTGCGGGTTTGACCTCAAACCCCAAATCCACAAACGACACCACCAGCAACCAGAGCGCCTCAAGCACCTGTTTTCGTTCTTCGGCGCTCATATCAGAGCCATCGAGCATGGCCTGATACTTATCCACATCGAGCGTGAGCGTTCGGCGGGTGGGCGGTGTGTCGGTCTGAGTTGGCATCTCGATTGGTGTTCCTTTCTAGCTGGTGTTGGCTGCCATGGGTTTGTCCTCTTCCAGAGCAAACAAGGCGGGCATTTTGCCCGCCTTGCCGCTACTCAGTTGGTACGCAGTGAACGCAGGCGGGGTGTCATCTCCCACGACTGGGACCTCGGTCCTGTTCATAGTGGCGCGCTTCATCCTCACGACGGCGCTCCTTGAATTCTCTGAGTGTTAGTCGGCCATCAACAGGCATTGCTTCCATTTGCAAATCGAAGCCTTGGCCGTCCTTGTGTGCCCAGGCGGCACCCAATCGCGTCCAGACAGCGTCCTGATCCGGTCCACGATCTTTGACCGTGTAGCCGATGTAGTCCGGCTTACGCCCACCATCGCGGTGCGGCGTTCCTTCCTGTCCGTTTCTGTTTTCTCTTTGGGTCATCTCGATCTCCTTTCTGGTTTAGAGGATAGGAACAAAACAAGAACATATAATTTCACAATTGGCAAGAAGTATATATTTTACATATACTTAAATGTGAATTGGGGCGATGAAGATGTGGATTCTAGCGGACCACGCGATGAATGTAACCAACGACTGAAGCGACTGCGTCAGCCATGTCGTAGCCCATCTCCGCCTTGGTCAGGCGGGCTAGACGGATGATCTCTTCTTCTGTGTAGTGCGTCGCGTCCAAGATCAGATCGAGCGTTCTCCAGGTGAGGACGAAGCCATCGACAGTTATTTTCCCGCCTCCGGGTGTGCGAAGGGATCGGGCTTTTCGCTCCAGACTGGCTTCAATTTCTAGCTCGGTCATAAATCGGATCATCTTCAGATTGTATCAAACCTCCTGTTTTTCATGCAAATTTAGCTCACCGACCGCGCTGGAAGTCTTCGTGAGCGCGGCCCTTCATGCGCCCGAGCCGCTCGCGCAGGAACTGAATGCGGCGTTCGTTTTCGGCATGGCCCGACTGATCGACCTCGCGCCGGGTTGTTCCACCCGGTTCGAGATGGAAGTCATGCGTCGGTTCTTCACGCAATTTCTCGCGGGCTCTCAGCTCTTTCTTGGTCACAGGTGTGTCGGTGATCCGCTTGTGGCGGTCATGGGCCTTCTTGAAGTCTTGGCGGAACTTCTCTTTGAGATGGTCCATTCCTTTCTTCTCCTTGTCGTAGTATATGCGCGGTTGCTGCCGCTTGGTCTCCCTGAGATCACTTTTCGGGCTTATCGAAGCCTGCGTGGATTGGGACGGTAACCTTCGACGTACTTCCATGTGCCATGCGCGTATTGCGGCAAATGAGCGAAGGCCTCAGGGACCCGTTCCTCAATGACACGGGCGGTCTTCTGACCCCACCGTGTGGCTATGCGTACGCGGTCATCTGGCGGATGGAATGGGTTTGGCAGGTACTTTCCAGCGAACTCCCGGCGCGCAAAATAGGGGAGCTTACGGGCATAAAGGGGATGAACGTTTTTGCCGGAGATAAACGCAATCTGGCGGTCCTCAGGCATACCCATGATTTCATCCGGCGTCATTAGAAGTCGTGCCTGCTTGCTGCGATGGCGCTGACTAAACCCATGCGAGCGCATGTTACTAAAGGCCCGCATCGGATCACTGCCATTCACGAAATCCATGGCAGCTTTGAACCGTTCACGCCGGGCGGCTTCTTGTTGAAGCTGATCGTCATACTCCAGCGTTTCGTGACCGAGCATGTCAGAGACCATCTTGGCGGTCTCATAGTCGCGGACACCAAAGAACTGGCGCAGCACAGATGAGCCGAGAAAGGTCTGGAGACCGGATTGGCCGTAGTGATCGGTGATTTGCCCGACGTCCTGAAAGAAGCTCCAGGTGGATATACCGCTCCCGCGTCCGAAAGTGATCGCCTGCTTGAGGCCCTCAAACTTCTTGAGTTGGCCAGCCTCATCCATCAGCAGTTGAATGCGCGGCGCAGAAACGTTGCGTGACCTGTAGAGCATCATTGCCGTAGAGACTGTTCTGAAGGCCGCGCTCCAACGCTCAAGGTAGTCAACCGGAACGACAACGAAAAGCGAAGAGGGTCGAGCCGGATTACAGAGGTCTGCGAGACGGAAAGTGGGTCTCTCCAACGAGGCCTGGAGCATAGGGTCATCCAGAAAGTTCAGATGGCCTGAGATTTCCCCAATGATCGATCCGAACTCACGCGGGCTTTCCACTTGTTTGGTGATCATTTCGCCCGCTGCCGCGCGCACGCCAGCCATCGAAGATTGTAGCATGAAACCCAAGAAGCGTTCCCATGCATCGCGATCACCTTCGATGGTACAAATTATCCGCCAAATGCTGGGGAACGAGACGGAGCCGTCACGCTCCACCAGAGCCTTGACGATGTTCTTGAGCCACTCGTGCGCGCGAAGTTCAAAGTATCGGCCATCCGACGAGCCAGACATTGGCAGCAGACTAGCAACGATGAACTCGCAATCTGCGTGAAATGTCCGGTTGTTGATATCTAGTATTTCGAGCGGCTGAATAGCCTGAGACCCCAGGCCGTGCATGCCCGTCGGGTTCCAAATCCACGCATAAACACCCGCAGTGGTAAGCGCCGGAAGCGTCACAGATGCGATCTCCCCACGTGGATCAAGAACCACTCGCGGTTTAGTGGGGTTCGCAAGGATTTCTGGAATCAGGATTTGACTCGTCTTGCCCCCACCACTCCCGCAAATCGAGATGAACGGCGCGTCAGCATCCAGAGATAGCGGCTGTCCATGTTCGCCATAGCCAATGCGGCTCCCTTTGCCATTGTGCAAGCCCGCTCGACGCTCACCCGCTGAATTCTCGAAGCGGGTACTGCCATAGCGAAACCGCTCGTTGTTCTTGGCATTCATGAGCCCGTGCCCGGATTGTAGGTCAGAGAACCGCCGATTGCCTTGGAAGCCGACTCCAGTGCACGGTAGCGCATTTCGTCGCTCATCCCGTTGTTCGGGTCAGTCACTGCCAAGATAAATTTGTAGTATCGGTCGGTTTGTGCCTCTTCTTGTCTTATGCGCACGTCGCGGATCATCTGAAGACGTGCTTCGAGCACCTGACTGATATAGTGAAAAGCGGCTGCGAACACCGCGCCAATTGCGGCAAGAACTCCAATCAGTTTGACCGTACCAACGATGCGACGTTTGGTTTCGGCACTTGCAGCAATCTGACTTGTGCGCACCCGTTCATCCGCCTCAATCTGAAGGCGTCGCTCCTCAGCCTGGGCTTGGAGTTCCAATTGGTGCATACGCAGTTCGTGGGCGCGCTGTTCTTCTGTCTTGCATCCAGCCAGCGCGAGGCAAACGGCAATACCTGCAACGATGCGTCTCATGGCCTTACGCCCCCGCAAGCCGCAGGATTGTCCCTGCCGCGAGCCCGGCGAGCACAAGCTTGAAGAAGCCATGCACCGGAAAGAACACCAGAGCGGCGGTCGCGATGCCCCATCCCACCTTGTAAAGATCAGTGAACCCGTGGCCGTAGCTGTTTTCCAGCAGGGGTGTAACCCAAGGTTCAGTCGCACTGTAGATGACGGGAGCACCTAGAAACGCTGCGATTCCGGCGAATGTGACGGCGACAGGGGAGATGCCCTGTTTTTGATCAGACATGATTAATCTCCAGTGTTGATGGTGTATGGACAGACCGGGGCAAAGGAGCCGTCATCCTCTGACAGGAAGTCCAAAGGATTGACCGCTACGAATTTGCGGCGATCTTCGAGGGTGTTTTGATCAAGGCGGGCGTGTTCGCCCTTCGGATCAAGGACGGTAAGCGGATTGAACGCGGTCGCGGAGTCCGCTTCGTGCTTCCGTTCGGAAGCCTTTGCAATGGTCTTCATATTCGCAGCCCCGGTTAGGGACAGCGACCCGGATCGCCGTCATGTGACGACTCAGCAAGTTATGCTGTTGAAGAGAGAGTGGGGGATTTTTCCCCTACTGTCAACTGGGTTCGGATTTTACCTTGGGGACAAGCACTAGACGAGCTTCATAATCTAAGGCGTCCGCATACTTCTGAATCTTCCGAAGAGTGGGACTGTGATCCCCGTCTTCGAATTGACGAATATCCTTAGTTGCCATGCCGGTCGCTCTGGAGGCCGCAGACTTGTTAACGCCTAAGTCCTCGCGCGCCTGTCTGAACATCTCTCCTACGGATTTAGCGTCTGCCGCTGCCTGTAGTTTATCATCTTTCAAATCGTTTGGCGGAAAAGCCCGCCGTGCTTTAACTTTAAGTTTCTTTTTTGATCTTCCTGTAAATTCTTTCGCGAGAAATTCGTGAACCTCTCTGAATGTTTTTTCAAAGCTATGCTTCAGATCGTTGAAAATCACACTGTTTGACAAACTCAGAAATTCATCTTTGAATATCTTTAAAACATTGATTATAGTTGTTTTTTCTTGCTCCGTCAAACGGCTATAATTCTCTTCTTTTTCTAGTTCTGTCTTTGTTTTTTTGTAAGCAGATCGTGAGTACAGAGGCAAGCTCTGCAAGCGATTGTAGCTAGCAAAGTCGAGAAAATCTCTATTTCGATTTACCAGACTCGCCAAATATACGTAATTTCGAAGATGCTCGACCCAAACTGTCGTATCTTTGTCTTCTGCTTCTTTTAGAAATGTAAGATACGCATTATGCGTCTTCGTGAGTTCGGATGCAATTAAGGAAAAAAATCGGTCGCCTTCACTTTTTGAAATCTCTCGTTTTTTATTTTCACGGAGATGGTTCACAAACTCTTGGGCTTCTAAGATGCTTTTCGGTGGACTTCCCAGTTCGGCTTCTTCTATGGGCCAAAGTACTTTCTCTGCCATTCTGATCCTACCTACCTCAGCCGCACAATCGTGCTGTGCGATACGCCATAATCCCTGCCGATCTCACGGGCACTTTCGCCAGCTGCCAGCCTCTCCAATGCCCTACCACGTTGATGATCTGAAAGCTTGGGCTTGCGACCGGGTTTGATACCCTTCTGCGCAGCGATCTTCCGGCCTTCCTCAGCTCGCCGGACAATGCGCTTGCGTTCGTCACAGGCAATGGCCGATAGCAGCCCCAACAGTGCTTTGCCCAGATCAGTTGTCAGATCGAAGTATCTGCGGTCGAGCACTTTCACAAGCGCCTGGCGTTCTGCGATCCGGGTGATGATGTTGATGCCATCCTGATAAGAGCGGGTCGCCCGGTCCCATTCTGCTACGACAAACACGAAGTTGGTCCCAAGCGCGTCTATGGCTTTTTCAAGCTGGGGACGGCCCCTGACGGTCTTTCCTGTAGAATTGTCAGAGTAAATCTTATCGCAGCCTTCCGCCCGCAAAGCGGCGATCTGGCGATCCAGATTCTGCCTGGGGTCGCTGACGCGTGCGTATCCGATCTTCATGCCTCGAGGCTTAGCATAGAGCAATCTATTTTGCACCGTAAATTTGCACCGCGTTTCAGTGTTTCGATATCGGTAATTTTTCGGTGCGGCGCTTCCGTTCAGGCTCTCAAGCCGCCAGTCGTGGCCTTCCCGGCAACCTCCCTTCCTTCGCTGCCTCGGCCATCCCCGCCAACGTCCTTTCACGGATGATCTCTCGCTCTAACTGGGCTACTGCGCCGAGGATGTGGAAAACAAACTCACCCATTGCCGTTGAGGTATCGATCTTCTCGGTCAGAGACTCAAAAGCGCATCCGCGTTCGCCCAGATCATTATTGAAATCGATCAAATGCCGCAGCGACCGCCCCAGACGATCCAACCTCCAAACGATCAGTGTATCGCCCGGCCCAATCGCAGCCATCGCGGCATCCAGAGCAGGGCGGCTCTTCTCCGCACCCGATATCCCGCCATCCTCGAATATCTCATCACATCCGGCGGCGCGCAGCGCCGAGACTTGTAATGCAAGGTTCTGTTCTACGGTAGACACGCGTGCATAGCCGATTTTTCGACTCGTAGTGTTTTGGTTCATGGGAAAGGCCCTCATCAAGTATGTGTTGAAACAAGCTTGGAGACCGCGCATCCCGCGCGATCCCTGCAACACACTCTCTGAGATAAAAAAGGACCCTTTTTCGGATATCGGCGATTTTGCCGTTTCCTGAGCCTTCGCGTCCACCAAAACCACTATACATCAGTGGCTTAACTTTCAAAACGAAACGTACCACAAAAAACACCCCTCTTGCAAGAAAAAGGGTCCTTTTTCTGGCTTAAGATCAATATGTTAAGCTATATAAAGCCCAACTCCGCCCAACGAAGGAACGAAGCATATGGCTTTGGAAAAACTCAGAGAAAACTTCATTGGACGCGCCGTCGGAGCGGGAATGCTTGGCTTGGCTGCGATCACACCGCTATCTGCCACCGCGCAGGATGCGAACCCCACAGAAGCCGCCGTTTGGACGGACGAGCTTCGTGAATTGCACGCAGCCAGAGACGCTGCGAATGAGCACGCATCCATTCATGGTGCCGCCATACTGCTGCATGTGGGGATGGACATCCAAAACCATCCGCAACGCGACGCGGTTCTAGAATGGGTTGCTGAAACCTACAAAGGCCACTTTGCGCCGCACGGTATCGAAATTGAGGTCTTTCCGAGTATGAACGATGCCCCTGCATCAGGCCTAGAATATCGCGTTGGCCCAAAACCCTACACACCCGTAGGGCAACCAGATCCATTGTTGGACCTGCAAACAGGTGTTGACCCGGCAATAGTCGCGGATGTTGCTCAACAAGCGGCACTGCAGCGTGAGTTGGCGCTAAATATCCAGCCCGTTGTCTCACCGGGCGGCTAAGTTGGCCGGAAGTCACTTTCCAAAGTTTGATCAACAGAAGGATTGTCACCGCTCTTATTGGTTGATGCCTCAGCGAACTGATGCTTCATATCCTGAGACGCGGCACTCAATGTTGGTGAGAAGCCTTCCAAGAATGACGCACTATTGGCATGTGCAGCGGCGGACTCAAATTCGCTATCCCTAAAGCCGTCATGCCCTTTGTCACCATCGACAACAAGCTGCTCTGATTGAGCATTGGTGGCGTATGCATCGGCGGCGTTAAGGCTGGCGGCAATTTCAGATTGGGCTTCCGCTCTCACAGTATCAAAGTCTTCGCCGCTATTGAGGCGCTGGTCCTTGTCATTGACGCTTGCGACAATTTCCTGTCTGAGTTCATGATCACGAAGAAAACGCGCCACAGGATCATCGCTATATTCAGGTTTGATTGACCCGTCTTCGTCCAGAATCTCTTCGATAATCTCTTCCATGATCCGACGCTGATATTCCATCTCACTCTCACCAGGGCGGCGTTCCGGCAAGTCGCCTAGAATGTCTTTGGCATAGTCTTCAAAACTGCTTCCGGTCTCTGCTTCAATGTCCTCAATGAGCTTGGCCAGTTCTTCATCTGATGTGCCTGCGACAACGTTTTCAGCAATAAACGCGTCAAGCTCGCCCTGTTGCATCAGCGCGACCCAAAGGGCAACATCATTGCCTGCACGCTCGGCGGCATTTTGGCGAGAAGCAAGTTGCTTGGCAGTCTTGGTCTGAGCATCGGAATTGGCGCGACCGGATACACTGACAACGGACCCGCCCGGCAAACCCAATAGCTCTTCTTGTTCCCTTGCAGATGCACGTTCACTCATCTCTTTGGAATGCAGGCGTTGCGGATCAATCTCTACACCAAGTGCAGGTTTGCCAGTAATATCCTCCATATTGGCCCTGAAGGCGCTCAAACTCATAGATCTCTCCCCAATTCACACGACAATCCCATGCGGTCTGTTAGCCGACCATTGTTCAATTGGGATTGAAAAAGCTTCCAGAAGCAGAGCACCTTCCAAAATCTACGTTGGCAACTTCAAGCCAAGGGCGCAACTTCTGTATTTGTGGTTGCTCAAACCGAGCAATAACTACGCTATGAGTGTAGCGAAGATTGGTTAATATTTTATTATGGAAATAGGTGGCATTTTAGACAAATGCGCTCGAATATTCACGCTTTGTTAAGAGTTTCAATCAGGTTTTGCAGGAAGGCCCTATGGGACTTTCGAATGGAGCGCTGTTTCCCGGTTCTGATTTTATGCAGTGTGACAGGACCAAGCCCTTCTGGGGCGTGATTGGCTTTCAAAAGATATGGAACCGAAAGACTGGTTTGATCCAATGCGGCGTTAAGCGCCTCTACCAATTTCGGTTCCAGCGCGACACGCGACGCGGACTTGTCATAGGTGCTGGCACCGTTGCTTCCCTCGGGTAGTGACTGAAGAACTTCCAGAACGGAGGAGAGGATTTCAGGATCGACGGTCTTGAGAGTGTCATTGTAAAGGATTGACGAGATCATTCCCGCTGTAACACGGTCATGGCCGGGTAATTCTCTGGCAACGATCTGGCTCTTGATCGCATAGGCACCCCATCCTGAGTTCTTTTGAAGCATCTGCACTCGTCTGCAAACCTCGCGTGAGAATGTTTCGCGTGTGCTACTTTTCCTGATCATGCGCGCCCCGTTGCTGAAAATACATCTTACCATCAAATATCGGAGCGGTTGAGCTAAGCACCTTAAAATGAAAAACTTCTCCACAAATCTAACCAACGTAGCGAATGAGTTGCGCCGCGAATTGGTAACAATGGGATTTAGTCTTTAACAGCGATCAAATTCTTGAGTTCTTTTGCTCTCTGGCAAATTCGCGAAGGGCAGGTTGAAGTAATAAAGCTCTAGAATTAGGTCATAAATATTGACATATTTTCGTGATCTGCTATTGTTTGTAGACTGTGCGCGAAACGGATCAAAAAAGAGAAAGGGCCTGGGAGGCATTTCAAAAAGCAGCCCAAAACGTCCAAGAAGGTGCTTACAGCTTGGAGTTACTACGCCATGCTCGGGTGTTTTCAACGGCACCGCCCGAAGAACATGAAGGCTGGGAGATAGGAATTCTTGCCGCAAGTGCTCAAGGGAACACGCAGGGTGTAATTAGTTTTGGTAGACAGTTATACGATTGGGCACAAAAACACGGCTATTCTTCGGTACTCACATTTCTTGCATCATCCGCGCTGCTCGCCGCCTGATGCTGGATGAGTTTTTCCAACATAACGGTGCGTTCTTTTGCTTCTCTGTTGGGATCAAGGATAACATTTATCAGATGCTCATAAGTATCGTCTGAACCCACATTTGAAAAATCCGCATTGTATATCGGAGGCACTCTGGAATACTCGGATTCCGTAGGCGCGTCTGCCATTGGCAAAGTTAGCTTGTCTTCCTTGATTTGCCTCCAACCGGCCTCAAATGCCCTTGCCAATTCATCATCGTATCCGCGCGGGAAAACGTTGCGCCGAATGAACTCTCGATCCCCAAAAGAAAGATTAACCTCATTTGCCCATGAGGATTCTCCCAATTTCTCTGCCATAGTCTTATGCTTTTTCGAGCGATGTGCGCGGTACACCACGTTGAAACGCATAAACCAATAATAAACTCGCAACATCTCTTCTCTCGACAAGTTGTCGAACGGGTGAAGTTTGCGCTCAAAGTCGATGAACTCAGTATTGACCGTTAAGACCTGATTAAATCCTTGCCAGGCCAAGTTATGATTGTAGGTACCCTCGCTCCTAGCGCTTCGTCGATCATACAAAAAGATGCCGACGATAACGGCGACGGTGATGGCAGATATGAGAGGGGATAAAACGGAAACGTAGGCTTCCCAGGATTCCACAGTGGTTTGAGGTAAAACGTTATCCATACCTCTGTATATAAAGCCATTTAACGATAATTTTAGACAACATAACTTCCTTGTCAGCCCGTGTAACAAAAGACATCGGCATAAGTGCGGGCGTGAGACGCGCTTGCGCCCCGGAGCTGAAAACTGACAATTCTAGAAATCTTGATCCAACGCCAAACGTATTCTCACGCTGCACTTGTGGCCCTGTTAGAGTGCTACCTCTGGTCATACCGCTTTTTTTTTGAGTGTCCGTCTTACGCAAGATGTGCGTGGTAGTACCACGCATCTTGTGCTGCGGGCGGCTTCGCCGTCCTCGGCAAGGAGAGCGTGCCGCCCTCCGTTGCATCCTCCCTGCAATAACCCGAAAGATCAGTCTTCATTGACGGTGAAAAACTGAATGCTATCCAATTCGAACTGTCTTTCGCTCCATTCCGTGCTTTGGACATTTCTCCTGATTTCGTCTCTGACAATCCAGCCGAACAAGGCCTCCAACGTTCGTAGTTGCCCATGCCGACTCTTCAGTTTAGCGACAGCATTATTGAACTGAAACCAGGTGCAGAATGTCACGTTTTCCGCGTTTTCGAGCTCAAATCCGAAATGCGCAAAGTTCTTCGAAAGAACGAGAAGGTAAATCTTTGGCTTGCTCGATTCTTCAGGCAACCCAAACTTGTTGCGTATTTCATGGTCACTTGCCTGCGATAGCCAGTTTTGAGTCGCCTTGATCCACTTTTCACACTCAGCAACAAATCTCCTGGATCGATTTATCCTTGCGTTTACCTCTGATCCAAAGCTGTCCTGAGACTTGAGTTGAACAAGCACAATAGTGTTGGATTTGTTATCAGCGGCTGACAAGTCGATGTCTGTTAGCTCTTTACCATCTGCCTTGAGTTTCACATTTCTCTTGAACTTTACGCCGCTTACACAACTACGCAGCACTCTTTCGGTTGCGCTCTGAAAGGAATGTTCGCGGGTTTGCTGGTTTCTGTCGTAGTCCTTGGGGAAGTGATGCCGCAGACCGTTCAGTAGAATTTGCAATGGTTGTTCTTGTGCGCCAGCTATGCTCCGGTAGACGCTCGTATCCGAGAATTCGAACAGCATGGGGGCCGGAGCCCCATTGGGTTTCAGTAATTCGATGTTTTCGCGGCGCACGGAAAGGACGTTGTATATTGTCTCAAGTTCACTGCGCGTTGTGAATGTGAAGCCCGAAAAAGATGGGCCATACATATCGAGCGCATGCCCCATATCCTCAATAAATCCTTCTTTGTCTGATGAAATGGTAAGAATGTTTCTTTGATTGGTATCCGGGCTCTTCGCGAGCAATTCTCGGCAAAAGAGCTCGTGTTTTAGAGCCAGAGAATAGATATAGACGACGGCAAGAACATACTTAGAGAATGTGACCCCACCAAACTTGAGGTTGAACTTAAATGTGTCGAAAGCTGAACTGGTGGACACATAAAAATAAGCCAGCCCGAAGAAGTGGTCGTCAATAGTTGGATGCGCTTCGTATCCGATGAAATACTTCCGATACGCAAAAACCCGATCTCGCGCCAGTTCGGATAACTCTTTTTCCAGCCCCTTAGTGGATTCCAGCGCTTGGTATGCGTTTTGGTAGATTGCTAACCCTTGCTCTCGAAAGTGCCTTTCAACCGCCTCCTCATACGCATCGTAGTCAACCCATGTCTTTGGCAGTACGAATGAAAAGGAAGATTCTGAGTTTTGACTGAGTTCCAAATCTCCGATTTTGGAGGCAATCGCCAGCCTTCTCCCATGTTCAATGATTCCAAGCCGAAGTATTGTTGCTCGGGCTCTGGAAGCCAGTGCCTCATTGTGCACAGGCATTATGGTGGGAACCGTGTAGCTCTTGTGGCAGGAAAGAGCGATTGAAAGAGCGCGCGGCAGTCCGAGCCGCAACAAGTAGTGAAGCTCAATGAAGTCACCACTGAAATCTTTGCCTTGGTTTTCCTTGTAATTCAGAAAAAAAGAATCGTATTCGCGCAGGGCATAAACTGGAAATAGTCCGGCAGAGTCCGTGCTAAGCTTTTGTCTGACCTTGCACTCCTCGACCTCCAGGGCATCCATCAAGGTGTCAAACGGCTCGTTCACAATTTTTCTCCGCGGTCTTTAAGTTTCACCTTCATGCTACCCCCGGTGCACGAAGGTACCTGATCGCTCACACGAATTCATGGGGATTTTCCTGGATTCTGCAATATGTTCACTTTATGTTCGAGTTTATGTGTGGTACTCTGGGACTCAAAGTGACATGATGTCAAAAAAATACCCAGAGAGGTCACATGACAGATACAGGCACCTTTCACGCGTTACGTGAAAAAGCGGGACTAAGCATTGACGAAACCGCTGAGTTGATTGGAAAATCTCCCCGAACAGTCAGGCGTTACGAGGATTGCGGTGACGAGGACGGCAACGCACCCGCACTTGTCATGGACGCGCTGAAACGCATTATCAAAGAGCGCTCTGAGCAGGCTGGTCGTAACCAGGGGAGTTTTCGCTTCATCGACCTCTTTGCGGGTATTGGCGGCTTACGCATTCCATTTGAAGAACTTGGCGGAAAATGTGTCTTCACGGCGGAGTGGGACAGATTTGCCCGAACGACCTACGCTGCCAATTTCCCGGATGGGGAAGATCATGAGTTTGCCGAGGATGTCCGGCCTTATGCCAAAGACCCGGCAAAAGTACCTGCACACGATGTCCTGCTCGCGGGATTTCCTTGCCAGCCTTTTTCGATAGCAGGTGTTTCCAAGAAAAACTCGCTTGGACGTCCTCATGGTTTCATGTGCGATACCCAGGGCACATTGTTTTACGACCTGGCCAACATCATCAAGCACCACAAGCCCTCTGTTTTTCTCCTTGAAAACGTCAAGAATCTTGAGCGCCATGATGGCGGTAAAACTTTTGCTACCATTATGCACGTGTTGAAAAAAGAACTGGGATATGAGGTACATACACGGGTAGTCAGTTCCGATCCGTGGGTTCCGCAAAAACGCGAGCGCATTTTCATTGTTGGCTTCCGGGAGCCATCGTCATTTGATTTCGACCAACTTGATGTTCCTGATCGACGCCAGCCAGTCCTTGGCGACATTCTGGAACCCCGGGTACTTGAGAAATATACGCTGTCTGAAAAGCTCTGGGGCTATTTGCAAGGCTACAAGGAGAAACACCAAAGCGCAGGCAACGGGTTTGGCTTCTCCTTGTTTGGACCAAACGATGTGACCCGCACCCTTTCGGCTCGTTACTACAAGGACGGTTCAGAAATTCTAGTGGAGCAGAAAGGCAAACGACCGCGACGTTTAACGCCTCGTGAATGTTCCCGGCTGATGGGGTTCGACACACCTTCCGGGCACAGCTTTGAAATCCCGGTCTCAGACACACAGGCTTACCGCCAGTTTGGCAATGCCGTTGTTGTGCCGGTGGTTCGGGCCGTTGCGGAACTCATGAAACCTCACGTGTTTGAAGCCGTTGCGCTCGAACATGACCTTCCATTGCAAAAGGAAATGATGCTGAGAACTTCTAGTGGTTGATATTGTAACGAGGGAAAAGAGATCGGAAATGATGTCGGGCATTCGTTCGACAAACACAAAACCTGAAATTCTTCTCAGGAAAGGTCTCTTTTCCAGAGGCTACCGATACCGTTTGAACGTTAGAACGCTCCCCGGCAAGCCGGACCTCGTATTCTCCCGCTATCGGGCTGTCATATTCGTAAACGGATGCTTTTGGCATGGCCATAGCTGCCATCTGTTCAAATGGCCATCTACGCGTCCTGAATTCTGGAGAGCAAAGATTGAAGGGAACATGGCACGTGACCGAAGAGTATCAGGTGAGATCGAAGCTCTCGGCTGGAGACAGGCCCGCGTTTGGGAATGCGCGCTGAAAGGCAGAACCCGAATTGGCGTGGCCAATGTCGTTGAGACTTGTGACAAATGGTTGAGAAGTGAAAGCAATTTTCTAGAAGTACGTGGCTCATGAAAAAAGGTTTCTTGTCAGAATACTTTACTGGCGCGGGTACGAAAATCCTCACGCGCGTTGATGCAACACCAAAGTCGAACCAGCACGAAGTGGGGGATGGCCATCAAGGGCAAGTCTTGATGCGCATTCTCGGGGATCAACCAAGAAAGCGGAACAATCGCTTCAACGCTAAATTTATCTGGTTGTCCGATGAGCAGGAGACAATCACCGAAGAAGGTTTGCTCTCATGGTACGACACCCGTGAGAACCAGCCTCATAGAAGCGCTGAATGGCGATTGTATTACCAGACGAACCCGGTAACCAGGATGATGGGAGAGGGTGACAGGCTATTCGTCGCTCGCCGTCCCGACGACACGGTTTTCTTTATCGTTGTTCCGCAGTCCAGCACCATTGCGTCCCAGTTGATGTGGTTGTTCGATCTCGAATACCAGCCTGACTTTGGCGAATTCGCGGTACATGAAATCGAAGACGGCAATGACGCTACGCTGGACTTCATCGCACGTCTCATTCTCGATGAGATCGGCGTTGAGTATGAAGATCCAAATGCCAACACAATTGATTCCATTATCGAGAGATTTGGATTCGAGTTTCCCTCGACTGCCGAATTCAGTGATCTTGCGCGCCTTACTCTTCCAGAAATAGATGCACGTGATGGTTCAGATGAAGCTCTTGTCGCCTGGCTGGATCATGAGGAAGCAATGTTCAGGCGACTGGAAAACCGAATTGTCGCAAGAGATATTGAACAGGGCTGGAGCAAGGACGGGAAAACAGACGTGGACGCCTTCATTAAATACTCACTTGGCGTTCAGAACAGGCGCAAGTCCCGAATGGGGCACTCATTCGAAAACCATCTTTGTGCGGTTTTTGATGCATATGAACTAAAGTATGATCGTCAGGTGAAGACAGAAAAAGGCAAAAAACCCGATTTCATCTTCCCCGGCGAGCGCGCGTATAATGACGAGAAATTTTCTGTCGAACTGCTGACGATGCTTGCTGCAAAGTCCACGTGCAAGGATCGGTGGCCTCAGGTTTTGCCCGAAGCGGAGAGGATACCTCGAAAGCACCTTGTGACCCTTGAACCTGCTATCAGCGAGCCCCAGACGACAATGATGAAAGACTCAGATGTGCAATTGATCGTGCCTGCGAAGATTGCCGAGAGTTACACGAAAGAGCAGCAAAGCTGGTTGTATTCAATCAGGGATTTCCTTGATCTAACTACGCGTAGACAAAACCAGAGCTAACTAGCGTCAAGACATTGATCTTAAGTCGACGTTGATGGGTAAGTTATTATTTTTGCTATAAAATAATTGTAACGATAGCAATGGGCTCTGTCGTTTTATTGACTTTAGCAAGCCTTGGAACGCACCCTTTCGGGCCGGGCTCTCGTGAACCAAGCCGCAAGCTTGCGTCTTGGCCATTCGGCTTCGATCCCTTGCGCAGGCTGGGGCTGCCGCCCCTGGCGCACTTCACCAAAAATAGACGGTCTCCCGAGGCTCGCGGGACCCGCCCGCTGCGCCCGCCGTCGATTTTTTTCTCCGTTTGCCCCCCGCTTCTCGGCGAAAGCCAAGGGTTGCATGAGCAACCCCTGTTCCAAGGAGAAGAAAATGGAGACTACGCACTCAGATATCAGGATTTATGTGGCCTGCCTTGCGGCCTAAAACAACGGACATCTGCACGGTGTTTGGATCAATGCAGACCAAGATGCAGAGGCTGTTCATGAAGCCATCGGGAAGATGTTGGCGGCATCACCCATAAATGATGCAGAGGAATATGCCATCCATGATTTTGAGGGGTTCGAAGGCTATACCCTATCCGAATATGAGGGGGTTGAGCAGGTCTGCGAAATCGCGTCATTCATCAGCGAACACGGAAAGCTGGCAGCAGGGATTCTCGAACACTACGGCAGCCTGTGCGATGCACGTAGCGCGTTCGAAAATCACTATGCGGGGTGCTATGAAAGTGCCGCAGATTTCGCCCAGGAAATCACCGAACAAACGCAAGACATTCCCGATCAGTTGGTGCACTACATCGATTATGAAGCTATGGCGCGGGATATGCTGATCAATGATGTTTTTGCGATAGAGCTTGGATTCAGAGAAGCTCACATTTTCTGGTGCCATTGATATGACGGTCGATTTGCACGGATTTGCA
This sequence comes from Ruegeria sp. BG8, assembly GCF_056538325.1. Lineage (NCBI taxonomy): Bacteria > Pseudomonadati > Pseudomonadota > Alphaproteobacteria > Rhodobacterales > Roseobacteraceae > Ruegeria > Ruegeria sp. BG8. The sequence goes on along the minus strand of NZ_JBQFSZ010000015.1, from coordinate 59,330 downwards.
TAGCATGGCAGCATCGGGCTCGTTCTGATTTAACTGCTGCGTCGGCGTTTCTGAAGCGTTTGATACCTTGAAAAAGGTACAAGTGATCGTTTTGTTGTGGCTCGAAGAAAGATGCCGAGGCGAGATAGGGCAGATGAGCGATAACAACCTAAAATTCGAATGGAACGATGACAACAAAGGAATAAATGTACCGGCGAAAGTGACCGACGCCTTAGTTGACCTTGTCTCGCCGTTCACATCCTCGTTTAGACAGATTGCCAATCGCATTGATCTCTGGGGTGAGCGGCAAAGCATCATCTACGTTGCTGAGACGGTGCGACTGTCAAAAGAGATTGCTGAGCGTGAAGGTATTCCAATCACACCAAAGCCGCCAAAGCTGATCGCAGAGTGGACCCGAAATGTAGCGTTGGAAGACGATGAGTTCTTGCAAGACAAATGGGCAAGATTGCTGCTCAACAGCGCAGAAGAATTTCGATCCCGCGATGTAATTTTTGCAGGGTACCTATCTCGCATCGGCCATGCGGAAGCGCATGTTCTCGATGACTTGTGGCAAAAGACCGTTTGGTCGGAGCGTAACCCCGATTTAACGCTGCTTCAGGAAATCTCGGGTGTCGGTAAGGGTTATCCTATGCCGCAAAAAAGCTACCTGTCGCTTATTGGCATCAAACTTCCAAACATTCCGGTGGAGCAACCAAATTGGGAACAGTGGAATGAAATTGCATCAAATATCTCCTCCAAACTGCATGACCTTGGTGGGTTTCCTTCACAGGTGACACTACGAAAATCCGTCGCTCATCAAATCGATAGTGGTGGTTACGGATCGCCAATCGGTCGATCATATAGCGAAACCAGCGAACTCACGTTAGCTCACGATTTGCAAGCTATTGGAATTTTAGACCGCTTTGATTTCACCATCCCGAAACCCCTTGGCGTGAACCCATTTGAACCCGACGTAGAGGTGACACTGCTCGGCCCTAGCCTAATGGGTGTTGAATTTCTTCGCGCTGTTTCTGCCCCTCTTTCCTGCACTGTTCATCTATAGCGCAAAGTGGCGATTTAGACTGTCTCTAATGTGTGAATAGGCTGGATGAGTTGATGGACAGTACCAGTCTTGCGACGGGTACTTGTATTCAAACGCTGCGGGAACTCTGAAAACTACCGATGTTGCGTTAGTAAGGGTCTGAACTACGACGCTTGCTGATACGTGGTCAGAACTCGGCTCTCAGATTCAGCATCTTGGCGTCGATATGATCAACTATCCTATCAGTAGTTGCGAGCGCATCACGCAAATAGGTCTTGTCAAAAAGCGTCAGCTTTTTTTCATCCTTCGTCACACCGTTGCGATGAACACAATCATGCCGAAGTGTCGCGTAGCTCCGCAATGTACTCAAATCAGCGTCGGTTGGCGTCAACGAAAACCCAAACGCCTGAGCATACCAAAGAACAACGCCTTCTGGTTTTTGTTTGCCGCTCTTGTCGGTTTTGCCACTGCCAAACTGATGATACAGGCGCGATTTGAGATTGTATTCGATCAGCTTTCTTACATGGTCAGGATCACTCAGCACGTCAGATGCATTGATATCCGCCTCACGAATTGATCCATCCTTGGCCGCGAATTCGGCAAGGCGTTTTGGATGCTCACGTAAGCCGGTGATCAAGGTGTCACACAGATAGGCTTCAAGGAAGGTCAGTATCTGCGCAAAGATCATGCGGTTCATGAGGCTTGATCCATCATCATCCGCCTGCTCGTCGATCAACGCACGCAACTCATCCCGATTGAATTTAAAAATTGATAATGGATCATCTGGGATTTCATACCAGTCTTCGGGCGGACGGTCATAGCCGGGCGGGTCGCAAGACACCTCAGTGTCAGGATAGTCGGTCAACTCGATATCGCAATGCGCCGAGCCAGCTCGTGCATCACCATCAAATACATTGCCGCAGCCCTCGCACGCGATTTCGACATGACCCTCAGAAACCATATCGCGCGATTTTTCTGTGGTGTAATCCGGTTCTGGAACTTCAACTTCCTGATAAATCTCATCCCCACAGGCAGGACAGATCAAAAAGGCCCTCGAAACCCAACGTTGTTCGTTCAAGATTTCTTCTATGTAGTGTTCTTTGACCCTGCCCAACTTCTCTCTTTGCTCCTGCCAATAAAACGATTTCAAGCAGTTGAAGATACAAGGTTTCTGAGCGGTTGGAAAGTCAACGCTCGATGCTCGGGCCATCTCTTGAACGACCACGTTTAGTGCGATCCGAAGCTTCGCGCCGCATCCGCTTGAAGGCCTCGCGATCTTGTTCCGTAGCTTCATTTTGACGAAGGGAGGCGGCGTCGACTGCCAGCTCTCTTTGCACCTGTTTGAACTCATCCCGGATGCGCTGTTCGCGCGCATTGGTTTCAGCGCGGGATCGCTCTTGCGCCTCTACGATATTCCGCCGTTGTAGGGTATCGCGGGCGTTTGATGCATCTGCCTCACGGGCATTTTGTATGAGCGTTTGTTTGCGCTTGCCTGTCAGGCGATCCAGCAAGCCTGCAAGACCTTTGCGCAAACGCGCGTCCCGCTCGGCTTGCTCTTGTCTTTGCCGTTTTGCTTGTTCGCGTTTGAGCCTCTCGCGGTGCTGACGTTGGGCGCGGGCTTGCTCACGGCGTTCCCGTTCTAATCGTTCGACTTTGATGCGCTGGCGTTGTTGTTCTTCGCGCTTGATCTCATCGAGGCGTTCGGCAATCACATCCTTTGCGGCGTGTTGTGCTTGCTGAACCGACGGCAGATCATCAAGATCGCCAATTCGCGCTCGAACTTCTTTGGCCTTCACACCCGACCATCGCGAAACCGGATAAACCTCGCCTTTGAAATCAACCGCGACATGCCCACGCCGATCACCGCGCGCCAGATGAAAGCCGCGTTCACGCAAAGCATTCTCAAATGCCTGCTTTGAGTCCGACATCGCCCAACAATCCTGAAACATCGCCTTGAGTTTGGCAGGGTCTTTCTCGGCGCGCTTGGCTTGTTGCCATTCGGCAAGGCTGTAATTGCGCGGATCACGAAACTCCGTGCGCTCAAACCCGCGCGGCATGGTCCAGCCATGCTCGCGGTATAGCTCTCGCGATAACTCCTGCATTTTGCGCTTGGTGAAAGAAAGCTGGACAGCCCTCATGTTCTCAGTGTCGATCCGACACCAGACCGCATGCGCATGAGTACGCCCATTCTTGGTGTGCAAAACGATTGCGCGCGGCTGACCTGCAAGGCCGAGGCGATCCTCGGCGCGATCCGCCGTGACTTCAAATTCTTCCGCCGACACATCAGCATCATGGGGTGGGTTGAGGCTTAAGCTGAAAAGGTGTTGCTTGCACCGCGTTGCACGCGACATTGCGTAGGATTCCTGAAAGGCTGATTGCAGATCATCCGAAGCAAAGCCACGGATTTGATGAACCTGCACGTGTTCATTCTCATCCTTCATCAAATGAAGGGCGAGGTTCTTGCCTCCACCACGCTGATTGCCAACTAGGATCATGAGCACTCAACCTTTCAGACCGAGCGCTTTAATGAGTTCGGCACGAATAGTGCACACCGTCGTACAGGCATCGCGAATATCGGCTTCCACCTCGGCAGACGCTTCAAGTTTTTGTTGTTCGATAGCCAGCACAAGCGCAGACAAGCTCGTATAGATATCGGAGCGGCCCATGAGGCTAAGTGCCCGTGCCAATGCCTCATAGTCTTTAATAGGGGCTCTGCCGCGCGTTCGGGCGGGTGTGTCGTCTGAAAACAATCGTGCGCGTATATAGCTATTTACCGAGCGCCCCGCAGCATCTCGCGTGAGACGTTCGCGCTCTTCTTCACTCACGCGCACCGATATCGGAGCGGGGCGCTTCTTCTTTACTACCTTGAGTTTTGACGTTTGAGCAAACGATTGAGAAAGGGAAGTGGCGTGCTTCATGGCTCCAGATCCCGCAATTCAACACCGCTTGCTTCGAGCAGTTGCTGGCAGTCTTGGAGTGCTTCAAAGACCTCGTTGATGTCACCATTGAATGCGTTTTGGAGATCGTGTTTGGAGTTCGATGTAGTTCCCTTTGGGGGCACCATTCCCAACAGGTAAGCTACTGTTTCCCTTCAGCTTTAACTGGAGCTGACCAAGGGCGTAGTACATGCTGGAGCACAAAACTGCTCGGATGCCGCCATTAGACTGATATGTTCCGATGGAATCCACAATGTTTGTGAATGTCAAAATACGACACGCCCGAAAAGAACCTTAAACGCCATGCTAAAGAACCCGCGACAAAAACGCCTTGGTGCGCGCTTCGCGTGGGTTGGTGAAAAGCTCTTGGGGTGGGCCTTGTTCCAGGATGCGTCCGGCATCCAGGAAGCACACTTTGTCAGCAAGCTCTCGGGCAAAGCCCATTTCGTGGGTGGCAAGAACCATCGTCATGCCCTGCTTGCGTAAGTCGCGAAGAACGTCCAGGACTTCACCGACCAGTTCGGGATCCAGAGCGCTTGTGATCTCGTCGAAAAGCATGATCTGGGGTTCCATCGCAAGTGCACGAATGATTGCCACGCGCTGCTGCTGACCGCCGGATAGCTGGTCCGGGTAGTGTTGCATCCGGTCGCCCAAGCCAAAGCGTGTGAAAAGCTGCGTCACCTTTGGGCGCAGGGCGTCTCGGCTTAGTCCGTGTACACGTCGGGGGGCAAGCATTACGTTTTCTGCGGCGGTCATGTGAGGGAAGAGGTTATAGCTTTGAAACACAATGCCGATCTTTTGGCGTACGGGTTGGGGATCCAGGCCGGGTTCGGAGATATCAGTTCCATCCAACCAGATCGTCCCGTCATCAATTGGTTCCAGCAGGTTCATGCAGCGCAGAAGTGTGGATTTGCCAGAGCCGGATGCGCCTATCAGGCAGACCATCTCGCCTTCGGCGACATCGAGATCGATGCCCTTACATACCTCGTGATCATCGAACCGCTTTCGAACGCCGCGCAAAGATAGCTTTGCCTTCATGTGCGCGCCTTGTTTTGTTTGTTCATCAGATAGTCAGCGTATCGCGTGGCCGGGATGGTCAGCGCCAGAAAGATCAATGCGGCGCCAACATATGGTGTGAAATTGGCGTACAGGGACTTGTAGACACCGGCCTGACGAAAAATCTCAACCGGGCCGATGAATGACAAAAGTGCCACGTCTTTTTGCAAGGCGATGAACAGGTTCATATTGGCGGGAACCACGTTGCGTATCGCCTGTGGCAACACCACATACCGCATCGTGTCGCTGTCACTTAGGCCGAGCGATGCCGCGGCGGATCGTTGCGATTGATGCACAGAGTCGATGCCAGAACGGATGACCTCTGCCACATAGGCCGAATAGACCAGAACCAGCGCCAGGGTTCCCCAGATATAAGGGCTATTCCAAGGCCGGGGCAGGCCCAGACCCGGAATGCCAAAGCCTATTATGTAGATGACAAGGACGACGGGAAGGCCCCGGAATATGTCGGTATAGGCTATTCCGAACAAACGTAGCGGAAACAAAGCTGGCGCACGTGTGTCCCGGCAAAGTGCGATTGCCAAGCCGGTGATCGCGATAAGCGGCGCAGACCAAGCAAAGATCATCACATTCACTAGAAAAGCGTCCAACAACCCGGGAAAGGTGGCAGCGAACACCCGGCCATTGAAGAACGCGCGCTGAACCGCGTCCCAGCCCGGAGCAAGCGGGATGAGAACGATCAGTGCAACGATAACACTGACTGTCGAGATCAGAGCGATCCGGTTGGATTTTCGTCGTACGCCCGCCTCGTACAGATCCCGGCGCGTTGGCGTCGAGGACGGGTGTTCGGACGAGCCGCTTTGCACTGAGGTTTCGTTCATTTACTTGATGACCGGAACACCCGTCGCCTCGGACAGCCACTGGGCCTCTATTGCGGCAAGCGCGCCGCTTTCGGTCAGTTCCGTAATGGCGGCATCGACGCATTCTTTCAGGGCGTTGCCTTCTTCCATCAGCAGACCGAACTGATCGGGGCTTTCCGATTGATCGGCTGGGAACTGACCCAGCAACGCGCCGCCCTCTACCACCACGGCTGACAGGTACAGTGCAGTTGGCAAATCATAGAGCGCTGCATCAATCTGACCGGCCATAATTGCGGCGTTTACATCAGCATTGTCGTTGTACAATAGCGGATCATCCGACGGTTGGATCACGTCGTTCAGCATGGGAATTGCGGTTGTCGTCGCCACGGCCCCCCATTTCAACCCTTTCAGACCCTCCAGCGTCGCTTGCGCGCCGTTGTCGACAACGTTTTGCGTCGTCAGAACGGCCATGGCAGACGTGTAATAGGGCAGGCTGAAATCGACCATCTCCTCTCTCTCGGGTGTGATCGAGTATTGCTGCATATTGAAGTCAAAGTTCTTTGCGCCGGGTTGAATGGCTTCGTCAAAGCTGGTGCGAACCCAGCTGACGCTGTCTTTGTCAAACCCCATCTTTTCTGCGACGGCATAGGCAACCGCAGCCTCAAACCCTTCGCCGCTTTCCGGCGCGTCGTTCATGACCCAAGGGTAATAGGCTGGGTTGCCCGTGGCGATCGTCAAAGTGCCATCGGTCAAGGTCTTACCTGCCGCACAGGTTTCACCACCTGCGGCAAACGCCGAGGAAGCTGAGAAAACCAAGGCCAGACCCGTCAAAGCAATCCGTTTCATTCAAACGACTCCCTATTTTTTGATTTCGCACAGGTTCTTACGCGCGAACGCATTTGTCTAGGGCGAGGAATGAATGGAACGGGGTGCGGTCATGCGCTTAAGTTTCGGGTTTAACATCGCCTGCAAAACGCGCGGCATTTTCCTTGGCAAAATCTGACGCGTCGGCATTTGCGTCCCAAAACTGCGGGTTCGCCTTCGGAATTGTCAGGGCTTTCTGGACTGCGGGCCGCGCGTCGATACGCTCGAACCAATCGTTCAGATGCGGCAAACCTTCGACCGAAGCGCGTGCCCAGACATAAGCGCGGGCCCACGGGTACAGCATCATGTCTGCGATTGTGTATTCACCTGCCGCGATCCATTCGCGCCCCTCAAGCCGTGCGTCCATCACTTCCAGCAGTCTGCGGCTTTCATCTACATAGCGGCGGATCGAGAATGGCTCATGATGCCCGTTGGGGGCCGCTATGTGTTGAAAATACATGGCCTGCCCCATCATGGGACCGATATGCCCGACCTGAAACAAGAGCCACTGCATGACCTCGGACCGTTTGACCGGATCCGATGGCAGGAACTGTCCGTATTTCTCGGCCAGATGCCATAGGATCGCACCGCTTTCGAAGATCGCGCGGTTTTCCGTTCGGTCATAGATCGCCGGGATCTTGCCATTGGGGTTGAGCGCTAGGAACTCGGGTGTTTTCTGTTCCTGTTTGGAAAAGTTGATATGCGTCAGGTCATACGGCACGCCCGCCTCTTCCAGGAAGATAACCGGTTTGTAACCGTTCATAGTACCTGCGGTGTATAGATGGATATCAGGCTGCGACATGATCGACCTCTTTGAAAATGGTGTTCAGATGTGTTTGGAAACGCGCGAAATCTGCCTCGATCGTCGGGTTCTTCATAACATCGAATGCGGCGAATGTGGGTAATGGCTGCAAAGCCATGAATTTGGCCGTCAGGTGGATCGGTTTCAGCAGATCGTCCACGCTGTCACCGGTAAAGAAGGGCTCGGCCGGGTTTTCAAATGCGTCCCGAGGGGCGTTGAATGTGACTGAGAGCATGTATTTCTTGTCGTGCAACAAGCCACCCGTCCCGTAATTCGCCGTGGGCTCTTGGCAGGTCCGGCCGTCGCCGTTTGCAAAGCGGCCATCCATTGCAGCCGTGTAAATTTCGTCCATGTATTTTTTGAAAACCCATGGAACACCCATCCAGTTTACGGGAAACTGCATGATGATCGTGTCTGCCCGAAGATGCGCATTGATCTCGGATTGGGGGTCATAGCCGTCGGCAACCGTCGTGACCCGGACATTGTGACCCAGGGCCACCAACTGCGCCCGCGCCGCCTCGGTCAAGCTGGCGTTTAGTTTGCCGGGCGCAGAGGGGTAGGGTTGCGTACCGTTTAGAATGAGAATGTTGCTCATGCTTTTGTCCTTGGAAAATAGGCTTAGCCGTTGTTTGTGGAAAGTTGGGGGTGGCGGAGACAAAAAGCAACCAGTATACTTTTGGTAACCTAGCGTCCGAATAAGAGGTATGTCATGCGAGCAAAGGTCAACGCAGACGGAAGCGGGCGGCGTCAAGCTGTTGATGCTTGCCTGGAACCTTGTGCGGTTGAACGTGGCATGCGCATCATAGGTGGCAAATGGACGGGGTCTATTTTGTGGCATCTCAAGGACGGGCCGGTCCGATTTAACGATTTGTCCCGTATGATCGGCGGCGCCAGCAAAAAGATGATCACCGAACGCCTGCGCCAGCTTGAAGCGCAGGGGTTGGTAAGTCGGCAGGTCTTGCAGACCTCACCGGTTTCGGTTGAATATTCGGTTACGGAACTGGGGCGTACAGCGCTGGGTTTTTTGGATGAAATCAGGCGCTGGAGCGAGGCTCTGCCCAGTGCGGTTTCTCAAGAGCGCTGAAAATTTATTCGAAAAAACAAAAACAAATCTATGATAATGCCGGATACACGTTTTTGTCTGACGTAATGCTTGAAGGGTGGCGCATCGCTATGCTTCAATTTTGCTGCCAACCCAGCGTGTAAAGCTGCTGGCCTAATAACCGGGAAGTTGTTGCTTTCCGACACAGTTTGCAAAGTGCGGATCCGACAGCAGTCGAAAAAAACAGCACTGTGAACACCCAACATGGAGATACCAGATGAAAAAACTAGCCACGCTTATGGGAAGCGCAACCGTTATTGCCGCAGGTCCTGCGCTTGCGGCAGATATCGTGATTGGCGTACCGAACTGGGCTTCGGTCAATGCAACTGCGCATATCCTTGAAGCTGTGATCGAAGATAACCTTGGCTTGGACGTTGAACTGCAGAACGGCACAAATCCGATTGTGTTCGAGGCGATGGATTCCGGTGCAATGCACGTTCATCCCGAGGTTTGGATGCCCAACCAGCAGAACCTTCATGACACCTATGTCAAAGACAACGGTACCGTTGTGATGAACGAAAACCCGGTTCAGGCCGAGCAGGGTATGTGCGTTCCCACAAGCATTGCCGAGAAGTATGATATCAAGTCCATCGACGATCTCAGCGATCCGGACAAGATGGCGATCTTTGACACCGACGGCAATGGAACCCCCGAAGTATGGATCGGGGCACCCGGCTGGGCGTCGACCGTAGTGGAAAAAATCCGGGCCAAGTCCTATGGCTATGACCAGATTTTTGATCTGACCGAATATGAAGAAACGATTGCCTATGCCAACCTCGCAAATGCGACAAAGGCGGGTGATCCATGGATCGGGTTCTGCTACAGCCCGCACTACATCTTTGTCACGCAGGATCTGACAGTTCTGGAAGAGCCAGCCCACGACCCTGCAACCTGGACCATCGTCCAGCCCACAGACGATCCGGACTGGTTGGCAAAATCCGAGGCGTCGTCGGCCTGGAATGGCGCCACCCTTCACCTGCATTACGCCAAAGAGCTGGAAGAAAGCTATCCAGAGGTTGCCGCCCTGTTCCGTAACTATCAGATGAACGGCGACGATCTGAGCGCGATGGGCAAGGCGTTGGCCGTGGACAACATGGAAGCTGCTGATTTTGCTCGCGAATGGGTGGCCAATAACGAAGACACCGTTATCGGCTGGCTAACGAACTAAAGTTCAACTCCGAGGGGCCGTCGCGATCAATCGCGGCGGCCCTTTGCTTATAGGTCGGGGGCAAACCCCGCAGATGAGGGGCAAATGGACGATCCTGTCGTAAAACTGGAAAATGTCTGGAAAATCTTTGGCGCGCGCGCCGAAGAGGCCATGGCCGCGGTTCGGAGTGAGGGGATCGGTAAACCCGAAGTTCTGGAAAGATACAACTGCGTCGTCGGTGTTCAGGGCGCAACCTTCGAAGTGCCGCGTGGCGAGATCTTTTGTATCATGGGCCTTTCTGGCTCTGGTAAGTCGACACTGGTGCGCCATGTCAACCGACTGATTGAGCCGACGGCGGGTAAGATCGAAATCATGGGGCAGGATGTCTCGAAGATTTCAGAGGCCGAGCTACGCCGCATCCGTGCTCAGCAGATTGGTATGGTCTTTCAGCACATGGCCCTGATGCCGCACCGGTCGGTGCGCGATAACGTGGCTTACCCGCTGGAAATTCGCAAAGTTTCAAAGTCCAAGCGTTGGGCGGTTTCTGATCACGCGCTGGGACTGGTGGATTTGACAGGTTACGAGGACCGCCTGCCAAAAGAGCTGTCAGGCGGGATGCAGCAACGCGTGGGTATCGCCCGCGCTTTGGCCTCTGACCCCGAGATTTTGTTGATGGACGAGCCGTTCTCGGCCCTCGACCCACTGATCCGGCTGCAATTGCAGGATCAGTTCAAGGCTCTGGTGGCGCAGCTGAAAAAAACCACGTTATTCATTACGCATGATTTGGACGAAGCCATCCGCATCGGCCATCGCATCGCCATTATGAAAGACGGCGTAATCGTGCAGATCGGGACCCCCGAAGATATCGTGATGAACCCGGCCGACGATTACGTGCGCGAGTTCGTGCAGGGAATTTCCAAGCTGAAGCTGGTTAAGGCCCATTCGATCATGGAACCGATGGAGAGCTATTCGGGCAGCCTTGAGGGTGCTCCGCGCGCCGATGAAGGGGCCGATCTGGACCAATTGATCGATCTTGCCGTCAGTTCAGACTTGCCGGTTGTGATAACGGATGCGGGTGGCGACGTGGGCGTTGTCACAAAACCACGTTTGCTGCGCGGTATTCAGGGGGGCAAAAATGACTGATGCAACGACGGAACTAAAGGTCACCGCCGCCTCGGATATCGAAGTCGACCGCGATGCGCTGGATCGCTCGATCCAGGAATTCGCAGGGCCAAACGGCGACTATTACGTCGAGACGTTCCACAAAATCCACGACAACACCAGTTTCTTGCCCCGCACGTTCAATCTGTGGGCTGCGGTTCTGGGCCCGCTTTGGGCGTCATCGCGTGCGATTTGGGGAATGTTCTGGGCCTTTCTGATACTCGAGATCATTGCCTGGGTGCAGATCGGGCGTGGTTTGTGGGGCACGCCGGGGTCTGAATTCCTGGAACGCGCGGCCGCACAGACAGAAACTATGCAACGCCGTCTGGAGCAAGCTGCAGAAGCGACGGACCAGGCCGACATTGATCGCTTTACCAAGCTTGCGGACAACATGCAGCGCGCCATCGATACCAATCTGGAACGGGTCGAGCAGGCGCAGGCCGAAGCAACCGGTATTATGATCACAGGTCTCATAATGCTGGCGTTTTTCAAACTGATTCAGGGGCTCTACGCCAACACCGTTTATGAAAAGCAATACTCTCGCTGGCGGATAGACCCTGACCATACCGAAAGCGGGCGGTCAACGCGTAACGCTGTCTTGGGGGCTGTTCTGACCTTTGCGATCGCACCGCTGGTCATCTATCGCTTTACCGTCAACGCGTCGATGGCCGCGCTTGAGGCTTTTCCGGACCGTCAGGTTTCGGAATACGTATTGGGTGAGGGCAACGGGACACTCTTCAGCGCTGTGGCGTCCTGGATGGAGGTTCGTATCGATGCCGCGGCCATTGCCGGCGACGATGTCTTCGATGGCATCGTCACGGGGGTTCGTACCGTACTGGACGGCTTGACCATCGCATTGAATGAGACCCCATGGCCGGTCGTGATGCTGGTCATTGCCGTGACAGCATGGCGATCAGCGGGTCCGCGCGTGGCGGTATTTACAGTCGCGGCGATGGCTTACATGGCACTGCTTGGGTACTGGGCGCTGGCTATGGAAACGCTGGCTCTGGTCGGGGCCGCGGTGTTGCTGTGTGTTGTGATCGGCATTCCGCTGGGCATTTGGTTCGGCAAGTCGCGACGCGCCTACCGGATGGCCGAACCTGTGCTGGACCTCATGCAGACCTTGCCGGCTTTCGTTTACCTGATCCCCATCATCGCGTTCTTTGGTACCGGCAACCCACCCGGCATTCTGGCCACGATCATTTTCGGAATGCCGCCGGTGATCCGCCTGACTGCGCTTGGGATGCGGGGTGTGCCTGAAAGCATCAAAGAAGCGGCGGATGCCTTTGGCGCGACGCGCTGGCAAAAGCTGAAGGATGTTGAAATACCGCTGGCGCTTCCTTCGATCATGGCGGGTGTGAACCAGACCATTCTGATGTGCCTGTCCATGGTTGTGATCATCTCGCTGATCGGTGGCGGCGGATTGGGGCAGGAAATCCTTGAAGCGTTGCAATTCGCGGCCAAAGGGCCGGGGCTGTTGGGCGGTTTTGCAATTCTGTTCCTGGCAATGGTCATGGACCGGATCATCCAGGGCGCCTTCAGGCGAGAAGACGAAAAAGTCTGAACCAAGCGCCCCCGGTTGCCGGGGGCGTTTTTCTTTGACCGGAGGCAGAGATGGCTGACCGCTATGAACAGTCGATGATGGATAACCTGTACTGGTGGGGTGTGCCGACGTTGTTTCGTTGCCCCAACCAAGGTCCCGAAGGGCAGGATATCGCACTGGTCGGCGTGCCCCATTCGACCGGGAATGGAACGACCGAGCGCGATCAACACCTTGGCCCCCGGGCCCTGCGTCATGTCTCGGCCGTGCAGCGTCGTGTGCATTCTGTTTTTGAAATTGATCCGTGGGCCAGCGCGCGGATTGCTGACGTGGGCGACGTGCCGTTTCCGCGTGCCAATGACAACGAAGATTGCATCGAACAGATCACGACCTTTTTCAAAACAATAGACGCCGCCGGTGCACGACCAGTTTCGGTGGGTGGCGACCACTCAATCACCGGCGGGATTGTTCAGGCCTTGGGGCGCGGTAACTTGGCTGGTGGAGAACCGATCAGCTTTCTGCATCTGGACGCCCATACGGACGTTTTCACCAAGGTCGACCACTTTCTGGGTGCTAAGAAATCTGCGGCTCACTGGGGGGCGTATCTGGCCGATCAGGGGCAGGTTGACCCAACGCGTTCGATGCAGATCGGCTTGCGCGGTCATCCACGCAGCCTGGATTGGCTGCAACCTTCTTATGACTATGGCTATAACATCGTCACAATGCGCGAATTCCGCCAGCGCGGGCTTGAGGACGTGGTGGCGCAGACGCGCGAGGTTCTAGGGGATCGGCCAGTCTATATCACTTTTGATCTCGATTGCCTCGACCCGACCGTAGCGCCTGCAGTGTCAAATCTTGAGCCAGGTGAGAAAGGGTTCGATATTGATGAGGCTGTTGGCATTCTGCGTGCGGCGCGCGGGTTGAATATCGTGGGCGGAGATGTCGTCTGCATGATGCCTACGAAAGACAGCCCCAACAACATCACCGCGCTGACAGCCGCAGCGGTGATGTTCGAGATGATTTCCATGATCGCCGAAAACGTCAGTTAGCGGCGCGCATTGACGGCTTGTGCCAAAACACAAAGCAGTTCGAACATCAGTGATATCCCCAGCCACGCGGTGCCGCCGCTTGAATCAAAGGGGGGCGAGACCTCGACCAGATCAGCCCCCACAAGGTTCACCCCGGTCATCTGTCGTATCACCTGTTGCGCCTGAAAGCTGTTTGGTCCGCCGATCTCGGGTGTGCCCGTTCCGGGGGCAAATGTGGGGTCCACGAAGTCGATATCATAGGTGCAGTAGGTGGGTTCGGAGCCCACGATGCTGCGCACTTCGGCCATAACGTCATCAATGCCGCGGTCGAACAGTTCTTCGATGCGTATGATGCGAATGCCCTGTGCCTCGCCCCATTCGACATCATCGGTGTTGTAGGCGGTGCCGCGAATGCCGACCTGAACGAAACGCTTGGGGTCGATCAGCCCTTCTTCGACTGCGCGACGAAAGGGGGTGCCGTGCGTGAACTTATGCCCGCCGAAATAGCTGTCGAACAGATCGGTGTGACTGTCGAACTGGATCAATCCCAGTGGACCGGATTTAGCCAGTGCACGCAGGACGGGAAGGGTGGTCAAGTGATCCCCCCCGGCGGTCAGAGGGGTAATGCCTTTTGCTGCAAGCTCCGTATAAAAGGCGGTCACACGATGAAGCGTGTCTTCGATATCGACTGGGTTCGGTGCGACGTCACCCAGATCGGCGCAGTTCACCATTGAGAATGGCGAAACCCCGGTTACAGGGTTCATCGCGCGGATCATGGTCGAGTAGTCGCGCAATTGACGCGGCCCATGGCGTGCGCCGGGTCGGTTCGTGGTGCCGCCGTCCCACGGAATTCCGACCAACCCAATATCGACCTCGCCAAACCGCTCATGATCGGTTGTCATTCCGGGCAGGCGCATGAACGTTGGCACGCCCGCAAAGCGTGCGAGTTCCATGGCCGAGACTGGCTGAAAAAAGGGGTCGGTCATATGGGCCTCATTGATCAGACGTTCCCTTGACCCTAGCCGCCGAATGCGCGTTGAGAAAGATCAATTGAGGATACGAAACCGTGCGCGTATCTCGGCATCCTGTGCCTTTGTCAGGTACTTAGGGTGATGTGTGGCAAGAACCTCTCGCGCGCGTTCACGGGCGACGGTCCATGCGTCTGCGGCACCTTCGTCGGCCCATGTGCGGGGCTCGTTTCGGTCGGCCAGTTCCGGATAGTAGTAATCCCGTTCCATGGCGGCATAGGTATGTGTGCTACCCAGAAAATGTCCGTCACCCAGAACGGATTGGCAGATGGCGTCGAACCCAAGGTTTTCCTCAGTCACTTCGATCCCACGCAGCGCGCGGTAGGTGTGGGCATGCATTTCGTTATCCAATACGAAACCTTCGAAACTGGCACCCAACAGGGAAGCAGTCATCCCTGAGCTTTCGTAGATCAAATTGCCCCCGGCCAATGCGGCAGCCAGCGAAGTGATCCCTTTCTCAGCCCCATATTGCGCATCGATGGCCTTGGCGTCGGTCATCGACGCAGCGACCCCCGATGGCAGCCCCAGCCAGTTCGTAATCTGCGCCGAGGCCGCGTTTAGGATCGCGGTTTCACCGCTGCCACCTGCAAAGGATCCTGTGCGTAAGTCCACAATGAACGGCCAGTTGGAAAACACCATCGGAAAACCGGGTTTGATTGTGTTGACCATGACGAGGCTGGCCAGTGTCTCGGCCAGTGATTGCGCCAGAAATCCGGCCAACGTTGCCGGGGCTGTCGCACCTGCCTGAGCAGCGGTTATGCAGGACATGGGGATGTTGTGAGCCACGCATTCATAGACTACATCGACCGCGTCCTCGCCGTAGCGCAAGGGCGAGATAACTGGGCTGATATGAGCCTTCAGGAAAGGGCGCTTGGCGAATTCACCGGGCCCTCCGGCGACAATATCCAAAAGCTCGACGATCGGTGCCACGTGCTCTGCCAGAGTGAACGAGGTTGCGATCGGTTTGGTCGTGTTACGCACCAACGCATAGACCGTGTTGATGTCCAGATCACGAACATCCGGTACATCTGTCGCAACACAGCAGCGGGTAAACCAACTGACATTGGCCAATGTGTCCTGCAATCGCGTGAAATCATGCAGATCGGTCAGCGTGGCCGGTCGATATATCCCGCTGTCGATATCCAGCGTCTGAACCGCTGCACCACCGGTGCCGAAATACACCCGGTCACCACCCACAGTGATCGAGCGCGCGGGATCGCGGCCATGAAAAACAAAGCTTTTTGGCGCGGCGGAAATCGCGGCTTCGACCATGTCGCGGGGAAAAAGCAGGCGACCGGGTTCGCCCGGTTTGGCACCGGCAGCCAACAGATCCCGGGCCAGACGGTCTGGTACGTTACCCATGCCCAGTTTCCCAAGCAAACGAATTGCTGTGTCGTAGATTTGCGTGATCTCGGGCACTGTTAGCGGTTTGAACGCCCCACCGACCTGACCGGGCGGACAGGGATCTATGACAGGTGCAGCGGCGCGCTGCGCGTGCCGGGCACGTCTTCCACTTCTTTTGCCGCCTGCAGTCATGCGGTTCCTTCTCTGTTGCCTTTCGCAAACCCTAAGCGTCGAAATGCAACCTTCGCAAAGGCGAAGTGCAATTTGCAGAATCCGCAATCGCGGTTTCGATTTTTCAATACAAGTGACTGTCCTGTTGTCGCCAGAACCCCTTGTTCCGCAAAACTTGAACCGAAATAGCAGGAGAAAAGCGGATGAAGTCGCGCACCAAGGTGGTTGTGATCGGAGGCGGAATTGCAGGGTGTTCAACGCTCTACCATCTGACGCAGGAAGGCTGGAGCGACGTGGTCCTGGTCGAGCGGAACGAGCTGACGTCGGGGACCACATGGCATTCCGCCGCGCAGGTGACGAATTTCGGTATGAACCAAACCATGGTCGGGCTGAAATCGCATTCGATCCGATTGTATAAAGAACTGGCCGAAGACCCGGACTATCCGATCAACTACCACCACGGCGATGGGGGCATCCGACTGGCCAATACCGAAGCCCAGATGCAGGGGTACCGCCATTTCGCCTCGATGGCGCGGGGTATGGACGTGCAGTTCGAGGTCATCGACGCGGCAGAATGCGCACGCCGTCATCCTTTGATATCGACTGAGAATCTGATCGGCGGGCTGTGGGACCCGCTGGATGGAGACATCGACCCCGCGCAACTGTGTCAGGCGCTGGCGCGACGCGCGCGCAAGGCCGGGGCGGAGGTCTATCGCAACACGCCCGTGATTGGCTTGAGACAACACGCAGACGACACTTGGACCGTCCAGACGGAACATGGTGACATAGACTGCAATATCGTGGTCAACGCCTGTGGCTACCGCGTCAACGAAGTGGGCGCGATGATGGGTGTGCACCATCCGGTATCGTCCATGGAACATCAGTATTTTCTGACTGAAGAAATTCCGGCGATCCGCGACGCTGGTCACCGGATGCCCCTGCTGCGCTGTCCGATCAGCGACTATTATTGCAGGCAGGAAAAGAACGGTTTGCTTTTGGGGTTTTATGAACAGGACTGCAAAACCTGGGGAATGGACGGGATCGATCCCAATTTCGTAAACGCGCTTTGTCCGGACGATCTGGATCGCGTGACGGATGTGCTTGAAGGCGCCTTTGCACGGATGCCTGCCTTGATGGAGGTTGGCGTACACACGGTGGTCAATGGCCCGATCACCTACACGATTGACGGCGCGCCTCTGGTAGGGCCGATCCCCGGCAAGCGAAACGCGTTCTGTATTATCGGGTTGCGCGCAGGGCTGGGCGAAGGGGGTGGTCACGGCTGGCTGTTGGCGCAGCAGATTGTGCACGGCGAGGCGTGCTACGATACTTGGTGCCTTGATCCACGCCGCTTTGCAGGTCACACCAATGTCGAGCTGACGGCGCTAAAGGCCATCGAGGATTATCAGAACGAGTTTCGGTTTCACTTTCCCCATGAACATCGGCCCGCTGGACGACCGGCAAAGACAACCCCTCTGACGCCTGTTCTGGCGGCCGAGGGGGCTGAGTTCACGGTGGTCAACGGATGGGAGAGGGTGGATTACATCAAGCCGTCCGCTGATTTCTCACCGACCCTCAGTTTCGATTTTGACGAAACCTTTGATGTGGTGGCTGCCGAGGTTGAGAATGTGCAATCCGGTGTTGGGATCGCCGAAGTAAACGGTTTCAACAGGATTGAAATAACGGGTGCGGATCGTCACGCGTTTCTGGACAGGCTATTTTGCGGCAAGGTGAACCGCCGTGCTGGGCGTGTTGGATTGGGGTACCTGCTGAACCAACACGGGATGGTCAAGGCTGAGGCTACGGTGGCGAACATACCTGCCAGCGATCGCGGCCCCGAACGTGTCTGGTATGGTTCAGCTGCCGCCAGCGAACTGCATGACATGGACTGGCTGATCCGCCATCGACGCGCCGGAGAAGATGTGCAGATACGCAGTCTGACCAACGAGCATACAATTCTGATACTTGCTGGCCCAAAGGCGCGCGCCGTGCTGTCAGGTTGCGCAAGGGGGGACTGGTCGGCAGAGGCTTTCCCTTGGCTTAGTGTACGCGAGTGTTTCGTCGGCATCGCGCCCGCTGTGGTCATGGGCGTCAGTTTTTCTGGCGAGTTGGCGTATGAAATTCATGTCCCCAACGCGTCTCTGTACGCAGCGTATCTGGCACTTCGGCAGGCCGGAGAGGCGCACGGAATACAGCTTTTTGGCGCACGCGCGGTTGAGTCGATGCGCATGGAAAAAAGCTTCTTGCATTGGAAGGCTGATCTGATCACCGAGTTTGATCCGTTTGAGACTGGGCTGGACCGCTTTGTAAATCTGGAAAAGGACGAGTTTGTCGGTCGCGAAGCCCTTTTGGCCCGTCATGCCGAAGGGCCGCGCAAGAAACTTGTGGTGCTGCAAATTGATTGTGCGCAGGGCCCGGCGCATGCAGGTGCGTCGCTGATGCACGAAGACGGGGTTGTTGGAACGATTACTTCAGGTGAATGGGGGCATCGCACCGGCCTTAACCTAGCACATGGGTTCCTAGCGCCGGAATTCTCTGCCATCGGTTCTGAGTTGGAACTGGACCGGTGCGGCGAACGTGTTCCGGCTCGGGTGATTGACCCGTCACCTTATGACCCTGGTTTCAGTCGGATGAAGTCCTGATCGTTCCTTGCGGCATCTATTTCTTCATTGCCGCAGGGTGCAATCTCTGGTTCCATAGTTTCGACGAAATCGAAACTATGGGTGGCGGATATGTCCAAATCTCTGAGCCTCCGCTGGCTGGAGGTGTTTCAGCTCATTGCCAAGTCGGGCTCAATTCAGCAGGTCGCATCAGAGACGGGGCTGTCGATCAGTACTGTTTCAAACCATCTGCGCAGCCTTGAAAACGCCCTTGGAATTGAGCTGGTCGACCATAGCCGTCGTCCGATGGGTCTGACCCCGGCGGGCGAAGTCTTTGCGCGCTATGTCCGGGACGGTTTGACCACTCTACGGCGAGGCGAGGCCGAGATTCGCACGGGAAACTGGCGCCACGCTACAGACTTGCGACTGGCCTTAATCGACGATTTCGACAATCAAATTGCGCCGGATCTGTTCAGGTTTCTGGCACAAGCCCTGCCGCGCTGTAATTTCCGCCACTTCACACGCCCCAGCCATGAAATCATAGCCAAGCTGCAAGAACACAAATTAGACGCGGGTGTCGCAACGCGCCCGTCCGAGCGAACAGACGGGCTGATTGAATATCCGTTGATGCGCGACCCGTTCATTGTGATCTTGCCCAGCGGCTTCGAAGGCACAGCCGAGGCATTGTTCACCCCAGATGCCGATCTGCCTTTGTTGCGATACTCGCGCGACTACATGATCGGCAAACAGATCGAGATCCAACTGACCCGAAGCAAGTACAACTTGCCGAACCGGTTCGAACTGGAATGCAACCAGTCGATCATTGGCTTGGTCGCCGAAGGTGCCGGCTGGGCCATAACGACGGCTGCTTGTTTTCATCGTGCCCAAAGGTTCCATGACAACGTCCGCGCCATCCCGTTCCCCGGCCGGAACTTTGTGCGTACGGTGTCTCTGTTTACAACCGAAGTGTATCCCGAGACCACGTCGGCTTTGATCCAAAAGGCGATGGGGAAATTAATCCGACAGCACTTCACCGGACCAATGTGCAGCAAACATGAATGGCTGAAGGATGATTTCAGAACGATGGAGGCAGAGGCAGCTTAGACCCGTGAAGGTGGGCCAAGGGATTTTCCGTCAATGATACCGGTCGCCAATTGTTCACCGGTTCCGGCAGATTGATTTTCTACCATTTCCACAAGCTGAAGTGCTGCCTTTCGGCCCATTTCACGATGCGGAACGTGAACCGTGGTCAAGGCAGGCGTGACGATGCGGGCCAGTTCGATGTCGTCGAAACCGGTGATCGATACGTCTTCGGGAACCTTGAAGCCTAGGTCTTGTGCGCGCCGTAGCGCTCCGACCGCAAGCACATCGTTGCCGCATAGAACGGCCGTAGGTGGTTCAGCATCAGCCATAAGCTCAGAAAACGCCTCGGACCCGTGTTCAATTTCGTATGGGGTTTCTTTGATCCGAAGGTCTGCTGGGTCGAGGCCGCTCTGGCGCATTGCATCCTTGACGCCTTCAGCCCTTAGGCGGGCCCGATCGTTGCCAAGGCGAATACCTGAGATCACCGCTAAACGTCGATGACCCAACCCTATGACGCGGTTTGCCAGAGCACACATGGCGGCCCGGTTGTCGAAACCGATGGAGGGTAGGCTTGCGCCCTCCAGATAGGACCAGGCGACCAGGGTCGGGATTTTACGCCGCTCAAGATATTCATAAATTTTGGGGTCGCGGTCGTGGCCGATCAACAGCAAACCATCCACGCCGCGGGCGGTCAGTGTTCGAATTTGTTCTTCTTCGATGTCGGGTTTGTAGGCCGAACTTGACACAAGTAGGGTAAAACCGCGCTGATGCAGTTCTTCCTGAAAGGCTTGCAGACCACGGGCAAAGATTGCGTTCTCCATCGTTGGGATGATTGCGCCGATCGTAAAGCTACGTTTGGCTGCCATGACCCGCGCTGCGAAATTTGGTGTATATCCCAGGGAGTCCACGGCTGACTGGACCTTTTGCCGTGTTTTTTCCACGACGCGATCGGGATTGTTCAGGCAACGAGACACAGTTGCCGTCGAAACACCGGCCATCTTGGCGACATCATCCAGCGTTGGTGTGGACCTTAGTTTCGACATTTCCAAACCCGAAATTCACGTTCTCCAATAACTCTATGCGCAAGCACGGCGTATTGAAAGCAGATATGTAAGCGCTTGCATTTTGTATGTAAGCGCTTACAAATGAAATTGAGCCGAATCCAATAGGGAACCCGGAAGATGTTTCTGTATGCGTCCATGATCGTATTCGTCGTCTATTTTGCGAATGTTTCGATGGGCGCTTTTGCGAACAGTGCATTCCTCGGGGACGTGGGAGAGATGTTGGTTCTATTCGCGGCGTCGATTCTGTTCGTTGTCGCAATTCTGAAAAAGGAGGCTGACCGCGACGAAAAAAGCGACGGCTGAATTTTTTGCTTGGGAGGGCAACTTAATGAACGACGACAGAAAAGAACTTGCATCTGCAGAGCGGCGCAATTTCCTGAAGCTAAGCGCCACTGGTGCTTTTACGGCTGCGTTGGTGGCCGGGGCAGGGGGGGTCTTGTGGTCCTCTGAAGCAGCTGCGCAAACCGCCAAGGAAGAGCGTGAACGCGAGCAGGCCGCAGAACATGTGATGACAATTGCAACAGCTTATGTTCTGGGTGCCTCGCGCAGTTACCCGATCATGCAACTGGACCTGAAAGAGAACATTCAGAACGCGACCAATGGCAAGGTATACGTCAAACTAGCACCGGGCGGTCAGCTGGGTGCAGGCGGATCGCTGGTTCAGAAGGTGCAGGGTGGTACCATTCAGGCGGCACAGCATTCCCTGTCTAACTTTGCTCCGTTCGCGTCGACCGTTGACCTAATCAACATGCCGTACCTTTGCGGTTCGAACCAGAAATTTACCAATCTTGTTCATTCGGACACATGGCAAAACGAGGTGCATCCCAAGGTCGAAGCTGCAGGCTTCAAAGCACTGTTTTATGTGGTGATCGACCCGCGGGTTGTGGCTGTACGCCAAGGTGGAAACGCCATTATCACTCCGGGTGATATGGGCGGCGTCAAGTTCCGTGTGCCGGGCTCTAAGATGCTACAGCAATACTACCGTATGGTCGGAGCGAACCCGACACCCGTCGCTTGGGGAGAGACCCCCTCGGCCATCAAGCAGGGTGTCGCGGATGCGCTGGATCCGTCTGTCGGGGCGCTGTTTGTCTTTGGGTTCAAGGACATCCTCAGCCATGTGACCTTTACGCAGGCCGTTCCGGACAGTCAGGTTTATTCCTGTAACCTTGAATGGTTCAATTCGATGCCAGCCGACGTGCAGGATGGCATCATGTGGGGGTCCGAGATGACCAGCCACCAGAACCTTGCCAAGGTTCCTTCGGCGCGGGCCTATGCAATGGCCGAGTTGAACAAGGCCGGTGTCGAGTTCCATTCTCTCAGTTCGGATCAACTGGCCGAGTGGGAAGATGCTGGCGGATATCAGAACGCAGAATGGGATCCGTTCAAGACAGAACTCGCCGGGTCGATGGACGCGTTCGAAAAGCTGGTCGAGGCGGCCGGTACGCAGGGCAAGTACTACGTCCACGACGCTTGATCCGATCCGGGCGGGCGACCGCCATCACCTCATGCAGTCAGGCCGGTAAAGACCCGGAACAGAAGGCGTGCGCCTGACTGCTCTATCGACGAGGGAACTGATGACCTTACTACAAAACATAGACCGCAACGCCGAACGCTGGCTGCTGCTGGTGTTCTACGTGATGCTGGTCATCACCATGGCCATCGAGGTCCTTCGGCGCGAGATATTCGCATTCTCGTCGATTTGGGGCGAAGAAATCGTCCGCTATTCGTTCATCTATCTGGCGTGGATCGGCGCGGCTGCGGCGGTCAAGGAACGTGCCCATATCCGCATCGATGTGATCATGCATTACCTTGGGCCGCGTCCCAAGGCTCTGCTTTATATCTTCGGTGATCTGGTCATGTTCGTCGTCGCGGTCATCGCGCTCTACTGGTCCTATGAGGCGGTGCATGTCTCGGCCAAATTCGGATCGGTGACCGACGGTCTTCGGGTGTCCAAGGTCTGGTTCCTGATGGCCGTACCGACCGGTTTTGCGCTGATGATCTGGCGGTTGATCCAGTCGCTGATGCGCGACCTGAAATCCCTTCGCGACGGCACGCCCGTTTTCGAAGGCGACAAACTATTTGACTGAGGGAGATCACGATGCTTTGGGGTTCCCTCAATCAAACCGTTGAACTGGGTTGGGATTTCTACCTGCCCGTAATCCTGTTCGTTGGGCTGATCGCACTGGCCGTGCCTGTCTGGGCGGCCATTGGCACCGCCGCAATCGTCATGCTGGTCATGTCCGGCGACCTGCCACTCAGCCTAGTGGGCGAAAGCCTGTTCACCGGCATAGACGCCTTTGCCCTGACCGCCGTGCCGCTGTTCATTTTGACGGGTGACGTGCTGGTCAGAACCGGATTATCCCGAAAATTCCTGGATGTGGCCGAGGCGCTGACCTGTTTCGCCAAAGGCGGGTTTGGATCTGCGACCGTTCTGGTCTGCGGCATGTTCGCCGCGATCTCGGGCTCGGACGCGGCAGGTGCTGCTGCGGTCGGCCGGATGACGATCAACCGTCTGGTCGAAAGCGGCTATCCGCGTCCCTATGCCTGCGCGCTGGTGGCAGCCGGGGCCTGTACCGGCATCCTGATCCCGCCATCAATTGCGTACATCATCATCGGCCTTGTTCTGGGCATTTCCGCCTCGACCCTGTTTTTGGCGGCCCTTATTCCCGGTCTGGCCATTCTGGTCTCGATCCTTGTGACCAACATCATCATGAACCGCATCTATTCCTATGAGGGCGGCGGTATGATGACCATGAGTGAATGGCTGGCCAATCTGGGCAAGGCGCTGAAGTCCGGCTGGTATGCGTTCATCGTGCCGGGGATCATCTTCTACGGCATCTTCTCGGGCCGCCTGACGCCCACCGAGGCGGGCGCGACCGCGGTGGTTGTCACAATCATCATGGGCTTTATCCTGCGCACGCTGACATTAGCGGACTTTCCTTCGATGCTGGTGAGTTCTGCCAAGGTGAACGGGGTAATCCTGCCGATCATCGCCTTTTCAGCCCCGCTTGCCGAGGCTTTGGCGATCATGGGTGTGCCGCAAGGGTTTGTGACAGCCGTGACTTCGCTAACCGAAGACCCCTATCTGTTGATCCTGCTTATGATCGGCATTCTGATCGCCGCCGGCTGCGTCATGGAGACGACACCCAACATTGTTATCCTGGCCCCCATTCTCAAGCCGCTGGCCGACAACATTGGGATGAACGAGATTCAGTTCTGTATCATGATGATTACGGCGCTGGGGGTTGGGTTTATTACTCCGCCGCTTGGGCTAAATCTGTTTGTTGTGTCGGGGATTACCGGTGAGTCCATCCTCAAGATCGCTGCCCGGGCCATACCGTTTGTTTTGACAATGCTCATCGTGGTCATCCTGATTGCCTATGTTCCGGCAGTTTCGACCACGTTGCTTCCTGAAATCTACCAATAGGGTTTTACGATTATGCCGCGTGAGTATCTGAAAAAGGCGACGCTGACCCCGCAATCCCATGCGTCCGAAGTGCATGAGACGGTCAAGACGATCCTTGCCGACATCGAAGTCGGAGGAGACGCCAAAGCGAAAGAATACGCAGCCAAGTTCGACAAATACGATGGCAACGTGTTGATGACCCAAGCCGAGATAGATGCAGCGATTGCAAGGGTTCCTGAAAAGTTGAAAGCGGACATCCGGTTTGCGCATGACAATGTGCGGCGTTTTGCGGAAACGCAGAAAGCCACGGTTTCTGATGTGCAGATGGAGATTGTTCCGGGTTTTGTAGCTGGACAAAAAGCGATCCCTGTGGACGCTGCGGGCTGCTATGTTCCGGGCGGGCGATACAGCCATATCGCCAGCGCAATCATGACGGTTACCACAGCCAAGGTCGCCGGGTGTCGCCATATAACAGCGTGCTCTCCGCCGCGTCCGGGTGAGGGGGTTGCACCAGCCATCGTCTATGCCGCGCATATCTGTGGGGCAGACAGCATTCTGGCCATGGGCGGTGTGCAGGGTGTTGCTGCGATGACCTATGGTCTGTTCGGCCTTCCACGCGCGAATATCCTTGTGGGTCCGGGCAACCAGTTCGTAGCCGAAGCCAAGCGCATTCTCTATGGCAAGGTTGGCATCGATATGATCGCCGGGCCGACCGACAGCCTGATTTTGGCCGACAATTCGGCTGACGCCCATGTTGTCGCCACCGATTTGGTTAGTCAGGCCGAGCATGGCTATAACTCACCCGTTTGGCTGGTCACGGATGATCGCGCGTTGGCGCAAAAGGTTATGGAACTGGTGCCATCGCTGATCGCG
The DNA here is from genome assembly GCF_056538325.1 of Ruegeria sp. BG8. Taxonomy (NCBI): domain Bacteria; kingdom Pseudomonadati; phylum Pseudomonadota; class Alphaproteobacteria; order Rhodobacterales; family Roseobacteraceae; genus Ruegeria; species Ruegeria sp. BG8. Next base: position 34,289 of record NZ_JBQFSZ010000015.1, on the reverse strand, counting down.
GATCTGCCCGAATTGAATCGCGAAAACGCCTCTGCCGCATGGCGCGACTATGCCGAAGTAATCGTCTGTTCGGACCGCGAGGAAATGGCGGCCTGTTCTGACGAATACGCCCCCGAACATCTAACCGTTCAGGCCGAGGATCTGGATTGGTGGCTGGGTCGCCTGACCTGCTATGGATCGCTGTTTCTGGGCGAAGAGACGACCGTTTCTTATGGCGACAAGGCCACCGGCACCAACCACGTGCTGCCGACCTCGGGCGCGGCCAGCTATACGGGCGGGCTGAGTGTCCACAAATACATGAAGATCGTCACGTGGCAGCGCGCCACGCGCGAGGGCTCAAAACCCATCGCCGTGGCCACAGCTCGGATTTCGCGGCTGGAGGGGATGGAGGGGCACGCCCGCGCCGCCGATGTGCGCTTGGCCAAGTATTTCCCCGATGAACAGTTCGATCTATCCGCAGATGGATGACCCAAGGACGCTTTTTGATCTGACGGGCCGTGTCGCTTGTGTGACCGGCGCAAGCTCTGGCTTGGGGCGTCGTACTGTTCAGGTTTTGGTTGCGGCCGGTGCGCGGGTTGTGGGTGTTGCACGGCGTGAGGGCGCATTGAAAGCGCTGCGCGAGGAGGTCGGAGACCGCGTCAAGACGGTCACGGCTGATGTGGCTGACAGGGCCCGTTTGCCTCAGCTTTGCAGTGAGATCAGCGCCTGTTTCGACGCGCCTGATATCGTCGTCCATGCTGCGGGCATCAACACCCGTGAGATCGCAGATGAAGTTACCCATGACGGTTGGGACAAAACACTTGAATTGAACCTGAGCGCGCCGTTCTTTCTAAGCCAGGCATTGGTCCCCGCGATGAAGCGCAAGGGCTGGGGGCGGATCGTCAACTTTGCCTCATTACAGACAACGCGCGCGTTTCCCGGCGGGATCGCCTATGGTGCCACCAAGGCGGGGATCGGGCAGCTAACTCGAGCCATGGCCGAGGCATGGTCACGCGACGGTATCACCGCGAATGCAATCGGACCGGGTTTTTTCCCAACAGAGCTGACACAAGCCGTGTTTGACGACCCCGCACGGGCAGAGAGGAATGCGGCGCAAACCTGTGTCAATCGCAATGGGCGGCTGCAGGACATTGACGGCCCGATCCTGTTTCTGTGTTCGCGTGCGTCTGACTATGTCACGGGGCAAGTCCTGATGGTTGACGGGGGGTTCACGGCGAAATGAAAGCCCTTGTCTATGAAGGTGTCGAACAGCTTGCGTATCGCGATGTCGCGGACACAGTACCGGCATCGGATGAGCATCTTATTCGCGTCGAAGCGGTTGGGATTTGCGGGTCGGATATGCACGCTTATCTTGGGCATGACGAAAGACGCCCTGCGCCGCTTGTTCTTGGTCACGAGGCTGCGGGTGTGGTGGTCGGCGGGCCTTTTGATGGACATCGGGTAACGATCAATCCTTTGGTCACATGCGGTCGCTGCCCGGCCTGCACAGCCGGGCGGGAAAACCTGTGCCCGAACAGGCAGATCATTTCGATGCCGCCTCGTCAGGGTGCGTTTTCCCAGTTTGTTTCGATGCCTGAACGCAATCTGATCCGAGTTCCGGATGCAGTCCCATTGACCCGCGCGGCGTTGGCCGAGCCATTGGCGGTTAGTTGGCACACGGCACGGTTGGCCTTGGCTGCATTGGACCTGTCAATGGATCGGCGTGCGCTCGTGATTGGTGGTGGTGCGATTGGATTGGCCGCGGCGCTGGCCTTGGGCGCGATGGGCGTCAACGATGTGCGCGTGCTTGAACCGAACGAGCTGCGCCGCGCCTTTTTGAAAGATCTAAAGAGTTTTGACGTAGTTGCCGAGACAGCCGATATGTTTCCAATGATCATCGATGCGGTTGGGTATTCTGCGACACGCGCGGTCGCGTCCGAACTCGTATTGCCGGGCGGTGTCATGGCGCATGTCGGTCTGGGTGAGGATGCGGGCGGCTTGGATATCCGAAGGATGACCTTGCAGGAGATCACTTTTATCGGCACCTATACATATACTGCCGATGATTTCCGCCAAACGGCACAGGCAATTTTTGATGGACGCCTTGGTGCCTTGAACTGGCCGGAAGAGAGGGCGCTGTCAGACGGGCCCAAAGCGTTTCAAGATCTTCGCAATGGGGCGGTGGCCGCGCCCAAAATCATCCTGAAGCCTTGGGAATAGGCCCGAAAGAAAGAGAGGGACCAATGTATCAGAAAATTCTCGTACCCATGGCGCTGGACCACGACGTATCACAGCACACGCTGCAAGTTGCTCAGGCCCTTTCTGCTGCTGACGCCGAGGTTGTCGCGCTGCATGTCTACGAAATGCCCCAGGGATCTGTCAGCGCCTATCTGGACAAGGACGTTGTCGCCGAAGGGTTTCGCGCCGCGCGTAACCTCTTGCGCGAAAAGGTTTCGGGTTTGGACGGGGTCAAGCCCGAGATCGTCAAGGGCCACACCGCCCGAACGATCATTGATTTTGCCCATGACAACAATTTCGATTGCATCGTCATAGGGTCCCATAAGCCGGGCTTAAGCGACTATTTCCTTGGCTCGACCGCATCGCGGGTCGTGCGCCATGCAACCTGCGCGGTGCATGTGCATCGCCGAACCTGATCGTCTCAATCGCGCCTGAAGGCGCCTTAAACAGGACTTACAGATACGACATGAACATAGACAAAAAGATCACCGATGATCTGATGGCCAACGATATTTCGTTTGTCACCACTGTCCCGTGCAAGCAATTGGCGGGTGTCATCGCCGAGATTGATGAGCGCGAGGGTATCTACCACATCCCCTCGAACAAGGAAGACGAGGGTATGGGGCTGTGCGCAGGTGCGTGGATGGGCGGCAAGCGCCCTGCCATCATCATGCAGAACACCGCCATTGGGGTGACGATCAACACACTGGCGACGTTGATCCAATACTACCGGATGCCGCTGCCAATGCTGATCTCGTATCGTGGCGAGCTGCGCGAACCCATTGCCTGTCAGGTCGAGATGGCTGTGCACACCAAGGCGCTGCTCGCCCAGTTGAACATCCCAACGTATCACTTCCACCATCAGGCGGATGTCGAGGAGTTGGATGCAATCTTGAAATACACCTTCATGTGCAACAAGCCGGTCGCCATTCTGACCGACGCCAATTTCTGGGGAGGCTATGGCGACCAATGATCCGTTCTGACGTTCTAAAAGAAATCGCCCCGATCCTGCGTGACCAGCTTGTTGTCTGCAATATCGGCATCCCGAGTCAGGAGCTGCACGCGATCGACGATCAGCCCAGCAATTTCTACATGCTGGGCACGATGGGGCTGGCCTCAAGCATCGGTCTGGGCTTGGCGCTGTCGCAGCCCAAACCGGTGATCGTGATCGATGGGGATGGCTCGGTTCTGACCAATCTAGGTACTCTGCCGACCATCGCTAACAACGTGGCGGACAACTACATCCTGCTGATCGTTGACAACGGGTCTTATGGATCGACCGGTGATCAGCCCACCTATGCCGGGCAGAAGACATCGTTGACGAAAATGGCCGAGGCCGCAGGATGCGAGCGCGTCATCGAGTGCGCGGCTGAAGATACAGGCCGGGTCCTGCAAGAGGCGTTGGACGCGGGTCAGATGACCATCATTGTGTCTAAATGCGAGAGCGGAAACGCAAAGATGCCGCCGATCACGATGGATCCGGTGGTGATCCGCGACCGTTTCATGAAGGCCGTTCAGTCCTGATTGACTAAGAGTTTCCGAAAAAGTCGAACTGATATCGCCGCCTCGAAATGTCGAGGCGGCGATTTTTCATTCGGCGTAGCGAATTGAGTCGAAAGGTATTTCCTTACCGGCTTAAAGCACCCGGAATTGTTCTGCGCTGGGCGCAATAATATCTATGCGAGACAATGGGCCTAAATTGCTCGCTCACCGGTTGATAAAGCGCGTAGTTAAACGCTTTACCACCGATGTTTGACCAATCTTCAGCGGACTTCATTTGGCGCAGCTTTCGCTCTGTGTTAATAATTTACGTAAGGTAAAGTGCCTTGAGCGCTACAGTTTTTCGATTCCGCATCATCCGGGGGGAAATGCCATGAGACTGAATTCTGTTGTTCAAACCGTGTTGCTGGGGTTGGGCGTTTCTATCGTCGCATTGTCGCCGGCCCAATCGCAAAACCGGGAAGAAAGTCAGGGGATGGTGCTGCTGCGTGGGTTGCCAACGCTGGACACCAGTCACAGCATTGCGATTGTCGAGCTCGACCCGGAATCTGATCGTTTCGGAGAGATCCTGAGCGAAGTTGAACAACCGGATATCGAACACCCTCTGCACCATTTGTATTACAGCCCGAATGGCAGATTGTATTCGACCGGGCTGGACCCGGCTTGCAGCCTGGCCGAGGTCGGTCTGTCCCGTGACGCGTCCGGCGCGCCCGTAATCAAAGGCTTTACCTGTCTGGATACGCAAGGCCAGATTGTTGGCGAAGACATCATGTGGACCACCTCGAACGGGCAGGAATATATGTTCGTCACCTTTATGGGTGGCACGGGCGGAGACGATGGCGGCTCGGTCGGGGTCTTTGACCCGCAAACCAACAAGGTCGTCAAAATAATCGAGGCGCGCAAAAGCCAGATACCCGAAGGCGAGCCTTATATCATGTACCCTCATGGCATTTCGGCCTTTGAGGACCGCATGGTGGTAACATCAACGGTGCATCCCGACCTTGCGACAGGTGTCGGCAACGTTCTGACGATTATTGACCTGAACACGTTGGAGCCGATTCAAAACATCACTGTCGAAAATGAGAAGCCACTGAATTTTCCATCCTCACCGGTCGAGGTTCTGTTTGCGCGTCCCACTATTCACCCCGATATCGAACCGGCAATTCTGGCGAATACGATGTTCGGCTTTGAAACCTGGAAAGTGCCTTATGATGCGTCCTCTAAGACATTTGGAACGCCCGAGGTTATCTATAGCGGCGTTGCAAATGACACTGCTGTTCCGCTGGAATTCTACGGCACCGAGGATGAACTGTTTGTTTCGCATGCCTTGCCCGGCGTGGTGAAGCGGTACGAACTGGCAGCCTTGCCTGAACTCGTGTCCAGCGGGCCTGATATCGTCGCGGATCCCGGTGCCCATCACATGATCTTTTTCACCTCGGCATCCGGCCGGGATCTGATCGCGATCCAAAACAATCTTCTGAACCTTGGGAACGGCGCGGAAGATGACCCGACGGATGTGGATTTTATCGCCAGTCTGAATGCCCACACGATATCAGTGCACGATCTTGAAACGGGCGAGCGTATCGCGACCGTCGACTTCAAAGAACGCTACAACAAAGGCGTTGAAAACGTCGAAGGTCTGTTCGGTTCGGGTTTTGTACATCACCACTAAGGGGCCGAGAACGCAATGAACCGTGTGCTGGTCCTGTTGATCGCTGTCTTGATCTGTGCGGCGACAGGGTGGTTGATCTGGGATCGCACACGCGTGCCGCAAACTACTCCGATCGCGGATTTTTCGGCGCCTTTTGTTTTCGGCCGCTTTAGTGTTCCGCCGGATAACCCATTGACCGAGGAAAGCTTTGCGCTTGGTCGGCACCTGTTTTACGACCCGATTTTGTCGGGCAACAATCAGGTATCCTGCGCGACCTGCCACGTGCAGGCGCTTGCGTTCACAGATGGCCGGGCCAAGGCCCCGGCTTTGTCAGGCGGTGAGTTGGAATTCAGCTCGATGAGCTTAACAAACCTGCTTTGGGGGCAGGAAAGGTTCTTTTGGGACGGGCGTGCGACGTCACTGGAGCAACAGGCGCTAATGCCAATCCAGCACCCCGAGGAAATGGGACAGGACATCGACGCGCTGGTTGATGAGCTTTCCGCGTCGCGCATGTACCGAAGGATGTTTCGGGCCGCATATGGCGATGTCAGTGCTGATAACATAGCGCGGGCCCTGTCGAACTTTATGCGAATGCTGATCTCGGCTGATTCAAAATACGATCGGTTTCTACGCGGAGAAGCCCGCCTGACCCCGCAAGAAGAACATGGGCGTAAACTGTTTATGGCGCACCCCGACACCAAGGTTTCATTGCGTGGGGGCAATTGCATTGATTGCCACAGCCAGTTTCTGACTTCCGGATTTCGCGACGCTCTGGATGGCTTTTCAAACAACGGCCTCGACAGTGATGAAGACCTAGCGCCAGGTCTGATGGCTGTGACAGGCAACGCCGCGCACAAAGGGTTTTTCAAGGTGCCCAGCCTGCGCAACATCGCGGTAACCGGGCCCTATATGCATGACGGACGTTTCGAAACGCTCGAGGATGTCATGGCGCACTACAATGACGGCATCGTCGCCAGCGACACACTCAGCCCGCTGATCCTTGAGGCGGATAATGCGCCCGATACCCCAGACGGTACGATCGGATTGCGGATGACACCCGAGGAAATCACCGCGATCATCGCCTTTCTGCATACGCTGACGGACGAAACCTTTTTGACGGATCCAAAATTCTCTGATCCGTTCGACGGAGGCACATGATGCAACGACCTCAGATCATGACCGGAGTCGCCGTTGTTTTGACCGTTATCATCGGTGCCTGGGTCGCGATGGCTATGCGGGAAACAAAGCCCAAGACCGTGACGCTGATCTTCCATGCGGAAATGGACGACTCTCCATTGGTTTTCGACCAATTTGTTTATGAAAATCCCGGCGGGGAAGGGACATTCCGAATTCGCGATTTCCGTTTTTACGTCAGCAACTTGTCTCTGTCTGGCGGCAACGAAACTTATGCAGTACCGGACAGCTACCATCTTTTACGTTTTGATAATGCAGACGGGTCACATTCGGTCACTGTGCCGGACGTTCCGATACGGGCTGTAGAGGGATTACAGTTCTTGATTGGCGTAGACCCAAACGCCAATAGCTCTATCGAGGTGCGCGGAGACCTTGATCCCAACAGCCAGATGGCTTGGAATTGGGAAGTCGGCTATAAATTCGTCGTGTTCGAAGGTGCCTTACAAGTGGGGGATGTGGTATCCCCGCTTGTGTATCATGTCGGATTTTCTGAAAACGCCCGCGAAGTTTCTTTCACTTTGCCTGCTGAGGTATCAGAGGACGCCAACCCTGAAATCCATCTGAACGTTGATCTGTCCCAGCTGTTTTCCGGGCCCTATGATATCGACATGCAAAAACTGCCATCCGTTAAATTCGATCGCGACGACGCGCGTATGCTTGCCGACAATTATACGCAGATGATTTCACTCAAGAAATAACGGCTCCCTCGTGTTCAACGCGACGGTTTCGAGGCAACTTTTCGCGTTTCAAGGTCCACCAGCATGCCAATACGCAGTGCCGTACAAGGACAAAGTCAAACTTCCGCCCTTATTTCGTCAGATCAACCGCAAAATCACGGCTCACAAAGACGTTGTACACAGTCAGAGGGTCTTCGTGGTGAAGCGGGTCTTTAAACATCTCGATCAGGAAAAACGAAGACTGTATTCGATCGCGTTTCTGGCGTTTGCTGCGGGTTATGTCCTTTACGCTCATATTGACGCAACCCGCATGGGTTTGCCGCTGCCGGTTCTGACCGGTTTGATCTACATGGGAGCCATCGTGATCGCGACAGCGTTTACAAGCTATTTCCTGCCCGGTTTGACTCGCGTGACGGATGCCGTCGCCATCACCCGTCTTGGATTTGCATTGTGGATCGCCAGCACGCATAGCCACGACCTTGCGGCCTCACCAGTATTAGGCGCGACAATTGTTGTAGGTGGGGCGATGGTCTTGCTGCAGCTTTGCACGTGGTCACAGCTTGCAGCACAGAAACTGCCGCAAGCGCTTCCCAACTTCTTTATGCCTGGATTGACCCAACAGCGCCTAGCTGTTCAAACCGTCAGAGCGGTTTGAACAACACTTGGTTGATTTTGGACTGACGTTTCAGAACCGATAGGTGGCGCCGAAGACAGGTCCGGACTGATCGAACGAAAAGTCATTTCCGTCAATCTCATGGTCGAATGAGATATAGCGATAGCCAAACCGCAGAAGCCAACTGGTGTTGATCTCATAATCAGCAGTCAGCAAAACCTGCCAGGTCTCGCTACCGCTGCGAAATCCGCCATAGTCGAAAAACCCGGTTCCTGACCAACGTTCAGTCAACTGTGTCTGCGTGCGTATTCCGATCACCGGATCGGTCCAATTCTCGCTGATATTCACCGAGCGACCGGGGGCCGCTCCGGGGGTTACGGTCAGATCGGTTTCCGTTTTGAACCAGCGAAAGCCACCAGCCAGATCGACCTTGGATTTGTCGGTGGTTAATACACGATACCCGACATAGCCGCTAAAGAACTGTGTCGTCAGTGAGGTGTTTAGCTCAGCATTACCCGGTCCGGGGGCGTTATTGCTGAACGACAAGTCCGTGTAATTGTAATCAGCCAACAGGGACCATCGTCCGTTGCTTGCCGAAAACGCGCCCATAAAGGCCAGATCAAGGTTCTCCAGCGCGTCTGAAAAACTGAGCGTGCCTTCCAGTTCCCCAGCAGCGGTTTCTTGCGAAACGTTGGTTTCGGGCGTGAACAGGTAAATCGTAGCCTGATAAGACCAGTCCGATTGTTGGGCAGCAAGTGCGGTCGGAACACCGGCTGAAATGGCCGCACCCAACGCCGCGTTTATGATTTTTGAAAAGCGATGCATATCTTTGCTCCAAATTTTAATGCTTTGCATCAATGTCGGTTAAGCGACCGTTTCCGTTCCTAGTTCCCGATTGCGATTGATGCGATTGATGTCTGTGTCGGGGAAAAACTCGGACCAGACATGCCAAAAGACACCCGCCCGAAGGGTTTCAACCCGGCTTAGTCTGCCCTGATCCGACATGCCCCAAAAATCGCAACGGGATACGGGCTGACCGCTGTTATTATACCAGACACCAAGGCTTTCGTATCTTGGGTCAAGGCTTACGACGACGTCCCGGCCACCTACCTGGGCATTAACAAGCCAGTTGTTTGCAATAACGAAATCATCGGTCCAGCACGTCGCGTCCTTGCCGATTGTGATGCCCCAAACATAGGTCTTGTTGGGCAGCCGGGTGTCCGAACGCTCCATGTTATCCATGACGGGTGCGTCTTCCTGATGCTGTCGCGCAATGCCCCAGCCAAAGGTGATCTCGGTCACCAGATCCAGCAACCTCAGGACAGGGTTCGGCGAAGGTCTGTTCAGGAAAACCTCACCGTTGGGAAAGGCTTTTTGGAACCCGCGAAACGTCATCCGATATGTCGGCCACGGTTTCATCTGAGCCTCTGGCCGCAACGGGCAGGCAGCACCTTCTGCTGCGAGGTCCTGATCGGCTTCTCGAAACCCGTAGATATGCTGGATTGGTTCCCGGCTTTCGTTGTCTCGCAGGATCAGGTTGTTTCCATGCTGGGCCAGAACCTCAAGGTCCAGCCGTTTTCCCTCGATCCGGGGGGCATATCCCTGTCCAAGATTGGCCATCGCGCAATAGGTCATCACGATGTCTTCTCCGCCCAGCCCATCCGAGTCACCTGCCAAATGTGGGCGCATGATCTGAGCGTCCGGATGCGCGCGGGCATGCCCGTTGTTTTCGATCACGATTACTGGCGCTGTGGGCCCCACATATTTGCGCGCTTCGTCGATTGGGAAAAAAGCGGCGCTGTTGAGCTGGTTGCGAAGCCCCAAATGCACCCAAACATACGGAAACCCATAAAGAACAAGCGTGAGCAACGCACTGATAAACCAAATCCAGAATGGACCGCCGCCCAGAAATAAGAACGACAGCGTCGCAACAGCGAACCCACCCAAGCCGATGGCGATCAACCGGTATTCATGTCGAATGAAACGCACCATGTTCTGGCGCTTTACCTTCAGCAGCATTTGAGACACGTCGCCCAAATCCCTGAAATAGACAAAGCCGATCCCAAGCGACACGATCAGTCCAAGTGCAAAAAGAATACTTCCGGTCATTTATGTATCCTGTGTCAACGGCATTGCGGTCGTTCGTCAGAACCGGGACCGGCGCTGGCGGAGGGAACTCAAAGAGCCCTCCCTTGTTTTTCGACAGTCTGAAAAGACCGTTCCAGGCGCATTTCACATTGAAACATCGCGATGTGAATTGAGCAAGTCTTTTAACGGAAAGAACATTTTGGACTATGAGGCGCTGTTTTGCGGATCTGGCGCAAAAATCGTCGGAATAATCCATAGGTTGAGTGCTGGTTCGTTCATAATTAGTGAACAACGCGCCGATCCCATTGAAATTATCCCCGCTATGTCGTCAAAAACCGGGATAATCCTGCCAAAACCTACGCGTTCACATTGGGTTAAAGCAGCGCTAGATATTTTGTATTTGTGGTTAAAGTAACGAGTTGAATATGTTGAAGCAGATCATGAGAGAGCCGTTTCCATCATCCCTGAAAACTGCGATCGCAGTGCGTATCGGGAACGGCTCTCCCAAATCCAAAAAAGACGCGCTGGAAATGATCGCTCCGCTAGTTATTTGCGTAGGGTTGTTGGCGTATTACCTGCATAAAGCATCTGTAGAAAGCTACGTCTCTGTCTTGATGTAAGCACTGTAAACGTAATTATTTACAATCGCTTAACGCCCTTTCTGTTCTGAGTAATAGCCCGTTTTCTGGGATCACCGCGCAATCTTGCCCGTGATCCCAACACACCAGACACCTCACCTTCGACTAAAGTCAAACGTGTCGGCAAAATGGCACGCAACAAAGTGCTCTTTGTCCACCTCACGCCACTCTGGCACTTCGGCTTTGCAACGGTCTTTTGCAAAAGGGCAACGTGTGTGAAAGCGACACCCAGATGGGGCGTCCAACGGGTTTGGAATTTCACCTTGCAGGCGGATCGGTTCAAAACTGGCATCAGGGTCAGCAGTTGGAATAGCGCTGAGCAATGCGTGGGTGTATGGATGCTTAGGGTTGAAAAACAGCTTTTCTGTTGGGGCGTATTCGACGAATTTCCCTACATATAGCACGGCAACCCGATGCGACATCTGCGCGACGACACTCAGATCATGGGCAATGAACAAAAAGGACACGCCCATCTCTTCTTGGAGGTCCTTCAGCAAATTGACGATTTCTGCCTGAATCGAAACATCCAATGCAGAAACGCTTTCATCACACACGACGAATTTCGGTTTTGATACCAAAGCCCGGGCGATGCAGATACGCTGGCGCTGCCCGCCGGAAAACGCATGCGGGAACCGCCGCAGATGTTCCAGGTTTAGCTTACAACGCGCGGCGATCTCGCGCACACGCGCATCAATCTTTTCCCGATTCTTGAATTTACCGGACGCAACCAAAGGTTCGGCGATAATGTCGCGCACCGTCATACGCGGATTCAGCGATGAGTAGGGGTCTTGAAAAACAAGGCTCATCTCTGGCCTGAAAGCGCGCAGCACGTCACCTGCCAATGTATGCACCTGGATCCCACCTTCGCTGAAGGCCATGTTCATCTTGGAACGGACCTTGCGCAGCTCGGCCTCGGACGCATGGGCCAGATCAATGTCGCCCTTTTTCTTACGATGGAAAATCACCTCGCCATCGGTCGGGTCAATCGCCCGCAGGATCGCGCGCCCGACGGTGGTTTTACCGGATCCGGATTCGCCAACCAGACCAACGGTTTCGCCGCGTTTGATGTCAAAGGTTACGCCATCCACTGCACGCAGCATCTGGACTTGGGTCTTGAACATCTTGCGGGTCTTGATCGGGAAATGAACCGAAAGGTCCTTTACTTCGATCAGGGTGTCGTCTTTCGGGGTCATGCCGCGCTCCGATCTTTTTGGTCGTGCAGCCAGCAACGGACAGAGCGGCCGGGCAGTGGTGTCGTTTCAGCAGGTTCACGCACGTCGCATGTGCCGGCGATGCTATGCGCGCAGCGAGTGTGAAAGGGGCATCCGGTAGGGCGTGCTGTCGGACTTGGAATGTCGCCCGGAACTGGCTTCAACCGATCGTGCAGGTGGTCGACGCTTGGGATCGCGTCAAGCAGACCCTGTGTGTAGGGATGTTGCGGGTTGCGGATAACGTCGCGTGCTGGTCCACGTTCGACAATGGTGCCCAAGTACATGACGGCCACATCGTCCGCAATTTGTGCGATCACACCAAGATCATGGGTGATAAAGATCATGCCCATACCTAAATCGCGCTGCAGATCACGCATCAAATCAAGCACTTGCGCCTGAATTGTTACGTCCAGAGCAGTGGTTGGTTCGTCCGCGATCAACAGGGCAGGGCCTGCGGACAAAGTGAGTGCAATCATCGCGCGCTGGCGCATTCCCCCTGACAATTCGTGCGGATACTGGTCGACGCGCGCAGCTGCGTTGGAAATGCCCACTTTGTTCAGCATTTCGATCGCGTATTCCCGTGCCTCGCGTTTTTTGAGGCCACGGTGCAGCATGATGGCCTCCATCATCTGGTTGCCAATCGTGTATACCGGCGAAAAGCTGGCCATCGGTTCCTGAAAGATCATCCCGATCTCACCACCCCGGATACGCCGAAGCTCTTTGCTGCCGGGTTTGAGATTGCCCAAGGTGATCTCTTTCCCGTTCTTGTCGGTATAGGTCAATCGCGTGTCATGACCCAGCGAAGCATTGCCAGGCAGCAATTGCATCAGGGCTTTGGTCGATATGGATTTACCTGAACCGGATTCACCCACTAGGCCGAGTGTCTTACCGGCCTCGACGCCGAAGGACACACCCTGAACGGGGGTAATGACACCTTCGCCTGTATTGAATGAGATCGACAGGTTTTCCACGCTTAACATCTTCGACATGTCAGTTCGCCTCCGAATAGGGATCAGCCGCATCACGCAGGCCATCGCCAATGACGGTGAAGGCGAGAACGGCGACCACAACGAAAATTGCGGGAATAAACAGCCAGGGCGTCTGCTCGATGGCGCGGACGGATTGTGCCTGTTGCAGCAGAACGCCCCATGACACCGATGGCGGGCGCAGGCCGAGGCCTACGAAAGACAGGGCCGTTTCCGACAGGATCATGTAGGGGAAGCTGATCACAAGATCGACGATGATAAAGCTTGTAAAGCTTGGCAGCATATGCTGCGCGATGATCCGGCGCGGGCGTGCGCCTGCCAGCCGCGCTGCAACCACATAGTCTTCGTGCCGGATCGACAGCAGCTGTGACCGTATTCGCCGCGCCAGCGTGGGCCAGCCAAACAGGCCAAGGATAAGCGTCATCGCGAAATAGACCTGCGTGGTCGACCATTCCTTGGGCATGGCGGCGGCTAAACCCATATAGAGCGGGATGATGGGTACAACGCGGATCACCTCGGTTACGCGCTGTATGACATTGTCGATCATGCCACTGAAATACCCGGCAACACCGCCAATAATCAGCGCCAGAACGAAAGAAATCATAACCCCGATAACCCCAATCGATAGCGAGGTGCGCGTGGCATAGATGGTGCGACTGAACACGTCGCGTCCCAAATCGTCGGTGCCCCAGAAGTGGATTTTCTGGTCCACATCGGGGCTGAGCCCGACCAAATGCCGGTCAATTGGGATAAAGCCCAACAGTTTTACGGGCTCTCCCTTGACGAAGAATTTGATGTAGTGGCGCACTTCGGGGTCCGGCACCGAGATCGCGCGCAGGGTGACAGGGTCACGTTCGGTTTTTGTGCCATTCACGAAGGGAAAAGCCGAACATCCTTGCGCATCACAGAAGCGCGGTACTTGTGGCGCGCCTTCGATATAGTTCGTGTCTCGGGTCACTGGACCATAGGGCGCAACGAATTCGGCAAAGATACCAGCCAGCGCCATCAGGCCCAAAAGCGAAGCCGCGATCATGGCTGCACGGTGGCGACGGAAGCGCCACCAGATCAGCGTCCACTGTGAGGCTGAATAGTACTTTAGCCGCGCTTCTTCGGCCTTGGAATCCACTTGGTGAGTTGCATCTGTCATGGATCAGGCCCCCAGTTTGATGCGCGGGTCCAGCCACGCCAGCAAAAGGTCGGAAATGAAGTTCATGAACACAATTGCAAAGGTCAGCATCAGCAAGATCGCCCCGGCTACGTTCATGTCGAGGTCCAGATAGGCGCGCAGCAACAGCTCTCCCAGCTCGGTCAGGCCGAGCACGACAGCGACGATTGGCAACTCGGAAAAGATACGGTTGACGTCAAACCCGATGGTCGAGACGACGGGGTTGATTGCCAGTCGCGTCGGGTATTTGATCAGCAACTTCATCTCGGGTACACCGCGGGCGCGGGCGGCGGTGACGGAAAGCTTATTCAGCTCATCCGACATAGTGGCACGAACCGTCTGGATCTGGATCGCGACGGCTGACCATGCCAGGACGACTGCGGGCAGCCAAAGGTGTTTGAGCATGTCCCAGAACTTGGCCATCGACCAGGGCGCGTCACGGTACTGATCTGAAAACAACCCACCGATATCGGCGCCGAACCAGCGGTTCGCGAAATACAGCATGACCAAGGCCATCAGGAAATTCGGCAATGCGAGACCCAGGTATGAAAACACGGTCAGCCCATAATCGACTGCTGACCCACGTCGTACCGCAGCAAAGATGCCGATGGGGATCGATACGATGTAGGTCAGCAGCAAGGTTGAGAACAAGATACCGGCGGTCAGCCAAACCTTGTCCCCGATCACTTTGGTCACCGAAGTTTCAAAAGCGAAAGCCTGTCCAAAATCCCAATGCAGAACGATGCCGCCGATCCAGTCGAAGTAGCGCAGCAACATGGGTTTATCCAAACCCAGATCGCGCCGAATGGCCTCGATATCCGCTTCGGTAACATTCACCCCCGTTCCCGAGTATTTGCGGAAAGCATAGCGATCTGCGTAATCGCCTGGTGGCAATTCCATGATCAGGAAGACCATTACCGATACCAACAGCATCGTGACGATCATTCCGATGAAACGCTCGAGAGTGAATCTTAGCAAAACGGTGTCCCCCATCAGGCCCCTCAGGGCCGAAACCGGAACGCAGACGGGCTGCGTTCCGGCATCAATTTCAGGCTGTTGCCTTTGTTATTGTTCCAGCCACCACTGCGACGGGCGGTATGGATAGGTCCAGTAGAAGTCGTAGGTCTTCGACTTGATCGGCTTCACGTTCTGGAGGTCGTTGCGATACAGGAACGGGGCCACAATGTCGCCAACGGTGCCGATTTTCAGCATGTTGTCGGTGTGGATCTTGACGATCTCTTCGCCCAACTGGTTGCTTTCATCGGTACCCATTTCGACCTGGATGAACTTTTCGCTCAGGTCCCACAGCTTCTTGATGTCAGCTGGCGGCTCGATGCCTTCGCTGCCACCGCTGGTTTTCCACGCGGCCCAGCCAAACCCGGTGCCGGGGTTGAAGTAGTCACCAAAGGGCGGAACGAAAACGGTCACGTCCTGGCTGATGGTCGGGCCGGCATTGCCGTCATATTTCCATACGGTCAGGTCCAGATCGTTGTTGTTGCCCGAGGCGCGGTATTCGTCCGAGGTAACCTCTTTCAGGTCAACGCGCACGCCGACCGCCGACCAGTAGTCGCGCACCAGTTCCTGCATCTTCACCGGAGCACCCTGCGACGAGTAGACCAGACGCACAACCAGCGGCTTGCCATCGGGGCGTTCCAGCGTGCCGTCTCCATCCGCGTCGGTCAGGCCCATCTCGGCCAACAGCGCCTTGGCGGCTGCGGGATCATAGGCGATGTCGCGGTTCAGAACTTCGTCCGAGACAAAGGACACAGTTTTGGGTTCCGCAGGCACACCCTGCATCGGGGTGCCCTGACCCAGATAGACAATCTCGTTGATCTCGTCGCGGTTCATCGCCATCGACATGGCGCGGTTAAAGCGAACGTCGTTGAAGATTTCGCGCAGAACCGGGTCCTGATGGGTGCGGTTGAACGAATAGAATACGTTCTCACCAAAGGTGGGGGCAAAGTTGATGGTGTAACCACCATTGCCTTCGTTTTCCTTTAGCAGCGGGAAGTCTTCGAGGAAGACAGCCTGCTGTTTCCAGACAACGTCGCCGTTCATGATCTTGAGGTTCTGCACCTCTTTGTCGCCCACATAGGTCTCAACGATTTCGTTGATATAGGGCAGCTGGTTACCTGCGGTGTCGACCTGGTGGAAATATGGGTTGGCCACCAATTTACGGCCTTCGGCTGTTTCTTCGACAACGATATAGCTTTCCAGCGTCGGCACGACGGCGCGACCGATCTTGGCAGCTTTTTCAGCGTCTTTCAGCAGCGGGCTGGGCACGTCTTTCCAGTCGGAACCACCATAGTAGAAATCAACCGCGGCAGCAGCGTTTTCAAAGCCGTATTCCTGCGCCAGCGATTCTGCGTTCTCGTTGTGCTTGGGCATGAACTGGCCCAGGAAGTGCTTGGGCTGGAACGGCTGACCGTAGTCGACGGCAAAGCGATTCAGAATGCCAGGTGTCGGAACAGGGAAGGTGAATTTGACGGTGGTGTCGTCGACAGCCTCTACCTGAGCCTGCTCGCCCGCGAACAGCCAACGATCTGGTGTTTTGTCATAAACGTCGGGGTTGTAGATGACGTCGTTCAGCCAGAACTCGACATCGCTTGCAGTGAAAGGCGCGCCATCGGACCATTTGTGACCTTCACGCAGCACGATTGTCAGCTGAGTGTAGTCGTCATTCCACGACCATGCTTTGGCGATGTTGGGAACGACAGTCTGCAGGTCATCGGCGTAACGCACGAAGTTCACGTGACGCACCGACAAAAGGTCCGAGGTGCCCGATTCCGTGCCTTTGGACAGGCCGGTGATGGTGCCGCCATACTGACCAATGGTGTCGTAAGGCATAACAACAAGCGGCTCAGTAGGCAGGCGGTCTGCCACAGGAGCCAGATCAGCGTTGCCCAGGATGCGCGCGTTCAGATCAGCGATCGATGGGTTTTCTGCAAAACCCAGTTCGCATGATGCTGCGTTCTGCAGTTCAGCCAGTTCCAACTGTTGTGGGAATACAGGCTCCAGACCCATTGGGTCGGCGACGGTTGCAATGGGGCAAGCGGCCAGAGCGGGTGTTCCCAGTGCGGCCAATGCGGTGAAAGAAAGAAGAGAGGTGCGAAGCTTCATAGCCATCCCTGCGTTTGTGTGACGAGAGAGCGCTAGTGCTGGAAGTTAACAAAATTATGATGGTTATTTATAAATAGGAAAAAGCTATGATGCATCCGCTGACATGAAAGCATCACAATCCCGCATTTCTTCTGCGATCTTGAAAAAATTCGACACAGCGGATGTGTGGCGCATTGCTGGTAAACAGGCCAGAAAATGATGCGCTTTCAGGTTTCTGTCCTGAACGGGCACGAATTTAACGCCCGGCTCATCTTTGCATTCCTGAGCGAAAGCAACGCCGACGCCGACGCCCGATGTGACTAGCGTCCGAATGGATCCCCAGGAGCCAAGACCCAGAATCGTTGTGAGGTTTACCCGAGACACTCGGGCCGCTGCGTCGAAAATCTGGCGTGTGGAAGAACTGGGTTCACGCTGAATCAGTTTTAGCTGTGCAACATCGGCCCAGGTCACCTTGGCCGAGTCGGCCAGTGGATGATCATGGGGTAGAACTAGGCCAATTTGGGTTTCAGATATTTTGGTTCCCGCCAGATCGGGTGGCAGTTCTTTGGCCGTGATCAACCCAACATCGAATTCGCCCGTGTAAAGCAAAGGCATTAGATCATGAGATGCCAACGTGCGTGCTGTCACTTCGACCGAGGGAAAGGATCGTACGAACTCGGATATCAGCGGCATCGCGATCTGATATGTGGAATAGCCAATCTGAAAGTTCCCGGAATGCAGGTTTCGTGCGGCAGACAGCTGATCGTCAATGTCGTTGCGCAGGGCAATCAGGGCTTTAATGTCGCCCCGAATCTTATTCAAAAGGTCCGTGGACGTAATAACTGAACCAGAGCGATCTAGTAATCGGCACTGATATTGCTGTTCCAGGGAATTGACCAGATTGGATACTGTGGGTTGAGATACGCCAAGCTCTTTTGCGGCCTGGGTAAAGCTGCCTAAACGCACAACGGTTTCAAGGGCCTGTAATTGTTTGAGGCTGATCTTAGATCTCATGCATCTGTCCGCTATAGTCTGTCCCTGGCGTCTTAAGATGGTAAGACGTTTGATGGGATCTGCGCCCGTCTCTCACTAATCCTCTGCGAAGCGTGGATTTTCAACGGTTTTTTGAAACTTGGGGACGGTAAGCTGTCTTTCCTGCGCAAGTCGCGGTTTCTTGTCGTGGGCCGTCCGTCAATCGACTGAGTTTGAGGGGTCTTCCATACTCTGTAGCGGCAGCAGGTTTTCCTGAATCAGGATTTCGATGCGGATTTGTTCCTGCGTCTTCATGATTTTTCTTTTGTCACACCGTGCCCGCAAAAGCCGGACTGAACTGCGCACCAGGTGACCCGGGTTCTGTGCGATGACGGCATCCAATTCGCCGTCCAGTAACCCCTGACGCGTGCGTCGCGTCAATTCGTGGGCAACGACGGTCAGCGCCTTGGGATCTGTCTTTTGACATAGCGCATCGAGCGGCGTCCGCGCTTCTGAGCTCATGATATAGGCGGCAACGATGCCCGAGTTGTTTTTTAGCGTATTCGCGATGATCTCATGGGCGCGAGCCTCATCCCCGTGCGTTTCAAGCGAGGGCAGGGCAGTCAGGTTAGGGTAGTCCTGTGTCAGCACCTGATCAAAGCCGCGACGTCGTTCAAGGCTATCACGGGCGTTCATCGTTTCAGACACAACGACGATCTTACCCTCGCGTCCACAAATGAAACGGCCCAAAAGCCGGGCTGCGGTCGCGCCTGCGGCGTGGTTGTCAATCCCGACGAAATCCGTATCGCGCTGACCGGAAATCAGATTAACCACCTGAACGCCTTTTTCCTGTAGCCGAACAGTTGCGTCGCGTACCTGCGGAGATTCCGGGGCCATGAGGGCAACACCGTCAACCTCTTCGGGCCGGACCTTCAAAAGGGTCTGCGCAATCAGGTGGGGGTCTGCCTGAGAGATTTCGCGATGCGATACTTCCAGCCCCTCGGCGGAAAGGCCCATATTGGTCTCAGAAATACGGTCGCGCAGTTCCGCGATGAACAGGTCACCGCGTCGGGGCAGCAAAAACTGAAACCTGTAATGTTTGCTCTTGGCTAGATTGGCGGCCGAAAGATTGCGGACGAAACCGATCTCCTCAATCGCCTTGTTGACGGCTTCGACCGTCTTTTTTCGAACGCCGGGCCGTTCGTTCAAAACGCGATCAACCGTAGCCAGGCTAACGCCTGCGGCTTTTGCCAGATCTTTGGTTGTAGGTCGCATGGCGTGTTCTTCACTCGAAAATCCAAGGAAATATTTGCTGAAACAAAAGGCGCATGCAAGCGAAATGAGGTACGTGCCTCAAAAAAGTCTTGATCTGAGGTACGTACCTCAAATATCAAGGGTGTCACACACGAGTCGCCGCTTGAATCATCGGCGCAGATCATTTGGGAGGAACCAACAAATGAAAGCGAACTTGAAATACACCGTGGCGGCAGCCGCCTTGATTGGTGCATCGGGGGCCGCACAGGCCGAAGATCTGACGCTTTGCTGGGCGTCTTGGGACCCTGCAAATGCACTGATCGAATTGAGCAAGGACTTTGAGGAAAAGTCAGGTCACAACATGAATTTCGAATTCGTGCCGTGGCCCAATTTTGCGGACCGGATGCTGAACGAGCTGAACTCGGGCGGTAAGCTGTGCGACTTGATGATTGGCGACAGTCAGTGGATCGGCGGCGGTGCCGAGAACGGGCACTACGTCAAGCTGAACGACTTTTTCGACGCTGAAGGCATCACAATGGATGACTTCATCCCGGCCACTGTGACGGGTTACGCGGAATGGCCAAAGAACACGCCGAATTACTGGGCGCTGCCCGCATTTGGTGACGTTGTGGGTTGGACCTATCGCAAAGACTGGTTCGAACGCCCCGAACTGCAGGCTGAATTCAAAGAAAAATATGGTCGCGATCTGGATGTTCCGGCGTCATTGGATGAACTGAAGGATATCGCCCAGTTCTTCCAAGGACGTGATATCGACGGCACCACAGTTTACGGGGCTGCGATCTATACCGAGCGTGGGTCCGAGGGCATCACAATGGGCGTGACGAACGCGCTCTACAATTACGGGTTCGAATACGGTAACCCTGACAGCCCCTATGAGCTGGACGGTTTCGTGAACTCGGATGAAGCCGTTGCGGGGCTGGAATTCTACAAAGAGCTGTATGACACAGCGACGCCTCCGGGGTCTTCCAACTGGTACATGGGCGAGAATATCGATGCCTATAAATCCGGTCAGGTCGCGTTGCAGATGAACTTTGCCTTCATCTGGCCCGGGGTCGAGGCCGACCCGAATGTGGGTGGCGGCAAGTCCGGCTACTTCCCGAACCCCGCAGGTCCGAACGGCCAGTTTGCGCAACTGGGTGGTCAGGGTATTTCGGTCGTATCCTACTCGGATAAGCAAGACGCGGCCCTTGAGTACATCAAGTGGTTTGCGCAGCCTGAAATTCAGGCCCGCTGGTGGGAGCTGGGCGGCTACTCGGCCCTCAAGGCAGTGGTCGAAGATCCCGAATTCGCGACCAGCCAGCCTTACGCGCAGACATTCCTGGACTCGATGGCAATCGTAAAGGATTTCTGGGCAGAACCGGCCTATGCCGAATTGCTGCTGGCGATGCAGCAGCGCGTTCATGACTATGTCATCGCGGGCAACGGAACGGCCAAGGATGCTTTGGATGGTTTGGTCGACGATTGGACCGAGACCTTCGAAGACGAAGGCAAAATCTAAGCTCAAAACTCCCTGCCGGGCCTCTGCTTGGGCCCGGCTCTCCCTCTCCCGGTTGGTATGGCATCAACCGGGAGCAATCTGCCAACTTCGGTGGCCGTTTACCTGCCCGCCGATGAAGGACCAAAACCATGATACATACACCGATGGATAAGATCGCCAAAGCGACGCCCGAGCCGATGGCCCGGAAAGTGCGCGGGTTGTCTGATCGGGCCATCGCCTGGATTTTTGTAGCGCCGTCCATTTTCCTGCTGTTGGCCGTCAACATCTTTCCTCTGATCTGGACCATCCGGCTGAGCTTTACCAACTACAGGGTGAACCGGCCCAACCGTGAAATCGACTTTGTCGGCTTGCGCAATTACGAGCGTATCCTGACCGACAGCGATACGTGGATGACGATGCAGGCCACGGCCCATTTCCTGATCTGGACAATTGTCCTGCAGGTTCTGATCGGCTTTGCGCTGGCTTATCTGCTGAACATGAAGTTCAAGGGCAACGACATGTGGACCACGATCATCGTGTTCCCGATGATGCTTAGCCCCGCGGTTGTCGGAAACTTCTGGACGTTCCTGTACCAGCCGCAAATCGGTCTGTTCAACTATGTGGTGACGTTCTTCACTGGCGGCGATCCGGCCAGCTTTTCGATGATCGGGGATGTCAATCTGGCCCCTTGGGCGATTGTGATCGCTGATACGTGGATGTGGACGCCCTTTGTGATGCTGATCTGTCTGGCGGGTCTGCGTTCGATCCCGGACTCGATCTATGAAGCCGCAGAATGCGACCGCGCAAGCAAATGGCGGCAGTTCTGGACCATCACCATTCCCATGGCGCTGCCCTTCCTTATGCTGGCCGTTCTTTTCCGGGGCATCGAAAACTTCAAGATGTTCGACCTGGTGGTGCAATTGACCGGCGGCGGGCCGGGCAACACGACCACGCTGACGTCGATCGACCTGAAGCGTGAAGCGTTCGAGAAATGGCGCACCGGCTATTCCTCGGCTTATGCGGTCATCCTGTTCGTCACCGTCTTTGGACTGGCTTCGATCTACGTCAAAGCCCTGAACAAGGTAAAAGAAAGATGAGCTTTTCTGTTACAGAACCGTCCAACCGGACGAAGTGGGTCGCGGGAAGTGCCGTCGTACTTTACGCCATCATCACGATCCTACCTCTGGTGTGGATTATTGCCACCGGGTTCAAATCGCCCGCAGATTCCATCGCTTACCCGCCGAAGGTCGTGTTCGAGCCGACGCTGGAAGGCTACGTCAACCTGTTCACCCAGCGGACGCGTATGAACGAAGACGATCTGGCCGCGCTGCCGCCGCCTGAGACTTGGTACGATGAAATGGTGCGTGAGCAGGGGCAGGTGATCACCGGCGCGTCGCGCTATGGTGAGCGGTTTCTGAATTCGGTCATCATCGGGTTTGGATCGACCTTCCTTTGTATGGTGCTGGGCACCGCTGCGGCATATGCGTTCAGCCGGTTCCGCGTGCCACTCAAGGACGATCTGTTGTTTTTCATCCTGTCGACCCGGATGATGCCGCCTATTGCCGTGGCGATCCCGATCTTTCTGATGTTCCGGCAATTGGGGCTGAACGACACGCATCTGGGCATGATCCTGCTCTATACTGCGGTGAACCTGTCATTGTCGGTCTGGTTGCTGAAAGGGTTCATCGACGAAATCCCGGTCGAGTATGAAGAGGCCGCGCTGATCGACGGATACACCCGCTTTCAGGCCTTCTACAAAGTGGTACTGCCGCAGGCCGCAACTGGCATCGCCTCGACCGCGATCTTCTGCCTGATCTTTGCGTGGAACGAATACGCTTTTGCTGTCCTGCTGACCTCGGGCACCGCGCAAACCGCGCCGCCCTTTATCCCGACCATCATCGGGGTTGGCGGCAAGGACTGGCCCGCCGTGGCCGCCGGGGCGACGATCTTCCTGGTGCCGGTCATGGTCTTCACCATCCTTCTGCGCAAGCACCTGTTGCGTGGCATTACATTCGGAGCGGTACGCAAATGAGTAGCTTTATCAATGGCCTGCTGCGGCTGCGCCGTGGCCCTTGGGAAATGGTGGCCTCGATCCTTATCGCATTGGGTGTGATCATGCTGATGCAGCCTTTCGTGCTGGCCCTGTTCTCCTATTCCTTCATTGTCACGCTGATTGGCACGGTGATGTTCATCATCGTCAGCCACTTCCCGGAGTAAACACATGGCACAGATCAGAATTGAAAACGTGCGCAAGGATTTCGGGACTTTCACCGCAGTGCAGTCGTCGAGTTTCACAATCGAAGATGGTGAGTTCTTCATGCTGCTTGGCCCCTCAGGCTGCGGCAAGACCACCACGTTGCGCATGATGGCCGGGCTTGAACTGCCGACCAGCGGCGAGATTTACATCGACGGCGAGGAGGTGGGCATGAAGCCCGCCAGCCAGCGTGATATCGCCTTTGTGTTCCAGATGTTCGCGCTCTACCCACATATGAACGTCGGCAAGAACATCAGCTATCCATTGCTGAGCCAGGGAATGCCCAAGGCACAAGTGAAAAAGAAGGTGGATGAGGTCGCCCAGATTCTGGGAATTACCGACATCCTGAAGAAACCAGTTGGCGGCCTGTCTGGAGGAGACCGCCAGCGTGTGGCCTTGGGGCGTGCCATTGTGCGCGATCCCAAGGCGTTTTTCATGGACGAGCCACTGGGCGCACTGGACGCAGAATTCCGCGAGCATATGTCCGAGGAATTGCGCGCACTGCATGATCGGATGGGAGCCACCACGGTTTACGTGACCCATGATCAATTAGAGGCGATGCAGATGGGCGACAAGATCGTGGTCATGAACCACGGCGTAGTCGAACAGTTTGGTGTGCCGCAGGATATTTACGATTGGCCCGCGACGATGTTCGTGGCCAGCTTCATCGGCTCGCCCGCGATGAATTTCCTGAATTTCCACGGCATTGTCGGCAGTGGCACAACCTCGGTCAGTCTGGCTGATAGCGAGATCCGCATTCCCGAACAGCATGGCGGTGCGCGCGGAGATTTGGCTTTGGGCGTGCGCCCTGAACATGTGCATCTGGATGACGGCTCCAGCTATCGCGGTGAGGTGATGGCGACCGAATACCTAGGCACAACCCAAATCGTGACGCTGAATACGCCCAACGGTGAAATCAAGGCTCGGGTCCCGTCCAGTGACCGGGTAGAGGTCGGTGAAAAGACGGGTTTACGTTTTGATGAACGCACGATCACCGTGTTCGATACCGAAAAGGGCAGGGCAGTGTTGTCCGCCGGAAACGAAGGAGTTCTGAGCCATGGCTGAGGTCGAGCTTAGAAATGTGACGAAAACCTATGGCGACACGGTCGCGTTGGACGGCGTTTCGATGACGATCCCGGACGGTGCGTTTGTGGTGTTACTTGGGCCGACCGGCGCGGGCAAAACCACCACGCTGCGTATGGTGTCGGGGCTGGACAACCCCGACGAAGGTGATGTGTTGATGGATGGCCAGTCGCTGAACGGGTTGACACCGGCACAACGCAACGTGGCGATGGTGTTCCAGCAATACTCGCTGTACCCACATCTGACGGTCTATGAAAATCTGGCCTTTCCGCTGCGCTCGCCGCTGCTGAAAACGCCCGAGGATGAGATCAAGATCAAGGTGCATCGTGTCGCTGAGACGTTGCAGATCGGGCATAAGCTGGAAAACAAAGCCACGGCGCTTTCTGGTGGTGAGATGCAGCGTGTTTCGATTGGCCGCGCATTGGTGCGCAACCCCGAAGTCTACCTGATGGACGAACCTCTCAGCTCATTGGACGCAAAGCTGCGTGCAGACCTGCGGGTCGAGCTTAAAAGCATTCAGGCGGACAGCGGCGCAACGCTTTTGTATGTCACGCATGACCAGATCGAAGCGATGACCATGGCCACGCATGTCGGCGTCCTGGACCACGGCAAACTGGTTCAATTCGGCACCCCGCGCGAGATTTACGAAGACCCGGTCAGTATCTACGCGGCCAGCCGCCTCGGTCAGCCACGGATCAACATTCTGCCAGCCGATATCTTTGGTCACGCCCCGACAGGGGCCAAATCCATCGGGCTGCGGCCAGAACAGATTGGTCAGGGCGATGGTCAGGACAGTTTGGTGACCCGCGTCGAACATCTGGGCGATCAGACGCGTTTGCATCTGTCTTTCAAAGATCATGACCTGATCACGGTTACCGATGCCCATACCCCGCTGAAATCAGGCGATATCGTCAAGATCGCCCCGAATAACCCGTTTTTCTTTGACGCCTCTGGCGCTCGGATCCAGTGAAAGAGATCGACATGACCCATTTCATAAACAAAAAAGAAGACATCGTTGCCGAGGCAGTAGATGGAGAAATAGCAACATCTGGTGGTCGGCTGGCGCGGTTGGACGGCTATCCGCATATTCGCGTTGTCGTGCGAACCGATTGGGACAAGTCCAAAGTCGCTCTGGTTTCTGGTGGTGGTTCCGGGCACGAGCCCGCGCATGCGGGGTTCGTGGGCGAAGGCATGCTGACGGCTGCGGTTTGTGGGGACGTCTTTGCCTCACCTTCGGTTGATGCGGTTCTTGCGGGCATTCTGGCTGTGACAGGACCGGCAGGGTGCCTTTTGATCGTCAAGAACTACACCGGTGACCGGCTGAATTTTGGTTTAGCGGCCGAGCGTGCACGCGCATTCGGGCTGAACGTTAACATCGTGATCGTTGACGACGATGTCGCCCTGCCTGATCTGCCGCAGGCACGCGGCGTCGCGGGAACCCTGTTTGTGCATAAAGTCGCCGGGGCACTGGCGGAAAACGGGGCTGATCTGGCCTCTGTGACGGCTGCCGCGGAAAGAGTCATTGCGGGTACGTGTTCGATTGGCATGTCGTTGGACACCTGCACGATCCCCGGTGCCCCGAAAGAGGATCGGATCCCCCGGGGCAAGGCCGAACTTGGTTTGGGTATCCATGGTGAGGCTGGCATAGAACAGGTTGACTACTCAGACGCGAAAACGGCGATCGGGATGATGGTCGACAAGCTAAGTTCAAAGATGGAACCCGGTCAGCGTTATGTCGCGTTGTTGAACAACCTTGGCGGTGCATCCGTTCTCGAGATGTCCATTCTGGCGCATGAATTGACCAACTCGTCTATTGCATCGCAGATCAGTCACATCGTGGGGCCAGCCGCAATGATGACATCTCTTGAAATGCGCGGTTTCTCGATTTCACTTTTCCCGGCTTCGGCCGAGGACCTGATGGCTCTGCAAGCCAAAACGCCTCTGAGCGCGTGGCCGGGTGTAAACGCGGTGGTTGAGGTGCCCGTGCTGGATCTGCCAGACGGGCTGAAGCCGATCAAGCCGCTCGCGTCGGACCACCCCGAAACGCGTTCATTCCTGACGCGATGCTGCGAGATCCTGATCGCTGCCGAAGCGGATCTGAATGCATTGGATGCCAAGTCTGGCGATGGCGATACAGGATCGACGCTGGCCGGTGCGGCCCGCGCGTTGATTGCGGCGATGGACAGGTTGCCATTGGCGGATCACACACAGCTCTACCGCGCAATCGGGCAAGAGCTTAGCCAGACAATGGGTGGTTCATCCGGCGTATTGCTGGCGATCTTCTTTGCGGCGGCGGGTGATGCGGCCTCCAGCGGTCAGACGATGCGGGACTCTTTGCACGTTGGTCTAAATCGCATGCAGGAAATCGGGGGTGCGCAACCGGGTGACCGGACGATGATTGACGCGCTGAAACCTGCATTGGACAAGTTGGAGAATGGCCTTCCTGATGCGGCTGTGGCTGCCCGGGCGGGCGCCGACAAAACCGCAACGATGCTACGCGCGCGCGCTGGGCGGGCATCCTACATCAACGCCGACCAGCTGCGCGGGCATGTCGATCCGGGCGCAGAAGCGGTCGCGCGGCTGTTTGAGCGGTTGGCCAGTTAACACTGCGCCGGGGTTGCTTTGGCGGCCCCGGCGTTGTCCTCAGGACGCAGCGATCACTATGGAAGTATCAAGCTCGGCCGAACGCTGGGCCATGTCAGGCGGGAGCGGAGCGTCTGTGAACAACGTATCTGCGTCGCCAAGATTACCAATCCGACCCGGAGCAGAGCGCAGCAGTTTCGAGCTGTCGGCCACAACAAATGTGGACTTGGTTTGGCGTATGATGGATTTGGTCGCGCGGACTTCCTGGAAGTCGAAATCCAACAGATCAAAGTCCGCATCAATACCAGCGCAGCTAATAATAGCATGATCAAACTTGAATAGATCAACCACTTGCGTCGTGAGATTGCCCAGCAACCCGCCATCCGTTCGACGTAGTGATCCACCTGCGACTACAATCTCGATATTAGGGTTTGAGGCCAGAATATTTGCCGTGTTCAGGCTGTTGGTCACCACAAGCAGGTCTTTGTGGGTCAGCATCTCACGCGCTACGGCCTCGGTCGTTGTGCCGATATTG
Source organism: Ruegeria sp. BG8 (assembly GCF_056538325.1). Taxonomy (NCBI): domain Bacteria; kingdom Pseudomonadati; phylum Pseudomonadota; class Alphaproteobacteria; order Rhodobacterales; family Roseobacteraceae; genus Ruegeria; species Ruegeria sp. BG8. The sequence continues at coordinate 7,071 of NZ_JBQFSZ010000015.1, read as the reverse complement.
ATAAAGACGGTCGACCCATTGGGAATGTGGCGCGCGCATTCCCGACCAATGCGCGCTTTGCCTTCGGTGTTGCGGTTGCGGCGCTGCACATAGTCCAGATTGCCAATACCAGAAGACAAGACTGCACCGCCGTGAACGCGTTCCAGCTGGCCTGCTTCGGACAATTGCGCCAAATCTCGGCGAATTGTCTGTTCGGCAACCTCAAAACGGCTGGCAAGATCTTCGACACGGATTGTGCCTTCGTCTTGCGCGATACGTAGGATTTCGGATTTTCGGTTTCGGCTGAGCATGAATTTGGCCTCGGTTTCAGCGAAAATGCGCGAATAAGCAGGTAATCGCAAGTGAATTTCCAAAAATAGAACATAAATACTCACATTTCGCGCACAGATGACCGTTTTTAGTGAGCGACTATGTTGACTTTTTGCGCGATACTTGTTTGTTAGCGGTAACGGGCGTGCCCGCGAAAGAAGCGAAAGCCGGAGGTCTCATGACCAGAACCAGAAGTGTAAAAGTTGTCGCAACGCTCGGACCGGCCTCGAATTCATACGAAACCATTCGCGCGTTGAAGACTGAAGGGGCGGATGTTTTTCGCCTGAACATGAGCCACGGCCAGCACGAGGATATCGCCATGCTTCACGCAACGATCCGTAAGGTCGAGGCGGATATGGGATCTCCAATTTGTATTCTGGCGGATTTGCAGGGCCCCAAACTGCGCTGTGGCGTATTCAGTCAAGGCAGTGAAGCGCTCGTCGACGGGCAAACGTTTCGATTTGACCTGAATGATGCGCCGGGCGACGCGACACGCGTTCAGCTACCGCACCCTGAAATTTTTGCGGCTTTGGCGCCGGGGGCCACCTTGTTGGTCAATGACGGTCTGATCCGCCTGTCAGTGGAAGACTGCGGCGAAAATTACGCAGATTGTCGTGTTGTGGTCGGAGGGCAAATCTCGAACCGCAAGGGTGTAAATGTGCCGGACGTGGTTTTGCCGCTGGCGGCACTGTCCGAAAAAGATCGCGCGGACCTTGAGTTCGTGTGCGAGCTTGGTGTCGAGTGGTTGGCTTTATCCTTTGTGCAGCGTGCTGCCGATGTCGATGAGGCCCGCGAACTAGCCAAGGGTCGTGCGAAAATACTCAGCAAGATCGAAAAGCCGGCGGCGGTGGATAGTTTCAACGAAATCCTGACGGCATCAGACGCAATAATGGTTGCGCGCGGCGATCTGGGTGTTGAACTGCCTGTGCAGAAGGTGCCGTCGATCCAAAAGCAACTCGTGCGTGCTTGTCGCGATGCAGGCAAACCGGTCATCGTCGCAACGCAGATGCTGGAGAGCATGACCAGCAGCCCGGTGCCAACACGGGCCGAAGTGTCAGATGTGGCCTCTGCAATTTATGACGGTGCGGATGCGGTGATGCTGTCTGCCGAGTCTGCTGCCGGCCAGTTTCCCATTGCTGCGGTTCAAATGATGAACGCGGTTGCTGAAGAAACAGAGCAGGACCCGGGCTATCGAGAGACGATAGAGGCAACCAGAACCCCATGCAGAAACACAGTGTCCGAGGCGATCACATCGGCGGCGCGTGAAATTGCTGAAACGACCGAGTTGAAAACGATCTGCTGTTACACGCGGTCGGGGTCGACGGCTGCTTTGGCCGCGCGCGAACGCCCGCGGGTTCCAATACTGGCGCTGACGCCTGACCAGTCTGTCGCGCGGTCGCTGGGGTTGGTGTGGGGATTGTCCTGCGCGCCGGTTGACCCGGCGGTGCGCTTCAAAGGTGCTGTGCGCGCTGCGGTCAACGCCGCGCGCGAGGCGGGGCTGGCCGATGGAGATGACCGCATTGCCGTAACAGCCGGTCTGCCTTTTTACACCGCGGGAACAACCAACATTCTGCGCGTTGTCGCAATGTCCGAAACACTGGATACGCCCACCGAAGCGGCGTTCTGATCCTCATAAAGTCAAGAATTCAGGAGAAATGAAATGGCGGTAAAAGTCGCAATTAACGGGTTTGGACGTATTGGTCGCAGTGTATTGCGGTCATTGGTTGAATCGGGTCGGAACGATGTGGACGTCGTCGCGATCAATGATTTGGGGCCGGTGGAAACAAACGCGCATTTGCTGAAGTATGACAGCGTCCACGGCCGCCTGAACTCTGAGGTCGAAGTGGATGGCAACACGCTATTGGTCGGCGGACGAGAAATCCGTGTCAGCGCCGAGCGGGACCCGGCGAAACTGGCGTGGCAGGGCGTAGATGTTGCCTTGGAATGCACGGGTTTGTTCACCAAACGCGAGAGCGCAATTCAGCATCTGGGAAATGGGTCAAAGAAAGTGCTGGTATCGGCACCTGCAACAGATGCGGATAAGACAATCGTCTTTGGCGTCAACCACGAGACCCTGACGGGTAAAGAGCTTGTTGTTTCGAATGCCAGCTGCACGACAAACTGCCTGTCTCCGGTTGCCAAGGTGCTCGACGATGCCTTCGGAATTGAAACGGGGTATATGACGACAGTGCACTCCTATACCGGTGATCAACCGACGCTGGATACAATGCACAAAGACCTTTACCGTGCACGGGCGGCTGCAATGTCGATGATCCCTACATCCACAGGTGCCGCGCGCGCAGTGGGCGAAGTTCTGCCCCAACTCAAGGGTAAGCTGGACGGGTCTGCAATTCGCGTGCCGACCCCCAATGTTTCGGCCGTGGATTTCTGTTTCATGCCAAAACGCGACGTCACAGTTGATGAGATCAATGATGCGATCCGGGCCGCGGCCTCGGGCAGTATGCGTGGCGTTCTGGCAGTAACGGATGAACCGCTGGTGTCCGCAGACTTCAACCATGATCCGCATTCGTCGATCTTTGCGACAGAGCAAACGCGCCTGACCGACGGTGGTATGGTTCGTATTCTCAGCTGGTACGACAACGAATGGGGCTTTTCCAACCGGATGTTGGACACGGCCTGTGCCATGGCAAATCTGGGTTGAGGGTCAAATCAATGAGCACGATCATCGACATACATGCGCGGGAGATACTTGATAGTCGGGGCAATCCGACGGTTGAGGTTGACGTAGTACTGGAGGACGGCACGATGGGCCGTGCTGCGGTGCCTTCAGGTGCGTCAACGGGCGCGTATGAGGCGGTTGAAAAGCGCGACGGTGACACCGCGCGTTACATGGGCAAAGGCGTGCTCGAGGCCGTTGCCGCCGTGAACGGTGAGATCGCCGAGGAGCTGGTGGGCTTTGACGCTACCGAACAGGTGGCCATCGACCAGGCGATGATCGAACTGGACGGGACCGAGAACAAGGGCCGTCTGGGCGCAAACGCCATTCTGGGTGTCTCGCTGGCCACCGCCAAGGCGGCCGCGGATTTCACCACGCAGCCTCTGTACCGCTATGTGGGCGGAACTTCGGCCCGCGTTCTGCCGGTGCCGATGATGAACATCATCAATGGTGGTGAGCATGCCGACAATCCGATCGACATTCAGGAATTCATGATCATGCCGGTCTCGGCCAGCAACATCCGCGAGGCGGTGCGCATGGGGTCCGAGGTGTTCCACACCTTGAAGAAAGAGCTGTCGGCGGCGGGGCTGGCCACTGGTGTCGGTGACGAGGGCGGCTTTGCGCCCAACATCGCCAGCACCCGTGAGGCGCTGGATTTCATCCTCAAGTCTATCGAGAAGGCGGGCTACAAACCGGGCGAGGAAATCCACCTCGCGCTGGATTGCGCCGCAACCGAATACTACAAGGACGGCAAATATGTGCTGGCCGGTGAGGGCACGACGCTCACCTCTGAGGAAAACGCGGCCTATCTGGCGGCGCTGGTGAACGACTATCCGATCATTTCCATCGAAGACGGTATGTCCGAGGATGACTGGGATGGTTGGAAAGCGCTGACCGACACCATCGGCGACAAGGTGCAGCTGGTGGGCGACGACCTGTTCGTGACCAACCCCGCGCGTCTGGCAGAAGGGATCGAGCGCGGCTGCGCGAACTCGATGCTGGTCAAAGTGAACCAGATCGGCTCGCTGACTGAAACGCTGCGCGCCGTCGATATGGCCCACCGTGCACGGTATACCAATGTGATGTCGCACCGCTCGGGCGAAACCGAGGACGCCACGATTGCCGATCTGGCGGTGGCGACGAACTGCGGTCAGATCAAAACCGGCTCATTGGCGCGGTCGGATCGGTTGGCCAAGTACAACCAGCTGATCCGCATCGAAGAAACCCTGGGCGAAATCGCCGAATACGCAGGCGCGTCGATCCTAAAGCGATAACAGCACCAGCAGATTTAGCCAAAGCCCGGTTTTCTCAAAGAAAGCCGGGTGTTTTCTTGTAAAGCTGCGCGAAGACGTCGTCTTGCAATGGGCAAAGCCCTTTGCCGCCAAGTCTTATCCCAAAACTGGGAAAACTGGCGTAACCGGATCAAGATGGTAATCCAGCGTTTTCCCATCCTTGACGCCACGCTTGCGCGCAGGCGGGAACGGTGAATATGGGTATTTGGGTCTGGGCGGAGGCAATTGTGATGTCGGGGCGTAAAGTCTGCAAATCGGCCACTGCAGCGCGCGCCGCATCGGCATCAGGCAAATGCCCAAGCGAAGCAATCAGCATCAGGTGGCTCATGACAAAGCTTGAACGTACCGCAAGCGCCTCGCGACAGGCATTCGCGGCCTGATCATAATGTCCCAAGTGAAACAGTGCGCTTGCTTTGGCAAGGTATCCGGCATAGCGCAACGGGTCATGAGGGCTAAGCTCAATAGACTGCGTGGCGTGTTCAAACGCTTCGTCTGGACGGTTCAGAAGAAACAAATTGATCGACGCCAACATGTGCACCGTTGCGGCATTTGGGTTTTCACTCAGCGCCTGTTTGAATGCCGCCCGGGCGCGGGGCAAGTCGCGCGCCAGCATTGAAATAGAGTGCGCCGCATACGCCATCGCAACCCCATCCGCACGATCACTCAGCAGTACTTTTTCCGCAGCGGCCACCGCATCTTTGGGACCTTGGCCGACCGGCTCCAGACCCTGGACCATACGTTGAATGTGCAACCACGCCAGCAACCCGGCTGCGGAGGCGTAGGTCGGATCACGTTCCAGCGCGAGCGTCGTCAGCCGAATAGCTTCGCGGTTGTCGGCATCAGTCAGCAGGTGAAAATGCGACTGCGCTCTGAGGTACAGCTCATAGGCTTCCAAATTCTCGGTGGGTTTTGCGCGTGCCCGGTTGGTCTCGGCGTGCCGCAGCGAAGGTTCGATGGCGGTCACGACTTCAAGCGTGACTTTGTCCTGCAGATCAAAAATGTCGTCCAGCACTCCATCGAAACGATCGGCCCATAGATGGCTGCCGTTTTCCGCGTCGATTAGCTGCCCTGTGATGCGCACACGCTGGCCGGCCCGCCTGACTGATCCTTCCAGTACATAGCGCACACCAAGTGCACGGCCAACTTCGCGTATATCTGTGCTTTTGCCTTTGAACGTGAAAGACGAGTTCCGAGCAACCACCATGAGCCAGCGAAATCGGGAAAGTTCAGTGATGATGTCCTCGGTCATACCGTCGGCAAAGAACTCTTGCTCGGGATCACCAGACATATTGTCGAAGGGCAGCACGGCAATGCCGGGCCGAACATCCAACGGAGCGGAAAGGTTGGCTGATGTTCCTTTGGGCCAACACCATACACCAATACGACGAGTAATATTCTTAAGCTCGGTCTGTTCGCCGCCGTCGAACAAGGCAGCGTCTCCACGGTCAAGACTATTGTGTGAGGTGTCGGACAGCAGGATTTGATCGGGTTCGGCCAAAGCTTCAAGTCGAGCGGCAATGTTGATCCCATCGCCGAAAATATCATCCCCGTCGGTGACAACTTCTCCGGTATGGATGCCAATCCGGAGTTTGATTTTCGTCGATTTCTGTGCCGACTGTATCGCAATCGCGCAATCAGCCGCGTCCGATGTCGATTGAAACTCGACAATCCATCCATCGCCCATGCTCTTGATCAATGTGCCGTTATGCGCGTCCAGCAGGGGCCGCAGAGTTTCTTCGCGAAATGATCTGAGACCGGCGACGGTGTCTTCGCGATCTTGGTCCATCAAGGCCGAGTAGCCGACAATATCTGCCGCCAGCACCGTAGTTAACCGTCTTTCCATTCACGCCCCCATTTTTCAAAGCTTAACGCGGGTGGGAGCAACTGTCAGCCCGTCAGCAAGGTTTGGATCATGTGAGAGTTGATCAGGCTTAATGACCGACCGGTTTTATCGACGTTGGTAAATGGTTGAAGGCCATCCTGGTCGTATGCTTGATAGTTCCATTTACTTTGCGAATGGGGATTCCCGAAGGTGTTGGGGTTTACATCTGACTGATTAGCCGCCGCAGCTTTTTTACAAAGTCTGGGCAGTTTAAGAAGCTTCAGGATCATTTCTACCCGTCAGCGATAAGGCAGCTGATAACTTCAGTTTTTTGCAAAACCACTTTACTCTACATCCCAAGGTGAAGGGTTTTTTGAGAGATTGGACCGCAAATCAGCCTTTCAATTTTCAGATTGATAGTGGCCAATTTGACACTGGGTTCCAACAACGAATATTACGTTTCCACATGGCTGTTGCATTGCTGATCAGCCCCACTTGTGTGGTCCAATTTGATTGTCAGTGCATGAGACCGGCCGTTGGTCTATTTGAACGATGGTTTGCGGGGCTGGCGCTTTATATCCAAGAGCACTGTGCGGTCGTTTTGTGTTGTAGTGTCTCCTCCATTCTTCGATCAAAATTTGCGTTTCTCTTGGATTGTAGAAGACTTCTCTATTCAGGAACTCATCTTTGAACCTCGCATTGAAACTTTCACAATAACCGTTCTCCCATGGGCTGCCTGGCTCGATGTATGCGGTCTTTGCTCCAACTGCCTCGGTCCCATTGACCTGCCCCCGAAACTTCGCTCGTTGTGATGTAGAGTTTGCTCAATCTTTTGAAGGAGCAAACGAATGCGAAAGAGCCGTTTCACGGAAGCCCAGATCATTGGGATGATCAAAGAACAGGAAGCCGGGATGCCGACTGCGGAGGTGTGCCGCAAGCACGGTCTCAGCTAGGGCACGTTCTACAAATAC
>NZ_JBQFSZ010000014.1:0-99925 GCF_056538325.1 Ruegeria sp. BG8 | reverse complement strand
CTGCGCGACAAGCAGGGCGAAGGCGCCACACAAGCCGCCGAATAACCCAAAGCCAAAACAGCAATAAAACAACAAACGCCGCCCAAACCGGGCGGCGTTTCAATGTCGGGCCGTACGGCGTAAAATTTAGTGTAATCATAGTTATGTTAAATAATAACGTCCTTTGGAATACAAGCGCGGTCTTTGTTAGCCCGCGTTCCGTGGTCCAAATTACCTTAGTTGCTGTCCTGTTGTGACTCCCCGCTATGAAAGCACATTAGTACACACCTGGACGACCGTCGCGAAACAACCTTGTTTTACTGCGGCAATTCCTTTCAACTTATCCTCAGTCAAGAAGCCCGCGAATTGCGCATTCGGAACGCCTGGGTTTCGACAACTGGAGGTCAAAAATGAACCGACCCGGCAATGGTCATGCGTCAGAACCAGATGGGACAGAATGGAAGCTGATTGAAGAGATCGCGTCACTGACCTCTGACGCACCTACCCCAGAGCATCTGCTTTGTGCGGTTGTCGATCGGTTGGGACATGTTTTGGACATTCGACGAATGCAGCTTTGCTTTGCTGGGCGCAGTTGGTGATTTTTATCTGGAAGGTTCCGTTTCAGATTCGAAAAACACTCAGCTAAGCTGGAGCGACACGCAGACTTCCGTACAACATAACTTCGTTGGTGAGACTCTGCGGACGGGCCAACCGCAGCTGATTTCAGATGGCGCCAGTGCCCCGTCATCGTCGATGGCGCTGCCGCTAAAATCTTTCGGACAGGTTGTCGGGGCCGTTACTTTTCACACCAATCATTCCGGCGGTTTCGCGAAAGATGACGTCAACTTTGCCATGCGCGCCGTTGCCTTTTGCGGCGCAGCCATGCGCGAAAAGCAGATGGAAAAAGCTGCATCAGAACGCATAGTCGACGCAATCAACACTATCCCGGAAGGCTTTGCCCTATACGACTCCGATGACCGATTGGTACTGGCGAACCGGACTTACCGACAGATGTTGTATCCGGGACAAGAAGATCTGGTCAAACCCGGAATGACGTTTGAACAAGTCGTTCGAAAAGCTCTGTCTCTGAACGTAATTGCGGATGCGATCGGTCGCGAAGAAGAGTGGCTGGCGCAACGCTTGGAGCGCCACCAAAACCCCCAAAGCAGCCAGATGCAAAGCCGGGCTTCTTGCGGTTGGATAAAGATCAGCGAACGCAGGACCCGCGACAACGGGACTGTGGCGATCTATAGTGACGTAAGCGATCTGAAGAAGGTCGAAGCCCGCAATGCCGAGCTTGCGCAAATCCCTGAGGAAAACCCGAACCCGGTTATGTGCATCCACAACGACGGTAACTTGCTTTTTGCCAATAAGGCCAGTGATCCGATGCTGGACGCATTGGGTTTGAAGGTTGGGGCAGCTGTTACCGACGAATGGATGGCGCGCGTCAAAAAGGGATTGCAGGAAAACAAGCGACAAGACTTTGAATGTCTCGCCAATGGACTGGTTTTTGCCTTGTTGCTTTGGCCCGTGCCGGATGCCAAGCATATCAACCTTTATGGGCGTGATGTCACGCAGTTAAAACACGCGGAAAATCGAATGCGAGAGCTGGCGCGCATTCCCGAGGAAAACCCGAACCCGGTTTTGCGCATTGCGGGCGACGGGCAACTCATGTTCGCCAACAAGGCAAGCACGCCATTGATCGAAGCGTTGCTGTTGAAAATCGGTAGCCGCGTTGGAACAGGTTGGCGAAACCGCGTGTCAAAAGGGCTGCAAGAAGATCAGCGCCAGGACTTTGATTATGAGGCTGGCGGCCGGGTTTACGCGCTGTTGCTTTGGCCGGTCCCAGAGGCCGGCTATGCCAATATCTATGGCCGGGACATCACCGCGCAGAAACAGGTCGAAAGCGAATTGCGGTTGGCAAAGGAAATCGCTGAAACCGCCAACAAAACCGAAAGCACGTTTCTCGCCAATATGAGCCACGAGCTGCGCACGCCTTTGAATGCGATCATCGGATATAGCGAGCTGATGCTCGAGGAAGCGGTCGAGCAAAGCGATCAGTCGAACCTGAGCGATTTGAGCAAGATTCAATCCTCCGGCAAACACTTGCTGTCGCTGATCAACGACGTGCTGGATCTTTCCAAGATCGAAGCCGGCAAAATGGAGTTCAACCTCGAAGCTTTTGATATTGGCCGGATGATCAAAGATGTCAGCGCAACTGCGCAACCATTGGCCGAAAAGAACAGCAATACGCTTGAGATAGAATGCCCCGACGAAATCGGTGAAATGGTCTGTGACTTGACCAAAGTACGCCAGGCGTTACTCAACCTGCTTTCAAATGCTTGTAAATTCACAGAAAATGCAACTGTCCGGTTGTTGGTTCAGCGGTCAAACGAGACGGATCAGGTTGTGTTTTCGGTTGCCGATCAAGGTATCGGCATGTCCCCTGAACAAGTCGATAAAGTCTTCGAAGCGTTCACACAGGCAGACTCTTCAACCACCCGAAATTACGGTGGAACGGGTCTTGGGCTGTCGATCACGAAAGTATTTTGCGAGCAATTGGGCGGCGATATCCGATGCACCAGCACGCTTGGTGAAGGGTCGACCTTCACAATACGCTTGCCGACCGTCTGTCACGACCCGTCCTTGGACTTGCGGCATGACAAGTTGCTTGCGGACGAGGATTCAAACAGCAATCCCAATGCGCCTTTGGTCCTTTTGGTGGACGATGACCCGACCGTACATGATCTTTTGGGTCGCCGACTGCGCCGCGAAGGATACCGGGTAATCGCGTCGACCAAGGGTGAAGACGCGCTGCATCTTGCTCGCAAAACGCGCCCGGATGCCATCACGCTGGACGTATTCATGCCCGAAATTGATGGTTGGGCCGTCCTGTCCAAGTTGAAAGAGGATCCTGAACTTGCGGACATACCGGTGATCATGCTGACCTTCGCAGAAGACCGAAGCCGCGGATTTTCATTGGGCGCAAGTGATTACCTTGGCAAACCCATCGACACCATAGAGTTGTTGAACGCCTTAAAGGAGCACTGCCCTACCCTGCCCAGCCCGCGGGTCTTGGTTGTCGAAGATCAGGCAGCTACGCGCGAACTGATCTGCCGCGTCCTCAAAAAGGAAGGATGGCAGATCGAACAGGCGGTAAACGGGTTGAATGCCTTGCAAAACCTGTCCAACTCGACGCCGGATGTCATTTTACTGGATCTCATGATGCCGGAAATGGATGGCTTTGAGTTTTTGGCGCGCATGCGAAAAAATCCCGAATGGCAGGACATTCCTGTCATCGTTGTCACCGCCAAAACCCTGTCAAACGACGACCGAGCGCGGTTGAGCGGGTCGGTCCAGACACTTATCAGCAAGGACGGCGATGAAATCGAAACGATCCTCAGCAAGCTGAATAGTATCCTACCCACTGCCCGGTCCAGAGGCGACTAGACTGCCCGCGACAAACGTCTGGCTGATTTCAAAACCAAAACGCGCAGGTCATGTGGCTTTAGGACGCTGGCAGCAGTTTCGCCATCTTTTCCAGCAGGCGGCTAAGCTCAACCGGCTTGGTGTCAAAGTCATCGCAGCCGGCCTCCAGTGCTTTGTCGCGATCGCTGGCCATTGCATGCGCCGTTAGGGCAACCACTGGAATTGAGGTCGTCTCGGGCGCGGCCTTGATACGGCGCGTTGCCTCCCATCCATCAATTTCAGGTAAACTCATATCCATCAAAATGATGTCCGGTGTCTCGCTTTCCGCCATCGAGACGCCTTCTAGCCCGTCTTGCGCGACGACGACTTGGAAGCCCTTGCGCGCCAAACGTCACGACAGCATATCGCGGTTCATTTCATTATCTTCGACCAACAGAACTTTTGCCAAAACCCCCACCCCATTTATTTGAGCGTTAAAGCGACGAGCAGTCCAGAAAACTCGTCGTTTTTTGTTCCAGCCACCATCCCCGCCGCTGGATCAACTGAACCTTACCGATCTGTACATATTTTCACCAATCAATTTTTGCAGGCAGATCTGGCAGGGGTTTTCCAAGGCGCGAACTGGTGGTCATGAAAAACGGACCCCCACTGCGACAGTTGAGGGTCCGTTCAAGAAGGGCGGACTTAGCTCAGGTGGTAGACCTGCTGAAGACCGTAGACAGGTGTGGGGATACCCTCCATCCGGGCTTTGATCTGCAGCGACAAGAATTGTGAATAATGCCGGGACTGATGCAGGTTGCCGCCATGCATCCACAGATTTGGAACCTGCGTCGGCTTCCACATGTTTCTCTGCTCGCCTTCCCAAGGCCCGGGGTCTTTGGTCGTGTCAGAGCCCAGACCCCAGCATTTTCCAAGCTGGTCTGCCATCTCTTGCCCCATCAGATCAGCGACCCAACCGTTCATCGAGTTGTATCCGGTCGCATAAACCACAAGATCGGCGTCCAGATGTGTTCCGTCATCCAGGATCACACCTGTTTCGTCCAGCGACGTGACCTGACCACGCTTTAGCTTGATTTCACCATCGATGATCAGCTGACTGGCGCCAATGTCGATGTAATACCCCGAGCCACGCCGTAGGTATTTCATGAATAACCCGCTGTCGTCGTCTCCCCAATCCAGCCAGAATCCGGCTTTTTCCAGCCCTTCGTAAAACTCCTTATCCTGCTCTTTCATGGCCGCATAAGCGGGGATCTGGAATTCGTGCAGAATACGATATGGCAGTGACGCGAAGATCAGGTCTGCTTTTTCGGTTGTCACACCAGAACGCACTGCGCGCTCGGAATAGAGATCGCCCAACCCGATCTCCATCAGGCTGTCAGAACGAACGATGTGCGTTGACGAGCGCTGCACCATCGTGACGTCGGCGTCGTTCTCCCACAAAGCCGCGCAGATATCGTGGGCCGAGTTGTTGGACCCGACAACAACGACTTTCTTACCCGCCCATTTGTCTGGCCCTTCATGTTCTGAGGAATGCACCTGTTCGCCCTTGAACTTGTCCATTCCGGGGAAATCAGGCATGCGTTTCTTGCCAGACATCCCGGTGGCCATGACCAACTGCTTGGGTTTCAGAAAGACCTCTTCACCGTCGCGATCCACGACAATGGTCCATTCGCCTTTGGCCTCGTCAAACGTGGCGGATTTGGCGGTTGTGCGTGTCCAATAGTTCAGCTCCATGACTTTGGTGTACATCTCGAGCCAATCGCCGATTTTGTCCTTGGGTGAGAAGACCGGCCAGTTTTCGGGGAACTTGATATATGGCAGGTGGTCGTACCAGACCGGGTCATGCAGACACAAAGACTTGTAGCGATTACGCCAGCTGTCGCCGGGGCGTTCATTGCGTTCCACGATGATCGTGGGCACACCCAACTGGCGGAGCCGCGCGCCCATGGCAATACCGCCCTGACCGCCGCCAATGATGACGCAATAGGGTTGTGTTTCATAACCCAGCTGGGCCTCTTCCTGCGCACGCTCTTCGGCCCAAGTGGTGCGATGCTTGCCGGCACCGTGTTTGGCGCCAAGCGGGCGGTTGGGACCTTTTGGTTCTTCGTGACCTTTCAGCTCGACCATAGTGGTAAGCAAAGTCCAGATTTTGTCGCCCTTGAGGCGGATCAGCCCATAACCTCGGGCCACTTCGGTTTCAAACTCGATCCAGGCGGTTGTTACACCGCCATCTTCGGTGGGGATTTCGCCCTCTGCGATCTTCCAATCGCTGGGTTTGGTCGTGGCAAGTTGGTGCGATAGCATGTCGGCCACCTGTTCCTTGCCCTCGACGGTTTTGATGTTCCACGTAAAGGTGACCAGATCGCGCCAATAGCAATCGTCATCGAACATTTTGCATGCGGCGTCGATATCGCCTTTGGACAGTGCCGCTCCAAAGCTGTCCAAAAACGCCTGAACCTGGTCTGAGAGTGTCGTGTCGAGCATGGTATCCTCCCTATCTCCACGGGATAGAAGGCTGACAAATCCGCATTCCTTGGGGCAAGGGGAATTGCCTGTCGACCTGCCGTGGGATGCCAAAAACAGCCCATCTTGTTGCGCGCGCAACAAGGGTGCAACAGGTCAGATATGCTTTACGCAGGTGGTCTCAGCCCGGCTTTGCGCACACGACGCAGAACTGTCGAGCGGTTGACACCAAGGCGGCGCGCAACTTGCGACATGTTCCAATCGCAGGCCACCAGAAGGGCGTCCAGATCATCTGTTTCCTGCTCTTGCCCGATGGTCAAAACCGGGGCGGGCAGATCTGTCAGATCAATGATGTTGTCTTCGCAAAGGGCGATAGTGCTTTGAAGAACATGTTCCAGCTCGCGGATGTTTCCACTCCACCTGCGGGACTTGAGTTCTGCGCGCGCGGCTGTGGACAAACGAATGTCATGGCTTGCAAAGCGCCGCAGCAGACGGTCGATCAGCCAATCCAAGTCTGCCCGGTGACGCAAAGGCGGAAGGGCAAGGGTTGCGCCTGCAATGCGGTGCAGCAGGTCGCTGCGCAGTTTGTTTTGCAGCCCGGCGGGGGCATGCCTGCAGGACGCGATGATGCGAAGGTCTGCGCGACGCTCCAACACCGCCAACAGGGACGCCTGCGCCGGATCGCCTAGGTCTTCGATGCCGCGCAGAAACAGTGTCCCGGCATCAAGCGTGTCGCAAAAATCGAAGGTGTCGGTGTCGCAACAAACCACGGTGTGGAAATCACGTCTGGTCGGATCAGCCATATGAATGGCGCGCGCCAGCTTTGTTTTTCCCGTCCCGCTTTCCCCCGTCAGTAAAAGCGGCAAGTTGGTGGGCGCTAACCGTGCGGCCTTGTTCAGCAACTGCCGCAGATCTGCATCTGGTCCAGCGAAACTGCCCAAAGCCCCCGGTAATACCTGTTCGCGCTTGCGCAGCGCGGCGGTCATCTGCGGTGTCTGCGGGGCCACGGCATGACCGTATAGGGCGCGCCCGTCTTTAAGACGTAAGACGCGATCTTCAGACGGGCGACCGCGCATGAATTCCGGCATGTCATCTATGCCAACTTCAAGCCAGTCCTGTAATTGAGAGCCTATAAGCTGCCCTGCCCCATCGGGATCCAATGCGGTACGCGCAGCCGATGTCATGCCGATAATTGTGCCGCTACCATCGACCGCGACTGCAGCTTCGGGATCGACCTCAAGGAACTCGGGGCTGGCAGAGAAACGCAACACCCAATCCCGGCGTGTAGAGGCCATCAGATTTGCCATTTCGACCCGCCGCGCCGAATTCGTCACCAACGTCATGGCAAGATTTTGCGAGGCCTTGGGTGATGGCCCGCGCAGCAGCGACACATCAAGGACCGCGGCAAGCCCCCCCTTGGTGTCGAAAATCGGAGCAGCCGTGCAGGACAGAGGTGTATGCGTCACCGAGAAATGATCGCCCTGATGAATTGTGACCGGCTTTCCGGTTACCAGACAGGACCCAACACCGTTTGTACCCGCAAGGTCTTCGGTCCACTTGAACCCCAGGTAAAGCCCCGCATCCCGCAATTCATCTTCAAAGCGTCGGTCGCCAAAAAAGTCCACACAGACGCCTTCGGCATCGGCGAGCAACAGAACGTAATTCTGCCCGGCCACTTGCGCAAACAGTGATTGCAAACCAGATCGCGCCGTTGCGATTAGCCGCTCGGACTGTTCAAGATGCTCACGAAACTGGTTTTCAGGCAGGATATGCGCTGGTTCCTGTTGTGTGGGGTCCATGCCGTATGTTTCGACACAGCGCTGCCAGCTATCGGCAACAAGGCGATCACGCCCCGTGTCGAAGCCATTCAATACACGATCTATCTCATGTGAATGCTGGCGATCCAACAACTCTCTTTCCCGCTATACGGCCTGCAAATTAGCACGGAGTCAGATTCGCGCCTACGGGCAAGTTTATTGGCGCTGGCTGCGGGAATTCGCCTTGTTGCGCGCTTGATCTCAACGGGACCGGCGGACGCGCGGATCAATAATCTGGAAAACGCACTCCGCTTGGATCAGTATCGTGTCAGGTCCACCACAATCAGGAGAGCATCGTGATCAACATCACCGGCCTGAGTCATGTCTGCATCAACGTCGACAATATGGACGACGCCATCGCCTATTACCAAAGGCTGCTGAACGCGACGCCTTTACAGATATTTCCGCGTTTCAAAAACGAAGGTTTCGCCAAAAGCGCCGGGTTCTTAGAAAATTGGCAAGAGATCGAGGTCTCAATCGCCTTCCTTGGCCTGCCATCCAACGCATTGACGATTGAATTGATGGAGTACCATTCTCCTGCTGGTCAAACCCTGCGTTTTGACCTTGCAACAACCGATCAACGGCGCGTTGGGCATATTGCGGTTAAGGTATCGCAGATTGATCAAGCCTTTGCGCATGTCCAATCTATGCCCGACACGGCCATGATCACCGCATCAGACACCTATCGCCCCGAACGGATCAGCAAAACCGAACCTCATCATTTCAAGTTTTTTGATCCAACGGCCGAGGCTGACGCGGCCGAGAAACAGCGCACTGCAGATATCATCAGTGGAATCCGTTATTTCTATTTTGTCGATCGTTACGGCATTCAGTGGGAATGTGAGGAAGGTCATCACGATATCGGCGACCAGACCGAGGAATAAATCACGGGTACAGATGTGGCGCAGTTGAAAGCAGACTGCGCCACAAGCTTTTGGTTAGCCTTTTGAGCGATACGCGACCAGGGCGATCACGGCCAGACCCGCCAGAACTAGGAAAGTTTCGCTTCCATGTGTGTGGAATGCGGTATCCGAGTGGGCCAATGCTGGTGTTGCTGCGACCATCGCCGCCAGCGTGAGTTGAACGGTCTTCATGCTTCTATCTCCTGTTTGCGCTGGTGAAGAAAATCGCGAATGTCCAGAACGGATTTTTCATCCATCGACACATAAATCAGCGACATGTTGGTGCGTTCCTGAACCATCTGCCCCGGAAAGGGCAGATAGCTGAGTTCGCGGGACCCGAATGAAGGCGAGGCGGTGCCGACCTGCCATTCGGTCTTCAATTCGACGTCGATCAGTTTCAGGGCCTTGGCGCCATCCTTGGACGGGCGTTCAAAGGGGACGCCTGCCAGTTTCAGGTAGCTGGTCTTGTCACTGGCCTGCAGAAAACCATCGATGAATTGCGTGGCCAGAACCTGCAGGTCCGCCGCCTCATCCTCGTGATGCATGTGGCTGTGCAGATGATCGCCATGTGCATGATTGTGACCATGCCCGTGGTGGGAATGGTCGTGGTCATGGTGGTGGTGCGGGTGGTCATGTGGCATTGGACCACCTCCGCCCTTCGAATTCGCCGTGGGGGATGGCAACAGGCTTGTCGATGAACTGCTTGTGCGCGCCCATCTTGCCGTTCGACACCAGCGCGCCCAGAACATCCACGATCACACGAGTGCCCATCAGCGCGGTGATGTCCGAGGTGTCATAGGGTGGCGAAACCTCGACCAGTTCCATGCCACAGATACCTTCGGCAGCGATGCCCGAGGCCAGCGCCAGCGCCTCACGCGGGAGGAACCCGCCGGGTTCGGGCCAGCCGGTGCCAGGGACAAAGCCGCAATCAATGCTGTCGATGTCGAAGGACATGTAAACCATGTCGACCCCATCCCACGCCATCTCAAGCGCCATCTCGATAGTCTTGTCGACGCCCATCTTCTCCATATCGCCCATGGTGATGATGTTTGTTTCGCGCTCGCGGGCGACCTTTACGGCCTCACGCGGGACCTGCCAGCCACCGATGCCAATCTGCACAAGGTTCTTGGCCGGCACATTGGGCAGGTTGGTCGAGTGGAACCACGGGGTTGTGTGCATCCGCTCGTCTAGGTCTTTTTCCTGAATATCCGCGTGGCGGTCAAAGTGGACGATCCCGATCTTTTTCGACGTGCATTCGGCGATCCCGCGCACACAGGGGAAGCCGATCGAGTGATCGCCCCCGATCATGATCGGCAGTGAGCCCGAGCTGAACACATGGCTGACCGCACGGCTAATCTGATCAAAACTTTTCTCGATATTGGCCGGGATGGTGAACACGTCGCCCGCATCGCACAGCGTCATCTGCTCGCGCAGATCGACGCCGATCTCATAGTTATACGGCGTATAAAGCGCCGAGATCTTGCGCACCCCCTGCGGCCCAAAGCGCGTGCCGGGGCGATAGGTAGTGCCGCCGTCGAACGGGATACCCAGCACGGTTGCGTCATAATCGGCGACCTCCAGCACGTCTTCGGCATAGGGGGCCTTGAGGAAGGTGTTGATGCCTGCGAAATGCGGCAGCTCGCCCCGCGCGAAAGTGGGGATCGACTTGTCCTCGATGCTGTCGGCCCCGGTCAGGCCCATGCGCAGGGCCCAGCGGCGTTCCTCGTCCCAGCGGCCTTCCGGCAGGTCGGCCTCTTTCTGCATCGCCTTCCATCCGGCCAGTTTGGTCAGGTCCGGGTGATGCTGGCGTTTTTCGCGGCGTTCAAGGTGGTGGCGCAGGTCCATCGGGTGATGGGACTGCGTGCGCTTTGGATCTGAAAACAACGGTGTCTCCCAAATCAGTGTCCCGCCTTGGGCGGGGGATCTCCGGGCTTTGGTGAACGCAGCATGCGGAGCCCGGCGGCGCATGCTGCGGTTGTTCAGGCCCCCGCCAATGAGGGGTACTGATCGAGAATATCCTGATACGGCATGCCCTGATTGCGGGCGTCGAAATCATAGGTAATCGTCGCCCCGAACAGGCCCGGGTCGTCGGGGTCCCAACGGGGTTTGTCAAAGACCAGAACGCGGTCGCCCAGCTTGAAGCCCTCTTGCAGATCATGGGTGACCATGAACACGGTCATGTTGGTTTCATCCCGCAATTCCATCAGGAAATCATGCATTTGCAGGCGGGTGCCCGGGTCCAACGCACCAAAGGGTTCATCCAGCAACAAGATGCGCGGCCGCGCCGTCATCGCCTGACCAATGGCCAGCCGCTGCTGCATGCCACCCGACAAAGAAGCCGGAAACTGATCGGCCACGTGGTTAAGGCCGATCCTCTCCAACATGGCATCCGCCCGCGCGGCGGCCTCGGTGCGTGCGGCCCCGCGTAAACGGCCAAAGGGGCGATCGAAACTCTCGCCGGCGATCAGGTTGTTGCGCACGGTCAGATGCGGGAAAACCGAGTATTTCTGGAAGACTACCCCGCGTTCGCGATTGGGCTCGACCGCCGTATCGCCACCGTCGATGCTTATTTCGCCCTTAAAGGGGCGCTCTTCGGCCAGCAGCATGCGTAGAAAGGTTGACTTGCCGCAGCCGGATGCCCCAACGATCGAGATGAACTCACCCTCATCGACCGAGACATTCACCCGCTCCAAGATCGAGTGGCCGCCATAGCTTTGCCAGACATTGCGGACGGAAACGAAACTCATAGCCCGGCCTCCATCCATGGGAACGCCCGCCGCGAGATGGTCTTGAGCGTCCAGTCAATGACAAAGGCCAGAAGGGTGATCCAGATGACGTAGGTCAGGATCACATCCATCGCCAGATAACGGCGCACCAGAAAGATGCGGTACCCAAGCCCGACATTCGAGGCGACGGCTTCGGCCGCGATCAGGAACAGCCAGGCCGACCCCAGCGAGAGGCGCACATTCGATATCAACCGTGGCAGGATTTGCGGCAACGCCACACGCAGAGCAATCACGGCGGTCGAGGCACCAAGCGTTTGTGCCTTGACGATTTGCTCTTTCGGTATCTCCATCACCCGCTGTGCCAGATCACGTGTCATGAATGGCGTGATGCCGATGACAATCAGAACAACCTTGGATAGCTCACCCAGTCCAAAGACGATGAAAAGGATCGGCAGCAGCGCCAGCGGCGGTACCATCGAAATCACCGCGATGAAGCTGGACAAAAGCGATCGCGCATAGGGCAGCAACCCGATGGCAAGACCCAGTACCAGCGACAGCAAAGCCGATATTCCAACACCGCCCAGCAAACGCGCAAGGCTGGCGAAGGTGTCGTTCCAAAGCAGAATTTCTTTCGACCGCCTGTCCGGCTCGGTGAAAAGCCGATGTGCTGTATCCAGAATGGTGGACGGCGCAGGCAAAAGTTTATCCTGTGGGTTCGCCGTCAACCGGATGTCGGATGCAACAGCATAGGCCACAAACAGCACCACAAAAGGCAGCGCAGCCAGAATGAATGCGCCGGGGCGTCCGGGTTTGTGATTAATCAGTCGCATGAAATCGGCATCCTCGACACGTCAGGGGATCGGGGCTGACCGGCGTGGCCGCCCCGAAATCACATTACAGAGCGCCGTCTGCGGCCATCTGCATGTAGGTCGTGTCAAAGCGGAACTTTACGTTGCCCTCGTCACCCGTGACTGTGCCATCAGGATAGGCGATGCCAACAAAGTCTGCACTAGGTGCGCCTTCGCCCAGAATGCCCTTGTCGAACAGGAATTCCGCGACATTGGTCATGGTCTCGGGCAGTTCACCTGCGCTGGCCTGCGCCACTGCAGCGGCAGGGTCAAAGAACATCTCGGTCGCGGCCAATTGCGCCTTGTAGCCCTCCAGATCGGTGCCTGAGGCTTCGGCCATTGCGGTCAGGACCTCTTCGTCGCCCGCAGCCATCAGGGCCATGACCTCATACCATGCGCCGGCGACAGCTTTTCCAAACGACGGGTTGGCTTCCAGCGTCTCGGTGTTGACTACCATCAGGTCCAGAATCTCACCGGGGATTTTGGAGCTGTCGAACAGGTTCACCGCATCTGGGTTCGAGCCCAAAATCTCGGATACAAGCGGGTTCCATGTCACCACAGCCTCAACATCCGGAGTGGCGAAGGCCGCGATCATATCGGCATCGGATGTATTGATGACCGAGGCCAGATCGGATTCCTCAAGCCCAACGGAATCCAGACCCCGCGCCAGCAGGTAATGCGACACCGACAATTCAACCAGATTGACAGGTTTGCCCTTGAGGTCCTCAAGGCTGCCTTCGCCTTTCAGGATCACGGCGTCATTGCCGTTGGAATAGTCCCCCACGATCAGCGCGGTGGTGTCCACCCCGCCCCCGGCCGGGATCGAAAGCGTGTCCATATTGGTGGCTGAGACACCGTCAAAAGCACCGGCGGTGTATTGGTTGATCGATTCAACATAGTCATTGAACTGCACGATCTCGACATCGATGCCGTATTTGTCGGCCCATTTGTCCATGATCCCGCTGTCTTCCAGATAGCCCCAGGGCATCCAGCCTACATAGATCGACCAGGCGAGTTTGAATTCGGTTTTTTCCTGCGCTGCAAGCGGCGCGGCCAGAACACCCAGGGCAAGGGCGGTCGCGGACATCAGCTTTGTCATTTTCATGTCATTCCCCGTTGTCACGTCCCGCCGAAATCGTGGTGGGTTTCCGTGCCGCTGGCGGAACAAAGAGATCAGGCGCGGACGAAACCAGCGCAGTAACCTCCCGGGATTTTGGCCCGCCGTGTGCCCCATCGGAGTTTGCCGACAAGGTGGTGCTTCTCGGACCTGACCTGACGATGTCAGCGGAACCCTAAGCACCCTGCACGTCAAAGGCTGTTCAACGCGTGTGTGACTGGCAAGGGCACCATTTTTATTTTTGAACACCGATGTGTGAGTGTTCAAAAATTAATCGCTTTAAGGGGGGCGTGCTTGATTTTCTGGCGCGGCTGGACCCAAGCAGCGTGTGAATGTCAGTGTGCAAGACATCTGATACGTCGCCGTCAACACACGCGATTCCCGTCACGACTGCGCAAACGAAACTGTTAATAGCGCCCAATGGACAGAGCGCGCCTTGGGTTAGTACGTTTCCTCGTACAAGCGGCAACGTCCCTCGGTGTCCAAATCCGCAGTTTTATCGATTTCAGATATTTTGTGCGCGCGGTACACCTGCGCAAACCCCTCTGGCAGCCAGCCTGTCACAACAGGGTTGTTGGTAAAACGATCCAGAGCTTCTTCCAATGTTTGCGGCAAACGCACCAGGCCCCTTTCTGCTAGATCCGCGGGGCTGAGCAGCGAAAGATCTTCTTCTGTGGGGGGCGGCGCAGTCAGGTTTTCTTCGATCCCCTGCGTGCCGGCCATGACAATAGCTGCAAGCGCCAGATGGGGCGAGGCCGCCGCATCCGCCGCGCGATATTCGATGTTGAACTGTCGCGCAATTGACGCGGGGTCTTTGGCGGTCACCGGACAAATACGCAAAGACGCTTCGCGATCCCGAAACCCCAGATTGTTATAAGCCGCCGACCAGCGATGAGGTGTGAGCCGTTCGTATGAGATGACGGACGGCGCGGTCAGGGCGAGGATGGCATCAAGGTATTTCAGCACCCCTGCGGCGAATGCACTGGTCAGAGTGGACATGCCAGACGGCCCCTGCGGGTCATGGGTCATCGGCGTCCCCTGATCGTCAACAAAGCTCATGTGTATATGAACCCCGTTGCCGACACTCGCGACATCGCGGATTGGGGTATAGGTCGCCCGTTCACCATAGGCGCTTGCGGTTGCATAGGTTAGCTCACGCACCATGATGGCTGCGTCGGCGGCGCGCACGCCAATCTCGGGGCCGATCACGACCTCATACTGGTTCGGGCCGTACTCTTTCATGATCGAATCCGGTTTCAGACCGACTTGCGAAATCGCAGACATCAACGTCTCGCACAATTCGCGCTGCAGGCTGAAACCCTTGTGCCCATAGGCCTCGTTCGTGCGCTGGGGTGCGTCCTTCAACTGAAACTCATGCTCAAAAGCCGCCAGCACCCGCGCGCCGGATGCCTTGTAAAGTCGCTCCAGTGCCGCCTTAAGCAAGCCACGCGTGCAGAATTCCCAAGGTTCCCCCTCAAGCGTGACAATGTCCCCCATGAGGAAGTGCAGCCCGGGGTGGTCGCCCAGTTCAACCTTTGCCTCGGCGGTCGCATCCGGGATCAACAGCAGATCGCCCAACGCGCCGAACGGGCTTTCGGCAATCCCGTCAAAGCAATTGATCTGCACGTTGGTTGGTGTCCATCCGACCCCGCGCTGTAGTCGGGTGTTCAATTGATCAGCCGGAAATGCTTTGCCGCGCAGTTTACCCGCAAGATCGGATGTGGCGGCAAAGATCAAAGGCGTTTTGGGCATCATGAATTAGGATCCTGATTTTGGGATCGCATGGCATCCCAGGCTTCGATGCGGGACTTTGTCTGTTCCCAGTTGTCTTCGGCGATGCGGGTCACCAATGCTTCGGTCACCGCAAGGGCTGCTGTGTATGTGTCCCAGAGTGTGCCGCTTTCGATCGGAACCGGCAAGATTTCTGCGGCATGGCGCGATATCGGAGAAAGCCATTTATCCGTCATCAAAACCACACGCACCCCACGTTGTTGCGTCGCCCTGGCCGCCAGCCGGGCGAGCGCGGGTTGATAACGGCGGAAATCAACCAGAAAAAGGATGTCCGCCGGTTTCATCCGCAGCAGGTATTCTGGCCAGACCTCGTTATTGGCCGGAAGATGATAAACGCCGCTGCGGGTCTGGCGCAGATGAAAGGACAGATGCTGGGCAATCGTGTCGCTGATCCGCCCACCCAGAGTGTAGACGTCGCTTTTGGGCTGACTGAGCAAGGTGCAGATGCGTTGAAACTGCGCCTCGGTGATGCCTTCCGCGGATAGTGCCATCTGTGAGGATGCACGCGCGATAAAGTCCCGCAGGAACCCGCCGTCGACACTGCGGCCTTCGCCATGCAGATCGGTGGGGGACCTTTCCCCCTCTTTTAATTCAGATAGCAGGGCGCGCTGGAACTCCTGGTAGCCACCCAAGCCGATCTTGATGACAAACCGCGAGATTGATGGCGCCGAAACCTCGGCGCGTCGGGCAAGTTCCTGGATCGAAACCAGACCCGCATAGGGGTAGTCGCTCAGTAAGGCGGCGGCCAGCTTGCGCTCACTCGCCGTCATTACTTCAGCCTTGGCTTCGATTTGTTGCCTGATAAGCAAGCGCATCCCTCCTGTTATGAAGAATTCGCATGGAAGGAAAATTTCAGTCAATCTATTTCTTGTTGACTCTGAAAAAACTTGTTCTCTAACGTGGGGCGCATGAACACATCCGTCGCAACTGAAACCTTGCTGGTCTCTGGGGATCCGAACCCGGTGGAATGGGTGAATCGCGACAGCAGTTTTCCGGTCATGTTGTTATGTGAACATGCAGGTCGTGCGATTCCGCAAAAGCTGGGTGATTTAGGGGTATCCGCCGATGTACGGGCCAGCCACCGAGGGTGGGACATCGGGGCCGAAACAGTTGCACGCGGATTAGCTGAACGGTTGCAGGCCCCTCTGATATTGCAGCGTTATTCGCGGCTTGTCATTGATTGCAACCGGCCCATCGAGGCCCCGGATTCGATTCCGCCAATAAGTTTTGGCGAACAGATCCCGGCAAACCTGAACCTGACCGCACCCGAGCGTGCCGCGCGGCAGAGCGAGATTATGGCCCCCTTGAACGCGGCCATCGAACATATGCTCGACCGCGCGCCCCGCGTGCTGGCGGTCTCGATCCATTCCTTCACCGCGCGTGTCTCTGGCGAAACGCGCCCGTGGCATGCCGGGTTTCTTACACGGTCAGACCCCGCCACAGGGCAGGCAGCGATCGACCACATCTCTGCCCAACGCCCGGACCTGAACATGGCGCTGAACCAACCCTACCAGATCGAAAGTGACAGTGACTGGTTCATTCCGCATTTTGTCGAACCGCGAGGGCTGGCGCATTCTCTGGTCGAGATCCGCAACGACCTGATCCGTGATGCAAAGGGTGCGGCAGACTGGGCGCAGCTTTTGGCGGATGCGTTTACCCGGATACTGGAGACCAAGCTGTGACACTGACCCGTAATGTTCCGCTTTCCCCCGCACAATCCGCGTTGATTTTCATCGACGTTCAGAACTTTTCTGCACATCGGAAAGGGTCCGAGTTCAAGGATCTGTCGGAACAGGAATTCGAGGATAAATACGGCTGGTATTTTGACCAGTTGGACAGCCGCGTTATCCCCAACATGCAGGCCATTCAGGCCGCGTGCCGCGATGCCGGGGTCGAAGTCATGTATACCAATATTGAAAGCTTGACACTGGACGGGCGCGACAGGTCGCTGGACTATAAAATCACCGGCTTTCATGTGCCCAAGGGCAGCTGGGACGGGAAGGTCATTGATCAGATCGCCCCTGTGGGGGACGAAATCGTGCTGCCCAAATCCTCGTCTTCGGTGTTCGTGTCGACACATATCGACTACATCCTGCGCAATCTGGGGGTCCGGCAGGTCGTTCTGGCCGGTTTGGTCACCGATCAATGCGTCGAAAGCGCAATCCGGGACGCCTGTGATCTGGGTTATCTGGTGACCCAAGTAACCGATGCATGTCTGACTTACACGCCCGAGCGCCATGAAAACTCTCTGAACGCGATCAAGGGGTATTGCCGCCAAATCACCACAACCGAGCTGGTCGAGGAGTTAGCGAGTGCTTGACCTGAACGGTATCACCAAAACCTTTGGCGGCGTTCATGCGGTCGAGGATGTGACGATGTCCGTCGCTCCGGGTGAGGTGCGTGGCTTGATTGGCCCAAACGGCGCCGGCAAAACGACCCTTGTGAACCTGATTTCCGGGTTGCTGACCCATTCGGCGGGTACATTGTCGCTGGACGGTGAACCCCTCGACCGACTGCGCGCACATGAACGCGCCGCACGTGGTGTTGCGCGGACTTTCCAGAATCTACGCGTCTTCCCAAGCCTGAGCGTTGCCCAGAATATTGATGTCGCGCGCTATTCGGGTCGGGGTGCAGAAATCGTGGATGCCGCGATCGCGGAATTTGGTCTGTCGGACAAGCTCAACCAAAATGCGGGATCGTTGGCTTATGGGCAATTGCGGCGGCTTGAGATTGTGCGCGCGCTTGCCCTGAACCCGCGCGTTTTGATGTTGGACGAACCTGCGGCGGGGATGAATGAACAGGAAACCGACGCTCTGGGCCGGGCCCTGACATGGGTCCGCGCACATTCGGAATGCGCCATCCTTGTCATCGACCATGATCTGAAATTCATAATGTCGCTTTGCGACAGGATCACCGTTTTGAACATGGGTGCTGTCATCGCTGAAGGCGCACCCCAAGACATAACCAAGAACCAAGAGGTTATCGACGCTTATCTTGGCGAAACCGATGAACGGGCCGCGTGACGCAGGCGGCTTTCAACAGGAGAAAGAGTATGAAGAAGCTGACCCTTACCACTCTGACTGCCATGAGCCTGGCGCTTCCGGCTGTTGCTGAGGACACGATCAAGATCGGGCTTGGTGTGCCGATGACCGGCGATCTGGCGATTTATTCCGAATATCTCGGCGCGCGTTGCATGGCCGACATGATCAATGCCGAAGGCGGCGCAGGTGGCAAAAAGATCGAAGTTCTGGTTCAGGACTCTGCGGGCGACACGCAGGCCGCGATTTCATTGGCCCAGAAGTTCTTGGACGAAGGCGTCGTGATGTTGGGAACAACACCGTTTTCAGACACGATGATCCCGGTCGCCCAGATCGCCCAACCCTATGGCGTGTCTATCTTCCAGCCGCAATCCACGCAGGTTGAGATGCACGCAGGCATCGTCGACAATTTCTTTACCGGTGTCTCGCCAGACCCGTTCACCGCAACCGCGGCCGCCAACCACGCGCTGAGCGAGGGCGTCAAGAACGTGGTTCTGCTGACCTCGGATGAAGGTGGTTCGTGGTCCGCGCGCACGCCGTTGTGGTTTGGCGATGTCATCGAAGAAGGCGGCGGCAAGGTTCTGGCCAAGATGAATTTCAGCTTTGGCACGTCTGACTGGTCGCCGCAGATCGCTGACATGAAGGCGTTGGGGGAAGATATCGACGCGGTCTATATCTCGTCAATCATGCCTGACATCGGCGTTCTGGTCCGCCAGTTGCGTAGTGCGGGTATCGACGCTTGGGTGGTTGGATCCGATGGCTTTGACGATCCGTCGCTGGATGCGGTCGCTGCCGATGATCCGTCGATCCTGGACAAGGTGTTCTTTGCCACGCTGGCACCCAGCCATGACGAAAGTGCTGTGGTCAAATTCATGGCGGACTGCAAAGAGCTTGGCCATGACGTGCCGGGTCTGTTCCCTGCTACCGGCGCTGACACGGTCAAGGCTGTCGCTTGGGCGGTCGAAACCTCGGGCAGCAGCGATCCGGCGGTTATTGCCGAAACGATCCGTACTGCGGACAGCATCCCGGTTCTGACCGTTGACAATATTTCGTTCAAGGATACTAAAACCTACGCCCAACGCACGATCCCGGTGATCGGTTACAAGGACGGCAAGCGGGTTCTGATTTCGAACGAAATCCCTGAAAACACGCCACAGGACTGGAACTGAGCGCAAAGACGGGGGCGGCTCCTGCCCCCGTTTCCCATCCCATGCTAAATATAGAAAACCTGATAGTCTCTCATGGTCCGATCGAGGCCGTGCACGGCATCTCTTTTGCCGTGGACCAAGGACGTTGTGTATCCTTGCTGGGCCCGAACGGCGCGGGCAAAACCTCGACCATCTCGGCGCTAATGGGCGTGGCGCGCTCATCCGGGCAGATCGTGTTCAACGGGGCCGACATCTCGGCCCTGCCCGTCGAAGCGCGCGTACAGGCCGGCATGTCCGTGGCCCCCGAAGGACGGCGGATTTTCTCGAACCTGAGCGTCGAGGAAAACCTTGTTCTGGGTGGTGCAACCCGCACGGATCGGGATGGCCGGGATGCAGACATTGCGCGCTGGCTGGAAACCTTTCCAATTCTGGGCGAGCGCCGCGATCAACTGGCAGGCACCCTTTCCGGGGGGGAACAGCAGATGCTGGCGATTTCCCGCGCCCTCATGACCCAGCCCAAGATATTGCTTTTGGACGAACCCAGCCTTGGGTTGGCCCCGAAGATTGTCAGCCAGATTTTTCAGATGATCGAACAGCTGAAAGCGGACGGCATGACCATCTTGCTGGTCGAACAGAATGCGACGCAGGCACTGCGCCTGTCGGATTACGCCTATCTGCTTAACAACGGTCGGATCGTGGCAGAAGGCACCAAAGAGACACTGGGCCAGAGCAGCGCGCTGATGGCGGAACTGACGGGGATCGCCTGACATGGAATATGTGGCGCAACAGGTTATGAATGCGCTCGCCTTCGGGGCGGAATACGCGCTGATTGCCTTAGGGTTGGCCATCGTCTTTTCGATCATGGGGCTGGTGAACTTTGCCCATGGCGAAGTGATTGCGGTTGGTGGCTATACGATGGTGGCCTTTGCGGCGCTGGCGCTGAACAACCCGTTCATTGTGATCGGTGGCGCCATACTGGCGGCTATCCTGATGTCTCTGGCGTTGGAGCGCGTGGCCTTCAGGCCCGTGCGGTACGCCGATCCAACCACGGGTTTGCTGACCGCATTCGGTGTCTCAATCATCCTGCAGAATGTCTTTCTGCTTGCGGTATCGCCGCGCCCTGTGGCTGTCACGTCGCTCTATTTTCTGGACTGGCCAGTGAACTTGTTCGGCGTTCAGGTGTCATCCCTTCAGGTGTTCGAGGCTGTGACAACGGTTCTGGTGATCGTCGGGTTGATGCTGTTTTTGAAACGGACGACGCTGGGCCTTGCTATGCGGGCAGCCTCGTTGGATTTCGAAATGGTCCGAATGGTTGGCGTCAGATCGAACCGGGTGTTTGCGATGGCCTTCATGGTGTCGGGCCTCTTGGCCGGTTTAGCATGTATCTTCATCATGGCGCGCCGTGGATCGGTCGACCCGCATCTGGGGTTCAATCCAGTGCTCAAGGCCTTTGTCGCCTGCGTCGTTGGCGGGTTCGGCAGCCTGCCCGGCGCGGTGCTGGGCGGCTTTCTTCTGGGCGCGATCGAGGTCGCCATGCTGGTCCTGCTGCCGCAGGAATATGGCGGTATGAAGGACGCGTTTGTCTTTGGGATCATCGCGCTTGTTCTGGTCTGGCGGCCAGACGGTATCCTGTCACCCCCGACTGAAAAGGGGGACAAGATATGATCCTGAACCCCAGTCAGAAACGTGGATTGGTCGGTGCCGCTATTTTGGCCATCGTATTGATCGTGATTGGCGTTGTTGTGACCTATTTCGGGTCCCGCTATCAGCTGCGATTGGTCTACAGCGCGTTCGTGAACCTGCTGGTCGTTTTGGCGATGCAAGTCTTCATGGGCAATGCGCGGCTGACCAACCTGAGCCACAGCGCCTTTATGGGGATTGGTGCCTATGTCGCCGCGATCTGCGTCACACCCGTTACGATAAAATCGATTTCCCTGCCGGACGCCCCTTGGGGGCTGAACGCGTTTTCGCTGGACCCGGTAACCTCTGCCTTGTTGGCCATCGCGATCACGGCGGCGTTGGCCTTGGTCGTTGGGCTTTTCGTGGTGCGCCTGACGGGCTCCGGCGTCACCATCTTTTCCCTTGCCGTATTGGTCATCGTGCATTCTGTCTTTTTGTACCGCACGGATATCTTCAAAGGAAACCAGGCGTTCTTTGGCATCCCGCAGGTGTTTTCGCTGACCTCAATTGTGATCCTGTCGGTGATTGTTTTGTTTGTCGTGCGCCTGTTCCGCGAAAGCCGTTGGGGCATACAATTACGCGCTTGCGCCGATGATGAGGTTGGCGCGGCGGCGATGGGCGTCAATATCCGCAGGTTACGCCTGATCGCCTGGGTTCTTTCAGCCGTGCTGCTGGCAGTTGCCGGGATCGCCTATGCGTTCTTTCTTGGAACAATCAGCGCCCGTCCGTTCTATTTCAACCACGTGTTTCTGACCCTTGCCATGCTGATCCTTGGGGGGATGCGAACCGTCACGGGGGCGGTTCTGGGCACTTTGCTGATCTCATTTGGTCTGGAATGTGTGCGCTGGCTGGAAACCGGTCCGGTCCTGCTGGGCATCGACTTGCCCGAAGTATTGGGTCTGTCGGGTATAGCCTTGGGCACGGTGATCGTTTTGACCATGGCATTGCGCCCCGGTGGCATCATGGGCGACAACGAAATCGAGGACCTCGTACTGAGAAAACAGGAGTGAGTCATGGGTTGCAACCACACTATCCACAAGCACAATCACCACTTCGGCTGGGATAACTCCATCGATCCGATACTGAGCGTCGATCCCGGTGAAACGGTTGAGGTTGAAACCATCGACAGTTCCGGCGGTCAGCTGAACGCGTCCTCGACTCTGGCCGATCTGGGCGCGCTGTCTTTTGACAAGGTCAATCCGGTTACCGGACCAATCCACATCAAGGGGGCCGAACCCGGTGATACCGTCGCCGTTTCCTTTCTTGATTTCAAACCCTCGGGCTGGGGCTGGACCGCCAATATACCGGGCTTTGGATTGCTGACCGATCAGTTTCCCGATGCAGCCCTGCATATCTGGAAATACGATACCAACGCCATGACCCCTGCCCTGTTCGGCCCCGGTGGGAAGGTACCGCTTAAGCCGTTTGTGGGCACAATCGGGCTGGCGCTGGCCGAGCCGGGCCTGCATTCTGTCGTCCCTCCGCGTCGAGTGGGCGGCAATCTGGATATCCGCGACAATTGCGTGGGCACAACGCTCTACCTGCCGGTCGAGGTGGCAGGCGGGATGCTGTCGCTGGGCGATACCCATGCCGCGCAAGGCGATGGTGAGATTTGTGGAACCGCAATCGAAAGCCCCATGGACGTGGCCATCAAGATCGACCTGATCAAGGGTGAGAACTTGCCCTTTCCTCGGTTCGAAACCAACGGTCCGGTTACGCGCCATTTCGATACCGCGGGCTACAAAGCCACAACCGGCATCGGGGAAGACCTGATGCAAGCCGCTCGCGATGCAGTTTCCGGAATGGTCGACTGGATCTCGGCCGTGACGGGGATGTCCACGCTTGAGGCTTATATGCTGTGCTCCGTCTGCGGAGATTTGCGGATCAGCGAGATCGTGGACATGCCAAACTGGACGGTATCGTTCTACTTTCCAAAATCCGTGCTGGACTGACGAAAACCCCAACGTCTTATGGGCGATGGACATCGCGCGGCATCATCTGGCCGAACACAAGGCCCATTTGTTTCAAAGGCTCAACTTCCTTTGAAGCAAATTGAGTTGGCAGCTTCCCCTCAGTCTGCGCAGCATCCTTGCATCTGCGATTGAGATAGGAAATTCGCCATGACGATCAAACGCCGCCAACTCGTGAAGCTGGGACTTGCTTCAGCAGCTGCATTCTCACTTGGGGCTCCGGCCGCCTTTGCTGCAGGCAAAGAACGCACTGGCAGTCTGTCAGGCCGAAGCGGCTATAAAGTTAAGGGAACGGTTTCCGTAACCGATGACACCGTCACACTCAAAAGCGATTATGTCTTTGACCCCAGTAAGAACCCACCAGATATCAAGATCGGCTTCGGCAATGGTGAGAAATACGCAAAGGGTTCGAAGATTCACGAGAAGCTGACTGTCAAAAACGGTGAAGCTTCTTTCAAAATCCCCTCTGGGATTGACACGTCAAAGTACAATGAACTCTATATCTATTGTGAAAAGTTCACGGTGATTTTGGCGGTCGCTCCGCTTCGCTAAACTATCGCTGAGCCGTATTCTGAGATCCGTCAGCTGATGCGGGCGGGTCTCTTTGTTGTTTGGCGCCTTGGAGGGCACAGGTGTACCGCCAAGATTCCTTTTTCGATTTGTCAGGTTGGGGACAGGTCGGCCTTGCAACGCTTAGCCTAATCCTTTTCGCGCTGGTGGTTTTGTCGGCAAGGATCCTTTTGCGCCGATACCGCCCTTGGGTGCGCATCATCGGTGCGCTTGTGATCTTTTGGCTGTTCGTGTGGCTGTCGCCGCAAGTCTATTACATGTACTACCGGTTGATCATTCCCGATTTACCGCTGCAATGGGTTATCTGGCCCCCGCGGGAAATTGGTAAGCCGTTAAAAATGCTATTCTTTTCATACCAACAGAACCTGAGCGCGCACGGACAAGGCATACTTGGATGGGCAATCATAGCCGCAGCGGTCGCGCCCTGTAAGCGCAGCACTCAAACCAGACCGGGTTATCCGGGTACCGGAACGTAACCCCGGCTGCGTTTCCGCCTGTCCAGGTCCCGAAGTGCGTCCATAGCCTGGGCTTCGTCTTCAAACGTGACCATCATGGTTTGCCCGCAGGTGCCGATACGCCCCCAGCTACGAAGGACTGCGACTTCTCCAAACAGGGTCGGCTGCAACTCTATCCCATAAAACCGCGCCATATTGACGTCCGGGTCGACGTTGATCAGATGGACAGGTGTGGTTGCTGACAGCTCCATACCCTTATTATTCACTGGCCGCGCCCTTCAGTCCAATGACATTCTGGAATCTATTCTTGCCAAAGGATTCCGATCCTCGATGGGACGCAAGGCACGCGCATTAGATCATTACCGCGCCACCATTGGGGCTGAGTGTCTGTCCTGTGAAATACCCGGCATGTGGCCCGCAAAGGAAATGCACCAACCCGCCGATCTCAGACGGTTCTGCGATCCGCCCCAGTGGCACGTCGAATTCCTTTTCAATCCACTCGGGCGACATGTTTTCAACATCCAGCATGGGCGTATTCACCGGCCCCGGTGCGACCGCGTTTACAGTGATCGCAGGTGCCAACTCGCGTGCAAGCGACCGGGTCAGGCCAACAACCCCAGCCTTGGACGCGCAGTAGGCCGAGTAATCTGCACGACCAAGGTAAGCCAGCTCTGACGCGATCAGGATGATCCGTCCCGAATTTGCCTTAGACATAAGCCGCGCGGCACCTTGCGCGATTAAGAACGACCCCCTCAGATTGACCGAAACCATTCGGTCAAATGCGGACACATCCATATCAACCAGCTTTGTCTCGAACAGAATGCCGGCCGCGTTGATCGCGAAATCCAAACGCCCTTCGATGTCTGAGATCGAGCGGAATAACTGATCTACGTCCCCCGCATCGGACACATCGCACCGCACTGCCCGTACCTGAGAAAGAGCTGACCACGTGTCCGATATGTCCTGTTGATCGGCCGCGATCACGATCGCCCCTGCATCTGCCAAAGCATGCGCAACAGCGGCACCGATCCCTTGTGCTGCGCCTGTGACAAGCGCGACCTTCCCCGACAAGTCCTGTGTCACTTGTTCAAATCTCCTTTAACGGTGAAGCGTCTGGCAGACGGTGTTAGTGGCTTCAAACCTATACGCAAAGCACTCGGGTAAACTATGCTGCCTTGGTCAACCCTTGCTTGAAAACATGCGGCAGACGTTGGGGCATTGCTAGACCGGAAGAAGAAAGCTTTTCATGAACCTAAGAATGCCGGTTCCCGGGCCATCCCCGCGTCGGGTCGAGCTGTCCCAGACAACAGCATCGCCGGGGGCTGTCTTGAGATTGTAACCGCTAAGGAACGTATCCATTGTGGTCAGCGCGGCGAAGATGCTGAACTTTGTGCTGCTGCCCCATGCCACCAGCTTGGGCATCGGTGCGGGTTTTTCAGCGTCGGGTGATGGCGTCAGGCGCGCGGCCGCCGTCGTTCGCAAGATCAAGGTCCCCGGCCCTTCGGCATAATAGAAGATCATCCGCCCCAGTATCAAAGTTGACAGCCCAAGACTTGCAACGCGCCCCATGTTCAAGGTGTCGGACATGCCCACAAAGTCTGAAAACCGGAAAATCACACGCTCGCCTTCTTGCAGGGTCCACGATACCAATTCGGCTGGTTCATCGACCTTGAGCTCGGCATCGAATTCATCCGGATTGCCAGCGCGGTCACCATCAATGCGGTTCATGGCCCAAGTCCCGCTGAGAATACGCGCCACCGGCATGCGAAAGCCCAGCGGGCGCCTTCGTGCGGGCGGTGGCCCTTCCAGGGTAACCCCCCAGCGCGCGACGAAATATGCTTCTTTGGCGTCGGTCGGGATGCGGTAGTGCTGTCCGTGATTGGCCAACGCCGACGCGGTGGAAGGCGGGTCATCCGGCAGAAACTGCGCGTGCAGGCTCGCTGCGCCGTTCGGTGCGAAAATCACGCGTGAAAATACAATGAGCAGCGTCTTGAGCAGAATGATTACACTGTACAGCGTCAGCAGCAACGATATGTTCCGCCAGGTTCGAAACCCGCCCTTGATTGAGGACGTGGTTGTGCTGTGCATCGTCAGATAGGTTTGTTGATAGACGCCCCGGATCTGGGTCGACGCGTTATCGACGTCATTGGCAAGGGCAATGTCTGGGGGGCAATCGCGTGGCCGTTGCGGGTGGTTCGATGTCAATGCCACGCATCGGGCAAAATCGGTGGTACCATTGATCATACCGCTACGGGCTTCGATCATCATTTCGTTGGCCCCTTCTACGATCCACTCCTTCGTCTTGCAGACAGGATCAAGAGGAAAGCACCATTCCGGCGGCTCCAGCAGCGGTAAGACATCCTTGGGAAAGGCTGCATTCATCTGGTCACTTACCGCGCCGGGTACCTGTGCTAAATCGTTCTTTGCCTCGCGCGCGACTGTCGTCAAGCTCAGGTCGACGCGTTTATGAACGGATGTCAGATACACATCGGACCAGCGGTTGATCGCACGCTCAAGGGGATCTGCATTAGGATAGTCGCCAGACCAGGACTCCACGTAGGGGGCGTGGGCATCGTGCGCCATCGTCTCGTTATCAATCACCCAAATGATGGCTTTGTTTTCAAGTTCGACCGTCCGAAGATCGATTTCGGCCACCATCCGAGGTTCGATCCATAGGTTCACCAGGGCCCACCAAAACCCGCCGAATACCAAAAAGCAGGCAAAAGCGGGGCTCCAGAGGCGGAAGGTCTTGCGGAGCGCCGCCTTAAGGTCCGACCTTGGTAAGGCCCAGAGGAACTGCCAGTTGTCTCGAACCATCATCCAGAGCATCCGCACCAGAACCGATATCGTCAGGAACAATAAGGCGTTCACCAAATTGGGCTCATAGCCAAGGAACAACAGCCCCAGAAGACTGGTGCCCGGAGCAGCGCCAAAGAGTTGGGCGACCCAGGATCCGAAAACATCCAGAAAAAGCACCGCCGTGAACCCGACGAACGAGGTGGACAGCAAATGCCCGTGGCGCAGAAACAAGTATGTGCAGGCGATCGCCAAGGCCGCGTAAACTGCGTGGATCGCAATTTCCAGCGGCCCCCCTGCCCCGGACGCGTTGAACATGTAGATCAGCGACGACCACAGCAAAAATGCAGGTATCGGCCAAAGCCAGAACCGGCGTAGTTTGAACACCAGACCAATGGCCAGCAGACCGGCCACACCCAAAACGCCAATCGCCGGATGGGACCAGCCGCGTTGCTGATAAAGTGTTATTTCATCCGTGATTGTCGTCAGAACGCCCGTCTTACCTGCCGCGACCGGGTCCAGCACAAAGGCGTATGAAGCCAGCATTGGAACCCAGCCGATAAACAGCAAGAACCAAAGGGCTTCTTGAAAAAACGGATTCTTTGGCGTGTCGATCCTGCTCAACTCCGTAAGTGCTCAAAAATGCCTTGGTAACGAAATGCAAATGTTTACCTTAGGTAACTATGACGTTTGCTTCTGAGCCTGACAAGGTGTTGGATTCGCTCGCCCCCGTTCTATTCGTTCGCGACAATCTCTAGCTGGATGTTTGCATACCAGTCGGCCAGCGCACGAATTTCTTCGTCGGTCAGCTCGGCTGCAATGTCAGACATGATGTCATGTTGCCTGTTGCCGTTCCGAAATGCTTTGAGCTGAGTGTCAATGTATACGTTGACCTCTCCTGCAAGGTGCGGTGCATCTAGCAGCGTCGAAATTCCATCAACACCGTGGCATGACACGCAGGCATCCGGCGCATCCGCTTCGGTCACGCCCTCTGGCAAAGTCGCAACCGCAGTATGTGCAGCGTACCAGGCCGAGACATCAGAGATCTGTTGCGCAGACAAACTGGATGTGACCACCGACATCATCTCATGTTCTCGGGCACCTGTTTTGAACGCCATAAGCTGCGCTTCGAGGTATTCTTTGGGCTCACCTCCGATATTCGGAGCAAGCGGTATCCGCGCAAACCCGTCAATGCCGTGACAGGTTTGGCACATATTGGCAATTCTGCGCCCCGCATCCGGGTCATCACTGCGTGCGGGCGTGGCAAAGCCCCCGGCGAGAATAATCCCGCCGAGAGCAAGTATCAGGGCACTCTTCATTGAGCAGGTGCCGGGTTATAGGCAATACGCCAGATCGCTCCGGCAAAGTCGTCTGAAATGAGCATCGAGCCATCAGGCAGGAATTCGATGTCCATTGGGCGTCCGCGATATTCGCCCGTTTCCTCGTTCAACCAACCGTCGGCGAAGACCTCAGCCCCGACCGCGTCACCCGTTTCCGGATCAAGCGCTGTGAACATAATCCGCGCGCCCACTGGCGTGGTACGGTTCCACGACCCGTGCTGTGCCCAAAAGATACCGCCATGGTATTTCTCTGGGAACGTCTGGTCGTGATAGAAACGCATGCCAAGATCTGCCGCATGGGCCGTCAGTTCCAGCTGCGGCTCAACAAAGGTCACACCTTCTGGCGGCGGAGCATCACTTGCCGAAACGATTTCAACGCGTGAATTGGTCCATGGGAACCCGAAATGCTGGCCCGCTTCGGTCTGACGGTTCAGTTCACCGGGTGGGATATCGTCTCCCATTCCGTCGACCTGATTGTCGGTCCACCACAGCTCGCCTGTTTGGGGGTTAAAGTCCTGACCAACCGAGTTACGGACGCCGCGTGTGTAAACTTCGCGGTCGGACCCATCGGTGTTCATTCTGATGATGCCGCCGATGCCGATCTCATCATACAGTTCGATTTTATCCACCGGCTGCACATTGTGCGGCTGACCCAACGACACGTATAGCTTGCCATCGGGACCGATGTCGCAAACACGGGCCGAGTGGTTAAAGCTTTCTTCGTCTTCGGGGATCAACTCGCCCTTTGCCACAACGGTGCCAACTGCGATGTCGGGGCTTTCAAAGAAAAACTCGGCTGCAGGGAAAACCAGGATACGGTTCCGTTCCGCGATATACAGGAACCCGTCGGGCGAAAAACACGGCCCGTTGGGAATGTCGAATGTCACAGATGGCGCGAAATCCTTCACCTCATCCGCCACGCGGTTGCGGTCGCGGTCAACAATCGACCAGACCTTGTCTTTACGGGTCCCGGCAAAAAGCACTGTCCCCTGGGGCGCCATCGACATGGACCTTGCGTCCGGTACGACGGCATAAAGGCTCACCTCGAACCCATCGGGTACATTGATATACGGCAGAATTCCGCTCAGTGCGTCGGCACGTTCCCCTTCTTGTTCAATATAGGTAAACGTCGCATCTGTTTTCTGCATATTACTTAGTTTGTCCAAATTGTCCTGGGCCAGAACCGGCCCAGCCAATATGGAACCCAACAAAAGCCCCGCAATAACACGTGGTTGTGACATTCTAATCCTCCCAAATTAGATGGAGACGCCACACTGTTTCCGACTCGGTGACGTCTCACATTCAGACATGATCGGCATGAGTGTACCGATCTGTCAATTGACTCTTAGTCGTATAGACAGTCCAAAATGGTCGCCGGGTTGGATAGAGGTCGTGTAAATATTTGTAATCGCGCAGTTTTATCGCGTCTCAATATGATTGACCTTGGGTCAACCTTTTAACCGTTGACCACTTGAAGCATCAAACAAATGCAAATGCTCAACCGGTACGGAAAAGCGCATGTTCGGATGCCCGCCTTCGATCGGGTGAACACCCGGAAGGCTGATCGTTACCGCGTGTCCCAAGCCCGAAAGATGGCCATGTAACAACGTATTGGCCCCTAAGGGTTCGGCCATTTGAACGACCGCTTCCAGCGGGCCGTTGTCGTCAGACACCAGGTGTTCTGGTCGAATGCCCAGTTTCAACGCCGCATCGGGCCCATGAGACGGCCCAATCGCGATATCGCCGATTTTGACGGTTTCGTTTTCACGCCGGGCGTCAAAGATATTCATCGCGGGGCTACCGATGAACTGCGCAGCAAACAGCGTTTTCGGTGTCTGATAAACCTCTAGAGGGGTCCCGATCTGCTCGGCAACGCCGCCGTTCATTACGATCATCCGGTCGGCCATTGTCATCGCTTCGACCTGATCATGCGTCACGTAAAGAGCGGTAATTCCCAGTTTTTCCTGAAGCTCGCGGATTTCCAGCCGCATTTGGACGCGCAGTTTCGCATCAAGGTTCGACAACGGCTCATCAAATAGAAACACGGCTGGTTCACGGACAATGGCCCTACCCATCGCGACGCGTTGGCGTTGTCCGCCCGACAATTGACGCGGTTTGCGGTCCAGCAAGGGTTCCAGCTGCAACAGTCTGGCCGCCTCAACAACCTTTTGGTCAATTTGATCCTTTGGCAACCCTGCGATCTTGAGCCCGTACCCCATGTTCTGGCGAACGGACATATGGGGATAAAGCGCATAATTCTGGAACACCATCGCGATATCGCGGTCCATCGGCTCTTTTTCGTTGGCCCGAGTCCCTCCGATCTGTATCTCTCCGGACGTTACGGTCTCAAGCCCTGCCACCATGCGCAAAAGCGTGGACTTGCCGCAGCCCGAGGGGCCGACAATCACGATAAACTCGCCGTCCTTGATGTCGATGTCGATCCCGTGGATGACATCGGTTGGGCCAAAGCTTTTCTTGACGTTTTCAAGGGTTACTGTCGCCATTTCTTATTTCTCGCTATCGACAAGGCCGCGCACAAACAGCTTTTGCATCGACACAACCACTATGACCGGCGGGATCATTGCCAGCATGGATGTCGCCATGATCGTTGGCCAATGGGCAAAATCATCCCCAGATGGAAACATCTGCTTGATGCCCATAACGATGGTGTTCATTTCCGGGTCTGTTGTGATCAGCAGAGGCCAGAGGTACTGGTTCCAGCCATAGATGAACAGGATCACAAACAAAGCCGCGATATTTGTCCGGCTCATGGGCACGACGATGTCGATAAAGAACCGCATCGGGCGGGCACCGTCCACACGCGCGGCCTCGGCCAACTCGTCCGGGATTGTCAGGAAGAACTGGCGAAACAGAAACGTGGCAGTGGCCGACGCGATCAGAGGCAGGATCAACCCGGAATAGCTGTTGAGCATCCCGAACCCGGCGACGACTTCGAATGTGGGAACGATCCTCACCTCGACCGGCAACATCAACGTAATGAAGATCATCCAGAAAAACGTCTGGCGTCCGGGAAACCGGAAATAGACTATCGCAAACGCCGATAGCAGTGAAATGATGATCTTACCGATGGCAATGCCAATCGCCATGACCAAGCTGTTGAACAGCATGGTTGCCACGGGCACGTTCACCCCGGAAAACAGGGCCGCCTTGTAGTTCACCCAAAACTGATCACCCGGAACGACCGGCATAGGGGGTGAGATGATATCGGCCTGGGTCACGGTCGATGCAACGAATGCAAGCCAGATTGGGAAAAAGATGATCAGAACGCCCAAGATCATAAAGGCATGGGTCAGCCAGATACCTGCGCCGCGTTTTTCCACCATGCCGTGTTGTTGGGCAGACATCAGTAATGCACCCTCTTTTCCACGTACTTGAACTGTATGACCGTGAGTAGCCCCACAACGACCAGCAAGATCACGGATTGCGCCGAGGATGAACCCAGATCCTGACCCACGAAGCCGTCTGAAAAGACCTTATAAACCAAAATGGTTGTCGCCTGCTGGGGCCCACCACCTGTGATGGTGTGAATAACGCCAAAGGTTTCAAAAAAGGCGTAGACCACGTTCACAACCAGCAGAAAGAATGCCGTCGGCGACAGCAGCGGCAGTACGATGGTAAAGAACCGCCGCCAGAACCGCGCGCCGTCAATCGCGGCGGCTTCGATAACCGATCGCGGGACGGATTGAAGGGCGGCGAAGAAGAACAAAAAGTTATAGCTGATCCTCCCCCAGGCCGAGGCGACAACGACCAGGCTCATCGCTTCGGTCCCGTTCAACACATGGTTCCAGTCATAGCCCAGCTGTCCAAGGTACCAAGACACAACCCCAACGCGCGTGTTGAACATGAACAGCCACAACACACCGGCCACGGCAGGGGCAACGGCATAGGGCCAGATCAAAAGCGTCCGGTAGACACCCGAGCCCTTGATCAATCTGTCCGCCAACACCGCCAGAAACAACGCCGGGATCATCGAACACAGCGTTACAAGAATGGAAAACACGGCCGTCGTCACAAAGGACGCGCGGTAGAACCTGTCGGTCAACAGAAATTCGAAATTCCCCAACCCAACAAACTGAGACGACAGCCCGAACGGATCAGGGATGAACAGCGATTGCCAGACCGCTTGTCCCGCGGGATAGAAAAAGAAAACTGCAGAAATGATCACCTGCGGTGCAATCAGCGCAAGCGGTAAAAGCCAGCCGCGAAAAGTGACGCGTTTTTCCATCCTGCTGCTCCACCAGGGGAAGGATTGCGGGCCCGTTCAGGGCCCGCATCGTTTTTCCGGCTTAGCGATTAGCCGATTCAAACCGACGCAGCAGCGCATCGCCGCGCTCTTTCGCGCTGTCCATCGCTTCTTGTGCGGTTTTCTCGCCAGCCCAGATCGCTTCCAGCTCTTCGTCGATGATACCCCGGATCTGATCGAAAGATCCCAGGCGCAGGCCCTTGGAATTCGCCGTAGGCTCTTTGGCGGTCATCTGGATCACAGCGATATCGGTGCCCGGGTTCTGTTCATAGAAACCGGCCGCACGGGTGGCGACGCCCGCCTCGGCAGTGATCGGAAGGTAACCGGTGTTTTGGTGCCAGTCGGCCTGTACCCCGGAGGAGGACAAAAAGCTGAGGAACTCGCCCACGCCCTTGTAGGCTTCGGGGTCATGCCCTTCCAGCACCCAAAGCGAAGCGCCACCGATGATGGTGTTCTGCGGCTCACTCACAACGCCTGCCCAATATGGCAATGGACGCACATCAAAGTCGAACTGCGCTTCGGCACTGATCCCGGCGTAGCCTGCCGAGCTTTCGGTAAACAAGGCGCATTCACCTGCGCGGAAATTGGCACCACCTTCGTTTCTGCGGCCTGTGTAGATGAACTTGCCGTCCTTCGCCCACTCGCCCATTGCGGTCAGGTGCGCAACCTGTGTGGGACCGTTCAGCATCAGTTCGGTATCCAGACCGGCAAACCCATTGTCCTTGGAGGCAAACGGGACGTCGTGATAGGCCGAGAGGTTCTCAAGGTGAATCCAGCTTTGCCATGCTGTCACCAACGGACACTCTTCGCCGCCGTCTTTCAGCTGTCCAAGAACTTCACCAACGTTTTCCCATGTCGACAGGTCGGTGTCGGGGTCAACGCCTGCGGCTTCAAACGCGTCACGGTTCACCCAAAGCACAGGTGTGGAAGAGTTAAAGGGCAGCGAAAGCATGTCCCCATCAGTGGTTGTGTAATACCCTTTGACAGCGCCGATATAGGCATCCGGATCGAAAGACGCGCCGCTTTCTGCCATCACCTCATGAACGGGTTTGACCGCACCTTCGGCGGACATCATCGTTGCCGTGCCGACCTCGAACACCATCAGGATATGCGGTTGCTCTTTGGCGCGGAACGCCGCGATACCGGCATTCAAGGTTTCTGAATAGTTGCCCTTGTGGCTTTCAACCACGACAAACTCATCCTGGCTTGCGTTGAATTCTTCAACCTGGGCTTTCACAAGCTCACCCAGACGACCGGTGAAGGCATGCCAGAACTGAACTTCGGTCTGAGCCATTGCCGCTACCGGGGACAAAGCAGTTGTTACGGCAAGAGCGCCGAGAAAAGTCTTTTTCATGATTCCTCCCATGCATCAGGTTCGATGCTTCGTTGAATACCGACCGCAACGCGTAATCAGCAGACATGACGATTTCACGACGTTAACGTTACAGATTTATAATTCAAGCATTTAGTAATGGCATAAAACATAACACGATATTATATATTTGCCCGACGAAGCCCCAAATAGGTTTGAAAATGAGACAAACCCTGAGAATTCGACAGTTAGAGGCATTGATGGCCGTGGCGGCCAATGGCTCGGTCACGGCGGCGGCGCTGGATCTGGGGATAAGCCAACCGGCTGTCAGCAGATTGATGTCGGACCTCGAAAAATCGCTTGGGTTTCAGCTTTTTGACCGGCGCGAAGGGCGGTTGGTGCCCACTCAGGAGGTCCGGTACCTACAGCCCAGCGTAGAACGTGTTCTGGAGCTTATGCGGCAAATTTCGGATGTGAGTCAGGATATTACCCAAAGAAAGGCCGGGCATATCCGCGTCGCTTGTCTGCCCGGGTTCGCCACCAGCCACCTGCCGGGCGTCGTCGCACGGTTTCTCAAGGACAGGCCGGGCGTTACCATGACCATCGAACCGGACAGGCCGGAACGTATCCTTGAATGGATCGTGGGCGAACAATACGAATTTGGAATTACAGACAGTTTTCGCGGCCACCCGGCCGTCGAAAGCACCAACATCAACGTCCGCACGGTTTGCGTGTTTCCCCGCGGGCATGCGTTGGAAAAGTGTTCTCAGGTCACGCCATCGGACCTGGAGCACGAAAAAATCATTCACACGCGCCGCGACAGCGACTTTTTCGGACGCCTGTCAAAGGCGTTTCACGATGCGAATGTTCAACTGAACTCTCACATCGAAGTTCGGCAGTTCACCGCAGCGTGTGAGCTGGTTTTGCAAGGCGTCGGCGTGTCCGTCGTCAGCGAGTTGGATGCCATACAATACAGGGAACGGGGATTGTGTTTTCGACCCTTTAAGCCTTTGATGTCCCACACTCTTTCACTGGTACGCCCGGTATTGAAGCAACCGTCCCTTGTGACATTGGAATTCATCGAGGATTTCACCGAAAGCCTGACGCCGTTCAAATCAAACTGATCCCCCCGGCTAGACAGAAGAAATCAGTCCGCGCGTTGTTGTGTATGCGGTGAGGCGCCAAAGTGCTTGCGAAGACACTTTGAGAAATGGCTGGCCGAACCAAATCCACACGCCACCGCAACGTCCAGAACGCGCATATCGGTTTGTTGCAGCAATGTCTTCGCGCGCTCAAGCCTGAGGCGGGTCATATAGTTTTTAGGGCTGGTGCCGACATATTTCTGAAACAACCGCTCTAGTTGACGCGTCGACATTTCAGCACGTTCCGCGACCACGCGCGGAGACAGCGGGGTTTCCAGATTTTCTTTCATGATCATCACCGCCGTCGCCAGCTTTGAGTGACGCGTGCCGAAACGGAACAGGTCTGTCTGCGTCTGCCGGCCATCGCTGTGCCGCACAGACGCATAAAGCAGTTGATCCGCCACACGAGAGGACGTGGTTTGACCGCATTTCTGGCTGATAAGGGAGGAAAACAAATCCAGCGTGGTCACACCACCGCCGCAGGTCGCAATCGGGCGTTCGTCGACATAGACCGAACACACAGTTTCGACCGTGGGAAACAGCTCGACCATCACGGGTTGCTGCTTCCAGTGCGCGCTCAAGCACTGGCCGCTTGCGACACCAGCGCCGGCCAATGTGCTTGACCCACCCCCAACGCCGCAAAGCTGCACGCCAAAACGCCGGGCTTGTCTTAACCAGGCTTTCAACTCGTTGGAAACCGTCTGCGCGACGGCCATTGGCCCGCAGATGACGATACAGTCGCCCCGTTGCGTTTTAGGCAACGCACCTTCCACTGATACGGTCATTCCAGAGGACGACGTTACAGGTTCGCCCGTTTCACTGACGATACACCATTCGAAGGGCGCATGATCCGAGGCATCATTCGCCGCAGCCAATGAGTCGATCCCCGAGCCCAACTCCAATGCCGAAAAGCCCGGCATAATCAGGAAAATGAACCGGTTGAGTTCAGCAGACCTGACACTTGACTGTGCAAAGTTGATTTCGGGGTGACCCATTTCGGCGTTCCTTTCTTAGGCGCGCATATTGGCGCCATTGGCGTCATATGCAGGAGCACCCAGAACTTCGGCGTCATAGAACTCGCCCAGGATTTCTACCTGCAGCTTTGTTCCCGGCACCGCGCTGTCCGAGGCGACATAGCCCATCGCCATCGACTTGCCGACGCGGTGGCCATAGCCGCCGGACGAGACATAGCCGACCGCTTCGCCGTCTTTCAGGATTGCCTCGTCGTTCGAGACATCGATGCCGTCCACGTCGATGGTCATGGTGACCAGCTTGCGGGCTACGCCATCTGCTTTGAACTTTTCGGTGGCTTCCTTGCCGACAAAGTCCTTCTTCCAGTTGATGAAGACATCCATACCGGATTCGACCGCGTTGAAGTCGGGACGGAAATCGGTGGTCCAGACGCCCCAGCCTTTTTCAAGGCGCAGCGACATCAGCGCGCGTGCGCCATACCAGCGGTAACCCAGATCGGCACCGGCCTCTTCGATCGCCTCGGCCAGACGCAGCAGGTACATCGGCTTGCAGTAGATCTCAAAGCCCAGCTCGCCCGAGAACGAGATACGATTCAGGATCACCGGCACGCCACCCACAAAGGTCTGGCGTAGGTCGCGGAACTTCAGCGCGTCGGCACTGACGTCGTCGCGGGTGA
Organism: Ruegeria sp. BG8; assembly: GCF_056538325.1. Taxonomy (NCBI): domain Bacteria; kingdom Pseudomonadati; phylum Pseudomonadota; class Alphaproteobacteria; order Rhodobacterales; family Roseobacteraceae; genus Ruegeria; species Ruegeria sp. BG8. The sequence continues at coordinate 63,490 of NZ_JBQFSZ010000014.1, read as the reverse complement.
TGCGGGCCAGCAGCTCGCGCGATTTGGGGCCGGACAGGGCGATCCCGTGCCAGTCATCCGAGACATTGGCATAGGTCACATCCGCAGGCAGGTCCTTTTGGAACCAGCGGCTGTGCGCATCCTGCATCGCGCCCGAACCAAACAGCATGAAGTGGTCATCGCCCAGACACGCCACGGTCAGGTCACCGTAAAGACGGCCCTTTTCGGTCAGCATAGGGGTCAGCGCCAGACGGCCGGGTTTCGGCACGTAACCTGCCAGAGTGCGGTTCAGGTAGTCGCGCGCACCGGCGCCCTTGAACTCGTGCTTGGCAAAGTTGGCGATCTCGATGCCGCCGACGGCCTCTTGCACGGCTTTGACTTCGCGCGCCACATAGTCGTGGCTGCGGTTGCGCTCGAACGTCGGGGTTTCATGGGCGTCTTCGGCATTGTCGGCAAACCACAGCGCGTTTTCCAGACCAAAGCCCTGACCCATCACGGCCCCCTTGTCGATCAGACGATCATAGAGCGCGGTGGTTTTCTGCATCCGGCCCTTGGGCAGCGTTTCGTTCGGGAAGGTCATCACGAAGCGGCGCTCGTAGTTTTCCGAGGACTTGATCGTGCCCCAGTCCGGCGTTGCAAACTCGCCAAACCGCGCCACGTCCATCGCCCAGACGTCGATCGAAGGCTCGCCGTCGATCATCCACTCGGCCATGGTCAGGCCAACGCCGCCGCCCTGGCAGAAGCCCGCCATGACGCCCACGGCGACCCAATAGTTCTTCATGCCCGGAACCGGGCCGATCATCGGGTTGCCATCGGGGCCGAAGGTGAACGGGCCGTTGATGGTGTCCTTGATGCCGGATTCGCCAATGGCGGGGATACGCTCGAACGACATTTCCAGACGGTCGGCGATGCGGTCCAGATCGGGTTGCAGCAGCTCGTGGCCGAAATCCCAGGGCGTGCCATCGACTTTCCACGGGGTAGATTTCGGCTCATACGTGCCCAGCAGCATGCCGTGGCGTTCCTGACGGAAATAGATGTTGGCCTCATAGTCGATGCCCGCGGGCAGACGACCGGCTTCACCCATGCTTTCCATGCGGTCCTTGATCATCGGGATCGCGTCGGTGATCAGATAGTGGTGCTCCATCGGCTGTACGGGCAGGTGGATGCCGGACATATGACCGACTTCACGCGCCCAGAGGCCGCCACAGTTCACAACCTGCTCGGCGTTGATGACGCCTTTGGGGGTGGTCAGATCCCAGCTGCCATCGGGGCGCTGGCTCATCGACGTCACGCCGCAATGGGTGAAATATTGTGCGCCGTGGTGACGGGCGGATTTCGCGAAGGCGTAGGTCGCGCCCGAGGGGTCCACGTCGCCGTCCTGCTCATCCCAGAGCGCGGCATGATAGTGTTTGGGATCGATCAGCGGGTGACGCTCGGCCAGTTCCTGCGGGCTGATGAATTCCTGATGCAGGCCCATATAGCGCGCTTTCGAACGCTCGCGCTTCAGATAGTCGTACCATTCCTTGGTCGATGCCGCGTAGAAACCGCCGGTGATGTGCATGCCGACCGAGTGGCCCGATGTTTCCTGGATCTCTTTGTACAAATCGATGGTATAGCTTTGCAGGCGCGAGATGTTGGGGTCCGAGCTGATCGTGTGTATTTGACCCGCCGCGTGCCAGCTGGAGCCGGAGGTCAGTTCATCGCGTTCCAGCAGGACGACGTCTTTCCAGCCGAATTTGGCCAGGTGGAAAAGGATCGAACAACCCACAACGCCGCCGCCGATGACGACGACCTTGGCGTGGGAGGGCAGTTGTTTGCCGGATGTGGTTTCGTCTTTTTGAATCTCGGGCATGAGAGGGTCCTGTGTCTTTTCTTGTGGTTGGGGGAAGGGGGCTGTCTGCCCCCTCTTGAGCCTGCGGCTCAATTCACCCCCGAGGATATTTTTGGCCAGATGAAGGGATCCCGGTTTTAGTACCAGGCGTCCGGGATTTCTTCTTTGCGTTTGGCGACATAGGCGGCCAGTTCTTCTTTCTTGGCTTCGTCCATCGCGGGGGGCTGATATTCGTTCAGCATCTGGTTCCAACGCTCATAGGCCCGGCGGCGCATGTCCTTGGAGCCGCCTTCTTCCCAGCTTTCGACATTCTCGCTGTCGCTGAGCTTGGGTTCATAGAACGCGGTTTGATAATTGCGCATGGTATGAGCGCAGCCCAGGAAGTGACCGCCTGCATCCACCTCATCATAGGCGTCGCGGGCAAAGGCGTCGTCGCTGGTGTCGAGGCCTTGGCTGAGAACCTTCTGATAGGACCCCAGACGGTCGGCATCCATGATCAGCTTTTCGAAGCCGGTGCACAGGCCACCTTCGAGCCAACCTGCCGAGTGCAGGACGAAGTTTGCGCCTGCCAGCATGGTTGAATGCATCGAGTCGGCGGATTCGTAGGCGGCCTGCGCGTCTTCGATCTTGGAGGCAGTCAGCGAGCCGCCGCAGCGCAGGGGCAGACCGGCGCGGCGGGCCAGTTGGCCGATGGCGTAGTTCGAGATCACCGGCTCGGGCATGCCAAAGGTCGGTGCGCCGGATTTCAGCGACATGGACGACAGGAAGTTGCCCAGAACAAAGGGCGCACCGGGGCGCAGCAGTTGAACATAGGCGCAAACCATCATCGCCTCGGCCATCGCCTGCGCGACACTGGCGGCGGTGCTGACCGGACCCATCGCGCCGGACAGGATGAACGGCACCACGATCAGGCCCTGACCGCGCGAGGAATAGACCCGCGCCGATTCCGTCACCACGCGGTCCACCAGCAGCGGCGAGTTGGTGTTCACGTTACCCATGATCACGCAGTTGTCTTCCATGAAATCCACGCCAAAGACGATCTCGGCCATGTCGACGCTGTCCTGTGCGCGGCTCATCTCGGTGATGGCCCCCAGATGCGGCTTGTCGCTGAGCGTCATGTGGGCGAACATCATGTCCAGATGGCGTTTGCTGACCGGAACGTCACAGGGTTCGCAAGTGACAAAGCCGCCGTGGTGCAGGTTGGGGTGCATATAGGTCAGCTTGACCAGCTTTTCGAACGACTCGATGTCGCCATAGCGGCGGCCGCCTTCCAGATCCCGCACGAAGGGCGCACCATAGACTGGGGCGAACACCTGATTGCCGTCGCCAATGACGACCGAGCGTTCGGGATTGCGGGCGACTTGCTGAAAGCTTTTGGGCGCTTTCGCGCACAGGTCACGAATCCATGACGCATCAGCACGAACAATGTCACCCTCAATGCGCGCGCCCACGCGGCGCCACAGTTCGAGTGCTTCGGGATCATCGCGAAAGGCAATGCCAACTTCTTCGAAGATCCAGTCCACTTGGGCCTCAAGGCGTTCCAAATCCTCTTCGTTCAAAGGATTAAAGAACGCCAGTTGGCGCCTGATATAGGGTGAAGCCGGTACGGAACCGGCCTCGGAACCACGGGAACGGGACTGACGTGCGCGCCGAGCCATAGAGCATACTCCAAATTTTTTGCGGCATACTATCTATTCGCGAATGGCCTGTGACGCTTGAAAATTTGTATGGTTAGCATAAACACAGTTTATGCAAGAACTCTGGAAACAGCTTGGATCACCACGTCATCTGGTCGTCTTCGAGGCCGCGGCACGGTTGAAATCCTTTACCCGCGCTGCGCAGGAACTGAATGTGCAGCAGCCTGCCGTAAGTGTCTCGATCCGACGTCTGGAAGAGGGGTTGGACACGGCCCTGTTCACGCGTGCCCACCGGCAAGTCACATTGACTGCGGCGGGGGAACGCCTTCTTGCTGACGTGACGCATGCGTTTGAACACTTGGCGCTGTCGGTCTCTTCGATCCAGCAATTGAACCAGACGGGATATGTAACGCTCAGCGCGTCAACGGCGTTCAACAATTACTGGGTCATGCCGAGGCTTGCGGATTTGCAAAAGCGGCATCCGCGAATTGACCTGAGACTGCAGTCCAGCGACCGTGAGCCCGATATCGATGCTGAAAACATCAGCCTTGCCGTGCGTCAGGGGAATGGCAACTGGTCGGGATATGACAGCGCGCTGATCGCTGATGAGGTCATTTACCCGGTTGCAGCTCCGCGTGTTATGGCGGCGGCTGTTGACTTGCGCAGCTTGCCCAACCTGCTGAATCAACGCCTGATCCATCTGGAAGAACCCATTCGTCAGCGGCCAAGCTGGAGCGACTGGTTCGCGAATTTTTCGATCAGGCATTCAGTTCCAAATACGGGTCTTCGTCTGAATGATTATGCCTTGGTTCTTCAGGCCGCGATGGCGGGCGAAGGCTTTGCATTTGGCTGGAAACATCTGGCAGACAGGCTGATAAGCCAAGGCTTGTTGGCCGGCAAAACTGAATGGGAGTGGAAGACCGGAAAGGGGTTTTATCTGGTCTGGTCCAAGAAAAACCCCCTGTCTGATGACGCGATCAAGGTCAGAGACTGGGTGCTGCATAATGCAAGCCATACAGCCTAAATGCTTACCGCGTTGCGCCCCGGCTGGACCGGGGCGCGGCATGTGTCCGCCCTAAATCACGCAGCGGCAATCTGACGGGCTTTTTCAACCATTACTTCGGCCTGACGGATCGACGCGTAATCGATCAGACGACCATCCAGCGAAACGGCCCCTTTACCGGCGGCTTCGGCCTCGGCCATTGCCTCCAAAATGCGTTGCGCTTTGTTGACCTCGGCGTCAGCGGGGGACATGACCTCGTTGGCCAGTGCGATCTGGCTGGGGTGGATGGCCCACTTGCCTTCACAGCCCAGAACAGCAGCGCGTTTGGCAGCGGCCTTATAGCCCTCGGGGTCCTGGAAATCTCCGAAGGGGCCATCAATGGGGCGCAGTCCATTGGCGCGGGCGGCCACGACCATTCGGGCCAGCGCATAGTGCCACATGTCGCCCCAATGGGTTGCGCGGGCTGCGTCGCCATCCGGATCCGTCAGAACCGAGTAATCCGGGTTGACCCCCCCGATGATCGTGGTCCGAGCGCGGGTCGAAGCCGCGTAATCCGCCACGCCGAAATGCAGGCTTTCGTTGCGTTTCGAAGCAGCGGCGATCTCGCTGACGTTCTGCATGCCCAGGGCGGTTTCGATGATGTGTTCAAACCCGATGCGCTTTTTGTAGCCCATGGCGTCTTCGATCTGCGTGACCATCATATCAACCGCATAGACATCCGCTGCGGTGCCGACCTTGGGGATCATGATCAGGTCAAGCCGTTGACCCGCCTGTTCCACCACATCCACTACGTCGCGGTACATGTAATGCGTGTCCAGCCCGTTGATGCGCACCGACATGGTCTTGTTGCCCCAGTCGATGTCATTCAACGCTTGGATGATGTTCTTGCGGGCTTGCTCTTTTTCGTCGGGGGCAACGGCGTCTTCCAGATCAAGGAAGATCACGTCGACATCCGATTTCGCGGCTTTCTCGAACATGCCGGGTTGGCTGCCCGGTACGGCAAGTTCGCTGCGATTCAGGCGTGCGGGGGCTTGTTCGATTGCATAAAAGCTCATGGGATTTGTCCTTTGAAGAGAGGCGCGTCAGATCACGCGATCACGAGGTGGGCGGCCTGCGAAAAAGTCGCCCAGATTGTCCAGAACGCGAAACCCCATGGCCTCGCGCGATTCCTTTGTGGCGCTGCCCAGATGCGGCAACATCACCAGATTGTCGCATTGCAGCAGATCCGGGCTGATGCGGGGTTCGCCGTCGAACACATCCAGCGCGGCACCGCCGATGGTGCCAAACATCAGCGATTGCACCAGCGCGTGCTCGTCCACGACCTCTCCACGCGCGGTGTTGATCAGGAACGCATCCGGTTTCATCAGGTCGAGACGTCGTCCGTTGATCAGGTGGCGGTTTGCAGCACCGCCCGGACAATGCAGCGAGACGAAATCGCATTGAGGCAAAAGCTCATCGACTGTTTCGACCTGAGTGGCATTGAACTGTTTCAGCACGTCGCTCGATACGGCACTGCGGTTTTGCACCACGATTTTCATACCGAACCCATGATGTGCCCGGCGCGCCATTTCCTGACCGATGCGGCCAAATCCGATGATGCCCAGTGTTTTACCGCTTACCTTGGTGCCGACCAGATGCGTCGGGCGCCAACCGGTCCAACCGCCTGCGCGCAGTTCACGCTCTCCTTCTCCTGCGCGGCGCGCGGCCATCAGCAGCAGCGTCATCGCAAGATCAGCAGTGCATTCGGACAGGACATCCGGGGTATTTGTGACCGTCATGCCCAGATCGCGTGCTGCGGGTTCACAGATGTGGCTGTAGCCTACGCCGTAATTGGCCAAAATTCTGGTCTGGGCCGCGGGCACATCCAGTGCTTCGGCGCTGAGCGTGTCGGTGACGGTGGGTAAGACGGCATCGTATTTACCAAGTGCCTCTCTGATTTCCGCCGGGGTCATCTGAGTGTCCCCGGTGTTCAGCACAGCGTTGTAGTTTTCGGCCAGCAACGCTTCGACGGCGGCAGGCCAGCGACGGGTAACAAGAACCGATGGTTTGACCATTACGCAGCCTTTCCCATAACGCGGGCGATGGTTTCACCGATCACCGCAGGGTTTTCGGCAACGGTCACACCGGCTGCCGACAGGATCTCGACCTTCTCACTCGCGCTTTCGCCAAAGGCCGAGATGATTGCGCCCGCGTGGCCCATCGTCCGCCCCTTGGGCGCGGTCAGACCCGCCACATACGCCACCACGGGCTTGGTGACGTGATCACGGATGTATTCCGCCGCTTCAGCCTCCTGAGGTCCGCCGATTTCGCCGATCATTGCGATGATCCGGGTGTCATCATCCTTTTCGAACCACTCGAGAATATCGCGGAAAGAGGAACCATTTATCGGATCCCCGCCGATGCCGACACTGGTCGAAACGCCGATTCCCCGTTCTTTCAACTGCGCCGCGGCCTCATACCCCAGCGTGCCGGAACGTCCGATGATGCCGACATTCCCTTGCAGATAGATATGACCGGGCATGATACCCAACAGCGCCTTGCCGGGGCTGATGGTTCCGGCACAGTTCGGACCGGTCAGGATCATGCGTTTGTCCTTGGGATAGCGGTACATGTAACGTTTCACGCGGATCATGTCCTGCGCGGGGATACCGTCGGTGATACACACGCAATAGCGAATGCCAGCGTCGGCGGCTTCCATGATCGAATCCGCAGCGAATGGAGGCGGTACAAAAACAAGGCTCGCATCAGCCCCGGTGGCCTCTACCGCCTGTTTGACCGTGTCGAAAACGGGAACGCCTTCGACAGTTTCGCCACCTTTGCCCGGAACGACGCCACCGACGACATTGGTGCCATATTCCAACATATCCTTGGTGTGCAGGCGCGCCATGCGCCCTGTGATGCCCTGAACGATTACGCGGGTGTCGCGATCCAGAAGAATGCTCATTACACGGCCCTCATCTTGGTGTTTTGAGACAGGTCGCTGCGCCATGCGCCAACTGCGCGCTCGGCAGCTTCCATCAAGGTTGTTGCGCGAATGATCGGCAGGCCCGATTTGGCCAAAATCTTTTGCCCTTCTTCGACATTAGTACCGGCAAGCCGCACGATGACCGGAATATCCAGCTCCAGTTCGCGCAGGGCCTGAACAACGCCTTCGGCCACCCAGTCGCATCGGTTGATCCCGGCAAAGATGTTTACCAAAACGGCCTGAACATTGTCATCGGACAGAACCAGTCGGAAGGCCTTGGCCACACGCTCTGGTGAAGCGCCGCCGCCAATATCCAGAAAATTCGCCGGTTCGCCGCCCGCCAGCTTGATGGTATCCATCGTCGCCATCGCCAGACCGGCACCGTTCACGATACAACCGATATTGCCGTCCAGCCCGACATAGGAAAGCCCACGATCAGCGGCCCTGCTTTCACGTGGGTCTTCCTGGCTTTTGTCGCGCAATTCAGCAACTTGGGGGTGACGGAACAAGGCGTTGTCGTCAAAGCTCATTTTGGCGTCAAGCGCCAGAACGCGGTCATCTGCGGTGATGACCAACGGATTGATCTCGACCATGGTCGCGTCGAGTTCGCTGAAGGCGGCATAGCAGCCCTGCAGCGTGCGCACCATGTGCTGAATCAAGCGTGGTTCCAGCCCTAGATTGAAGGCGATTTCGCGCGCCTGAAAATCCCGCAGACCGACAGCCGGTTCGACGATCGAACGCACGATACTGTCCGGACGCTCGGCCGATATCTCTTCGATCTCCATCCCACCTTCTGATGAGGCGACGATCATGACCCTTTGGCTGGACCGATCCAGCACAAAACCAAGGTAAATCTCGCGATCAATTGGCACGGCAGACTCGACATAGACACGATAGATGCCTTTGCCTTCGGGGCCTGTTTGATGCGTGACCAGCTTGCGGCCGAACATCTCGTCACAGGCTTCGTGAATTTCGCTTTCAGAGTTGCACAGCTTTACGCCGCCCGCTTTGCCGCGGCCACCAGCATGAACCTGAGCCTTGACGATCCATTTGTCACCGCCCAGCTCACGAGCCCGATAGGCCGCCTGTTCGGGGCTATAAGCCAGCGCGCCTGACGGGGTCTCGACCCCGAAATTCGAAAGTAGTTCTTTCGCCTGGTATTCGTGGATATCCATCTGCATTTCCTCCCGTTTATGCAGCGATAGATGTGCCGTAGCGGCTTTCCAGCAGCGCTTCGATGGCGTCAAAATCGACCGAGCCGCCCATTTCGCGGATGGCCTCGGCGAACAACATCACGATGCGGCTGACAGACTGGTGGTTCAGTTGGTTAAGAATGCCGATACGTACCTGCACGGGCGCGCTGAGTGTCGGCCAGATGCCAAAGCCACGGGCGCGGCAGTTCTGCACCAGCTCCATCTCGCGACCTGCAAGCTCTGGCGGCAGGTTCAAAACGACGAGGCTGGGCATGTCAGAGGTGACCTCGCACCCCATGGCTGCTACGGCATCCCGCAGAACGCCCTCATGCGTTCGGTAGGCCTGCGCGCGTTTGGTCAAACCTTCCTGCAGCGTCAGGCGCAGAGATTCGTGGAACGCGGCCACCGCGTAACCGGAATGCGTTCGGTGGTAGGTGCCTTTTTCAACATCCTGACCGTCGACAATACCCCAGTGACGGGCCTCGAAGATCGGGTTGTGAACATAGCTGTAGGCGCCGCTTGTCTTCAACGAGGCGATATAGGCGTCGGTAAAGCTGACCGGTGCATAGGTCAGAGGCAGACAGCACAAACCTTTTTGTGGACACGACGCCCAGCCCGCAATGCCGGGAAAGTCATCAATACGGAAATCGGCAACCCCAAGGGATGAAACGGCATCTATCAAACCCATCACGCCATGACGTTCGCACGCGTCTGAGAAACCGCGCAGATCGTTTACCCGACCTGAACCCGTCTCCCAATGAGCCATGAATGCCCATTTGGGTTTGTACTGCGCCAGAGCTTCTTCAACCATCGCACCGGTCACGGGCTGACCATGCGGCACTTCGATCACTGTTACACTGGCGGCTTGCGGATCCAGCGGGTTGGCTGCGTGCTCATCGGGGGTGGCAGCCTTGATGCGAAGGGTCAGGGCATCAATCCCCGAGAATGTACCGTTTGCAAAAGCCACAACCTTGTCGCCCGGCATGACTGCTGCGAACATGGTGTCCAGTCCGCTCCAACCTGTTCCGGCTACGGCAAAGGTGTAGGTATTGGTCGTGCCCCAGATTTCGCGCAGCATGTGCTTGCATTCGATCATACCGCGCAGAACGTCGCCCTGCATATGATCCGCCAACCCTGCCCCTGCAAATGCCTGCAGCACGCGGGCATCCGTGTTCCCTGGACCGGGACCCGCAGCCAGCGTCTCGGGGATTTCGAGAGTGGGGTAGATTTGAAAAGTCATGTGCGATCCTCCTCAGACGCGGGGACGGCAATTGCCCCGACTATCGCGTTGGCACGCAGAAAACCCGATCCTTGCCAGCGGACGCAACGTAACTTACTACTGCTTTTGGATATCTATTTAGGTGGAGAATTACCCACCCATTTGGGTGGATATACACAGGTATACCAAAAGCCTGCCCACTCTTTCGGGTAGGTTTTGGCGAATAAAGACGGAAAAACAATGGCTGACACCCAAACGCGTTCCATTGATGTCATGCTGGCCAACAACAATCCGCTGGTCTTATCGGCGATGTCCGAGATTTTTGAACGCGATCCGCGATTCTCTCTGGTGGCCACGTCGGCGACGGCCGAAGGCTTTTTGGGGACCGCCATGCGGGTTCCGGTTAAGGTTGGCATTGTCTCATGGGAATTGCCCGCTTTGGGCGCGGCCAAGCTGATTGAAGTGCTACGTGAACAAGCCAATGCACCACGTTTCGTGGTTTATGGCGACGACACCGGCGACATTCCACGGCAAGCCATGCAAGCTGGCGCTGCTGGTTTTGCCCCACGTTCAGGCGAGGTTGAAGGCCTGCTGGAAACCTGTGTCGATGTCGCCAAGGGCAAGATGGTGTTTCCTTTTATTGACGTCCGTAAAATGCAGCAAAGCCCGCTGCAGACGTTGTCTCGGAAAGAACTGGCCATTTTGGAGGCCTTGGCGAAAGGCATGTCGAACCGCGAGCTGTCAAAAGAGCTGCAGATTTCGACAAATACGGTGAAGTTTCACCTCTCCAACATCTATGAAAAACTGTCCGTGAAAAACCGCGCGCAGGCCATTGCGTTTTACTATTCAGCGCAATTGGACAAAGGGAATTCCTGACCAGCCGGTGTCTCCTTTGACCCTGTTTCCGATCTGCAAGCAAAGCGATGGTGGCGTCTAAGCAGTAACAGCCGTCAGGTTTCTTTTGCGGTTAACCTCGGCGCATGCCGACCTTTGGGGCAACGGTGGCCGACCCAAAATCATGTCGGCGGCTTTTTCCGCGATCATCGCCGTCGGCGCATTCGTGTTTGAGCCAACAATGCTGGGAAAGATGCTGCTGTCACAGACCCGAATGCCGTCGAAACCGTTGAGTTTCAACTGGGTATCCACGACCGCACCATAGTCCGACCCCATCCGACAGGTTCCCACTGGGTGGTAGGACGTACGCCCGTGATGGCGTACAAATTCCGCCAATTCCTCGTCAGTTTTCAGGCTGTCATCGGGCAACACAACTCTGCGCACATGTTTCGCAAGCGCGGGTTCGGAAAACACTCTGCGACTGGTTTTCAGCCCGGCAACAGTGGTGGCCAGATCATCCGGATGCCCGAAGAAATTTGGATCAATTCTGGGCACGTCAGAAGGCCCGCTGCCGGACAGACGTACCGTACCGCGGGCTTTGGGGCGCAAACCGTAGCAGTTCAGCGTAATCCCGGATTTGCCTTTCGGGACGCTGCCAACGCCGTCCTCGGCCCCGGCACCCGGCAGGAAATGGAACTGCAAATCTGGTATCGTCAGAGAGTCATCCGAATACCAGAACATCCCACCTTCAACGACATTGCTGGCGACAGGCCCTGTTCGGTTCATCAGGTACTGTAAACCGGCCCAAAAGGCCCAATGAGGTTTTTTGTATTTATCCAAACCGCCGTGATCACGCAGCTCTGCGACTAGGTCGATATTCACGTGGTCAGACAGGTTAGAGCCAACCTCGGCATGGTTTTCCAGAACCTCAACTCCAACTTCACGCAGATGATCGGCGGGTCCGATCCCGGACAGCATCAAGAGTTTTGGCGAACCGATCGCTCCGGCGGTCAGAATGATTTCGACGTCAGCATGCACCTGAGAAACCGTTCCTTTGTGCTGATATTCGACGCCGGAAACCCTACTGCCCTCCACTAACAAGCGCTGGCACTGGGCACCTGTTATGACTGTCAGATTTGTCCGACCCCGCGCGGGATCCAGGTAACCTTTTGCAGCCGAACATCTGCGGCCGTCGACCACATTCAATTGGTAATACCCTGCGCCGGCCTGACTGGGTCCGTTGAAATCGTGATTGAAAGGAACGCCAGATTGTTGGCACGCCATGACAAAGGCACGTGTCAACGGCAAAGGGCTGGCCACGTTGGACACGCCCAACGGCCCTTCGGTGCCGTGCCAATCATCAGCGAGATTCTGGTTCCCCTCGGATCGCAGGAAATAGGGTTGAACCTCGGCAAACGACCAGCCCGGGCAGCCTTCCTCAGACGCCCAGCGGTCGTAATCCTGCGGCACACCACGGGTAAAGACCTCGGCATTGACCGAGCTGCCGCCCCCTAGAACCCGCCCTTGTGCGTAAGGTATCCGGCGGTTGCCGGCATGAACTTGTGGTTCTGTATGATAGCCCCAGGTCAGGTTACTGCCGGTCGTTTTGGCAAATCCTACCGGCATGTGGATGTAGGGGTGCCAATCGCGCGCGCCCGCCTCCAATAGCAGGACGTGGGTTCCGGGATCTTCGCTTAGCCGGGCTGCAAGAACGCAACCTGCGGTGCCACCACCAACAATGATATGACTATACGAAGATCCGGCCATGACGCTCCTACGACGAACTGTGGGTTGGGCAGGTCACAAAGCACATGACGAAATCCACAATGAACTGCCGCCGTTCAGCCAAGGCCTCGGGGGTCATGTGATCAAAGGAATAGAGCTCTGTGTTGGTGAAGCGGTTGTTGAGATAATAGAACCCCAACCCCGCGATTGAGTGGTTTAACTGTATCGGATCGATACCTGGCCTGATCGAGCCTTCCTTGACGCCACGGTCCAGAACACCCTGCACGGTGCTGATCAGGTTGCTGGTTCGTCGCTGCACGATACCGGATTTCTTGAGGTATTCTGCCTTCAGAAGGTTTTCCTGATTTACAAGCGCCAGAAAATCCGGGTTGTCGACATAGTAATCCCACGTCGCCTCAACCAGTTTTCGAATGGCGGCCAAAGGCACAAAATCCTCAAGATGCAGGGACTCTTCCATCTTTCGGATGCCAAGATAGGCTTCTTCGAGAACCTCGATATAAAGCCCTTCTTTCGACCCGAAGTAGTGGTAAATCATCTTCTTGTTCAGGCCGGTGGGCTCGGCGATGGCTTCGATACCAGCGAGCGCAAACCCTTTGTCCGCGAACTCGCGTCGGGCAGAAGCGATCAGATCAGCCTTGGCGGTATCTGCATTTCTGCCGACACGCTTGACCGTCTTTTGTGTCTCTGATGCTTCTGCCATGCCGTGTCCCTCTGTTCTGCAAACCTACGGCACGTTCAACCTTTGCTCGCGCCCAAGGTCAATCCTGCAATAAAGTGGCGTTGCATTGCAAAGAACATCATAACGGGTGGCAACGCGGCGATAAGCGAGCCCGCAGCCAGCAGGTTGAAGGACGAGATGTATTGCCCCTTCAGCGTGGTCAGGCCCAAAGTGATGGGACGCAACTCATCCGACTGGATCAGGATCAAAGGCCAGAAGAAGTCATTCCAGATGAAGGTGAATTCCAGCACGGCCAGTGCTGCCAGCGCGGGGCGCACAAGAGGGACAATCACATGGATCAGGATTTTCCATTCGCTGACCCCTTCGGACCGGGCGGATTCAACCAGTTCAAAGGGCAATTCCGCGATGAAGTTCCGCATAAAGAAGGTGCAGAACCCGGTCTGGAATGCGATCTGGAACAGGATCACGCCGGTATAGGTGTCATAGATGCCCAGATCGAGCGTCAGTTGCCGCACCGGGATCATCAAAATCTGGAACGGCACAAAGTTGCCCGCGATGAACAGGGCAAAGATCACGAACCTGCCCTTGAATTTGTACAACGCCAGCCCCGCCCCGGCCAACGTTGACAGGAACAGCGCGCCGATGATGGACGGAACGGTGATAATCACGCTGTTCAGGAGGTAAGTCAGGATCGGGGACGAGCCGAACACCGCGCTGAAGTTGTCGATGAACGCCCACTCGGACGGTATGCCCCAATAGTTCCCATAGTTGATATCGTGCAGGGATCGCCCTGCTGTGGCAACGATGGCCAACATGGGCAGCAGCCAGATGATCAGCGAGATGGGCAAGCCGATCTTGTACATCAGCTGACGGCTTTTGGTGGATTCCTGTATCGGGCGCGGGAACATTAGCGAGACCCTTTCTCGTTTTTCAGAAGACGCATCAGGAACCAGGCGATGTAGACATCCATGATCAGGAACAGGATGGTCGCGATCGAGGCGGCATAGCCCATGCGATACCGGAAGATGGCGTTGTCATACATGTAGTAAGCCAACACGTTGGAAGAGTTGTACGGGCCGCCCTCGGTCATGATCGCAACCAGGTCGAAGGACCGCAGCGCGCCGATCACGGTAACAACGATGGCGATGAATGTGGCGGCGCGCAGTTGCGGCAGCACGATGTTGACCAGCAGACGCCAGCCCTTGGCGCCGTCCAGCCGCGCGGCCTCGATCATCTCGGGGTTCACGCTGTTCAGGCCGGTCAGGTACAGGATCATGCAATAGGCCGTCTGTGGCCAAAGCCCCGCAGCGATGACGCCAAAGGTGGCCCAGTCTTCGCTGGCCAGAATGGCGGGCAGTTTCAGACCCAAAGGCTCGATCAATGTCGCGACAAGACCAAAGGCCGGGTCATAGAACCATGTGAACACAAGGCCCACCACGATCTGGCTGACCACAAAGGGGAAGAAGAACAGCGACTTGACCAGCCGGATGCCGAACACCTTTTGGTTCAGGAACAACGCGACAAACAGACCAAAGACCGGAGCCAGCAGGAACAGAACCAGCCAGTAGATATTGTTGACCAGCGACTTCCAGAAAACCGGGTCATCCCAAAGCAGTTTGTAGTTGTTGAAGCCAACCCATTTCTTGGGGCCGATCCCCTGCCATTCGGTAAACGACAGTGAGATGGATTGAATGATCGGGTAGATCACGAAAAGCGAGAACATCGCAAAGGCCGGGGCGATGAACAACAACGGCATGATGACCAGCTTGTTGCGGCTGAAGAAGGTCGTGTGCCTGCGCTGTGCGCCTACCGCTGGCGCTGCCATATCGGTCATTGGGAAATCCTCGTTTCTGAGTGGTCCCGGCGCGCGATACGCCGGAACCCCTTGCCTGTCGTGCGGGATCAGATCTCGCCGTAGATCCGCTTGCGCTCGGCCTCGATGCGTTCGAGGATGTCGTCGATGCGGTCAGGGTTCTGCAGGAATTCCTGGAAGCCCTGCATGCCAACCTTGGCCAGTGCCGGATCGGTGTCACGGTCATAGAACTGCATGATGCCGTTTGCCTTGCTCAGTTGGGCAAAGCCACCTTGCGCAAACCGATCATCCTTGACCGAGGCATTGATGTTCGGCGGCAGCATGTCCAGCGTACCGGCGGTCTTGGTCTGGTTTTCCGCAGCCGCCGCGAATTTCAGAAACAGACGCGCGTCTTCTTTGTTCTTGGCGTTCACCGGAATGTGGAAGCTGTCGGTCGGCGCATCTTCATAGATACCCACGCTTTCGTCGATGATCGGGAATGGGAACCATTCAACCTGTTCGCGCACATCATCAGGGAACATCGACACGATGAACGGGGCCAGCAGATACATGGCCGCGTCACCCTGGTTCATGAAGGGCAGTGCTTCCTGGAAGGAATAGGCGGGGTGATTTTCGACATAAAAGTCGTTTTCGGCCAGTTCGCCCCAGACTTCGAACACTTTGCGCACGCGGGGATCTGTGTAAGCGACCTTGCCGTCCATGAGTTCGGCATGGAATTCCGCGCCGTTCACGCGCATGTTCAGGAAGTCAAACCAACCAGCCGCAGGCCACAGGTTCTTGGTGCCGATGGTCACGGGCGTGATACCCGCCGCCTTCAGCTTTTCGCCAACGTCCTTGAACTCTTCCCAGGTGGTGGGGGTTTCGGTGATGCCAGCTTTGTCAAACAGGTCCTTGCGATAGTAGAGACCCCAGGCATAGTAGGCGTAAGGCACACCATACTGTTTGCCATCAACGGTCGAAGCCCCTGCAACGGCGGGCATTTTTTCGAACAGGTTTTCTTCTTCCCAAACGTCCGAGACATCTTCCAGCAGACCCAGATCAACAAAGACCTTCATGCGGTTGCCCGCGTTCCAGGTAATCAGGTCCGGAGCATCCGAGACCAGGAAGTTGCGCAGGGCAACCTTGAAAGCCTCGTGATCGTAGAGGTTGAATTTGACGTCGATCTCGGGATACGCGGCTTCGAAATCGGCGATCAGGTCCTCCATCGCCTGCTTTTGTGCAGGGTCGGACGTGTTTGCATTCATGACCAGCTCACGGGCAAACGCCGTGGTGGATAGCGCTGCTACGGCTGTCGCGCAGAGCAGAGTTTTTACGAGTTTCATAGTTCCTCCTCACTGTTGTTTCAGCCGCATTCTGCGGTCTGATTTTGTCCAGCCGATCAGGGCCGAACCCTTACCCGTCCTTGCGGGTATTCGATCATGTCCGTTACTCACCGGTGAGTTACCAAGTGAGCAACCGCCATTACCCCTCCATCCGCATCAGCAGCGCGTTGGTTCCGTTTTGCACTGATGCACCGTTTTGATTGGTTACGTCGAAATGCAGTTCGACGATCCCGCGATCCCCCTTCGACGTGGGTCGCATGGACTTTACCGAAATCTCGGCACCGATGCTGTCCCCCGCAATGATCGGTGCCTTAAAATTCCATTCTTTCCAGCCCAGCGACGCCACCGCCTGAAGCTGAACATCAGCACGGTTCTTGAGGCCATCGATCAGACAAAGCCCAAGCAACCCATGCGCGATCCGGGCAGGAAACCCCTGCGATCGCGCGAATTCGTCATCCATATGGACATCAAAGAAATCGCCAGAGATCCCGGCAAAATTCACGATATGCGTTTCTGTCACTACGATCCGACCGGTCCGGAAGAAGGCCCCAACCGAAAGGTCTGAATAGTAGTATTTACCTGCAGGCAACGGAGTGGCGGCGCGGGTAGTCATGCTGCGGCCTCTTGATTGCGGATCGCACCGGCGGACGCGCTAAGCGTTTTGCCATCGGCATCGAAAAGGTGGCAATAAGCGTCGGTCAATTGGGCCGTCACCTTGGTTCCGAATTTCGGTGGCGCCTCGCTTTCGGCTTTCAGGATCACGTCCTGACCCGCCTTGCTGGTGCCATAGGCATAGGCAATACCACCAAGGTTTTCGACCACGTCGATATGAACCTCAAGACCCGGTCCACCCACGGTTCCCAGCAGATGTTCGGGGCGGATGCCGATTTGAACAGACTGTCCTTTTTGAACGCTGCTGCCTGAGCGCAGCGGAATTGACACGAGATGGTCGGTCGCGCCATCCACCTTTACGCTGGCCGAGCCACCGTCGTTATCCATCACCACAGCATCCAGGAAATTCATCTGCGGAGAGCCGATGAAGCCCGCAACGAATTTATTGTCGGGCGTCGTATAAAGCTCCAACGGGGAGCCAATCTGTTCGACCAGACCGTCGCGCAGGACAACGATCTTGTCGGCCATAGTCATCGCTTCGACCTGATCGTGGGTCACGTAGATCATTGTCGCACCGATCTCATGGTGCAGTTTGGAAAGCTCCACCCGCATCTGAACGCGCAATTCGGCATCGAGGTTCGACAGAGGCTCGTCAAACAGGAACACTTTGGGTTCGCGCACGATGGCCCGGCCAATTGCGACACGCTGACGCTGACCGCCCGACATCTCTTTGGGCTTGCGATCCAGCAGGTGCTTGATCTGCAAAATCTCGGCGGCCTTGTTCACCCGCGCATCAATCTCGGCCTTGGGCGTCTTGGCCATGCGCAGACCAAAGCTCATGTTCTGGGCCACGGTCATATGCGGATAGAGCGCATAGGACTGGAACACCATCGCCGTCCCCCGATCCGAGGCTTCGACATCGCTCATGTCTTCGCCGCCGATCATCAACTCGCCCGAGGTGATGCTTTCCAGTCCACAGATCATCCGCAGCAATGTGGACTTGCCGCAGCCCGAGGGGCCGACGAAGACCACGAACTCACCGTGATCGGCCTGAAGGTCGACCCCCTTGATGACATCAACCGGGCCAAAGGATTTTCGGACGTTTGTTAGTTTAATCTCTGCCATTTACTCAGTCGGATCAGTTCTGACCCTATCCTCCCCATGTTCCTCAGCCCCGATCAAACGTCGGTCACCCACCGTTCCTGTTGTGCGCCGATCTGAAGATGGACCGACTTCAATTCCGTATATTCCTCGATACCGTAGCGACCTGTTTCGCGCCCATTTCCAGACTGTTTGAACCCGCCCAAGGGCAATTCCGGAAAGCCCGCCAAGGCGGAATTGACCCAGACACGACCCGCCTGAATGCGCCGGGCACATTGCAATGCAGTGGACATGTCATTTGTCCAGACATACGCCGCCAGCCCGTAATCCGACGTGTTGGCCAGCTTGATGGCCTCGGCCGTGTCACTGAATGTCATCACGGACAGAACGGGGCCGAAAATCTCTTCCTGCGCGATGCGCATCTCGGGGCGGACATTGCCTAGAATGGTCGGCGGGAAATACAGCCCATCATAATCCCCTGCATTCCCGCCACAGACCAAGCTTGCGCCCTCGTCCAGACCAATCTGAACGTAAGAAGCAATCTGGTCATACTGTCGTTGGTTGATGATTGCGCCGATGCGCGACGTGGGATCGAACGGATCGCCAACCTTCAGGTCTTTTAGCCGTTCGGTCAGGCGCGTCTGAAAGGCCTCTGCAATGCTATCCTGCACCAAAAGGCGAGACCCGGCGATGCAGCATTCGCCCATGTTCACATTTGCGGCCTTGAGGACGCCGTCGACCGCTGCGTCCAGATCACAATCTGCAAACACCACTGAAGGCGACTTGCCGCCCAATTCAAGCGAGAGCTTTTTGATATTCCCGGCCGAGGCCTGAATCGCCATGCGACCGACACGCGTAGACCCGGTAAAGGCAACCATGTCGACATCGTCGCTTTCAACGATTGTTTGACCTACGGGGTCGCCGGTTCCAGCCAGAATGTTGCAGACACCTGTTGGCAGCCCAGCTTTGTGCAGATACTCGGCGATTTTCAAAGATGTCCCGGATGTAAATTCGCTGGGCTTTGCAACCACGCTGCATCCCGCAGCCAAAGCAAATGGCAAACGCTCAGACAGGATCAAAAGCGGGAAATTCCACGGCGCGATGATCCCAACTACGCCGATGGGCTCTCGCAGAACCATGCCGACCATCTCTGGCCCCAGCGTATTGTGACTGTCGCCGTGCAGCGACCGGGCTGACCCTGCTGCGTAGTCCCACAGCTCGGCGGCAAACAAGATCTCGCCGCGCGACACGGACAAAGGCTTGGAAGTCTCGAGGGTTTCTATAAGAGCAAGTTCCTCGACGTTTTCGCGAATGCTCTGGGCGACCTCGCGCAGGATACGGGCTTTTTCACCGGCATAGGTATAGGCCCAATCCCCGGCGTCAAAGCTTGATCGCGCGGCGGATATGGCATCCAGCGCATCCTGCTGGGTGGACGCAGGATAAACCGAAACGACTTTGCCATGCGCAGGGCTTTCACGTTCGATCACCGCACCATCGGCTGCGTTCCAAAATGAACCCGCGATGTAGTTCTTGTACCGTTTGGGTTCCGCAAAGATCGTATCAACCCTATCCAGCATTGATCCCTCCTACAGCGGAAAACTCGACGACGGACTGTTTGCAGGACTTGCTGCGCTGAAAACAAGTGCGCGACATCAGCGCCAAATTATCCGAAATGAGCGGAGAGAATTCCATGCGATCAAGAATGTCGGTCTGCAAGTTCACGCCGGGTGCAATTTCGATCAGCTCGATACCCTCGGGTGTCAGCCGGAAAACCGCGCGCTCGGTGATGTAAAGCACCGGTTTTCCGATCGCGGCAGCCATAGTGCCGCTAAACGTGATCTCGCCGACCTGATTGACAAACTTCGGGATGCGGCCCGGCTGGGAAATCTGAAGCTGACCGTTTTCTACGTCGACCTTCAGACCTCCGCCCTCGAACGTACAACAAAACGCAACCGCCTTGGACCCTTGTGAAATATCTACGAACCCACCGGGGCCCACGACATTTACCCCAAGCGACGAGACGTTGACATTGCCCACGGCATCAACCTCTCCGGCACCCAGAAACGCAAAATCCGCGCCGCCACTGCTGTAATAATCGAACTGATCCGTGGATCGCATGATCGCACTGGGCAGGGTTGCCGCTCCGAAAAGCGGTCCGTCAATGAGCTGGCCGTTGTGAATACCTTGTTCGACAGTCACCCAGATTTCGTCCAGATGATCCCGCTCTTGCAGGATCGCAGCAATTCCTCCCGGAATGCCAAAGCCGAAATTTATGGACTGTCCCGGCTGAATTTCGTCTGCCGCGCGCCGCGCCACTACCGCACGCGCACCGCTTGGGGAGGACATGCCATCGAAGGCACCCCGAGCAGGCAACTCGGCCCACGGCAGACCCGCCAGACAGGGTTCATACCCGCCAGCGTGTGTTTGTGGTTGATCCGGCACTTCCGCGATCATGTCCACCATGATCCCGGGCACCTGCACAAGGCGCGCAATGCACTGCTGGGCCGGTCGCCGCTCTCGCACTTGTGCCAATACGCGCCCGCCTGCGCCGCGTGCGGCCAGGGCAATCGCGTTGGCGTCCAGATCCCCGGCCTCTTCCGCACAGGAAATATTGCCAAATTCGTCGCAATAGGTTCCCCGAACAATTGCAACATCCGGCTTAATCGGCAGGTAACGGATGTAGTCCGAACCATCAATTGAGATGACTTCGCTCAGCGGCGCAGCTTTCTTTGCTGCGTCGTTTGCTGCACCGCCCCCGTTGCGTGGATCGTAGCAGGTTCCGATCCCTACGGTGGTTATCAAACCCGGACGGCGCGCCCCGCTTTCTCGCATCAGCAAGGAAATGACCCCAGACGGAAGTGTAAAGGCCTCGATCTCGTTGTTTCGGGCCAGTTCCTGCATGCGAGGGGACCAAGACCAATGGCCGCCAATAACCCTCTTGACCATACCCTTATGCGCAAACCGGTTTACGCCACGCTGTTTTGCATCCCCAATACCCAGCGCGTGAATCAGAGTCAGATCCTTCGGGTGCCCGGTTTCCAGAAAGCGCGTTTCAAGCGCAGCAAAGATCGCATCAGGCTCTAGCATTCCACCGCCGTTGCCGGTGACAACAACCGTGTCCCCGTCCCGCACGCTGTCTGCGCAATCACTGAGCGATACTGTCTTCAAAGTTTCCTCCCGGGTATTTTTGTTATTATTCACTCTCTGGAGAGTTATCGCGGAATCAAAAAATGTCAACCACTTTTGGATGACGTTTTACGCGGCATCCAAAGGCGCATCCCAAGTCGGCGCGTAAGGAGCAAGTTCGGGCAACTCAGCGCTGCTAATGCGATAGTTCGCAACACAAAGCTTTTGAATGCGCGCCATGTCTACCGAAGACAAGACGAAGTCCATGATATCAAAGTTCGCTTCCAGGTTTGCGCGCTTTGTGGACATGGTGTTCAACGAAACGCCCTGCTGCAAAATCCAGCGCAACACGACTTGCGCTGCAGACTTTCCGTACGCCTGCCCGATTTCTGCAAACAGAGGATATTTGAACACTTCGCCTCTTGCGACCGAACAATACGATGCCAACGGAATCCCTGTTTCAGCAGACGCTTTCAACAGCCGGCGCTGATCGAGAAGCGGATGGAATTCGACCTGGTTCGTAACCAGAGGTACGTCCATAAAACGCACGGCTTCCCGCATCATTTTAACAGTATAGTTTGAGACGCCTATATGTTTTGCGTACCCCTTTTCATGCGCTTGCTGCAGAAGGGTTAGCGAGGGCTCGACCGGATTATCCTGAGGTGGCCAATGCAGCAGCAGAACGTCCACATAATCCAGCTTCAGATCCTTCAGGCTTTGTTCGACCGAAGCCATAAACCTGTCGGAAGACATGTTTTCCGGCTGCACTTTGGTTGTGATCAACAGCTCGTCTCGCGCGACCCCGAGATCGGGGATGATCTGTCCAAGATCAGCTTCGTTGCCGTACCACTGCGCGGTATCAAAAGCACGGTAACCAACCTCAACAGCCGTTTGAACTGCATCACGAAGGTCGTCTCCCAGCAAAGGGAACGTACCAAACGCCCGTTGATTACAGCCTTTGAAAAAGATGGACATTAGCGACCTCCCCACTTCTCGCCTTACCAGAATCTCTGGTTTGGCCACTGGGGCTTGTTAATTCACTCTATGGTGAGTTACAAGTCTTTTCGAAACCGACCGGAAGGACAGCCCTCATGATCAAACATCTCGTCTTCGTAAAATATTCCTCGGATGTTAGCGCAGAGACAAAATCCGGAATTCTCACCGACCTCGGCAACCTTCGTTCTGAAATAGACGGCATCTTGGATTTTGGGTTCGGTCCAAACCTGTCACCAGAAGAGCCGGTGGTACATGGCTTCAAGGACATGTTCTGGTTTGACTTCAAAGACCTTCAGACGCGCGACGCGTATCTCGAGAACGAAACGCATAAGGCCATCGGCGCCCGTATTGGGGCCGCCGCTGATGGCGGAGCGGCGGGTATTTTTGTCTGCGATATCGAACTGCCGTGATGTATCGCGCGGTTGATCTTAAGAACTCTTGCCAACCCGGAGATAACCATGGCGGCTATGGTCAGGTGATTGCCCATATTGCACTGCCTGACAGCACGCCCGACAACGGCCATTGGATTCGCCGAAAGCGGAACACTGTTTTACGTTGCGCGCACGGCTCTCTCTACATGGGTCAGGTTACGAGGGAACAAGATATCTCGGTTGCGGACGTCTTTGCCATGGACCGGTCAGAACATGCGTTTCACGGAGGGTCCATACCGATATTTCTGAAAGGGAACGGTCTGATCGGCGCGTTTACGGTGTCAGGTTTAGAGCAGGTCGAAGATCATAAGTTCGCCGCCCGAATGCTGGGGATGCATTCCCAGAATACTTAATTGACGGACTTTGGCAGAGGTAAACGAGCCAGCTTGATGCCAAAACGAACAGGCAAAAAAGCACCTGAAGGTCACCGGACAAAACAAGGCCGCGGCTTTTGCCGCAGCCCTGCCTTTGTCGGTTTCTCTGGATCAGATATCAAGCGTGTGTTCTTTTTCCCATTTTGAGAAGTGGGATACGAACGAGTTCCATTCCTGATGCTTCATCTTCAGGAAAGCGCTCGAGAATTCTTGGCCCATCATCTCCTTCAGCTCGGCGTCCTTGTCGTATTCCCGCAGCCCATCCAGCATGTTCAACGGCAGCTTGGGCGCATCGGTGACAGTGTGCCCTTCGGCGTACATGTCGATGTCATAGCGCTTGCCGGGGTCAGCCTTGCTGCGAATGCCAGACAGACCGGCGGCAATGATCACTGCCTGCAACAGATAAGGGTTGGCCGCGCCATCAGCCAGACGCAGTTCGAACCGGCCCGGTCCGGGGACGCGCACCATATGGGTCCGGTTGTTGCCGGTCCATGTCACCGTATTGGGTGCCCAGGTCGCGCCCGACATGGTGCGCGGCGCGTTGATACGTTTGTAGCTGTTCACCGTGGGATTGGTGATCGCCGCCAGCGCACTGGCATGTTTCATGATGCCGCCGAGGAAGTACTTGCCCTGTTCGCCCAGACCCACTTCTCCGGTCGGGCCGTCGCCCTCACCCGCGAACACGTTGGTCTTGGCATCCGCGCCCGGTGCATCCCAGACCGAGATGTGCGCGTGGCAGCCATTGCCCGTCAGCCCCTCAACCGGTTTCGGCATAAACGTGGCGCGGAAGCCGTGTTTTTCGGCCACCGATTTGGTCATGAACTTGAAGAAGGAGTGCTTGTCGGCGGTTTTCAGAACGTCGTCAAACTCCCAGTTCATTTCGAACTGGCCATTGGCGTCCTCGTGGTCGTTCTGATACGGGCCCCAGCCCAGTTCGAGCATATAGTCACAAATCTCGCGCACCACGTCATAGCGGCGCATCACCGCCTGCTGGTCATAGCAGGGCTTTTCTGCGGTATCGAACGGGTCGCTGATCTGCTCACCATCGGGGGTCAGCAGGAAGAATTCGGCCTCGATCCCGGTTTTGACATGCAGGCCCATCTCGGCGGCCTCATCGATCAGACGGCGCAACACGTTGCGCGGGGCCTGGGCGACATCTTCGCCCTCCATCACGCAATTGCCTGCAACCCATGCAACCTCGGGCTTCCACGGCAGTTGGATCACCGAAGACGGGTCTGGCACGGCCAGCATGTCGGGATGCGCGGGCGTCATGTCCAGCCATGTGGCAAAGCCTGCAAAACCAGCGCCCTCTTCCTGCATGTCCGCGATCGCCTGCGCGGGCACCAGTTTGGCCCGCTGCCCACCGAACAGATCGGTGAACGAGATCATGAAGTATTTGACGCCTTTTTCCTTGGCGAAAGCTGCCAGATCTATCGTCATGATCGGCTTTCCTTTCCCTGTTTTTGTGTTTCAAATCGAAAAAGGCGCGACCCCGGAGGGCGCGCCTTGATATTTGTGTGATCAGAACCCGGCTTTGCCCGGATACCAGTCGGTGCCCGCCAGAGGCACACGCGCCATTGCGGCGGCCTCCATCGTAAGGGCGCACAGATCCTCGGGTTCGAGGTTGTGCAGATGATTGTGCCCGCAGGCGCGCGCGATGGTTTGCGCCTCAAGCGTCATGACCTTCAGGTAGTTGCGCAAACGGCGGCCAGCATCGACCGGGTCCAGACGCGCGGCCAGTTCCGGGTCTTGCGTGGTGATACCTGCCGGGTCCAGCCCTTCGTGCCAGTCATCATAGGCGCCGGTCGTGGTGCCCAGCTTTTGATACTCGGACTCCCATTTCGGGTCATTGTCCCCCAGCGCAATCAGCGCCGCCGTACCGATGGCCACTGCATCCGCGCCAAGCGCCATGGCCTTGGCAACATCCGCACCGGTCCGAATACCGCCCGAGATCACAAGCTGCACCTCGCGATGCACACCCAGATCCTGCAACGCCTGAACGGCGGGGCGAATACAGGCCAGCGTTGGAATGCCTACATGTTCGATGAACACGTCCTGCGTTGCGGCTGTACCGCCCTGCATCCCGTCCATGACGACCACATCGGCTCCGGCCTTCACCGCCAGCGCAGTGTCATAATAGGGCCGTGTCGCGCCAACTTTGACGTAGATCGGAACCTGCCAGTTGGTGATCTCGCGCAGTTCGAGGATTTTGATCTCAAGATCATCCGGCCCGGTCCAATCCGGGTGGCGACAGGCCGAGCGCTGGTCGATCCCTTTGGGCAATGTCCGCATCTCGGCCACGCGGTCGCTGATCTTTTGGCCCAGCAACATGCCGCCGCCACCGGGCTTTGCGCCTTGCCCCACCACGATCTCAATCGCGTCGGCCTTGCGCAGGTCGTTGGGGTTCATGCCATAGCGCGACGGCAGATACTGGTAGACCAGTTTGCTGGAATGACCACGTTCCTCGGGCGTCATGCCGCCGTCACCGGTGGTGGTCGAGGTGCCAGCAGCCGATGCGCCACGGCCCAACGCCTCTTTCGCGGGGCCGGACAGCGCGCCAAAGCTCATGCCCGCGATGGTGATCGGGATATCCAGCTGGATCGGGTTCTTGGCAAAACGCGTGCCCAGCGTCACCGAGGTATCGCAGCGTTCGCGATAGCCTTCCAGCGGGTATCGGCTAACGCTGGCCCCCAAAAACAGCAGATCGTCAAAATGCGGTACCTTGCGTTTCGCGCCACCACCGCGGATGTCATAGATGCCGGTGGCCGCCGCGCGGCGAATTTCCGCGTTGATCGGGTTGGAAAAGGTCGCCGACTGGATCGGCACGGTGCGGGGGGTCTGATCGTCCATATCTTTCATACCCTTTATCCTTAGTAAGCGGCCGATTTGTCGACGTCGAAATTGTAAAGCTGACGGGCCGAGCCATAGCGCTTGAACTCTTCCGGCTTGGCATCTGCGCCTGCGCGCTCCAGCAGGTCTTTGAGGATTTCCAGATGCTCAGGCCGCATTTCCTTTTCGATGCAATCCGCACCCAGGCTTTTGACTGAGCCGCGCACGAACAGCCGCGCCTCATAGAGGGAATCCCCCAGCGCGTCGCCCGCATCGCCGCAGACCACTAGATTGCCTGCCTGCGCCATGAAGGCGGACATATGGCCGATATTGCCATGCACCACGATGTCGATCCCCTTCATCGAGATGCCGCAACGCGAGCTTGCATTGCCCTTGATGACCAGCAGCCCGCCATGGCCCGTGGCCCCGGCATATTGGCTGGCATCACCTTCGACGATGACCTGACCGGACATCATGTTCTCGGCCACGCCCGGCCCGACCGAGCCCTCGACCCGCACGGTCGCCTGCTGGTTCATGCCCGCACAGTAATAACCGGTCGAGCCCTTCACGGTAACCTCAATCGGCGCGTCCAGCCCGACCGCGATGGCGTGGCTGCCTTTGGGGTTAACCACCTCCCAGCTGGTCTGGTTGGTCTCATTGCTCTGCTCCTGCAGGGACGCGTTC
Source organism: Ruegeria sp. BG8 (assembly GCF_056538325.1). Lineage (NCBI taxonomy): Bacteria > Pseudomonadati > Pseudomonadota > Alphaproteobacteria > Rhodobacterales > Roseobacteraceae > Ruegeria > Ruegeria sp. BG8. The sequence continues at coordinate 37,116 of NZ_JBQFSZ010000014.1, read as the reverse complement.
AACCCGCGCAGGCCGTCCGCCTCAAGATCGTATGTCTGCATATCAGGCGGCCTTCTTGTTCGGGGAGTCATTGTGCGACCAGAAATACACCGTGGCGGGTTCCGGTTCCCACACGCGGGCATCTTCGATGCCCGGCAGGTTCACCAGGGCACGGTATTCGCTGCCAAACGCCACGTATTGATCGGTTTCCGCCATCACCGCCGGTTTACAGGCAATCGGATCACGGACCACGCCGAACCCGTCCTTGGTGCCGACGACAAAGGTAAAGAACCCGTCCAGATCCTTAAGGCTGCTTTCCAGTGCCTCACCCAAGGACGCGCCGTTCATCATCTTCCATGTCAGATAGGCCGCGCCCACTTCGGTGTCGTTCTCGGTCTGAATATGCACCCCCTCGCGGCGCAGCTTGCGGCGCAGAGAGTTGTGGTTCGATAGCGAGCCATTGTGCACCAGACACTGGTCATCCCCGGTATTGAACGGGTGCGCGCCCATCGTGGTCACCGCCGATTCCGTCGCCATCCGTGTATGACCAATCCCATGCGTGCCGGTCATGCCGCTGAGGTTGAAGCGCGCGGCCACGTCTTTCGGCAGACCGACCTCTTTGTAAATCTCAAGGCTCTCACCCCGGCTCATGATCCGTACCGCAGGGCGAATTTCGGCCAGTGCAGCACGCGCAGCTTCGAACTGATCGCCCGGAACGTTCAGAACCGCGTGCGTGTCGTTGATCGTCTGGGTCACCGTTGCGCCCAGCTTTTGGCCCAACTCATCCGCCAACCCTGCAAAATCCTGCTGGGGGTCATGGGACTGCACAGTCAATTTGGTGGTTCCCTGCGCCGGATCGCCATAAATCGCGATGCCCGCACTGTCGGGTCCGCGGTCGGTCATGGTGATCAGCATGTCTGTCAGCATATCGCCCAGCTTGGGTGACAGCGACTGGTCTTTAAGGAATAGTCCGACAATTCCGCACATGGCAGACAGCTCTCCTTGCGTGTTTCGTTCTGATTCCACGCTAGCAATAAACACTGGCAACCTCAATAATTTTAGGAAAGTTTTTTTCCTGATGGGCAAATAATGCTCAAAATCTATGCATACGCGTTTTACGACTGGCGCAGTTGAATATCGTCCAGTTCTCGGGGTAGCGGTGTTACGAGCACCACCTACCAATCAATCCGCCAAGATGGGCCAAAGAGCTAACCTCTTGCTTGCGAGAAACAGCAGCCAACTGCCCCAGCACAAAGACAGGCTGGGCTTTATTGGACCACCAAAAGCGAAAGCTTTGGTTCTTCAGTTTGTCTGCGGATAGCTGATGACGGACAAATAGCGCGCCGGAAGGCTGACCAGCCGTTCAGGGCCATGTGGCGCGTCGGCGTCAAAGAACAGGGTATCGCCCGATTTTAGGGGATACACCTGATCGCCGTGGCGATAATCGACTTCTCCTTCAAGCATGTAGATCGTCTCGATCCCGGCATGTTGAAAGGTTGGGAAAACGTCAGATTCTGCGGTCAACGTGATCAGGTAAGGCTCGACGATCACGCCCGAGCCGTTGGCACCAATGTGGCCCAGAAGGTTGTATTGATGGTTCGCGCGCGTCCCTTCGCGCTCAAGCGCCACCCCTTCTCCGGCCTTGGTGTGCACAGCATCGCGCCGCTCTTCGAAACGGCGGAAAAAACTTGTCAGCGGTACTGAAAGAGCATCGGCCAGCAGTTGCAACGTTGTTAACGAGGGCGATGTATTCCCGTTTTCAATCTTGGACAGCATCCCGATCGACAAGCCAGTCACCTGCGCAAGTTCGGCAACCGTCGTGTTCTGTTGTTTGCGAAAGGCCCGAACCTCGCGACCAATGGCGACCTCCAGAACCTTTTCCCGATCTCCGGATCGGATCGAGTGTGGATCCTGAGTCAGTTTTATCATGGCAGTCTTATCGTTGTTATCGGCGTTCATTGTTGTGGGCCTTGCTATAAGTATGTGAGCCTGCTCAGCAAGGAACTCTTGCCCTGTATCTTTCTTGGAGACAGAATACCCGAAATTTACTTGTAGTAAAATTTTTTTCAACACAGGCGCGGCTGTGAGCAATCAAATCAGCGCTGATGATATCGAAAACCCGCGGGTCACGACTTCTCGCCTAAAATTAGCCTCTCAAAAAGACAACAAGCCCGGGTTTCCCCGGGCTTGTTCTTTGTAAGTCTAGCAAATTACTCGCCCGCGGGCAGCTCTGATATCGCGCCGTGCGTCGTGGGGATACCTTGGGCTTCTCGTCGACTGTCGTTGTAGATGGCCTTGATCAAGGCAAAGCACATCAACACCATGACCACCGAGAAAGGCAAAGCCCCGATTACCATCGCTGTCTGGATCGCTCCGGTGCCGCCGGACAGCAGCAAGCCGCCGACCACAAGCGCAAGCGCTGCACCCCAGAATATGATATGCGGGCGCGCTTTGGGGCCTTCGTCACCAGCGGCGTTGATCGTGTTAACGATCAAAACGGCCGAGTCAGCAGAAGTCACCAGGAACGTCATCAGCAGAATAACGATCAGAACCGCCATCGCCCAGGCCAATGCTTGTGCAATCGGCGCCAGCATGAACTCGGTCATCGCAAAAATCTTGTCGCCATTACCTGCGTCAAAGATCACACCGTTAGCGTTGCCGTTCAGTTCGAGGTCAATCGCAGTGCCACCGGCCCACGAGAACCAGATGCAGCACATCAGGCCGGGTACCAGCATCGCGCCCAGAACGAACTCTCGAATGGTGCGGCCTTTCGAGATACGGGCCAGGAACAAGCCGACGAACGGTGCAAAAGCGATCCACCATGCCCAGTAGAACACGGGCCACCAACCCTGCCATTGCGCCAGCAGGAAGGCTTCGGACCCTTCGACACCGTCTGAGCGATAGACGTTAAAGCTCAGGTACGGCAGGGCCAGGATGTAGTCCCAAAGACCCACGACCAGCGCTGTCGCACCGAACCATGTTGCGCCAAAGATGATGAAGAAGCCCAGCAAGAAGATGGACAGAACCATATTCAGGTTGGACAGCCATTTGATGCCTTTACCGACACCGGAAAGCGCGGACAGTGTCGACGCCCCCATGATGAAGGCCAGCGCGACAATGATGCCGAGGAAATTCACGGTTCCGGCAACACTATCGCCATCTGCGTTCACAGCACCCTCGGGATAGACAAGTCCGCCGATACCAATTCGTGTCAGGCCCGCAACGAACTGATCAACACCAAAGCCAAGCGTTTGCGCAACGCCGAGGATGGTCGCAACCACCGCAACGATGTCGATGATATGACCGACCGTACCCGACAGTGCTTTGCCGAACAGAGGCGTCAGAGCAGAGCGAATTGTAAGAGGCAGGCCGCGGCGGTAAGCGAAGAACGCCAATGCCAAACCGATGATCGCATAACAGGCCCAGGCACCGGCACCCCAGTGCAGGAACGACCAGACATAGGCGGTGCGGATATTGTCTGCCCCACCAGAAGTCGTCAGGCCCTGGATAACACTTGGGTTGTTTTGGAAATGCGATACAGGCTCTGCCACAGCCCAGGTCAACATGCCGACACCGATGCCGGCACCAAACATCATGGAGAACCATGAAAAATTGGAAAACTCCGGTTTGTCGCCCGGCTGCCCAAGCAACATGCGCCCCCCGGCAGGCCAGATTGCCAAGCCAAGACACACAACGACAAACAATGCGACGACCCAAATGTACCAAGCCGCGAAGTTGTTCAAAATGGCGCTGTTCCAGGCGCCCAGCGTGGCACCGGCCTGCACAGGCCAAAAAATACACCACACAACAAGGACGCTGATTATGATCTTGGATACGACGGTAACGTTGACGCTAAAGCCGCTGTAGAAACCTTTGTCTGCCGTTTGAATAGGCAGCTCGGTTAATGGTGGTTTAATTGACATAAAGGTCCTCCCATATCGTCTGGTGACGCGCGTGATTATGCCCTCACGCAATTGGTTCAGTGTGCTCGAAGGGTTTTGGACCTATCAAGCTTGTTTTTGCTTTCTTCGTTCAAATCTTAGAGCGCAGACTGCCCCCAAGTTCTGCCAAATGGTGTTTTCTGATGGCACCAAGCGATCCTTGACAAACACGCAGGGCACGCGCTCAGAATGACCCTGCGTCCTGTCAGGCTCTAGGCTTTGACTATAGTGCCGAAGGATGAGGTAGAAAAATGCGTGGAAAAAGTGCAAATATCTGATGGAAGATAAAGGAAATTCCTATACCCTTCTGGCCCGCAGTGCCGCTGATCTGTGCGCTTTCATGGTGGTTTGCAACCGCGGTCAGCTGTCTGCAGCAGCCCGCGATATGAAGGTGTCACAACCCAGTCTCAGCCAACGCATCCGCAATCTTGAGGTTGCATTGGGCACAACTCTGTTCGAGCGCACTGCCAAAGGGGTCATTCTTACCCGCGATGGCGAGGCACTGTTCCGAAGGGTCAGCAGCCCGCTGGGGGAACTTGCAAACCAGTTCAATGCCCTGTCAAAAACCGGGAAACATGAGCGTGTCCTGATTTCGTCCGACTCTGCATTTGCCTACTTTTGGTTGATTCCACGGCTTCCCGCTATTCGCCAGAATCTGGGCGATATCGACATAGGCATACTGGCCTCGGACCAACCCAGGCGTGCGGCAGGCCACGAAGTCGACCTTGTTATTCACATGGCCAATCTGGATCAAACAGAAGCTGGGATGCAGTTGTTGTTCGAAGAAACAGTGGGAATTGTCTGCAGCCCGGCCTTCAAGAACGCAAACTCTCAGATTCGGTCTCCAGTTGATCTGAAAAACTCGTCTCAGTTGCTGCATCTGGTGCCCCCGTCACGCGATAGCGACTGGTGCACTTGGGAAGAATGGCTCAGTGCCCAAAAGGTTGATGCAGACGATATTGGAACAGGTACGGTGTTCAGCAATTACGAGATGGTCGTTCGAGCAGCGCAGGATGGTCAGGGGATTGCGCTGGCGTGGTACGGTTTGATTGATGATCTCATCCGGGATGCCGAATTAACCCCCCTGCTAGAGCAGACCTACAAGACCAAACGTGGTTATTTCATCACCACCGTACAGCCCAATGTATCGCCGAAACTGCTCGAGCTGCGCGACTGGATTTTAAATGAAACCCGTGCATGGCAGCCGGCTCGTCAAGCCTGATACCAGGTAAACGGTTTTGCGCCGTGGCGAGGCACCGATGGCCATCAAACCATACAAAGTTATCGCCGTTGCGGTTTTCGTAAACGGCAACTGCAACCGCACTTGGGCTTTCATTCGGCGCTTTGCCCCCAGTGCTTTTTCAGCAGATATTGGTTCTTGAGCATTTTCAGCCCCAACATCAAATCCACTTCGGCGATGTCGGCAGATTGGTGAATTTCTTTTTCCAGAAAGGCCTGAAACTCTTCCTGATCGTCGGTAACCACTTCCATGATCAGGTCATAGCGCCCACCGACCCATAGGATGAAAACCACCATTTCGTTCTCGGCCAGCCGTTCACCGACCTGTTGCGGGGTAAACCCAGAGGCAGACTTAACGCCGATCATGGCAGTCGTTTTATACGCATCCGCAACCGGATCGACCATCGCAGCGATGCGAAGCTGGTTGTTTTCCCGCAATCCGTTGACGCGATTTCGCACTGTGCCTTCCGAGACGTCCAGCTTCTTGGCAATCTCATTGTACGGCATCCGTCCATCCTTTTGCAGAAAACGGATAATCTTTTGGTTCAGGTTGTTTTCCGGCGAAAGGATACCGTTGATTGGTTTTACATCATTTGCCACTTGTATCACTTTCCGGTCGTTTCGTTTGGGTCGTATTATCGAGAATGCGCCCCTGTTCCAATGTGCCAATGACCTTGGGAGGCAGAGGTTCCCTGACTATTTTGCGCGGGGCGTGAGACAAGATACGTTCCGCGCGTGAACAGATGGTCTGCAACAGTGTCTGCACTGGGCAAACCTCAGTCAGCAGACTGGAAGACGATCCGGGCGCATCATCAGAAAGGTCGCCTTGGACTGTGGACCAAAGCCGTCGGTCCAGACAGACCCCGTCCGCGCCCAAAGTAATCATCGCAGCCAGACCCCGGGCATCCCTGACCCCACCCGAAGCGACAAGGCTAACCTCGTCATCGCGCGCATAAAGATAGTCTGACGCTGCTGGTATCATCGCAAACGTGGTCTCTTCCGACGAAGTTTCGGATCGGCCACCGCCCCGAACCACCATCACTTCGGCCCCGGCTTCAAGGATGTGGTCAAATTCATTTGCCGAACGCGCCTCGCAGATGAGGCGGCAATGCTGATTTCGTATCGTATCGGCGAAAGGGCGTGGATCACCGCCCGACAGATAAATCGCTCGGGGCTGGAATGACAGTACGAAATCCAACATCTCGGGTTCTTTGCTCAGGCGCGCGCTGTCCAGCCCGCATGCGACGGAGATTTCTGCGGCAATTGCAAACTGCGCCGCGATCCAGTCACGGTCGCACGGGCCTGCCCCAATCACCCCAAGCGCGCCCGCTTTGCTTGTTGCGGCAGCAAGCCGGCCATCGGCAATCCCGGGTTCAGGTGACCCGATGATCGGAAAAAGCAATCCGAATCGGCGTGTAAGATGTGTGTCGATCACGGTAATTCACCACGAATGTTCTCTACGATTTTCGCATAATCACTGCCCTCTCTCAATTTTTAAATACGTTTTTCACATAAATTTACGAAAAGCGTAGAAAATTTACTGGACAAGATTGAACTTTTGAGAGTCTGATTGCGTACAGCAACGGAGCCCGGACATATCTGAGGAGGACGCCATGCGAGAGATTACAGCCATGCTTCGTCCGTTTTGGACTGAGCAAGAACCAAGAAACGGTTTGCCCGCAGAAGCCTACACAGAACAAGCGTTCTGGCAGGCCGAATGCCACTCGGTTTTCACCAAGAACTGGGTGTGCATCGGATTTGCTCATGAGGTGAAAAAACAAGGTGAGGCGATGCCTGTGGATTTCGCAGGTCATCCCCTTGTCATTGTACGAAATCAGCAAGGGATCCTGAAGGTTTTCCACAATATCTGCCGTCACCGCTGCCTTCAGCTGGTGGCCGAGCATCGTGTGGTAGGTAACCTGATCCGCTGCCCCTATCACGCATGGGCTTATGATTTGGACGGAAACCTACGGGCCGCACCGCATTTTGGTGGTGCCAATGTGCACAACGTCGAAGGAAAGGATCGGTCGCAGACGGGCCTGATCGAAGTGCGCAGCTACGTGTGGAACGATTGGATCTTCGTCAATATCGACGGTACCGCGCCGCCGTTTGAAGAATACGCAGCCACGATCTGGAACAGGCTTGAAGGGGTCGACTGGACCAAAGTCGAGCAGATCGCAACGCTCGATTTTGGCGAAGTCGCCTGCAACTGGAAGTTCATCATGGAGAACTTCATCGAGCCTTACCATGTTCAGTTCGTCCACAAAACGACCACCGATCAGCCGTTGGAAGACCATTACACGATCATTGACGGCAACTGCATCGGCAGCGCCGTTGATCTGGAGGAAGAGGTCGGCACCTCGGGCAGTCTGGCCGTAAGCTCGCGGTATCTGGCGCTGTATCCCAACTTTATCCTTGGGCGTTATTTCCCTGATCAGCTTGGGGTTTATCTCAACATTCCCACCGGGCCCGGCACGATGGTGCAGAAACGCGGGCTTTACACGACTGAGGGTCAGACCTTGTCCGAAGACCAGGTCGAAGGGCTGAAAAAGCTTTGGTGGGACGTGCACAAAGAAGACCACGAGATGACTGAGCGGATGCAGCTTGGTCGCGCCTCGGTGGTGGCGCAGGACGGGGGCCTTCTGTCTCCGGTCTGGGAAGACAGCGTGCGCGCCTTTCAGGAACGGATCGCGCTGGACGTGACCGCAGTGACTTATACCGAAGAGGAAAAAACAGCATGAGCGACAGCATCAACGCGGGATTCCGTCTGGCGCATACAATGATGCGGGTGATGGATATGGAAAAATCCATCGAGTTTTATTGCGGCATTCTGGGCATGCAGGTCTTGCGCCGCACCGATTACCCCGAAGGCAAGTTCACCAATACCTTCATCGGTTATGGGCCCGAAGCCGAAGGTCCCTGTCTGGAACTGACCGCAAACTGGGATCAGCAAGAGCCATACGACAAGGGCAATGGCTGGGGTCACATCTGCATCGAGACACCCGATGTCTACAAGGCGTGCGAAGAGCTTGCTGCCGCAGGGGTCAATATCACTCGTCCGCCGGGACCGATGAAAAACGGCACCCGCGTTATCGCATTCTGCGAAGACCCGGACGGCTACAAGGTCGAACTGAACGAGAGCATTCTGAAACATCTGGCCGCGGAGGACGCAAAGAATGGGTGAAGCCCCAAGACTGATGAAATGGGATCTGGTTGAGGATCGCTACAACCAGATCGCTGAGAAAGACAGTGACACCTATATCAAGCCAATGGTGACCTCGGCCTTTTCCGACACGATGTGCGGTGGCATCAACGTTTTGAAAAACATCAAGGTGCCATGGGACCTGACCTGCGATGAGATCATCTACGTTCTTGAAGGGACGTTCCGGCTGGTCTGCGATGGCGAGACCTATATCTGCAACCGCGGTGATGTTCTCTATATCCCAAAAGACAACCACATCTCATACGAGGCTGATGAGCGCTGCGTGATTTTCTACGCCGCCTACCCGCACAATTGGAAGCAGCTCGCCGGTTTGACCCACGTGCCGGGCATCGATCCCGACGATTTCGTGCCGGGATAACGGAGGTATCATGTCCAAGATTTACTACGAGAGCTTCTCGGAAGCCGTCGAACGAAATCGCCCGCGCATTGCTGAGGTGAAACGCGAGCTGGAAGAGGCAGGTGTCAAATACGTCATGGCCGCCTGGATTGATCTGCACGGGATTCCCAAGACCAAACCGGTCCCGATGAGCGATTTTGAACCGCTTTGCCTAGGGAAAGGGCCTCAGTTTGCGGTGCATTCGATTTCATATGTCCCGGAACTCAGCCCGGCGGATAGCGATCAGGTTGTCGTGCCCGATCTGGATGCGGTCTATGTCTGTCCCTGGGACAACTCGATGGCCGTGATCTTTTCTGACCTCTACTGGGAAGACGCACCGTACAATGTCTGCCCCCGTCAGGCGCTCAAGCGTGCGATGAGCGAGGCAGCGCAAGACGGCTACACCGGATATGCGGGGGTGGAGCCCGAGTTCATCGTCATGAAATACGATGATGCCGGCAAACCGGTCAAAGCCTTCGACGACGATCTGGGTGCTGCAACCCGTCCGCGACGTCAGGCGTTCGGCTATGATGTCGAATACTCGATAGATTCCATGCCCTTCCTGAAAGAGATGATTGATATCATCGAAGGCTTGGGCTGGAACCTGCATGATGTGGTGGCCGAAGGCGCGTATTCGCAATTCGAGCTGGATTTCCACTATACCAACATGCTTGAGATGTCCGACCGGCTGGCCTTTTTAAGGCTGACACTGAAAGAGGTCGCCAAACGTCACGGCATGTTCGTAACTTTCATGCCGAAACCCACCGTGGGGGATTGGCGATCCGGGGCGCATATCAACATGTCGATGCAGCATGAAAGCCGCCCCGGTGAAAACATCTTTGAAACCCCTGACGGGGACTGGTCCGATGAAAGCCGTTGGGCTGTCGGCGGCCTGATGGAACACGCCGAGGCGATTACCGCGATCACCTGCCCGATCGTGAACTCGTATAACGGTCTGGTGCCTCGTGTCGGCGGGTTCGAAGGCGGCACGGTGACATGGGCCCCGACCAATATCACCTACGGGTTCAACAACCGCTCAGCCCAGTTCCGGCTGCCGCAAAGCCGTCATTGCATCGAAAACCGGGCCTGCGACATGACGATGAATGTCTATCTGGCCATGGCAATGCATCTCAGCTGCGCGGTTCACGGGATCAAGAACAAGATCGATCCGGGCAAAGCCACAGATTTCGACCTGTACGAGAAAACCGAAGAAGAACTGACCGAATTGGGTATCCGCCGCCTGCCCCGCACGCTCTGGCATGCGATACAGGCTTTGAAAACGGATGAAATGGCAAAGCATGTCATGGGCCCTGTGATGCGGCATTCCTATCTTGAATACAAAAATGATGAGTGGGAACGGTATCACCAGTCAGTCACCGATTGGGAAGTGCAGGAATATCTGCGCCTCTACTGATCAAAATATTGGGCGCGTTCGCGCGCCCATTCCATAAGGGCAAAAGGGAAACCGACCATGGCGCAAGACTGCATGTTTTACGAGTTGGGCGACTTCACCTTGTCCTCGGGGCAGGTCCTGCGCGATGCCCGCCTTGGTTATCAGACCTATGGAACTCTGGCGCCGGATGGTGACAATGTCATCGTCATGCCGACCTTTTACACCGGCTCTCACGACCGCAACGAAGGCTATTTTGGCCAAGGCCGTGCCATCGACCCGGCGCGACACTTCATAGTATCGGTCAACCTTTTCGGGGGTGGGATTTCAACGTCACCCAGTACGCCTGGCCCTCAGGCCGGAGCAGCCTTCCCCGAGATTTCGTTTCAAGACAACATTCGCGCGCAACATGCCTTGCTGACAAATGAACTGGGTGTAAAACAGATCGCCCTTGTTCTCGGCTGGTCCATGGCGGGGTGCCAAGCCTATCATTGGGCGGTGCAGTACCCCGAAATGGTCGACGCGATCCTGCCCTTTTGCGCATCTGCACGCACGTCTCCGCATAATTTCGTGTTCCTCGAAGGCGTAAAAGCCGCGCTATGTGCCGATCCCGTTTGGAATGGCGGAGGCTACACCCAACAGCCCGTTGAAGGTTTGAAAGCGTTTGGACGCGTCTATGCCGGTTGGGCTTTTTCTCAGGCCTTTTACCGCGAAGGTCTGTACCGGCAACTCGGATACGAAACTGTTGCGGCACTGCTGGATGACTGGGCCGAGGATCACGCAACGAATTGGGACGCCAATGACCTGCTATGCAAACTCAGGACATGGCAACAAGGTGACATCAGCGCCAGCCTTGCGTTTGCTGGCGATTTCCCCAAAGCCCTGCGCGCGATCCGAGCCCGCACGATCTTGATGCCCTGCGAACAGGATCTTTATTTCCCACCTGCCGATAACGAGATTGAAGCCTTGCACATACCCAATGCAAGTATTCGACCGGTCGACTCGGATTTCGGCCACTGCGCCGCCAATCCGGGTAACGACGTTCAATTCGAACGGGCCCTTGACCGAAACATTGCAGAACTTCTCGCAAAATAGGTTTTCTCGGGTAAACGGGCCTAGTTACTACCTTGATCGACACGGCAAATTGCATAAGCATTGCCCAACAAAATCTTATGCAGATCTGCCATGCGACGCGCCCTTCGAAACAAGCTTGATCAACTCCGCCCAGGTGCTCTGTCGAAACTTGAGCCGGTAGGCTTTGACAGCAACCGTATGCGCCGCCCCCTGCCGCCGTTGCAAACCCTGATCGCGTTTGAAGCAGCCGCGCGACTGCAGAGCTTTACACTGGCGGCGCAGGAACTGAACCTGACGCAGCCTGCGGTCAGTCAGCAGGTCAAGCTGCTCGAGCATCGCTTGGGCGTCAAACTGTTCCGACGCCGCAACAATATGATACTGCTGACCGAGCAAGGAGAGCAATTCGCCGAGGACGTGGACGAGATCCTCAATACGTTGGGCGAAAGCGTTCAGAACCTTGCCCCCGACACCGGCCGTACAACCCTGACTGTCAGCTTGCTGCCGTCTTTTGCCTCAACTTGGTTTGCTTCGCGCGCGCACCGGTTTGTTGACGTCAACCCTTTGGTCGATTTGCTGACCCTATCGACTGTCGCAAAGACAGGCTTTGGGCAAGAGGATGCGGATGTCGCGATCCGATGGGGCCCGGGTGGCTACACGGATGGGTATGAAGAGCTTCTTTTTGGCGAAGAGCATATTCTGGTCGCCTCGGCACAAACGGCCCATCAGTTGGGCGATGTTTCGGACATCAATGCGCTGGCGGATCGGCCTTTTCTACATGACACCAACTACAGTGAATGGCGCCGGGTGATCGAGGTGAACGGTGGCGATCCAAATGCGTTCGAACACGGGCTCTACTTTGGCGACAGCAGTGCCACTGTAAACGCCATTCTCTACAGTCAGGGCATCGGAGTCGTGCGCGACGTAATCGCACGGCATCTTCTGGCCTCGGGCGCATTGGTGAAGTTGCCGTTTGAGCCAGTCAAAGGACCATTTTCCTACTATTTCATTTGTCCTGAGCGACGCGTTGAGCAGCACCGCGTTCAGGCTTTCCTTGAATGGTTGCGGCAAGAAGCGCAAAGCCCATAAGAAATTCTTTTCCAGTGATAAAGGATTCATCATTTGGTGCTTCGCCAGCATTGGGCCAAAATGCGCGCAAAGTATGACCTAACAGCCAGACTGGAGTCCGAGAGATATGGAATTTTCGCTGTTCAATCTGATGACCAAGCCGGTTGATGGCTCATCGCATGCGGATGTGTTTACGCAGATGCGTAATATGACGAAAATGGTCGATGAGGCCGGGTTCGATGTCGCATGGTTCGCCGAGCATCACCTGTCGAATTATTGCATCTCACCCTCGCCGCTGATGACGGCTGCGAACATGGCCGCCCACACCAAGCGGATCAAGGTTGGCCCTGCGGTCGTTGTGATGCCTTTCTATGAGCCGCTGCGTCTGGTCGAAGATATCTGCCTGACCGATCAGTTGACCGAAGGCCGTCTGGTACTGGGTCTGGGCACCGGCTATCAGCCGCGCGAGTTCAAGAAGTTCGGGTTCGCTATCGACGATCGCCTGATGCGCGGGCTCGAGATTTGGGACTGCATCGAACAAGGCGTCTATAGCGGCGTGATCGACTATCAGGGCGACCATATTCAGATCAGCGACGCGGCGCTGTCCATTGCACCGGTTCAGGATCGCATCCGCACCTTCGCAGTCGGCAACGCACCCGAGATGCGCCAAAAGATGATCGACTACGGGGCCGAAACGCTGACCACGCCGGCCATTGGACCGAACGCGATCGTGGACACCGCGCGGCGGCTTTATAAGGAAACACGCGCCGAAAACGGCCTGACTGGCGATGATTTCCCCTTTGCCGTTCAGCGCTACATTTACGTCGCCAAGGACAACGACGATGCCCGCGCCGCGGCCGAGCAGGTGCTGATCCACGCGCGCATGGCCAACAACATGCGTCGCCCCGAGCCGCTGATGGAGGGGGCAGACCTCAAGATCGTGCCCTTCGACAATGAACCCGACATCGACACGGTTCTGCAACGCGCCATCATCGGGGATGTCGAAGAGGTCACGCGTCGTATTGTGGCCGAGGCACGCGAATTCGGCATTACGCATCTGAGCGTCTTCATGCAGATCGCCTCGATCCCGTTTGCCAACACTCTGCGGTCGCTAGAACTGTTCTGCGATCAGGTTATGCCTGCGGTGAATGCCGCGCTTGAGGCGGATAAGGCTGCTTTGGCTTCATGACGGGGCCGAATTTCTCGCTGGCCGGAAAAACCATTCTGATCACCGGGGCCGCGCGCGGGTTAGGCGCGGCCATGGCGCAAGCCTGCGCGGCACAGGGCGCGCAGCTGTGCCTGCAGGACATCAACGCCGGGGCCATTGAGGCCACGGCTAACGCTCTGCGAACCGAAGGGGCAACCGTTCAAACGGCTGCCTTCGATCTGACTGATTTTGAGGCCTGCGAAAAATGGGTAAAGAGCGTTGGCCCGATCTGGGGCCTGATCAACAATGCCGGGATCACCAATCATGGGCATGTGCTGGACCAGACCATCGACGACTACCGATCCATTTATGACCTGCATGTCTTTGCGCCTTTCATTCTGGCGCGTGAGGCTGGCCGTGCGATGCAAGCCAATCCGGGGCCGCAGCGGGGGCGCATCGTGTCGGTCTCTTCCATTGCCGCAACGCATCCAAGGCCGGGGATCGGCAATTACGCCTCGTCCAAGGCGGCAATTGCGGGGTTAACGCGGTCTCTGGCCGCGGATTTCGGGGCGGACGGGATCTGCGCCAACGCCATCGCACCGGGCTATGTCCTGACGGAAATGAACCGCAAAATTCTAAGCGATCCGGATTTCGTTCGGCGTATCGAAAACCGCACTCCAGCCGCGCGATGGGCCGAGCCTGCAGAAATCGCGGCCCCTGTGGTTTTTCTGATGTCCGAGGCGGCATCGTATATCAACGGGCAATTGCTGGCGATCGACGGTGGCATGAACGCCTTTTTGCAATCGAACGAGGGGTAAAGCATGGCGCGTCTTTCAGGTAAAATCGCCTTGGTGACGGGTGCGGGCTCGATGAAGGGTGGTATGGGCAACGGTAAGGCCACGGCCATCCGGCTGGCTCAGGAAGGTGCGGCCATCGCAGCGCTGGATTTGGATCTAGATGCAGCCGAAGAAACCTGCGCCCTGATCCGCAACGAAGGTGGGCGGGCCCTGGCCTTGGCCGCAGACGTAACGCAAGAGGAACAGGTTCAGGCGGCGGTGGAACAATGCCTATCCGAGTTCGGTCAGATCGACATTCTGCAAAACAATGTCGGCATCCTGAAAACCGGCGGTGCGATGGACAGCACGGTCGAGGACTGGGATGCGATGGTGCATGTCAATATGAAGGCCGTCTTTTTGCCGACCAAGCACGTCCTGCCGCATTTTGTGGACCGCGGCGCTGGCGTGGTGACGAACATTTCCTCTATTGCCGGGCTGCGTTATCTGGGCACGCCCTATATCGGCTACAACGCCACCAAGGGATCGATCATCTCGTTTACCCGCAATCTGGCTGCAGAAATGGCTCCGTACGGTATCCGTGCCAACGCCATTCTGCCGGGATTCATCGACACACCCATGGCGCGCGACATAACCGAACAGAACTCGGACAACCCAGACGCTATTGACTGGGATGCACTGGATCAGCAGCGCGCGGCGCGTATCCCGTTGGGCCGCGTGGGTACACCTTGGGATGTCGCGAACGCCGCCGTCTTTCTGGCAAGCGACGAGGCATCCTACATCACGGGAACCGAAATCACTGTCGACGGTGGGGTGTCTTGCCGGGTGTAAAACTCTTGCAGATCCTAAACGATACTATTTTCATACTAAACCACTTAACTTGGCCGCGTAAAACGAAGAACGGTCTCCGGCGCAGGAGAGCTCCAGATGATCTGGTAGGCTTCGGCCACGTTTTCTTTGGAAACGGCGAGGCCTTTTACGGCGATCCAGCTTGGGACTGTTTCTTCGAGCAGGGACAAGACAGTCGCGCGGGCGACAAGTACGCCTTGCGAATGGGGGTGCTGCGCGGCGACGCCAACCACGTTTTGCTGTGCCGCAAGTGCGATGGCGACGTCATGCCCGAGGTCAACAGTTACAACGGGGATGTTGAGGCCTTTGTCCTTCAGGACGCTGACGGCCCGCATTGCCGGCACGTCCCAGACAACGAACAGCCCGGACAGATCCGGGTGTTTTTCCAAAAGGTCCTCCGCGGCGTTCTCGACCAGATCGAGGTCGTGGAACCGACCCGTACAAATCCGAAGGTCTGAACGCTGACCGCGCATCCATCTGCCAAATGAAATCTCGCGCTCGTTCGTGGCATAGAAATCTGTTCCAAAGGTCAGCAGACCAACCGCGCCGTTTGCAGGCACATGCGGGGAAAGCAACTCGGCCGCGATTGTTCCGATGTTGAAGTTATCCGCCGATACCAGCGAAGAATAATCGCGGCCCGGCATTAAGCCAGTTGGTACATTGTCATGCAGGATCAGCTTTTTCCCAGCGTGCGCGATGCAGCGATGCGCTTCGGCTACGTCCGTGTTGGCAACCGGGATCGAGATTACAGCGTCAATGTCCGGCCTATCGGATAGGTCCTGCAGGGCGAGGCTTTGTGCCTGCGCGCTAAAGTTGCTGTCTCTGACCTCTGAAACAACGACGCCGCAGTCGCCGAGGGTAGACATGATCCCGGCCAGAGACTGCTTGGCCCAGTCGCTGCTTGTTGTATGAAACACCACCGCGACCCGGTATCCGCCATCCACAGCGCGTTGAATCTGATCGGGTGACAGAATGACCTGAGAAGGCCCGATCGGCCGTTCCCCGTGCGGACCCAGCCCCGTGACCGACGTGGCGAAACCTTTTGTTTGTGATCCAGAACGTGTCATGGCTCACCTCTGTGATCTTTGAGTGGGGTGTCATTCAGGTTCAGCAATACGGACTGGAAATCAGCCTCGGCAGACGGGTGTCCGCTTGAGATCCAATGCTTGAGGTAAGCGGGGGAAAACAGGCCGTCCACGGCGACAGCGCCTGCGCCAATCAAACCTGCAGAACTGCCAAGCGGCGACGCATCAATCCGCAGATCGCGCGTGACCAGCGGATGCGCGTTGCGATAGACCATTTCCCGGACGGCAGCCAAAAGGATGTCGTTGCCTTGCACCATTGATCCGCTGATTACGATACGCGCGGGGTTCAGCATGTTGGCCAGTGTCGCGACGGTTTGGCCAATCAAGCGTCCGGACCGGGACAGGATATCCATCGCGGCGTGATCCGCGTTCTGGGCGCATCGACACACATCAAGCGCGGTGACCGTGCCGTGACGTTCCAGAATTTCTGACAACAAGTGGCTCTTGCCAGCTTGTGCCGCGGCGCGCCCCAGCTCTGCGATCATTGGGGCACCGGCTATCGCTTCAAGCGATCCCGATCCTTCTTCTGTGTCCACAGGAGTGTGCCCAATAAGTCCGGTAAGCCCATTCGCGCCACTGTACAACGTCCCGCCAGACACAAGGCTTGCGCCAACACGATTGCCGATTTTGACGAACAAAATGGTTTCCGCTGGGTTCATGTCGGATGACTGGGCCTCGCCCATTGCCATGGCTTCGACGCTGCCGCGCATCCAGATAGGTACGCGGTACCGGCTCACCAGTTGTTCAACCAACTGCACGCCGTCCCAAACCGGCAACATTGGCGGAGTTTTGTCGAAGTAAGGCGCGTCAGAAAGGGTTTGAACCGGTCCCGGCACAGACAACCCGATACCCCAAAGCTGTATGCGCCCCTCGTTTCGATCCAATAGCCAATCAAACAAAGCCACAAGATGCCCGATGACATCAGAGACGGGCAAATCCGGGTCCAGCTCTTCGTGATGTTCGGTCAGCAATTTCCCGGACAGGTTCGCTATTCCAACGCCCAAGGCGTTTTGTTCGACCGTCGCGACCAGAAAACGCCCTGCATCTTCGTTAAATTGGATAAGGCGTGGCGCGCGCCCTCCGGTTGTGGCGCCTCGGCTGCTGTCGTCAACCAGATTCAAGTCCGTCAAGATCGACAGACGATCAGTGACAATGGCGCGTCCCATTTCACTGCGGCGCTCAATGTCCTGTCGCGTCATCGCACCTTGGGTCCGCACGAGGTTCAGAATCCGTTCCAGACTGTGCGCCGTCGATTCGGAGCTTCGCTGACGCGCGCGGGCGGGGTTTTGCGCTTTTATCTTCTGACTTTGCTCAAGCATCTGGCGTTTTTGGCTGCTGATCTGCGGGTTCTGACTTGGTGTTTGAGTTAGGATTTTAGCTGTACTTCAAAGGGATTCAACGAACAAATGACATTATTTCGGATATCTTTTGCATAAAAACTGCAAAAGATATCCAACTTAGTGCATTTAATGTTGACTGTTAGCGCTAAATTAAAATAACAAGCTCTAAATCGGGATCTGTCCACGGGGAGGGGGCGATGCGAAAAGGTAGGCTTGCTTATCAAGCGAACTGCTGGGGTGCGCTGGGTGGAAACGCAGTTGGCGTGACCTCGATCGGGCAACTGACTTACCGGACGTTCGGCGACATGGCGCGGGCGTTCAAAGACATCGCCGCTGCCGGGTTTGATGGGGTTGAGCTGTTCGATGGCAACCTGCTGGACTATTCCGCTGCGGACTTTCAGGTCCTCTTGGATGACACCGGCCTGTCGCTTGTTGCGGCCTATTCCGGTGGCAATCTGATTTTCGATGACATCCTGACGGAAGAGCTGGACCGGTTCCGCACCGCAGCCGACCGTCTGGCCGAACTGGGTGCCCCGCACTTTGTTGTTGGCGGTGGGGCCAAGCGTTTGAACGGCGCACGTGACGGTGACTATCAAAAGCTAGGTGCCGCGCTGGAACAGGTGGTTGAGATCGCAAATCAACGCGGTTTGCAGGCGCATTATCACCCGCATCTGACAACGCTGGCAGAGACGCCTGACGAAGTGCGTCGTATCTTTGCGCAAACCTCGATCCATTTCTGCCCCGATACAGCACATCTGGCGGCAGCAGGCGGCGACCCGGCCGAGATGATCCGTGAACACCGCGATCGCATCAGCTATGTCCACGTCAAAGGCTGGCAAAAAGACCCGTTTGCCTTTGTGCCGCTGGACCGCGGCGATCTGGATCATGATCCGATCATCGGCGCGCTGAAGGGCACCAATTTCGACGGCTGGCTGGCTGCCGAACTGGACGAATGGCCCGATCCGCACGAGGGGGCCGTTCTGAACATGGCCTATCTGAAGCCGCGCCTTGGGATCGACTTAATAAATCTGAATTCGAAATAACAGGGCAAAAGCCCTCAGCCATCAATGGGAGGAACTTAAATGGCTTTCATGAAATCACTCACCACCGGTGCCATGGCGTTGGCTATTGCGGGCACCGGGTTGTTGGCCCCTGCCTATGCGGGCCCGGATGCAGCACTTGCTGAGCTGGAAAAGCAGGTTTGGTCCAAGGGTCCAAATGGCGAAGACCCAAGCCCGGCCTCGGATCTGTCGCTGTCTGATGATGAGCTGGCCAAGATCAAGGGCATGAACGCCACCGCAGCCATCGTTATGCACTATGGCGGCAACGACTGGTCGCGTGCGCAGATCGAAGGGCTGGAGTTCCAGTTCGGCGAAATGGGCATCGACGTGATCGCGATCACCGATGCGGGGTTCAAGCCGGAAAAGCAGGTGGCCGACATAGAAACCGTCATGGCGCAGGAACCGGACATCATCGTATCCGTTCCCACCGATCCAGCCGCCACGGCAGCGGCTTACAAGGCGGCGGCGGATGCGGGCGTCAAGATCGTGTTCATGGAAAACACCCCTCCGGGCCTGAACGTGGGTGAGGATTACGTCTCGGTCGTTTCGGCTGACAACTACGGCAACGGTGTTGCGGCGGCACACCTGATGGCCAAGGCGCTGAACGAAGAGGGACAGATCGGTCTGGTCTATCACGCGGCAGACTTTTTCGTAACACGCCAGCGCTATGACGCCTTCAAGGCGACCATGGCCGAGAACTACCCGAATATCGAGATCGTGGCTGAGCAAGGCATTGGCGGCCCGGATTTCTCGGGTGACGCGGATAAGGTGGCTTCGGCCATGCTGACATCGAACCCTAATCTCGATGGTATCTGGGCGGTATGGGACGTACCAGCCGAGGGCGTGATTTCCGCCGCACGTGTTGCAGGCCGCGATGACCTGATTATCACCACCATCGACCTAGGCGAAAACGTTGCGATCAACATGGCGCAGGGCGGTTTCGTCAAGGGTCTGGGTGCTCAGCGTCCGTTCGACCAAGGCGTCGCCGAGGCCATTCTTGCAGGCTATGGCCTGCTGGGCAAAGAGGCCCCGGCCTTTGTCGCCCTGCCAGCGCTGCCGGTGTTCAAGGAAAACCTGCTGGACGCCTGGAAAGAGGTTTACCGCGTGGATGCAACCAAGAACATCCAGAAAAGCCTGAACTAAACCGTCTCTCCTCTGGGGGCCGGTTCGGACAGAAAAAACAATGAGAACCGGCCTCTCTTTTTTGGAAACGAACATCGGTGCAGCAACTATAGTGCTGCACCAAACACGCTAAATCCCGGACCAGCTCGAAACCCATGACCTCTGACCCAACCCCTGCCGTTGACCTTCAGGACATCCACAAAACCTTTGGCGGCGTGAAAGCCCTTGTAGGTGTGGATTTTCAGGTCCTGCCCGGAGAAATCCACGCCCTGTTGGGCGGCAACGGTGCCGGGAAATCCACGATCCTCAAAGTGTTGAACGGTGTGCACACGCCCGAGCATGGGACCGTCACCATTTGCGGTCAGACCATGACCGACCTGACGCCCGAAGCCGCGCGCGCGGCGGGTGTGGCGATGATCTTTCAGGAAATGAGCCTGATCCCATCGCTGACCGTTGCCCAAAACGTCTTTCTGACGCGTGAGGCGAAATCGGGCATGGGCTTGATCGACGACCGCGCGGCGGAACGCAAAGCCCGCGCGTTGTTTGATATGCTTGAGGTCGATGTCAACCCACGCAGTCTGGTTGCCGACCTTGGGGCAGGGCAACGGCAATTGACCGAGATCGTCAAGGCCATCAGTCAGGACGCTAAGGTGCTAGTGCTGGACGAACCCTCAACCGCTTTGTCGGTGTCAGACGTTGAACGCCTGTTCACCTTCCTGCGCAAGCTCAAGGCGCAAGGTGTCGCCATAATCTACGTCAGTCACCGCATGGACGAAATCGCACGGATCGCTGACCGGGCCACCATTCTGCGGGATGGGCGGCACATCATCACGGCCCCTCTGTCAGACCTGCCGATTGATACGATGATTGAATACATCGTCGGCACCCGGTCGCGAGGCCTGAGCGATGTGGAACGCACCCACGTCGAACTGGGCGCACCGTTGCTGGAACTCGGGGGGGTGACAGGCGCGCATAAACCCACCGATGTCACCTTGTCGATCCGGCGGGGTGAAGTTGTTGGGCTGGCGGGCTTGCTGGGTTCGGGGCGTTCGTCGCTGGCGCGGGTGGTTGCGGGGATGGAACCGCTGGCCGCCGGAGAGATTGTCGTCGACGGCAGGCCCGTCACAATCAACAAACCCGGCGATGCCATTGACGCGGGGATCGCTCTGGTGCCCGAGGCGCGCGCGACCCAAGGTATGATCGCCTCACACTCGGTGGCGTCGAACATCACCCTTTCGGTTCTGGATCAGGTCTCGGCCAAGGGCGTCATCAACAACGCGGCAGTGCGCAATACAGCCGATCAGCAGATCGACGACCTGAGCATCAAGACCGCCTCACGCGATCATGCCGTCTCCACCTTGTCGGGCGGCAATCAGCAAAAGGTTGTCATCGGCAAATGGCTGGCGGCAGATCCCGACATCCTGATCCTTGATGAGCCCACCGCTGGGATCGATATCGGATCGAAGTCCGAAATCATCGCGCTGGTGCGCGTGCTGGCCAGCGCCGGGAAATCCGTTCTGATGATTTCCTCGGAGCTGACCGAATTGCTGGCCGCCTGCGACCGCATTGCCGTCATGAGTGATGGCCGCATCGCCAGCATGCACAACCGCCACGATTTGGATGACCCGAACCTGCCTGCCGACGATGCCGCGCATCAGTTGCAGGCCGCCGAACAGAAACTTCAACTCCTCATACAGGACGCCCTGAAACTGCAGAGCGTAGGAGCCTGACATGTCCATGAACGATACCGCCCAGAAACCCACCGGCGCCTTTGGCAAATTCATCATGGCCAACTGGCGTCAGAACATCATCTATATCGGCTTTGCTGTGATCTTTCTGATCTTTGCGCTGACGCTGCATGACAAAGGGTTCCTGAACCCCACCAACCTGCTGAACATCATCCGTCAGACCGCGATGATCGCCGTGATGGCCATCGCCATGACCTTTGTGTTGTCCTGTGGCGAGATCGACCTGTCCGTCGGTGCCGTGGCCGGTCTGACCTCAGTCACGGTGGCAATGGCCATCGACGCGGGTGGCATGTTCTTCGGGATCGGTGTGGGCCTTGCAACCGGCATCGCGGTCGGCGTGTTCAACGGTTTGCTGACCACACGGATTGGCATCCCGTCCTTCCTGACAACACTGGCCATGATGGGGATCGCCAAGGGCGTGGCCATGTGGATCAGCGACACAGCGGCTGTGCCGATCATTGAGCCTGCTTATTCCTGGCTGTTCGGGGGCGGGTCCATCGGGATCGTGCCGGTGCTGGCGATCTGGATGCTGGTTCTGGGTGTAATCGGTCATTTCACCCTGAAACGCACCAGCTTTGGCCGCCGTGTTCTGGCCACTGGCGGGGGCGAGCAGGCCGCGCGCTATTCGGGCATCGACACCAGCGCGGTGAAATTCAAGGTTCTCATCATCTCATCCATGGCCGCCGCGTTGGCCGGGATGCTCTACGCCGGACGTCTACAATCAGGTCGGTTTCAACTGGGCGAAGGCGATGAGCTGTCGGTCATTGCCGCCGCCGTTCTGGGCGGGACCAGCCTGTTTGGCGGCTATGGAACCGTGATCGGAACCATCGTCGGGGCCCTTATGATTGGCCTCATCAACAACGGTCTGATCCTGATGGGTCTGGAATTCAGTCAACAACTTATCGCGCGCGGAGGGATCATCATCCTCGCCGTCGCCCTGAGCCAAAAGAGGAGTTAAAAAATGATCCCAGGTTGCACAATTATCGGCACCGTTGTGGCCAAGCCCGAAACCCGCGAGGAACTCCAAGAGATCCTCGCCGCGCAAGTCGCGCCGACCCGCGCCGAGGACGGGTGTCTGAACTACGATTTCCATGCGGATTCCGAGGACCCTTGCGTATTCGTGTTTTATGAAAACTGGAACACCCAACAGGATCTGGACGAGCACCTGCGCAAACCGCACCTCAAGCCGCTGTTCGACCGTCAGGGAGAGCTGCTGTCGCGTCCGGTCGAAATCCGGCACCTGAATATGCTCAGCGACTTCGCGTCCTGATCGGAAAGGCTCAAGGGTATGGCGATTAAAGGGCCGGGTTTGTTTTTGGCGCAGTTTGCGGATGATGCGGCTCCGTTTGATACACTGGGGTCGATTGCGGGCTGGGCTGCGGGTCTGGGGTATAAGGCGGTTCAGATCCCGACATTTGACGGGCGGCTGTTCGATCTGGATAAAGCCGCCAATATTTGCCTCAAATAAAGTGTGACTTTCTGCATCTTTGGAACCATATGCAAGTAGAAGGTGACAATTCCGTGGCAATCAATAGAAAAGGGAACATAAAACTATATCCTTCTACCGCCGGTTTCGTAGCTGATGGAACGACAAATCCAAGTGATCGGCAGTGAAAGCCCACTTTAACGAACGTCCAAAAATCAAAATTCAAAATCCCTTTCTGTTAAAAAGAACCCAAGTAGTTTTACATACCGATCAGTTCGCAGGTACTCTATCTGCGCTTAACGTGAGTTACTTGCACAGCTTTCAGTCGGTCAAAACGGACATGGTACGTCAATTCTGAACCAAGTTTACTGCAGAATTTAGAAAGTCTTATCACCGCTGCGGCGAGAGCTTGCGTGATGAAATAGGTCTTGATCTTCAAAGCGATCTAACTGATATTTCTGTCATGACAGAAACTAATGACATAACGAAATCCAACGCAGCCAACCAGTTTATTCTTTATTGGGGTGATATGGGCAATCAATGGGGCGTCAATCGTTCTGTGGCGCAGATTCATGCGCTTCTCTATCTCAACTCCAAACCTCTCAATGCCGAACAGATCGCGGAATCTTTGGGGATTGCACGCTCCAATGTCTCAAACTCACTAAAAGAGTTGGTAAGCTGGCGACTTATTCGTCGTGTCCCAGTTCCAGGAGATCGGCGAGAGCACTATGAGGCCGAAGTTGATGTCTGGGAAATGGGCGTCCGTATAGCCCAAGGGCGCAAAGAGCGTGAGATTGACCCGGCAGCACAAGCGTTGCGCGCTTGCGTATCTCAGGCAGAAACCGAAAATGGACTAGACCCTACCGCCTTACGGCGCATGCAAGATATGGAAGAGTTCCTGACGGTTGCGGACACATGGTTTCAGGACATGCTGACGGTACCCCGTTCTAAATTGGTGCTTTTGATGAAAATGGGCACCAGAATCGTTTCTCTTCTCAGCTTAGGCGGAGGCAACAAGAGCACCTAAAAAATTTACCTATATATTTCTCTTATGACGGAAGAAACAGAATGTACATATGCAAAGAAAGGCCCATCTCAATTGGCAATAAGCCGGTGCAAATGACCATCGACGCAGCAAGTTGCCGGGATGATCGGTTCAAAAACTTGCTGGGAACGGCCGCATGGGCCATCCTTCCTGATGCAATAAAACATCGTTTCAGCAAACGTCTCTTGGGTAATGCGAGCCTGGCCTATCAAGGTCGCGTGACCAAGATGCGTATGAACGCGGCCGGGCGTGTGCTTGCTTTTGTCTTTCGCGCAATTGGGGCGCCTTTGCCATTTGATCCAACGTCCGTTGGCCGACCTGCCGTAGTTACGGTTACTGAAGACCCAGCAACCGGTGGGCAGTTTTGGATACGACAATACGGCAGGGCCTCTGGGTTCCCTCAAATGATCGGCAGCTCCAAGCGATTTGCCGGACCAACTGGATTGGAAGAATACATTGGCTTTGGGATCGGTATTTCTCTGAAGCTGAAAAGTACAAAGACCGGCCTTTACTTTATCAGTGACAGATACTTCCTGAAAATTGGGCGACGACGGCTGAAGCTCCCTCGATGGGTCTGCCCAGGAGGGCTTGTGGCAGGCCACGAAGAACTCGGCAGAGGTCAGTTCCGGTTTACTTTGGAACTGAAGCATCCTCTTTTTGGAGAACTCATCTGGCAAGACGCAATCTTTAACGATGCCGAAGTCGTCGGGAGCGTGCGGTCGTGAAGGTCGTCGTAATCGGAGGGTACGGTGTTTTCGGGTCTCTCACAGCCCGGTTGCTGGCTCGCGATGGGCATCAGCTTTGGCTGGCTGGACGGAGCCCTGAAAAGGGCCGTGCTCTTGCTAAAGCCTTAGGTGCTCAAATCCTAAAAATGGACGTCCACAAAGCGCCACAGAGTCTTTTCAAAGTGCGACCAGACGTTGTCATAGACGCCGCCGGGCCATTTCAACATTACGGCACAGACCCCTATAAGTTACCGAAACTCTGCATCGACCACGGCTGTCACTACCTTGATCTGTCGGACAGTGCTTCGTTCACCAAAGGTATCGTCACGTTGAACACTCAAGCGAAAGCCGCAGGCATTTTCGTACTATCCGGTGCCTCAAGTGTTCCTGGACTATCTTCTTGCATCGTCGATACCCTGATCGAGCCTATGGACCGAGTCGACCTGATCGACATTGCCATCCTGCCGGGAAATCGCGCGCCCAGAGGTATGTCCGTCATCAAGAGTATCGTGAACGGCGTAGGCCGGCCCTATCAAACGTGGCTTGATGGCAGCTGGCAAACAGTCACGGGTTGGGCGGATCGCAAGTTGTACAAACTTGATCAAGGTTTTACGCGCGCTGGATTCAACGTCGAGGTTCCAGACATCACACTCCTGCCCGAAAAGACAGGCGCGAAAACTGTTAGGTTCCACGCTGGCCTTGAACTTCCAGTAATGAATTGGGCCTTGGAACTCCTGGCCAAACTAAGGCAATACGGGCGTTTTGAATTGCCGGGCTGGGGGTATTCTGCTCTCTACCTGCTTTCGCAAGCGCTTTATCCGCTTGGAAGCGACCGTGGCGGCATGCAAGTCAGTGTTTCGGGTAAGCTGGGCGGGCACGACGTGACGCGGAAATGGACACTAATTGCAGAGAACGGGCATGGCCCGTTCGTTCCCGGCGTAATGTGTCGAGCGATCTTGCGAGAGTGTAATACCGTGGTTTCGGGCGCGCGACCTTGTCTGGCAGAGCTGCCAAAACATCTGGTTGAAAATGCTATGTCGGACTTGGATATCCGCGTTGAGGTAACGGACCTGTTTCAAACGATTGCGTGTAGCCTAAGGCCGACAACCTGATCTTCATGAAGTTCACCGCTGAACAGCTGATCGGCAATAACTGGCGTTGGTCTGTTCGGGGCGCTTGGGACTACGGCTAGTCAGATGGGCGGTAACCTGCGGGGCGTGCTGGAGGACAACCTGTTCATATCCCGCGGAAAACTGACTGAGAGCAACGCGCAGCAAGTCAGCAAGATCCGTCGTATTGTTGAAGATCTGGAAAGTATTGTGGCCACTCCGAATGAAGCGCGCGCGATTCCGGATCTCAAAGGTGGTGACCGCGTTTCGTTTTGACGTTTTTCGCGGGAGTTTGCCTTCGGTCTGGAGATATTGCAGTTACATTAACCTGTCTTTCACAGCAAAAATCACTCGTTACCAACGGTCGGCGCAACAAGTGATGCCGTGACAATATCGCCAATGGTACGGACTACGCAAGCGCCTGAATGCGGCGCGCGGGATAAAACTGACGGCCTCATACGGCTTAGGGCACTTGGCGATTTTCGCATCTCTTGTGCGATTGCAAACGACCGCAGGAAATCAGCGTAGGGATCGCTGCCGTTTCCGAGTGGTCTATAGTTCAAGCGCCCCTCGCGTACTCCTTCGGCGTAGATCGTTTCGTCTTCTTTGATTGTGGCGACGACCCGGTTTTCATCCAACTTTTCGGGATCAATAGACGTTGGGTCCTGAGCCAACAGAACAAAATCCGCGAGCTTTCCGACCTCGATGGAACCCTTTTGATCCTCTTCGAAGTGCTGCCATGCCGGCCAGATTGTCAAAGCCTTCAACGCTGTCATGACGTCAACACGTTGATGCGGCCCAAGGATGTCTCCGGAACGGGTCCGCCGGGTGACGGTAGCGTCAAGTATGCGCATGCTGTCCGGAAAGGCCACCGGGGCGTCATGGTGTGAGCCAAACATCATGTCACGCTGCACCAGCCAACCTGTCGGGGATATGTTTTCCGCGTTGACCGGTCCGACCGTGTGATCACGATGCCAGTCGCCCCAATAAAAGGTGTGCATCGGGAACAGCGACGGAAACACGCCAAGACGCTTGTAAGCATCCACCTGATCTTCGCGTATGAACTGACCGTGGATCAGAACCGGGCGATTTCCCGGATCGCCGTATTTGTTTTGCGCAGCCTCCAGCGCCGCGATCAACATATCCGATGCGCCTTCGCCATTGGCATGCGTGATGATCTGCAAGCCGTTTTCGTAGCACCAGTTCACGGCCTGCTGCACTTGTTCCATCGTGACCGCTGCATAACCGGCATAGCCTGCTGGGTAGTCGCCCACCGGGTCGTAATAGGGGCGATCCCGAAGCGCTGTGAACCCTTGCGGAGAACCATCAATGGTCAACTTACAGCCACCGACACGGATACCGTCTGTGTAATCTGGCGAAGCATTCTCGGCGATATAGTCCCGGGATTCCAACACATCCGGAAACGCGACAACATCAATTGCAATCTTGCCTTGGCCTGCCACAGCCTTCAACGCCTCGACCACTTCTGCCGAGGACCGCCCATCCTGAGCGGTCGTATAGCCGAAACTCGCCCACAGATCCGCGCCGGCCTCGGCGAATGCCAACAAGGCTTCTGGGCCCAATTGACCCAGAATTGGGACAAGCGCGCCGAAGAACGCGTATTCCTCGAGAACTCCGTTTGGTTCTCCAGCTGCGTCTCGTTGAATAACACCACCGGCAGGATCCGGTGTGGATGCGTCAAAACCCACAAGTTCCAGCGCCTTGGAATTGGCGACCCCGAGATGCCCGGATTGGTGCACAATGATAATGGGCAGGTCCGTCGACACCGCGTCCAAATCTTCGCGGGTTGGATGCCGCAACTCGGCGAGTTGGGCGTTATCATAACCAAACCCAATAACAACGCCTGCGCGTTCGACCGCTTGGGTGTTTTCCTGAACCCATACGCGCAGCCTGTCTTGAAGGCTTGCGATATCGGTGACGTCGCCATCCGGTGGAGCCAGCAAATTGGCAGACAGTGCTTGCAATCCCCCAAACACGACATGCCCATGACTGTCTATGAACCCCGGCAGCATGGTCCGGCCTGCCAGGTCGAACAGCTCGGTCGTGTCGCCTTGATTGCGCATAACTTCAGTCAGGTCGCCCACTGCAAGGATGCGTCCATCCTTTACAGCTACGGCCTCAACGTTCGGCTGCGCATCATTGATCGTCAGGATCGGACCGCCGGTATAAATCGTGTCGGCAATATCCTGAGCAGCCGAAGAACCTGAAATGAAAATGGCAGCGGTGAGTGTTGACTTGAACAGCTTGAAACACATCCGTCTAATCCCAAAATCTGCGTCAAAATAAAGTCGGAAAGTCATCGCGTCGTGTGCACGTCACGATTTCTCTCGTAAGCGGCAAAGCAAACGGCCACTCAGCAAAGACATTCTAACATTAGAAATCTTCAATTCGAAAAGAATTCGTTTCTTGGAAACCTGAATTCATTCTCTGGTATCGCGGGAATTGCCAAAGGTACCTTGGGGCCGCCCTGCATTTGCGGCCCCAAGGGTTTTTCGTACTGCGGAAAAATTCGCGGGTTGACCGTGTTCAATAACAGGCCGACTGCCCCGCATACATCCCAAGGCCAGCGCCAGCCGCCGTGGACAGGGTCTTGCCTGTGCCGCCACCGAACCGGTTGCCGACCACTCCGCCAAGGGCCGCACCGCCCAGAATACCCGCCGCGCATCGCGCATCGTGCTGTACCTGAGCCTGAGTTGGGGTTGTTGGCGCGCCGCATGCCGCCAGAAACAATGAACCACCAAGAATAGTGGTGAGTACTACCTTCTTCATCTTGATCGCCTCTCAATTTACTAGATGGGTTACCCTACTAGCTGGTTTGAGAATGCTTTTCCTACAAGGTTCAAACGCCCGTATTAAATGAACGTTAATCTAATCTTAACGAATGAATTTCGGCATTTAGCCCACGCCCCATGATCCATAGGACGCTTTGAGTTAACCGAGCTTAGGGATGAGTGGGCTGTGATCCCGTTCAATGCCGGTTTCAGTCTGAAACGGATCTGGAAGTCGGGAATATCATTTGGAAATGCACTGGATGGGTAAACAAGGCGTTTCAGGCCACCCAGCGCTTTTGGTATTGTAGGAAATCACTGGGAACAGGGGAATGTATCCACCAACGTACCCATGACCGCCTGCGATGCAGGCATCGCCTTGCGCTTGCTGAAGTCCCCGTAAATCCAGCGAATATAGGCCCAGCGAACTTCGTCTGCAGTGTTAACCTCGGGTGGGCAAATTTCGGTTCCTGCACCTGACAGGCCCGAAACATTCAGCGCCTGCACAAAGCCCATAAGGTATTGTTCGCACTCAGTCTCGGCGGGCCCACCATCACGCGCGTCGTTGTCGGCATCTTGGCAGGGTTTCATAAGGTCCGCGGCAGAATATCCGGGCGCCGCTCCGTTTGTCTGGGCATAGACCGGTGCACCGAGCAAAAGCAGGGTTGCGGAAATCAGGATCGTTGGGCGCATAGCTTATCCCTCGAAATGTGTTGAGTTGCCCGCCCCCAAAGATTGGAAGCGGGCATATCGTCTTTAGTTGTCAGACTTTTTGTCGGCCAACGCGTGGAGAGCTTGATCCATGACGCCTTGGTGTTCGACGTTGTTGACGAACTTTTCAGAGTTCACCTGGTCCCAGAGCTCTTCGTTGGTCATGTTCTGGTGACATCCCATGCACAGGCCGGTGCGCTCGATACGTTCGCGCATTTCCTGTGGCAGCGGGCCTGTCAGATCCCAGTGTGAACCTATGGTTACCAGCTGCTCACCTTCTTCGGTCACGATACGGCTGAGATCATGGTCAAGCGACGGGATCGGAACCGACTGGAACTGCGACTGTTGCGGGATCACATCGCCACCTTCTGTTTTCAGATCGACGACAAACCCTTTGTCGTAGTTCTGCAGGAAGCGACCACCCGAGATGCCGTACCCAAGTGCTTTGGGGTTGTTATGGCAGCTCTCGCAGGTTCTGGCTTCACGACCGGCGGTGTGCGGTTGCACTGCGGCATGATCCAGGCCCTTGGTTCCACCGGCATCCGGGGTCATCCAGGTTTCGTTCTGAACAACGGTGTTGCCGTCCTTGTCGATCACAGTCGTGATAACCTGACAACCGGGCATCAGCGGGCTGACACGACCTTCGCCATTGATACCGAGTGTTGGTTCTTCCCAGCGCAGATAGCTGCGAGTTTCCGATACTTTACCCGGGCTTGTCAGACCATTGGTGCCCAGCGGAGCATCGGCGGTCAGACCATTGTCGAGCCGGTCGTTGGCATTTTTGATCCAGTCGACGTCGGTTTTGCCTTCGCTATAGTCCACTGTGATGTGGCAGCCATAGCACTGCGGTGCCCAGTCAGCGTGGCATGCATAACACTCCATGCTTTCCATGTGCTGATTGACACTGCCCATGGCCACTTTGGCGTTGGGTGACTTCCATGTTCCGTCACGGGCGATCTGCGCCAGAACCGGGACCTCGAAATCAAGACCACTGGCCGAGTGCATGATGACCTTGCTGCCGCGTTTCACAACGTTGCCGAACGGGTTGCCGCGTGCGGTCAACAGGTAACCGTCCTCTTCGTCATAGACTTCGGCAAAATACTGTTCGTCGGTCAATTCATCGGTCAGACCACGCGGTGTTTCAGGCAAAGTGGACTGGAATTCTTCGCCATAGCCCAGCGGCAATTCCCATGGGAATTTGCTGACGGTGCCGTGGCAGTCTTCACACTCAATCTCGACCTGGGCCAGCGTGGTTCCCGGCAGGTTGCCGTCACCGTGCATATCGACGGTCGTGTGGCAGTCCTGGCAGAGCATACCGCCCTCGGGGTTACCTTCACGGGATTCAACCGCATGGTGAAGGTCTTCTTTGATATAGAGGTAGTTCTTGGTGTGAAGCTTGGGCTGTTTGCCGCCCGTTTCATTGTAGGGCGAGCCATATGGGAACTCCATGATGCCCTGATAGCTGACACCGATCCGTTTACCACGGTTATGGCAGCTTACGCAGGTCTCAGTCGGGATGCCCGAGTATTCCAGATCGCCATGCTTTACGACCGATTTCCGGCTGGCTTGCATCTGGTGGGTCAGCAATTTACCCGGCTGATCCTTGGCAATTGTCGGATCGCCGCCTTCATAGAACCCCTCGTTCGAGTAAGGGACGTGGCAAGACGAACACCCGGCACCGCGGAAGTCACCGCGTTTCTCACGCCCATTTACGCCTACGTGGCAACGCTGACACTGCTGACGCGAATAGGTGATACCCGCCATATTGGGATGTTCGGCAATTGCATCAACGTCCACGTCCGGCACCTGCTCCATCGACGGTGGCAGCTGATCGGGATGTGCTTCGGCATAGGCCAGCATGTATTCTTTATAGGCGTCCGTACCGACGGCAGGCTCATAGCCGTCTTCGTCGACAAGAGTATAGTTGCCGTATACCGAACGTCGTGTATCCAGAACGCCCCATGACCACAGGTTGCCCTGTAGTTTCCCGGCTTCGGTGTTCATCAGCGATTTGATCAGACGCTCGGAATATCCGTCGTGACATTGTCCGCAGGACTTGTCCGCGATCCACACCGCACCCGGGTCGGGATAGAATGTGTGCGGGCCACCTGCGTCGGCCAGATCGGTCGGCGTTCCGGTGTGCGCCTCTTCAGCCGTCAGGCCCTGTGGATTACCGCCGTGACAGACCACGCATCCATCGGGGTCATTATAGTCAGGCCCCAAAGCTTTGATCGTGTCCATCATCACGCCAGTGGTGAAGTCCTCGATACCTTCGTGGCAGGAAAGGCATCCCAATTCTGCCGCGCGTTCAGGGTCAACTTGTTCAGGCACATCCTGAGCTGCGGCCCATCCCGCAAAGGTCATTGAAAAAAATAAGGTGGCTATTAAGCGTCTCACGAGACTCACTCCCGAAGTGGCTACCGGTCACTTAAGGGTAACGATCGTGTGAGAACCGGCGCGCTGACAAAAATCAGAAAATTTCATTTTTCGTCGGCGGACCCTTCGAAAAAGCATTTTTTCAGTTTGATTTACCTCAAAGTCAGTCACGCGCATTTGATCAATGCTCGGCGGGTACCCTAAACCACCGCGAGGAACCGATGGAGTTTTCGGCCCGCACTTCTCGGAAGAGCGCCGATTGCGGCTGTAGCCTTTGGCACAGTTGCCCCGTGCGCTTTTGCAATAGCCCAGCGGTTTCACCGCGTTTTCAAACGCTGGAGCGCGGTGACCGGATTGAGGCCAATTCGGGATCTCAGTGCCTGCGGTTCTGGATTGTGCTGACAGGTACCGCCGCGACTTGCACAGTTTTCGAAGATGGGCGGCGGCAGATTCTGGGCATTGAGGAACCCGGTGAATTTATTTGCAGCAGCATGGCCGGGCCCGGGCGATCCAGCTGGCTGGAGGCGCTTGAACCCTGCCTGATCTGCGATCTCAACCTGTCGGCCTCTGCCGTGGAGTTGAGCAAACACTCACAGTTTTTGGCCGAGAGCTTTCGACTGGTTCACTACCGTTTGCTACGCAGTCAACAGCATATGACGACGCTTGGCCGTCTGGACAGCTATGAACGCGTCTTGATGTTTCTGGCCGAAACAGCGTCGCGTCAGATGGCGCATCATTCGGGTGACCCGGTTATCCGACTGAAAATGTCGCGCGAGGATATTGCCGACTATCTGGGCCTTAATTCAGAAACCGTCAGCCGCATCCTAAGCCGGATCAAAAAGTCCGGGTTGGTCAAGTTTCTGAACAAAAGCGAGTTCGTTCTGTCCGATGCCAAGGCGATTGCGCGTCGCCTGCCCGTTCCAATTCCAGGTCCTGAAACCTTTCGACCCGACATATCTTTAGTGGAGGCTGCCGAATGATTATCGAGCTTGGGCACTTTGCCCTGTGTTTGGCGCTGGTCGCCGCATTGGTCCAGTCAATCGTCCCGCTTGTTGCCATCAGACGAGGTTCAGCTTCGGGGATGCGGGTGGCCGACAGCGCAGCGCAGGTACAATTTCTGGCCGTCTCCGCCGCCTTCGCGGCATTGACCTATGCGTTTGTGGTTTCTGACTTTTCTGTCCTGACCGTTGCGCTGAACTCGCATTCGGCCAAACCGATGCTGTATAAGGTGACAGGCGTCTGGGCTAACCACGAAGGGTCCATGCTGCTGTGGGTCTTGATGCTGGCCCTGTTCGGTGTCCTGATCTCGGTCTTCGGGCGTACAGTTCCGATTGAGGTGCGCGCCCGGGTTTTGGCCGTTCAGGCCATGATCGGCGTGGGGTTCTTTCTGTTCATACTGATCACGTCAAACCCGTTCGAACGTGTTCCCAACCCGCCGCTGGATGGGCAAGGCATGAACCCCTTGTTGCAGGACATCGGCGTCGCCTTGCACCCACCGCTGCTTTATCTTGGTTATGTGGGTTTCTCGACCGCGTTTTCGTTCGCCGTGGCTGCCCTGATGACGGGACGCATTGACCCTGCTTGGGCGCGCTGGATGCGCCCGTGGGTTTTGCTTGCCTGGTCCGGCCTGACGGCTGGAATCGCACTGGGTTCGTGGTGGGCCTATTACGAGCTGGGTTGGGGCGGCTTCTGGTTCTGGGATCCCGTTGAAAACGCATCCTTCATGCCTTGGCTGATTGGCACCGCGTTGCTGCACTCTGCAATCGTTGTAGAGAAACGCAATGCGCTGCTGAAATGGACGGTGCTGCTGGCGATCCTGACATTCTCACTGTCACTGATCGGCACGTTCCTGGTGCGGTCTGGCATCCTGACATCTGTCCACGCCTTTGCCACCGACCCTGAACGCGGCGTTTTCATTCTGTTGTTGCTGTCGATCGCAATCGGAGGCGCGCTGACGTTGTTTGCCTTCCGCGCAAGCGATTTGGATGAAGGCGGCGTGTTTTCAATCGTTTCCCGCGAGACCGGGCTTTTGGCGAACAACGTTCTGATCGCCGTGGCAACCGGTGTTGTCTTTGTCGGCACGCTCTATCCCTTGGCCCTAGAGGTCATAACCGGCGACAAGATCACGGTTGGTGCACCGTATTTCAACAGAACTTTCCTGCCGATATTCGGGATCACCATGTTTGCAGCAGGGATTGGCCCATTCCTAAGCTGGAAACGGGCTCGGGTTCCGGACGTTTTACAGCGCACAGGCATTTCGGCCGCGGTCGGGCTTGCCGGTACCGTGGCGGTCATCGTGCTGCTCGGCAATCCCGGTATTGCTGGTATTTTCGGAGTGTTCGTGACCGGCTTTCTGGCTGTTGCAACGATCTTGGATCTGGGTCGCAGAATCGGGTTTGGATCAGCGAAATTCAATGTCGCTATTCGGCGGATGATCGGGCTTCCTCTGTCCGCTTGGGGGCTCTACCTTGGGCATCTTGGCCTGGCTATCGCAGCAGCGGGCGTTGTGGCCGTGAGCCTTTGGAGCCATGAGAGCATCCAGACCGTCGCGATTGACGAAGAAGTCTCGGTCGGCCAGTACGAATTCACCCTGCTCGATATCGAAAACAGGCGCGTTGCAAACTACCAGACGTCGATTGCCGCGGTCCGCATCACGCGTGACGGTGAGCTGGTCACTGTGCTGTTTCCAGAAAGAAGATGGTACCCCGTCGAACAAAAGCCGACCACCGAAGCCGGGATCGAAACCAAGTGGCACGGTGATCTGTATGCCGTGCTTGGTGACCCTGACGGAAATGGCGGCTTTGTCACCCGGTACTATTACAACCCCGGCATTCCGTGGATGTGGTTTGGCTCCGCCTTGATGGCATTCGCAGCACTGGTGTCCCTTGCCGATCGTCGTCTGCGTGTTGGCGTACCCGCCAGCCGCCGCCGTCAAGCCATCGCGCCAGCAGAATAGGAGGCGACATGAAACGTCTTATTCTTTCCGTTTTTCTAGCCGTTTTTGCGACCGGCGCTTTCGCCTTGGACCCCGACGAAATGTTCGCCGATCCCAAGATGGAAGAAAGGGCGCGCGAGATTGGCCGGGAACTTCGGTGCCTGAAATGCCGGAACCAGTCGATTTTCGACTCGAACGCCGGGATCGCCAAGGATCTGCGCGTCGTGGTGCGAGAACGCATAACTGCGGGCGACAGCGATCAGGAAATTCTTGACTATGTGCAGGAAAGATTTGGCGATTACGTCCTAATGAAACCGCCAGTCGAAACCTACACATATATCCTCTGGCTGACCCCGGTTTTACTGTTGGTCGTTGGGTCGATGTCAGCCGCGTTTTATCTGCGTGGGAAAAAAACGACGAAAGGCGCCGCTGATTTGGACAGCGCCGCACGAGCGGAAGCTCAACGCATTCTGAAAAGCGAGGTTGGGTGATGGAGTTTTGGTTCGCAGCAGGATTGATCACCGCTGTCGCAGCGGTGTGGATGGCCCGCCCCTATTTCCGGGCGCGGTCGATTGAAATGACCAGTTCGGATGGCGCAATTTCCATCTATCGCGATCAGTTGGACGAGTTAGAGAGAGACCTCAAAGCCGGTCAAATCAGCGAAGGTGAATGCGACTCGGCCAAGATGGAGATCGAACGCCGCGCTCTCAGCGCCGCGCGTCGGCTGGACGCTGGATTCCTGTCCTCTCCGCGCTCTTTGGTGACGGCTGCGGGTTTGGCCGTGTTTGTAGGTGCCGCGACAATCGCTGTGTATTTCGGCATCGGGACGCCCAAACAACCTGATATGCCATTGGCTGAGCGCAAAACCGAAGAGATGATCCGCCGCGCAGATGCCGGAGACATTGGCAGCCGCATCCAACTGCTGATTGAACGCACCCAAAACGAACCGGAAAGCTTTGAATCCTGGTGGATGCTGGCCCGGTCTTATGCTGCGGTTGGTGATCACGCGTCCTCGGCCGATGCATATCGCCATGCCGTTGATCTTGCAGAAGGTCGACCCGCGGTTCTGTCCGCATACGCCGAGGCGATGACATTGGCAAACGGCAACAAGGTCCCCGCGGCCGCGCGCGTTATCTTTGAGCAACTGGCCGTTGAACAGGACGACCCAAGAGCCCGGTATTATGTGGCCTTGGCCAAAGCGCAATCGCAGGATTTCCAGAACGCAATCGATGACTGGGCCTTGCTGGCAAAGGATTCCGCACCTGATGCGCCCTGGATGCCACTGGTTCGACGCGACATCGTCAACATGGCGCGTTTCCTTCAGGTCGACGTGACCATGTACTTGCCCGATGCGACAACAACCGAGATTGCAGGTTCCGGCCAAAGCGGAACGGAACCGGCGCAAGTCGAGTCACTGGTCGCTTCGCTCGACGCAGATCCGATGGACCACAAAAGCTGGATTGCATTGGCCCGCGCCCAATCCGAACAGGGCAACACCGAAGGGGCAACCGAAGCCATTGCCTCGGCCCGTCGCCATTTTGCAGCGGCCCCCTTCGTTCTGGATCTCATTTCCCAGGTCGAGATCGAGTTGGGTTTAGACCTGCTACCCCCGTCGCCGCGCGGTCCGACCGACGAGGATGTGGCCGCCGCATCAAACCTAACACAGACCGAACGCGACGAAATGATCGCAGGCATGGTTGCGGGTCTGGCCGCAAGGCTAGAGGCCCAGCCAAACGACCCCGACGGTTGGGTTATGCTGGTCCGCTCATACGCGACGCTTGGTCAGAACGAAAAGGCCCTTGAAGCAGCACAGCAGGCAAATGCGGTATTCGCCAATGACGCACGCGTCATGCAGGCGATCCAATCTCAGACGCAGGGTCTTTTGGGTGCAGATTGATGTTTTCGTGACGTCTTACCTTTGGCAATTTTAGCCACGAAAGTGGCAACAACAAGCTAATCCAGTGACCGGCGCCCTGTTGCTGCCAGACTCATAACTAGCGTTTGCGGGTGCGGTTTCATATTATTAGTCATCAGTTTGGGCAAGTCCGCCGGGCGCGGGGCTTTCAAATTGCTCAAGCCTCCAGCGCGCTTCTGCGGACATTTGGTTGTCGATCGATGAGGGTAGTCTGACGTTGTTGTAGTCTTACCGCCAGAGCGCCAGCTTTCGCCGTGCATCATCCAAATTGTCCAACATCTCTTCCTTAGGCGTTCGCCGCGTAAGCTTCCGTTGAATGACTCGGTGAAGGCGTTCTGCAGCGGCTTGCCGGGGACGATGTAGTGCCAGACGACTTCGTTGTCGTTTGCCTATTTAAGGGCCGCCCGGCTGGTGAACTCCGCCCCATTTTCCGAGACAATGCTATGTGACTTTCCGTAGAAACGCAAAAGCACA
This sequence comes from Ruegeria sp. BG8, assembly GCF_056538325.1. Classification (NCBI taxonomy): domain Bacteria; kingdom Pseudomonadati; phylum Pseudomonadota; class Alphaproteobacteria; order Rhodobacterales; family Roseobacteraceae; genus Ruegeria; species Ruegeria sp. BG8. The sequence continues at coordinate 178 of NZ_JBQFSZ010000014.1, read as the reverse complement.
TCCAGTTCGCGTGCCAACCTTGCCCCAGAGATCGGTGCGTCTGCAACCGGGCACTGTTCCTCGCGGAAACCATCGTCCATCACCGTCAAGATACGGAACCTTCAGGATGCAGCGAAAGTGTCGGATAGGAAATCCAGAGACCAGTGCTCGCCGGGTCTCAAAGCCTTGGGCATCGGTG
>NZ_JBQFSZ010000013.1:0-109522 GCF_056538325.1 Ruegeria sp. BG8 | reverse complement strand
ACGCTCGCTTCGGCCGGTGCGGTCGAAACGCGCTTACCATCACGGTAGCGCTCGGCATAGTTGACCACCGATCTCTTGTTTCGTCGTATGTAGACTTGCAGCGGGTCTTGTCAGAAGAACTTGGGTTGAGCGGGGCAGGGCCGTTGCGTAGCATTTAGGAATGACCAAACCTTCCTCCTTCAAGTACTTCAAAACCAGTCCGGAGATTATCCGCCTTGCAGTGATGCTGTATATCCGCTTCCCGCTTTCGCTTCGAAATGTCGAAGATCTGCTGCATGAGCGAGGCATCGACGTAAGCCACGAAACCGTCCGATATTGGTGGAACAGGTTTGGTCCAATGTTTGCAGCTGAGATCCGAAGAAAGCGTGTTCAGCAACTCCGAGCCTTTTCAAAATCGAAATGGCACGTTGACGAGGTTTTCGTAAAGGTGAATGGCAAGCGGTATTATCTTTGGCGGGCCGTTGATCATGAAGGCGAGGTGCTGGAAGCCATTGTCACTAAGCGCCGAAATAGGCAGGCTGCACTGAAATTCCTCAGGAAATTGATGAAGCGACACGGTAAAGCTGGAGTAGTAGTCACCGATCGCTTCGCGTCGTATCAGGCCGCTCTCAGAGAGCTGGGCGCGCTCGAAAAACAACTGACGGGTAGGTGGCTCAACAACCGCGTCGAGAATTCGCACCTGCCATTCCGACGACGAGAACGCGCAATGCAGCGTTTCAGGCGTATGCGAAGTTTGCAGAAATTCGCCTCCGTCCACTCCTCCGTCTACAACCACTTCAACCAGGAAAGATCGCTCGTCAGCCGATACATCTTCAAGCTGACCCGCACCGCCGCGCTTGCCGAGTGGCGTGAACTTGGCGCGGCATAAAGGACAGTCTCACTGGCCTAGCTGAGACTGGTTCGAATTCGTCTGACAGCACCAGGTCGAGCTTACCCAAGCCGGGGAACTGATGATCGGATATGCGAGGAAAATACTCTCGCTTGCGGATGAGGCGGCGACGTCGCTAAGCGCGCCGGATGCGGCTTTGCCGCTGCGCATCGGTTTTGCTGAATATTTGGCCCCGGATCATCTGCATGAGTTGCTAAGCAGGTTCAAAAGATCGCATCCGAAACTTCAGATCGAGTTGAAACTGGGAACCGGGTTTGACTTGCGGGATGAACTGGATCAGGGGAATCTGGACGTCATCATCACCGGGCATGACGGCGGCAGTACCAAAACCCCGGACAGCATCGTTTTGCGTGAAGAGCCCATGGTTTGGATCACCAGTGACTATTTCGACCCTGACGAGGCGGATAGTGTTCCACTTGTCGTGATGCATTCGCGGTGCAGTTATCGGAAAATGGCCACCGAGACGCTGGATCGGTCAAGAAAACAATAGCGGATCGTCACGGAAGCCAACTCGATCCAAGGTGTTCAGGCCGCGGTCAAGGCAGGGCTTGGCGTCTCGGTTGTCGCTCAATCCGCAGTTGGAAATTTGACTGTTGTTAAGGAAGGTTTTCCGCAACTTCCCAATACCGCGATGGTCGCATATCTTCCCAAATCAAAACACGCCTTGGCCGAGCGGTTTGTTTCATTTGTCGCGGGCGGGCTTTGATTTCCCACAAGAAAAGAGCGGATCACCCGCTGAACTGTCACGTTGTTCCCGACTGCGCTGACTGTCACAGCCGGGATCAACTTTGTGTTCCTGCCGCTATTCCTGTGACCTAAGAGACGTCCACACCCCCGTTTTTTTGGCACCCGACCCGGCCGCTAAAACACGGCCGGGCTACATCGTAAACCCAGCTAATTGCTATGCTTGAGGAGGAGGCGTGCCTTCACAGTTGGAGACAACGGCGTCAATTTGCACCAATGCGCCCATGGGAATATCAGAAACAACAATAATTGTTCTGGCAGGCAGGTCCCCGGTGAAAAAGGTAGGATAAACACTGTTCACCGCCTCAATATCCGCGCTGTTTTTAAGCTGGATATTGAGTTTGACTGTATCGTCCATGACATGTTCGACGCTTTCGACAATTGCCTTGATATTCTTCAGGCATTGTTCGGTTTGTTCTGCGACACCACCATTGACGATTTCTCCGGTCACCGGGTTCAGCGGAAGTTGACCGGAAATATGATTATAGTGCGAGAACGCGACCGTGTGTGAGTATGGGGCTTGAGGTGCGTTATCCGTATTGCTTGCTTCTTTGATAATGAAACGGCTGTCTTCGGCAAGTTGCGGCGGAGTACCGTCACCATGCGAAACAACGGTATCGATTTGCACCTTGGCACCCTTTGGCAACGCAGACGCGATCACCACAGTTCGTGCAGGAACATAGTCTGGGAAAAATTCCTCGAATGCTTCGTCAACGACATCTGCGTCTGAGATATTTGTTAGGTAAACTGTTGTTTTTACAACGTCCTCCATGACGTGGTCGATGCTTTCCAGAATTGCCTCAATATTGAGTAAGCACTGTATTACCTGTTCTTTCGCATGCTCTGACACGATTTCCCCGGTTCTCGGGTGTACGGGAAGTTGGGCCGTCAGGTTGTTATAATGGGAAAACGCGACAGAATGCGAACTCAGGTCCTTAGGGGCATTGTCTGTGTTTCGTGAAACTTTGATCAGGTCCACCGGGTCTTGCGGGGTTGTGCCCTCGCCGTTTGATATAAGGGCATCGATTTGCAGCAACGCACCGTCCAAAGGCAGGTCCGCAACTTCGACCGTAACCCGTGTCGGAAGATCATGTTGGAAGAAGGTTGTATATACTTCGTCGACAGCGCTCAGATCTGATATATCCCTGAGAAAAATGTTGAGTTTCACAACGTCATCCATGACGTGGCCGATGCTTTCAACAATTGCTTTGATGTTGTTAAGACATTGTTTGGTTTGCTCTTTTATGCCACCGGATACGATTGTTCCGGATTTTGGGTCAAGCGGAAGCTGGGCCGTCAAGTTGTTGTAGTGAGAGAAAGCAACCGTTTGTGAACTCAGGTCTTTCGGTGCGTTGTCCGTATTTCGTGAGTTCTTTTTGATATCTTCGGTCATCTTGTTGTTCCTCCATTTATGGCCGCGCTGGCAGATTACCTGGTGATGGACAACTCAAACCTTGGCGAAGTCATCTGCTTTGCCGTGTTTGCACTGCCACCTACCCCGGTCGCCATCAGGCAAGGGGGGTGTAAGGTATTGCTGCGAATATTTCGTATCATTAATTTATTTAACTATAGGAAGCTATCTTGATGCTTGCAATCCCATATCTAAGGCTCTGCCCCGGATGCGCGAAACAGGACAGCTACAGATCTGAAATCAATTCGATTGTCCAAACGGTCATGCCGCAAAGTGCTGGAGCGATGAGAGGCGGAAAGGTCTTGGGTGAGTATTCTGTGCGATCTCGGCGGATGCGCAAGACGCCGAGTTTGTTGCATAGGGGTTCTACTGCCTCTGAACCAGATAATCGGGTTTAAGGCCAATTCGATACAGGCCTTGCCTAAGCCGAGTGCGACACAGGGCGGTATCAGCGAAGTGTGATCGGGAAACCCAATAGATAGAGACGAGTTTGAAAAGACAAGCCAAGCAGCCAAGGCCGTCGGCTTGTCTCGGGTCAATTGATCAGGAGGCGGCCTTGATCTGTTCGACAGCCTCTTGGGTGGTCCAGACTGCGTTGGCCATATAGCGGAAGTTGGTCAGAGCCGCGAGGTATCCGTCACCCTCGGGCAGCATGGCCGCAGCAGTGGCATCTTTGACAACAGCAACCTCAAACCCGTCCTCCAGAAGCTCTCGGAGGTGGCTTTCTGTGCAGAGGTTTGCCGACATTCCGGCCAGGATGACCTGATCGACACCGGCTTTGCGCAGCTGCAACGACAGGTCGTTCGTGTCGTTGCCATAGACCTTGTGCGGCGATGTCACGATGGTCTTGCCGTCTTCAATATATTGCTTGTATTGCGGCATCCAGTCCGCGCCCGAGTTTTCAAACCCGTCAATCACAAGCGGCCCTTTGCGGTCGAACATGCCGATCTTGTGCATCAGCTTTTCCAGAGCACCTTCGAATTTCCAACCGTGATCGGTGGGGTAGTAGTAATGCGGCGAGACCGCGACAGTGATCTCGGCATCCTTGGCGTTTTTGAACAGGGTTTCGATGTTCTCGACAGTGTTGTGTTCTTCCACACTTGCGCCGATGACACCCCAGGTCACGCCTTCAGGGTGCAAAAAGTCGATCTGCGGATCGGTCACAACCAAGGCGGCGCGGCTCAGGTCCAGTTTCATATCTGATGGTGGCAGTGCGGGTTCGGCCGGGTCAGCATACGGATTGGCGTTTTGTGCCTGAGCAGAACCGGCGGTGACAGCTGCTGCTGCAGTGGCTGCTGTTGCGGCCAGTCCACCTCTCAGGGCAGCCCGGCGCGAGATGTGATTTTTCTTGGGATCATGATCGTTGCAATCACACATTGTATGTCTCCTTTATCGCGTTTCAGTGGTTTCAACTTAGGAAGACGAATGTATCATTGCGTCCTGTTTTGGGGCGTTTGTTATGCAAAGCGTATCATTGCGTCCGAAATTCGGGTAGATTGACAATATGAAATATGAACATGTTTTCGATAAGCTGGATATCTCGGCCGATCCATTTGCGGTGTGCGAAATCAAGGGTAATTGTGAAGTCTCGCTTGCGCAGGATGTAAGCGCGACACTGCACTACATTCTCAGCGGTGAAGGGACAGTGTCGTTTCGGTCCGGGCCGCAGGTTCCGATTGCTGCGGGGACGTTGATATTGGTGCCTGCGTTGCAAAGCCACACCTTGCGCAGCTCTGCTATACCCGATGCGCCGCTGCCGCAATGCAACCCGACCGAATTGAAGTTGCGGCATATCCTTGCGGTCTCGGACAATTCGGCTTTGGATGGGCAGGTGACCGCCATCTGCGCGCGGGTCAAAGTCGGTTTACGTGGGGCGATCGATGTGATTGATCTGATCCGATCGCCGATTGTAGAACAGATTGGTCAGGATGGGGCATTGCGCTCGGCCATTGATGTTCTGCTGGGCGAACTCAGCCATCCGGGAATGGGCAGCAAGGCAATGATCCGGGCGGTTCTGATCCAATGCATGATCGAAATGTTGCGCAGACGGTTGAAATCCGAAGAGGGTGATCTGCGCTGGATGGCGGCGCTACGCGACCCAGCGGTTTGGGAAGCGCTGCGCGTCATGCTCGATTCCCCCGGTGATCCGCACACCGTTGAAACCCTGGCCGAGCGTGTGGGTATGAGCCGATCCGCTTTTGCCCAGCGGTTCACTACCGCTTATGGAAGCGGGCCGATCGAGTTGTTACGGGACCTGAGGTTGCGGCACGCAGCGAATTTGCTGACATCGACCGATATGCCTGTCAAGCGGATCGCGCATCAGGTGGGGTTCGGCAGCCGAACGGCCTTTAGCCGGGTATTTGAACAACGTACTGGCGAAAGCCCGAACCAGTTCCGCAAAACCCATAGTATGGATTAGGTAAGTTAGGTCTGCGCAGTATGCGACCTGTCGAGGGCAGCTCGGAGGTCTTCGATCAAATCGTCAGCGTGTTCCAATCCGACGTGCAGCCTGACTTGCGGGTGGTCTCGGCTGGACAGGCCGCTTTTGGGCTGAAGGGCCAGCGCAAGGCTTTCGAACCCACCCCACGATGCGCCAACAGCGAAGAGTTTCAGGCTGTCGACAAATCCCTCGGGGTGTAATCCGTCTGCAAGGCTCAGGCTCAGCAATCCGTTCACGCCGCTTGCATCACGCGTCCAAATGTCGTGGCCGGGATGGTCGGCAAGGTCGGGGTGCCAAACGCGTTGCACCTCGGGACGTTCGGCCAGCCAAGCTGCGATCTTGCGACTGGTCTCAGCGTGGCGGTCCAGCCGCAGGGAAAGTGTCCGCAGACCTCGCAGGCACGCATAGGCGTCATCAGGCGCAAGCAACTGTCCTGTTCGAAGCGTATGTGCCCGCAAGGGCGCGCTGGCTTCCCCTTTTGAAACTGCTGCTCCCATCATCGTGTCTGCGTGACCGCTCAGGTATTTGGTGCCCGAAATAATAGACACATCGCAGCCGAGACACAGGGGCTGGTACAACCATCCAGATCCATACGTGTTATCCGCCACGACCGTCAAGTTCAGGCCTTTAGCGCTGTCGCAAAGCGCGCGAAGGTTCATTACCTTGAATGTCAATGACGTCGGGGACTCAACCAACACAAGCTTTGTATTGGGTTTGATAAAGGGCGACAAATCAGTCGTGTCCCAAGGGATTGAAGAAAAGCCGACATCCATCTGTGACAGGTATTCGTGGCAGAAACTCTGACTGGCGTGGAAAACCTCGTCAACCATGATCATGTGATCCCCGGGACGCAGGAAAGCCGCCAGGGTTGTGGTGATCGCCGCAACGCCGGACGGGTACAGAAAACACGCGTCCCCCTGTTCCAGATCACAAAGAGCTGCAGACAACGCGTGTGCCGTCGACGTCCCGCGTCGCCCATATGAAACAATGTGGTCGTCCGTTTTCCGACGCTCCTTGGCCTCGCGGAACGTGGACATCGTATCGTGCAAAATGGTCGAGGCGCGTTCTACCGGCGGATTTGCCGGGCCGGGCAGGGAGCAGCGACCGTAGTGGATCAGCTTGGTGTCACGGCGCATTGTCTGATCCTGACGCATCTTCGCAATTGGCGGGTTTCCAATGTGAGCGTGCCGCAAGGCAGAGGCCGGTCAGCAGGGCAAAGCCCGAGGAATGTCCGATCCGGCCCAGAGCATCGACTGCTTGCGTCAGCTCAGACCTGAGGCGTTGGCTAGGTGAGGGGCGGATTTCAAGCGCAAGTTTGAAAGCGAGATGGATGAGATTGTGAACGGGTTGGATGCATTGGCCTCGCGCCGCCCATTTGAGGAAGGCGCGGCTCAGGTCATTTGTCTGGGCGTTCAATGCAATCAAAAGCAGATCCTTGACTGGCTTGCCGCTCCAGGCGTGATACAAGAGCAGGCCCGCCAGAATATCATCGCCACTGGGGGTCAAGCCATCACCACGACCTTGCAGAACAAGCCGCGCGGCATTTAGATCATCGGCGTTAAGTGCAGATGGTAACGTGGCAAGCGCGGGCCGAATGTCTTGGGGAATGTAGCGAGACTCGAATAACCCAGCGAGCACTGGGGTTGCCAGAACCAAGTCGCACGGCTGCGGGCTGAATGGTCGAAAGCGCGTTGCGGATTTTAGAGAAACTGAGACTGGACCGATAGTCACAGTGTTTGGTCGGATCCAGACCGTTGTTCCGAGACTGGGCTTTGGCGGAGTATGCCTCAAAACTAAGTGCAGAGGACCCGCAGAGATTTGAGGGCCACCAATGGCAAAAATCCGGTCTTTTTCATCTCTGATATAGAGCCCGGATGAGAATGTTGCGATTACCTGTGCATTGATCGCACCACCGGCCGGGGCGACGGGAATACCGTCGCCCACAGTGTTCGCCAGGTAGATTGGTGAAACGTCAGGATATGCGGCTGTCAAGGTCAAGCAGGGCATCCACAAAACATTTCACCGGCGCCCACGCGACACCTGCACCGACCTGCCCGGTGCCGTCCGAGATGTGAATAATTCCGGTGTTGACAGCCGGGGTAATTGACAACTCGGCGACTTTGCGCACGTCTACGCCAACCGGTGTGCCCACATTGTCCAGAATTGGCAGTCTGAACCGGGTGCTTTCGCCGGAACAGATACGTTGCATACTTTGCGTAGCCGCAATCGCATCTGACATGCGGCCGCCCAGGAACCCGGCGACCGCAGGTGAATTCGCAGCTGCTGGACCACCAAGCCCAATCAACTCCAAAACGGCGCTGTCGCCGATATCGGGTGCGCTGGTCTCGGGCCCTTGGCCGGGGTAGTAAAGCGCGTCCTGAATCGGGGGTGAATCTGTAATGAACCAGTTTCCTTCTTTGCCCGGGAGGCGAACACCGTAGGTCGCACCATTGCGGCTCATAGTGGTGACGATACTTGAGTTTTCGACATCCGACGCGGAATCGACGAGTGACTTGGCTGCCGCCATGGCCACGTTGAGGAACATCAGGTGATTGCCGCTGAGAAAAGTGGCCACTTCGGCAGCGCGATCGTGATCGCTGGCGACAAGGTGCGGCAGCAGATCGCGTAGGAACAGGTTCGTGGTTGCCTGAACCCTCATATGGACATCGTCCCCCATCGGAACGCCCTGTGCGGCCAGAGACAATACATCTATCGGGCCTTTGGCATGAAGCGCTTTGGCTAGCACGGGTCCAACCGCATCACGCAGGAACCTTAGCCGTTCGATAGCGTTGTCGTTGTCAACACCAAACCAAGCCACTTCACCGGACCCTTGGTTGACGCTCGAGTAGGCGGTAGTGCCGCCAAACTCGTTTTCCATAACGTAGACCGGGGCAGATGGGCCAATCGACGTGGCCATCGGCACTACGGTCGCGCTTTCATTTGCTGGTTTCAATTCGACTTCGTTTGATTGCACCAGTTTTTCAGCTGCTTCGACGTCATTCGCCCAGCCCTCTGCGACTATGGCGGCCTTGATCGATCGTTGTAGCGGGTTGGGCATATCGCTCCAGGCAATTGAGGGCCCACAGTGAAGGATTGTGCGCTCGCCCATATTGGGAATAACAGCCCCGGCGCGATCAATACCCTTGAGCATCGGAACACCTTCATTGATGCGGTGGATCACTTCCGCATTCGCTTTGTTCACGATTTCGGCCTTGGGGCCGAGCAGGCGACCTAACGCGGCAACCACGTCAGCATCACCTCCACCTGGAATACGCCAGTCTACGCCGACTACTGAAGCTCCTTGATCGCGGGCCGAGGTTTCAAACAGAGGCAAGCCAATATTCACGATATTGACGCTTTCGGGCAATTTCACGATTGGCGCGGCAGTCATGAAGGGTATTCCTTTCGATGAGGGTCGTAACTTATAGGAAATAGTAAATTACCTATAGTGATTGTGTCAAACTATATTCGTCAACGTCTGACTCTGATGGACGCTGCGGTCGTACCAGAGCTTCGGGCCCGAGCGGGTGGATTGCCCGGACCCAAAGCGGATGCCATGTTCAGTCCTGCGGGATCTGGCGGGTATGAACAGACATCATCCGGCAAGCCCTTACGCTTCGTTGGTCATAGCCGATCCCCATGTCCCTGAAATCATGCCGCAAATTGCCCCGGCGATGATCGACAGCGGCATCAGGATGATCTGGTTTTCCAGACTGGCCGAGGTCAGCACTGCGGTGCTCATGACATCGGGTGTCTGCAGCAGGTAAGCGTAGGAGCTGGCGATCCCGAACACGGTGCAGGGAATGGCCGAAAACAGGTCGGTCTTAGCGGCCAGCACAGCAACAGCGACCCCCAGATTGACCACAATAGCGGCCCAAAGCGGTAATCCAAGCGCGTCTGCAAGCGGAACATTCAATATGATCAGTGTCGACACCCATGCGATGGCGCAACCGAAAATACCGCAGACAACGATGTTCTTGAAGGCAGCCCCATCCGCGCCGAACGCGAAGAAGCCTCCCCAAACGGCAAACGCGGCCCAGATCAGGAAAAACCCGCTGAGCGGACCCAGCGCGAGATAGGTTGCTACGGCCCCGGTAACAGGGATGCTAATGGCTAGCGCATTCAAACTTTTCACAATCAGTCTCCTATACTGTTGGTACAGTGGCATCAGGCCACTGAATGGCGTGCAGATTGGTTCTGCTTTTTGTGATTGTTTGCAGGCCCGCCCATACGAGGGCGGATCATGGCGCTGACTGTGGCCGGATCACGCTGCGCCAGGCGCGATGGGTGTTGACTTGATGTGAATGTCCGGGGCGGATTTGAGCGTATTGGTAACATAGCAAACCCGCTCGGCAGCCCGGATGATGCCGTCGATTTGCGATGGATCACAGCCCAGTTGGCTGGATATTGTGATGGATGCGTATTTGGGTCCGTCGTAGACACCTGTGACCGAAACCCTGAGTTCTGTCAGTTCGACAGATCGTTTGCGGGCACAAAAGGCGATTGCGACTGTGAAACAGGACGCCACAGAAGCAAGCAAAACCGATGTCGGCTCGGGGCCAAGGTCTGTGCCGCCAACCGAGGCTGGTTCATCGACCGTAACCGAGAACCCACCCATATCAACGTCACAGCAAAGGCCCGCGCGCCATATGCTTTCAACTGTTTTCTGGCCGCTCAATGCGTATGCTCATGATCATGGTCATGACCATGTGGACGTTTGCAGAAATCTTCGGTCAAAGCGTCGATATCCTGTTTCGACAACAAACCGTTATTGACGACCAGAGATTCCAGTGCCGCGAACCAACGTTCATAGTAGCGATACGGTGTTTCGATGCTGTCGCGGTCCTTTTCGTATTCTGCAATTGCTGCGATCAGCCCGTGCTGAAAATCGGTCCAGTTGAAAACACCCTGATCAGCCAATGCCGCAGCCATGCCAAAGGCGCGGCTTTCCCAGGGTTCTTCAAAGACCAATTCGCCGTTCGAACGGGGCAGGGGCGTTTGGGAATCGGGGCCCAGATTATCTATCATGCTCATGGCTTAGCCCGCCCCAACCTGTGCTACACCCACCATGGCATCACGTGAAACCAGCTTGGCCAGTTCATCCTCGGACAGGTCTTCGGTTCCTTCCGGGCGCATGGGCAGAATGAAATAGCGGTTCTCGGCACTTGAATCCCAGACCGTGATGTCTACGCTTTCTGGTAGGTCCAGCCCCATCTCTTTGAGCAACTTGCGCGGTTCACGGACCGAGCGTGAACGATAAGCTGGATCCTTGTACCAGTTCGGGGGCAACCCAAGCAGCGGCCACGGATAGCAAGAGCACAAAGTGCAAACGACCATGTTGTGCATTTGGGGGGTATTCTCAACCACGACGATATGTTCACCTTGTGGCCCGCCAAAGCCAAGTTCCTTGCAGGCTTCGGTGCCGTCGGCCAGCAAACGTTTCCTATAGTCATCGTCGACCCAGGCTTTTGCCACCACTTTGGCGCCGTTCATCGGGCCGACATCGTTGACGTAGCGGTTGATGAATCCGTCCAATACGTTTGGATCAACAAGGCCCCGTTCAACGAGCAAAGCCTCGAGTGCTTCGACGCGGATTTGTGGCGACGGGTAGTCTTCGGAATGAGGGAGCTCGGTCATGCGGCCTCCATGTAGCTTTCAAACAGGTCAATGCGGATTTTGGACTTTTCGGCGTCTTCGCCCCAGAGTTCGGCGGAGTCGAATTCGACCGTATAGACATGTTGCGGGTCTTCGCCGGTGAAATGCGCAGTGCTGTCCGGCAACACCGCGGCAGGGCGGCGCGCAATCACGGTGCCAGTGCGGCCTCGGATATAGGCCGGCAGCCGGGTATGGCCCGATTTGCGCTGTGATGAGGCGCGAATCGTCTGTCCAGCCTCGAATTTCGGGGCATCTTCAATTTGGCGCAAAGATCCCGCACCACCCCTTTCATATTGGGGTTTTCTTGTTTCGACATCTGCGGGCTCGTCAATTTTTTCGCCTTGCATGACCCGAGCCCGTGCGGCAACCGCTCCTGGTGCAAGAATGCCACTATCGACGCACAGCAACTCGGCTGTGCTGATCCAGCGACCATAGTATCCTTCGGACAGGTAATCGACAGGATGCAGACGTTCCAGCCCATGACGAAACGCGTCAAGATTGGTTCCCGACACGCCCATCGAGGCCAGGCTCAAGGCAAATGCGCGCGCTTCCCAGTCTTCTTCGAACACCGGTTCATCTGGGTCGATTTCGACACTTCCCCAGCCCTGGGTTCCCCCCATGTCATGTATTCCATCCATGAATCGTCTCCCTTGTTTGTCCGAAACGGTACGGGAAGTAGGTGTAATGTGTCAACTATACGATATGCTCATTACTTTCGAGAAATATTTGAAATACCTATCGGCCCAGATAGGCTGCTAACAAAAAGATTGACCAAATTAATTATAAGAAATAATATAACTCGTATCCGTAACGCCAACACCGTATGGTAAATTCAGCATAGTAAATGAGGATTTCAGGCATGCTTGCAGACCCCAGCCCGCGTTTTCTCGATGTGGCGCCCCGCAGCCCCAAGCCGAGATTGGCTGGTCTGACGCATGTTCTGGACAAAGGTTGCACGGTCTCACACACGCGGGATGTCATTCAGCAGTCGGCGGGATTGATTGATATCTGGAAGTTTGGCTGGGGTATCTCGTATATTGATCCGAATGTGCGCACCAAGGTGGCAGAGCTGCGTGAAGCGGGGATCAAAACCTGTACGGGTGGTACACTGATGGAGATCTCGCGCCTTCAAGATCAGGTTGGCCCGATGCTGAGATTTGCGGCGGAGGTTGGGTTTGATTGCGTCGAAATCTCGGATGGTGCGTCTGAAATACCTGCGGACGAAAAACAGGCGTTGATAGGCCGTGCTCGTGACACTGGTTTTGAGGTCTTGGCCGAAGTTGGCAGTAAAGACCCGAGCAAAACTGCCAAAGCCGAAGATTGGATTTCTGAAATCGAGGGTGATCTGGCCGCAGGTGCCACTTGGATCGTTGCCGAAGGCCGTGAGAGTGGTACGGTGGGTCTTTATCAATCTGACGGCAGCGCCCGCTGCACCCTGATCGAAGCTCTGATGCGCAGTGAATATGCTGAGAAGATGATCTTTGAGGCTCCGCGCAGGGATCAGCAAGTGTTGTTGATCAAGCATTTTGGCTCCGAGGTGAACCTTGGCAATATTCAACTGGATGAAGTCCTTGGGCTAGAGACGCTGCGATTGGGTCTGCGCGCGGACACCATGCGGACTCAGGAGGCTAAAAAGGCTGACGCGGATGTTCGACTTTGATGCTTCGGCCCGCAATATTGTTCCGAACCGCTATAGGCAGGTTGCGCTTTCGACGGATTTGAACAGTCTTGATCCGGACTGGCTGATCACCCATTTTACAGGTCGTGAAGCCTATATGCGCACACGTTTCATCGTTGCCAGAAAGGGGCAAAAGACCACTTTGCTCGAGGTGGATCGTGAGAATGACACAGATTTGTTCTCCCCAATCACTGCCGTACGTGTGTTGGCTGCACCCCAAGACTGTTTGTATGTCCTCGATGAGTGGGCAGATGCGGGCATTCCGTCTCACCTGGCCACTGTAGCTGACCGGCACCCTGAACATAAATGTGTCGTGATCGAGGGTCGCTATTCTCATGTTAGTTTCATCCTGAATCCCGACCCGATCCGGTTGCATGTTCTGGATATCGTGCCGCCATTTCCATCCAAACTTGTGGACCAGGTGACGCGGGTGCTGGACGGGGCTGAGACGTTGCCTCCGATCGTAGTGGTTCCGGTTCTGACCGACAGCCGGGACGTTCTGTCCGATGAAAGAAGCCCAGTACCGCAGGAGCTTCTTGTGCCGTGCCGGGGATCAGGTGTCGACGTGGCCAATGCGTCCGTATCCTACTTGGATGAACGTCCCGACGAGAAGGATTGGGTGTTGTTGGGGTGTGAGAGATCAGATCAGATACACAATTGGTTTTATCACAAACCGCCTGATCTGGTGGATACCTGCCCAAGAAAGTTCCTGCCGCAATTGTCGCATGCTGGGGGACCAGTTCTGACGCGATGCTGCTTGTTGCAGGAAGGGATCGAGGATCGTTCGGACGCCGTATTTGTGCCTTGGGGTGCATCGCTGGATGAAGTCCGTGACGCGATTGAATTGATCATTGAACAGACGGGGGTAGTATGGTCGCACATATGATTGATTCCGAAATTTTCGGACACCAGTGGGCAACGGCTGAGGGGCGGGAAATTTTTAACGAACCAGCCCGTGTTCGTCGATGGGTGCGGGTAATTATTGCATTGGCGCGCGCGCAAGCCGAATGCGGAATTATCCCCTCCCAAACTTTGCCGGCGATCGAGAGTCTGGCCCAGACCGACTTGCCAATTTCCGATATCGCTCAACAGACACGGGCAACCTCGCATTCAACATTGGGAATGATCCACGTCCTACGCGATCATTTGCCCGAGGATGTGCGTGAATACGTGTACTTTGGCACCACGGTTCAGGACATAACCGATACCTCGCAGGTTCTTGAGATGCAGGCTGTTGCTCGCTTGATTTGGCGCGATTTGTGGATCACCGAAGGTCTCTTGTTAACGCTTGCCGAACTGCATCGCGCGACACCAATGGTTGGACGTACACATGGGCAACCCGGATCTCCTATATCCTTCGGGTTGAAGGCGGCTGTCTGGGCGGATGAAGTCGGTCGCCACTTGCAGCGGTTGCAGCAAGCCGGTAGCCGTCTGTTCGTCGGCCAGCTGGGTGGTGCAGTCGGTTCACTGGGGTTCTTCCGGGACAGGGCGATGCCGTTGAGGGCGCAATTTTGCGATGAACTGAATCTCGGCGAGCCGGATATCAGCTGGATAAACGCCCGGGACCGATTTTGCGAGTTTGCGCAGCTTCTGGCCATGATAACGGCGACTTTGGCGAGAATTGCTAATGAAGCATTCACTCTGCAGCGCAAAGAAATCGGTGAGCTGGCCGAAAGAACTAACCCGAATACAGTTGGCAGTATTACGATGCCGCACAAGCGCAACCCGGAATCCAGCGAACAGATCGTGGCGCTGTCAAAACTCGTGCGAGCTAATGTTGGTATAATGACAGAAACCATGCTGCAGGAAAACGAGCGCGATGCCCGTTCTTGGAAAGTTGAGTGGGCAGTTTTCCCCGAACTCTGTCACTACAGCCTTGCAGCAGCGGCGATGGCGCGGGATTTGGTTGAAGGACTGGAAGTGAACGTCGACGCGATGCGCCGCAATTTGCCGGTCGAATCCGCTTCGGAAGGTGTTTTGACATCCCTGTCTGAAAAGCTGGGTAAACACAATGCGCAGGCCGTGCTGCAAAACGCCTATCGCAAGGTGCGCGAAGAGGGTGTGACCATACCCGAAGCGCTGTCTGAACTGGTTGAAGGATTTGAGCCTGATACCGGCTCGCAGGTAGATATCGGAGCTTCGGCCCAGATGGTGGACCGCGTTATTGCGCGGGCGAACAGTCGACGGAAGACCGAGAGCGAAGTCGCGTTCTGACAAGGGTACGACGCATATCAAAAAAATATAGGAGCCCCTATGACCATCGCAGATGTAAGATCGGGATCGCAACGTCTGGCGGGCCCGTCCGCCTCCGGCCCGGCACAAGAGTTGATCGACGCAGGGTTTGCATGGGAAATCGCTGATGCTCCCATTTTGCACCACGGGCTGAATATTGCGGATCTGGGGCATGTGATGGATCTGATGCATCGTCAGATTATTCCGGACGATGCTGCCCGGAAACTTCTACGGGTCTTGCTTGAGGCGCACGAAACCCCCGTCGAAGATTTCCCTTACAACGCTGCTTACGGGGAACCGTATAACTCGCGCGAGCGGCATTTTGTATCAAGGATTGGCGATGCTGCGGGCTGGCTTCATGCAGGCCGCCCCAGACGCGAGGCCGCACGTGTTGCTCTGCGGGTCGAGATGCGGCGCCTGACCGCGGAACTGATCCGCGCGGTCAGTTCATTTGCCGAAACAACAGCCAGTTTTGCGCGGGATCACCGCGATGTTCTGATGGCGGATCAAACTTATCTGCAGCAAGCGCAACCTTCGACCTTTGGTCACTATTTGCTGGCCTTCGTCCCTCCGGCATTGCGGGATGCTGAGCGGATGCTGACCTGCCTGTTTCAGATCAACCAAAGCCCTGGCGGCGCGGGTTGTGTGAACGGCACGCAACTGCTGGATGATCGAACCTATATTGCAGATCTGATGGGCTTTGATGGGGTGATCGATCACACGCGGGATGCCATGTGGCAGACGGATACGTTTATTGATGTCCTGTCTTCAGCCGTTAGTGCCCTGTCCAACCAATCCAAGCTGGCTGAAGATCTCGAGATTTGGTCCAGTCAGGAATTCGACTATGTGGATCTGGCGGGGCCCTACACCCGATCTTCAGTTCTGATGCCGCAAAAGCGTAACCCCTATTCTCTTTCCATCGTACGGGGTGGAGGAGGCGTTCTAATTGGGCGTCTCAGCGGGTTTCTTGCGGTCGTAAAAAGCCCTTCGGCACGCAGCGACAACTTGATATTTGCCTATGGCGAAGTGCCTCGTGCGCTAGACTTCTCGGCCCGGATCAGTGAACTGATGACGGGCGTTGTCGGGACCTTGACCGTCAACAAGGATCGCATGTGGGCGTTGCTTGAGAACAGTTTCTGTCAGGCGACGGATCTGGCGGAGCACATCATGCTGACGCATAAACTGGATTATAGAATGGCCTATAATATTGTTGGTGAAGCCGTTCGAACGGCTAGTCGAGCCGGGCTACGAGGTGTGGATGTCACGCCCGAAATCATAGAGGATGCCGCGCAGAAGGTTGCTGGGATTTCGTTAAAACCTGATGCCGACACGCTGAAACAGGCATTAGATCCGCGCAATATTGTCGCCACGCGAACGGCTCCGGGCGGTGCCGCGCCCGAGGTTGTCCTGCAGATGGCAGAAGAAAACCGGGACGCGGCGAAAAAGCTGAACCGTAGCGCAGAGGAAGCGTTGAAACGATTCTCGGATGCAGAAGAGGCACTGTTGAAGAAGGCAATTGAGATTGTTAACGATGGTAAATAATATACCTGTTCGAAAGTCATGATCGAAACGTGATAATGATGGCGAAACAAGGTTGCCTCGCACGTCCTCAGTGCTGGGCTCCCACTTGGATTTATGATGTCTTTCGGAGCCAAATCAATCTAAGAATTTGTTTTTAAATATAAAATACTGCACTTTTTTCGATGCAATCTCCCACATGATCACTTTTTTAACCCTACTAGGCCGGTAGCGTTGGAGTGGCGCGTTGCGAAGTTCGCCTCAGCCTTGCCAGAAAGGAAAGTAAACAGAAAGCTTGACGGATAGTTTATGCATTTCTACGATACGAAATATAAATGCCTGATGGTAAATCGTTCGATGAGGGAGATGTCCGTGAAAATTGTGATGATCGGAGGAGGGCCGGGTGGCCTAGGTGCAGCCGGAGCAGCGATGGGCACAGACCCGAAGGCAGAAATCACCGTCTACACCCAGTTCGAGGATGTGGCCTATAGCCCTTGTGGAATTCCGTTCGTTCACGGCAAAGAAATCGACTCATTTGATCGCCTGTTTCTGGCAACCAAGGAACAGTACAAAGAGCAGGGGATAGACGTTCACTACGAGACTACGGTGAATTCTATTGACCGAGTCAACAAGCGCATCAACGTGGCTGGCGAAGGCGATATCCGATATGACAAGCTGGTTCTATGTTCGGGCTGGCGGTATAAAGAGCTAGATATTCCAGGACAGGATCTGGATGGGATTTACCGCGTCAAGAATATCCGCAGCGCGATGAACTGGGACAAGTTCCTAGATAATGTAAAAACCGCAGTGGTTGTGGAATGCGGCGCCATC
This sequence comes from Ruegeria sp. BG8, assembly GCF_056538325.1. Taxonomy (NCBI): domain Bacteria; kingdom Pseudomonadati; phylum Pseudomonadota; class Alphaproteobacteria; order Rhodobacterales; family Roseobacteraceae; genus Ruegeria; species Ruegeria sp. BG8. Next base: position 92,124 of record NZ_JBQFSZ010000013.1, on the reverse strand, counting down.
GCGGTTGAAATGGTCTCGGCCATGGTGCATCGGGGCATCAAGACAACGCTGGTGGACCCAAGCCCCTGGCCCATGGCTGACGTGGTGGACCCCGATATCATCGAACCGGTTCGCAAGGATTGGGAAGAGGCTGGCGTCGATATGCGCTGGGGTGAACGTGTCACTGCAATCCGGGGCGACAAAACCGTATCTCACGTCGAAACGACTTTTGGAGATGTGCAGGCAGATATCGTTATTCTCGGAACGCCGAAGATCCCGAACAACGATCTGGCTACTGCGGCGGGCCTACAGATCGGTAGCACGGGAGGGATAGTTATCGATTCAAGGGGTCAGACCTCGGATCCCAATATCTATGCCGCCGGTGACTGCGCCGAGATTGTTCATGGTGTCACCAACCTGCCGCTGCAGGGCCTGACCGGCAGCCATGCCTATGCGCAAGGCAAAGTCGCTGGTGTGAATGCCGCAGGAGGCGAACGGATTTATCAACCGGTGCATGTTCCTTGGGGCATGTTGGCCGGTGAATGGATGATTGGCGGGTTTTCATTTGGCGAAACCACGGCCACTGCGGTTGGTATGGAGTATGTCTGCGGCAAAACCACCGGCATCACCCGTGCGCGATACTATCCCGGAGTGCGCCCGATCACTGTAAAGCTCTTGGTTGATCCAAAGACGCGCGGCCTTCTGGGGGCGCAAATGGTTGGTGGTGAAGGGGTCAAGGAACGCGCGGATTTCCTCGGGGTGGCGTCTCGAGCCGGTCTGACGATCGATGCGCTTGCTACTATGGAGAATGTCTATTCTCCGGCTATTGGGGCGCTGAACGAACCAATCCAGATGGCCGCTGCAGATGCAGTTATGAAGCTTGATGGGAAGGTCTGAAGCGATGACGTTTTCTCAATGGCTCAGAGAGAACTCTGAACATTATCTCCTGCGTGAAGCGCAGGACAAAATGGCCCACCGTACAGGAACAAATCCGCCCAACAAGCCGCGCGGGATGAAAGACAGGTTCTGGCGGCAGCTAGTCATACCGATCTATCACGCAATGCCATGGGGCATGAAAAAATGGTTCATGGACGTGATCCCCGGTAGCCACAAAAAGCATTGGCCGCGCAAAAATTTTCGATCCAGACAATAGGGTCCATCAGGTTCGACAGGGGGTACAGCCTCTTGGAACACTCAAAGTAAACACTACTGCAACAAGGGAGTTGAAATGCCTCAAACTGTTAAAATCGACCCGCCCAAGGAAGGTGATATTCTTTTCGATGTCGAGGAAAAGATTTTTCCTGACCACAAAGCCAACGAGGGCGACAAAGCCTATGTATTCATGCACACCGTCCCGTTTGAAGGATCGGTCGGTCTGGTGAATATGTTGACGGCCACACGGCTGCAGCGTAAGGGATTTGACCTGACTTTCATCCTGTATGGGCCTGGGGTTCTGATGGCATCTGCCGCGCGGGGTTATCCCGCTGTCGGTAACGAAGGTTTCCCCGGCAACCTGGGTTATAATCGCCAGCTCAAGACCCTGATCGACGAAGGGGCTACAGTTTATGCCTGCCGTTTTGCGATGGGCGCGCTTTATGGGATGCGCGAAGATGATCTGATCCCCGGCGTCAAGGCGTTCAACCCGCTGGACGTTCTGGATGCCAACATCCAGGCCTACCGCGAGCGCGCGCTTGTGTTCTCGACCTGGACACTTTGATCCTGGTCGAACTTGTTTAACAGTTGAGGCAACGGCTATGGCCGGGTGCCTCAACCTTGCCGACCCGTATGGTTTGTCGGCCAATTATCAAACATCGGAGGTTTGACTATGCACATTGAACCCGGAGTCGTGGTTGGTGCGAAACTGGCGCTTTCATATGCGACAGCTGCCGGTGCGGCGGTTTATTCGTTGAAGCTTTGCGCAGATGCCATGCGCGATACAGGTGTGATCAGTCTTGTTACACGATCGGCGCTAGCCGTAGTGGCTGTCTTTGTTTTCTTTGAAGTATTTCCAAAATATCCTGTCGGCGTATCCGAAGTGCATTTCATTCTGGGATCAACCTTGTTCCTAATTCTTGGTCCGGGGCCAGCTGCGGTTGGGCTGGCGTTGGGATTACTGGTTCAAGGTATGATGTTCGCGCCGGCCGATTTGCCGCAGTACTTCGTGAATGTCACAAGTCTGCTTGTGCCGTTATTCGCTGTATCCGCCCTGGCCAAACGTATCATTGCACCTGACACGGCCTATGTCGATCTGACTTATAAGCAGGCGCTTGCGCTGTCGACGGCTTATCAGGGAGGTGTCGTAACCTGGGTCGCTTTTTGGGCTTTGTTCGGGCAGGGCTTTGGGACTGCTAACCTTGCTGCCGTTGGCGCATTTGGAGCCAGCTATTTGCTTGTTATTCTGATTGAGCCGCTAATCGACCTTGCGGTCTTGGGTGCCGCCAAAGCGATGCGGGGCCTAGAAGGCTCGGGGCTAGTGGCGGAACGGCTGTATCAAAAGTCAATCTGACGTTCTTTTCTCTTCCGACCTGTATCAGAACGTTAGAAGGCCTGCCGAGTGATCGGCAGGCCTCTTTCTATGTATGGGGGCATGCTACTCAGTTGGTATAGACTGAGATATGCTGACGGGCAGTATTCGACCAGCTATAGCGCGCGGCAAGTTCAGGGCCATTGGTTGTCAGACGATTCACAGTGTCAGGCTCATCCAGCAAACGGGCCATACCCGACGCCAGTGAGACGGCGTCCTCGGCCCGTGTCAGAATAGCGTTCTGATCATGGTCGAGAAACTCGTGGAAAACGTCAATGTCAGAGGCAACAACTGGTAACGAGGCGCTGGCGGCTTCGAGGATGACCAGGCCCCAGCCTTCGTTCACTGACGGAAATACAAACCCGTCTGCGGCTGAAAACCATTGAGGGAATTCTTCGTCATCAATCGTACCAAGCAAAACAACGTCTTTTCCAAGCTCGAGGCCCAGATCGGGCAGTGAACCCAGAACATCTTCGCGGTACTCGCGATAATCCTGAAAGGAATGCCCGCCGATCACGGCCAATGCTGGCGCGTCGTCGCGTTCCGATTTCAATTTGGCTAGAGCATCAATCAGATGACGGCTTCCTTTGCGTGGTTCGATCCCACCGACCGTCAGATACATAAACCGATCAGATGAGCCATTGACCAGCCCGGCCCGGGATCTCAGATCCGAGCGGCGATCGGCAGTGATTTGCTGTGCAAATCGCTCGGCACGGACGCCGTTGGTCACGATTTTGGCGTCGACACTGTAGTCTTTGCGCAGAATATCCTGCCAGAGCCTACTGACCACAAGAACCTCATCCGGTTCCAGGATAGCTTGTTTTTGACAGTTGATTAGTGCTTCTGTTGTGAAGTCGTCAACGTGATGTACGGTACGGATCAGTTTGAATGCCGCTCCTGCATCACGCACCCGAGCCGCCGCGCGCGCCGAGATACAATCCTGACTATGGACGATATCAAAGCGATCACCCATTGCTTTAAGGCCGGCTTCCATAGCGTCGATCCAACTGAATACCCTATCTTCAAGCGAGTCGCGCCAGTCAGGTGTCGGTACGATCTCGTAGGGAACGGCTAGATCGCGAAAGAACCCCGCGTCGGGTTCTCCCATTGCGATGACTGTAACGTTTACCCCCGCGTCTTGAAGAGCTTCTGCTAGCTCCAAAGTATGAACGACGCCGCCGCGGGGCTTGATCGAATAGGTCGTAAGAGCGACGCGAGGAAGGATCTCAGTCATATTTCACCGTATATGTTCAGATTACCCCGAGGCACCCAGGTTGGCAAAGGCCGGGTGATCGGTTTTGGTGGTTTGAAGAGGGGTGGCCAAGTCTTCTGAAACGATGGACGAATCTCGTTTTACTAAAGCACAGGCCGCCAGCGCCGCTCGGGCAGCAGTTTCAGTGACAATACAACCCGCTTTCTCGAAGGTTTCCCGCTGTCGGTCAAATTGTTGCGGATCGCTGTCGGTTCCCAGCACATAAACGACCACCGGAACGCCAGAGGCGACGATTTCGCCGGCAACAGGAGCCAGAACACTGGCGGGATCTTCATGCGCCCCGTCACCGATAACAACATCCAGTAGAACTGCTGCCAAAGTTGGATCGCCGATCTGTTTGCGCATGAATTCGATCCGGGCTTCGGTGTCGATCATGGGGTGTGGTCGGCCATCTGTGTATTCTTCTTCACCGAGGTCAAGAAAGACATGTGCATCAGGTCCGGCGGCGTCGAGTGTCCAGCTTTTGTCCAACGGGATGTTGGAATGGATCGGACCAATTCGCTGAGTTGCGATTGTCATCGCCTCGTAACACAGTGTTCCACCGCTATAGAGACCAGAAAGCCGGGTGCGCTCTGCATCCATATCGTCGATGACTTTGTCCAGACGTGCGGGCAGATCGCCCACGATGTCGGGGGGCGTCAGGCCATGGAAGGGCAGAGTGTCGCGCACACTTTGTTCCAACGTGTTGCAGACCTTGATATGGAACGCTGCTGGGATTTTTTCCTGCAAGCCAATATAGGCAGCGACCATAGGTTTTTTTGGCAGGTTCACCAGCATCTCGGCCACATCTTTTGAGGGCGGTTTAGAGACCAACAATATGGTTTTTGTGTCAGGATCAGCATCCAGTGCCTTAATGGCCGATTGGGCCATCAGCCCTCCGACTTCGGGCGACAAATCTCGACCGCCAAGGCCAATCACGTGAGACACACCAATGCCCCAGCGATCCAGCAGGCTCATGACTTCCTGTGCGCCAGTGCCCGCTGCGGACAAGACACCTACAGACCCTTTGTTGACCCGGTTAGCAAAGGCCAGACCGGTGCCGCCAAGCATTGCGGTTCCAGCGCCGGGCCCCATGACCAGCAAGCCAAGCTCTTGCGCGCGGGTTTTTAGTGCAATCTCGTCTTCCAAAGGGACATTGTCGCTGAACAATAGAACATTCAAACCAGCACTCAGCGCCTTGTGTGCCTCAAGCGTAGCAAAGGCGCCGGGCACTGAGACGATAGCCAGATTGGAATCGGCCTGCTCTTTCACGGCCGACGCCAGATCCGGTGCAATCTTTTCTTCATCTCCATCGGACGCGGTGGCGGCTTCGAACAGGATAGCCGAAGCTATTTCGAGTGCAGCCTTGGCTGCGTCATCATCATCGGCCCTTGCGGCGAGAACCAAATCATTGGCTCCGGCGCTTTCCAGGCCGTCGACGACACCTTCCTGCGCAGCCGTTTCGACATTTGCCGGGGTTGCCATAAAGGCCCAACCCCACTGCACCCCTTCGGCGCCTAACAACGCTCGAGTTGCTTCAAGAAGCTTTACGCTGTCTTTGTACGAGTTTTGATGAACAGATGCGAGACTGGGCATTAAGCAACTTCCTTGTTCGAGCGATCAGTAGTGATTGCATCCGCCGTGATACAGGTTCCGACCCCACCTTCGACCACACCGCCTGATGTCTCAGCCAGCGTACCGTAGACAAGTTCCGGCGTTGTAATAGCGGCCAGACGATTTGGGTTCGAACCGTCGCCATTTACAAACTTCATTGCCGCTTCCATTTTGGGACCCATGCTTCCGGGAGGGAACTGACCGTCTTCCAGATGCTGTTGCGCCTCGGAAACAGTCATGTTTTCTACAGCCCGCTGGGTGGGTTTTCCAAAATCCAGCATGACCGTGGGCACGCCTGTCACCATAACCAGGGCATCTGCGTTTGCGGCATCAGCAATTCGCTCCGCGGCGAAATCCTTATCGACTACCGCATCGACACCCTTGTAGACGCCGCCATCCTGCATGACGGGAATGCCGCCGCCACCTGCGGCAACAACGATATTCCCCGCCTCGGTCAGTTGCGCGATTGCACTTGCTTCCAACGTCGCCTTGGGTTCCGGTGAAGGAACAACCCGTCTGTAGCCGCGCCCGGAGTCCTGAACCATTGACCATCCACGGGAGGCCGAAAATTCTTTTGATTCTGCTTCAGTAAAGAAGGGACCGATAGGCTTGGTTGGATTTTCAAAAGCGGGGTCTTCGGGGTCCACGACCACATGCGTCACTACCGACACGATGCCCGAGCATTCTCCGCCGCAGATTTCATGCATGGCCAGAGAGATGAGGCTGCCCAACGCGCCCTGAGTCATCGCGCCAAGGGCAAATAGCGGTTGCGCCGGAACAAGTTTGGCCCCTTCTTCATGCTGAATTGCCAGATTGCCAACCTGGGGACCATTCCCGTGCACGATGATGATTTTCCAGCCCTGCCGTAGCAGTGAGCGCACGGATTTGGCCATTGCTATTGCGTTGGCATATTGCTCTTCCTGGGTTCCGTCCTGACCTTCCTGGGTCAGGGCGTTGCCCCCCAGCGCTACGACCGCTGTTTTATTCACGACGTCCTCCCACGTTTCGTTCATTCGAAAACTCTCTGGGGTGCGTGCAGAAAGCTGGCGCTCACCTCCGGAGTGTATTAAAGTGAATTAGACTGTCGGATAATTAACATCATATCGTATCCGATACAAGGCAAATGTGATTTGACCGAGTTCACACTGGTGTTCTTCTGGTCATCGTTAGAAGGAAAATACGATGCAAGTTCTCGGCACAAACCATCCCCGTCAATTCTGGGCGGAATGCGAAAGTCAGTTGTTTTCTATCTCGGCCATGGATCCCGAGCAGTACAAGAAAATCGTCACTGCCATTCGCGCAATGTCGGATATTCTGGCTGAGCTCGATACGCCCGAAGCTTTGGTCGACGCCTGGCCTGAGGCTCAATCGCTATATGTACGCGCGACGCAAGCATCCGGGATTGCTGCGGATTCATTGCCTCATAGCAAGATTTCCGGCGCAGCGTTTGCCATGCGGGAAAGACGTATTTCCGAGGAAAAACAAGCCTCTAAGTTCTCGTCTGCGATATCACAGGCGCGAGAAGCCGCAGAAGAATGGGTAATCCTGAACGAAACCGGGGATTTGGCGCATGGCCTTCTTGACCCATATGGATGCACTGACATGCATCTGGCTTCGGGTCTTGCCGTCGTTACGATTACACAACCCGAACCTTCCGGTGCCGGCATCTTGTTTTCGTTGTCGGTCATTCGTTTGGATGCGAAGACAGGCCAGTTGATTGATGCCGAACCAGGTTTTGCGGATTGGGAAGAATACACGACCGCGCCCGAGTTGATGGTCGCGCGTGATGCTTTGCGCCACAGGATCAGTACAGAATGGGCCTAGGTGTCGATACCCGCCAGTCACCTGTGGAATGTTAACTATTGTAGACGGAACTTGGCAATCGTGGTATGATTCACACGCGGCTCAGTGTGGTTTTGCTGTTGTCATCGCCGGACCACTACGCGTGATCAGATGGGAGTGACCGCGATGAAAACAAAACGTATTCCGGTCTGGGCGGCCGAACGCGGCGATGATCTGGCTGCGCACTATGCGATCCGACATCGTGTTTTTGTTCTCGAGCAAGGCGTCCTGACCCTTACGGATGTGGACGAGCATGATTGCAATCCCAACGTGGTTCACGCGCTAGCCGCCAGAAAAGGAGAATGTGCTGGCGCAGTGCGTCTTTACCCTGTGGATTCATCAGGTCGATGGAAGGGGGATCGCTTGGCAGTTTTGCAGCGGCATCGCACGATCGTCGGTGCGCATCTTGTCCGATTCGCCACTGCAACGGCCGCCGCATGTGGTGGGTCCGAGATGGAAGCCAACGTTCAGCTTGCCAACGTGAATTTCTTTCAACGGTTGGGCTGGGTCTGCGACGGCGACCAAACCATCTCATTCGGTATTCCACATCAGCCGATGCTGTTTGACTTGACGGAGGCTCCGCCGCTGGAGTGGCCTGGTCGGCCGGACGGACTGTCGGTTGAATGGTTGGCGCGCCATCAGCAGACCCCTCTTTGTTCAGCGGCTGCCCCCTAATCCCATAATCCAGTAATACTTTCACAGCTGAGATCCATCAAAGTCCGGCTTTTGTGCGAATGATTCAGGATAATTTCGGGGCTGGCTGTCGTGTCGCCGACATGGGCGCAGGCCAAATCGTGCGCTTCGAACAACGCGATACATTCGTCAATGTGATCATGTTCGGTCGCCAGCCAGAATGCGTATGTGGGGAAAGAAATCAACCAGCGAGCAGGATCAACGCCTTCCGGCATCGGATGTTTGGTCATATCCAGTTGCGCTCCGCAGCGCGAATATTCCAGCAACATCGCCAACGATCCCAGTGACCCGGCCATTGAAACATCCTTGGCCGCCAGTGCTGCTCCTGACGCAGCAACCTTGGCAAGCAACCTGACATCGCGCGCTAACGTCGGGCCTTGCGTGTCCAGCGAGGTAAAAAACGGAAAATCTTCTCTCATCTCTCCGTTCAAACAGCCAACGAAAAGTAAGGCCATCCCAGGCTGAACATGCGCCATGGACAGGATCTTTTCCGCATGACCAAGAGCAAAGGCGGACAATGCATATGTGTCCGCGTTTTGGGTCAGATGTCCCCCGATAATAGGTACGTCATACATTTTTGCTGCATCCTGAAGCCCTTTCAAGGCGATATCCGTTGTTTCTTTTGGGCCAACGACTGTATTGACGATCCCTTTTGGAACACCTCCCATAGCCGCCACATCATTCACATTCGCCAAGACTGCAGCGATACCGGCCCCATAGGGATCAAGTTTGTAAAAAGCGGGCAATATCGCCTCGCCGCAGCCGATTACGTGTTTGCCGTCGACGTCGACAACGGCCCCATCATCTCCCGGACCGTGTATCGGATCATTCGGTTTTATAAAGCGACTGGCTCCATTGATGGCCTTTTTCCCGGTTACACCTGCATAGGCGCGGACGGTCTCGACAATGCTATCCAGCTGGTCGTTTAGACTTTTGATTTCCTGTGTCATGATGTATCTCGGAAGCTAAGGGATGTGTTACGTATAGTTATCGGGTGTCAAGCGGCGCCCAAAGTATGCGGATCACATGCGGAACGGCCATACTGACGCGTTGCTAAGGGCGGCGCGGCATTCGAAGTGTTCTGCCCCGTGTATTGATTTGGTAGTCTGGCTCGGAGATATCGTTGCAAAAACAAACCAAAAAACAGGCCACAGGCCAACCTGCTCACCCCGCTGCCAAAACAGACGACGTAGAGAAGATTGTTAGTCGGGTGGGGCAAAAGTTGCTGGCTTTGCGTAGCGACCAGGGCATGTCCTTGCAGCAGCTCTCGGCCAAAAGCGACGTGTCCGGTCCGGCCATTCACAAAATCGAACGCAGTGACATGGTGCCGACTATCACTACTTTGCTCAAGCTCAGCAATGCCCTCGGTGTTTCGGTAAATTACTTTATCGAGGACGGCGATGACCTGCCCGAGCCGGTTTTGCATACCAAGAGCGATGACCGTACGATCGTTTTCACTCCGCATAAGGGGTTGAATCTTGAGGGTATTACCGGTCCGTATCAACAGTTCCGCGCCGCAGCTGCAATTGCAGTGATGAAACCAGACGCCAATAGTGGTCGAAAGCTCTTGCGCCACTCTGGTGAAGAGCTGGTGCATGTTCTGTCGGGAGAGGTCGAATTCCAGGTAGGCAAAACGGAATATCACCTGAAAGAGGGCGACTCCCTGCATTTTAGCGGTGAGATTCCGCATAAATGGAAAAACGTTAGCGAGGAAGCTGCCGAGCTGCTCTGGGTGGCGTTGCGCGGAGAATAGGACAGGGGCGCAGCAGCTTGTCATAAGAATGCCGAGGTAAGTGCTGGGGATTCTGTCAATGCATGTGCCGCAAATCCTAGTGCCGCCTCAATCTGTCCTCTCGTGGCAGGGCCGCCCAAACACATCCTCACAGCCTCTGGCGCGGCGCGATTGACGACAAAGGCGTCACTTGCAACTACGCCTATGTTTTTAGCCCGCATGTGTTCGACAAAGGTCGTCCGGGTCCATGGTTGAGGCAGGTTCAGCCAGATGCTGAAACATAATGGATCACTGCGAAATGTGCCCTCGGGCAGAATGCGGCGAGCCAGCTTGTTGCGTTCGATTGTTTCGGTCCGCACAGCGCGCAAAATGCTGGTTGCGGTGCCATCTTCGATCCACTTTGTCACAATCGCAACCGTGAAAGGGGATGGCATGACAATAGACGCCCTCATCGCTGACAACAGGGGCCATGCGCTACGGGCCTCCGGCGCAATCACATAGGCAACTCTCAAGCCCGCGCCGATGCATTTTGATAGCCCGGCTATATGCCATGTTAGCTCCGGCAAGATCGAGACAAATGGCGCCGGCTGCTGACCTCGTGCTGGGATCAATCCATAGGCGTCATCTTCGAGAATAGGTACATTGTACTGGCGCGCGATGGCTGCCAGGTCGCGGCGACGTTCAATTGGAATGGTCAACGTGGTGGGATTCTGCAGCGTTGGGTTCAGATACAGCGCTTTGGGTTTGTGCATCTCGCAGGCATCTTGAAACGCCTGCGGGTCTATCCCTTGTTCGTCCATTTCAAGACCAAGCAGATTCAGGCGGTGCTGAGCCGCCAGTGACCGGATACCAGGGTAGGTGATATTCTCGCATAGAATTGTTTCTCCGGGCTTGGTTATCACGCGAAGAATTCCGTCCAGCGCTGCCTGTGCGCCAGGCACTATTAGCAAGCGATCCTGCTTGGGAGATATCGATCTGCGATTAAGCCAGCTCAGCGCTGCCTGTTTGTCTGTATCACTGCCTGCGGCCCCCTGATATCGCAGAAGCGCCACTATATCCTCAGCGATATATTGCGCGCTGGTGCGCATCTTGCGCCTCAGTTCTGCATCATGTGGTTCGGGTGGCAGATTCATGGAGGCATCTGCGGGACGATCGGGAAAGATATGTGCGTCGCTTCTGGTTTGCTTGCTCACAAAGGTGCCGCGCCCAACTTTAGACTCGATCAGGCCGCGTGCATTGGCTTCGACATACCCCCGAGCGACGGTTGTGAAATGAATTGATAGCCTTTCAGCCAATTCACGCTGCGGCGGCAGCCGGTCCCCGATGGCCAGACGGCCAATTTTGATATCCTCGGCAATGGCGTTTGCAAGCGCCATATAGCGAGGATTTCCATCATCGGCGAGCATCGGGACCCAGTTTTCCATTCGCGATTCTATTCCGATTGTTTCGTGTAATGACTGTAGATTGTATATCTACATGTGGTCAAGATTTCCATCAGAAATCCGAAAAAAATGAACTTTTGGGCAGTAATGGTGAAAAAAGGGGCTATTTCATAACTAAACTATCAGAAAGAAAATTACTTTTACTATTACATTGACAGGATGCATTGAATTCCTTTAATTCTGTCGCCACGGCATCAATTGGCAGCAAGCAATGTCAATATCCGGCGAAAAAGTTTGGTATGGTGCTAGGGTGGATGATGCTGACGCATCTTGTGCAGCAGGTTCTTTGGTTCGTCGCCATTGGATCCAATTCACCCTGATCAAGATCAGGAGGAAGCCAATAATGAGCGTTGCACAATCCTACGACGAACCAAAATCTGGCCCGATCGCCAAGCCGATGAGCGCTGAAGAGCTTATCAATGAACTACAGTCGAATGGTGTGCGCCTTGTGGATCCGAAAAACAGCGGTGAAAGCCGGAGAGGGGGTGCGGGCCCGTCGGATCATACCGCTCTGACGATCAATGACAAAACAGTCATGATCCCGGTTCATACCGCGCCGGCCTTCAGCAGTCCCTACGTGGTTGATGCACCGGACGCCGAAGGCAATAGTCGAGTCCGCCGCAATGGCGTAGATGTTGGACACGTGAAATTTCCTTTTCGCGCGAAATTTTACGATCTCACCACAGCGGATGGAATTCCATATTCCCATATCGCCGCGTTGCATAGCAAAGATGTGCTGGCCACAACGATCTTACAGACGTGCATTCGATACCAGAGCCGAACCAAAACCTGCAAGTTCTGCTCGATCGGGCAGTCTCTAGCGGCAGGGCGGACCATCGAACGTAAAACGCCGGAACAGTTGGGCGAGGTTGCCAAGGCTGCGGTTGAGTTGGATGGTGTGACCCAAATGATCATGACTACGGGCACTCCTCCAACCAAGGACCGTGGCGCAAGTATTCTTGTTGAAAGCGCAGAAGGTGTGAAAGCACGTGTGGATCTTCCGATTCAAGGTCAGTGCGAGCCGCCCGATACAGATGATTGGTTCCAACGCATGAAGGATGCGGGCATTGACTCGTTGGGAATGCACCTTGAGGCGGTGAGCGATGAGGTGCGCGCCGAGGTGATGCCTGGCAAGGCACAAGTATCTGTCGATCGATATTTTGAAGCCTTCGAAGCCGCCGTTGAGGTTTTTGGGCGAGGCGAGGTGTCCACTTATATTCTTGCTGGTCTTGGCGATACCAAAGAGCAGATCATCAACATGAGCGAGCGGCTGATTAACATAGGGGTGTATCCCTTCGTGGTGCCCTTCGTCCCAATCTCGGGCACACCGATGGAAAGCCACCCAACCCCTTCAGCGGGCTTTATGCACGAAATACTCATGCCCATAGGAAAAATGCTGCGGGAAAGCGGGATTAGATCCGATGACATGGCCGCAGGTTGCGCCAAATGCGGCGCATGTTCTGCCTTGTCGCTGTACGAAAAACTCAAAGTGCCAGCTGGATAACGCCGATCTTAGGAGGCAACACCATGTTAGCCACCCATGACAACTTTCACGCCGGGATGCCGCATCTCGATATTTTTGGCCTGTCGGAACACTTTTGTCTGACACATGCGGGCAGTCTGCACTGGAAATGGATCGCGACACTCACTGCGAAACGCCCATCAGACTGGATATCTCATGATGGGCACCGAATCTACGCGAGCTTTATCTATACATCTCTGCGCTACAACAGAGAGGTAGAGGTCTCGGAGGACGACGACATTTCAGTCGTGTGTCATCCCTGCGCGTTGAAGCCTCCGTTTTTCATAACGGAAACCACATATTCCAAAGCTGGTTCAGGGCTGGCGGCGACGGCGCGGATGATGTCGACCCTGTCAACGGCAAAGGCTCGCAGCAATACCCGGTTTGGGAAAACCTCGATGGAGTTTCAGTCGAAGCCGTTTGGTGACGCCACATTGGAAGAGACCCGCTCTCGGTTCCGGCATCTGCGCGGGTATGACGACCAGAATCTGGTACAAACCAATCAGCATCTGGTTAATCCAGCCGTGGACTTCAACGCAGCCAAGTTCATGTACTTTGCCAACTTCTCGCAAGTGTTCAAAAGGTACGAGTACCCCGAGTTTGTGGCGAAAACACCTTTAGCCTCGCGTGAGATTGCCTATTTCGGCAACGTCGACCCTTTCGAACTGACATGTATTTCATCTCGAAGAGACGAGAATGACGTTGTTTCTGCAATGTCTCGATCAAGTGATCAGAAATGCATCGCACGAAGTTTCAGCAAGATGGTGGATCAGAAACGTGCAGGGCAGGAGCAGTTTGATGTCTTGGCCGAAAACCAGCTCGAGCCAGTCCGAGCCAGTGTCTGATTTAACTACATACTATCTTGCTATCTGCGACAAAGCCGGTGTGGCATCGTCTTTAAGCACCTCAAACAATGCGTTTGGCAAAGTATCCAGAATTAAGTCGTCGCGAACCCAGGTTGCCCCCGTGAAATCATCGGATTGCGTGAAATCTGATGGTGTCACTAAGACTCGCAAACCCGCATCCAAACCCGCCCGCAAACCGTTCTGACTGTCTTCAATCGCCAGGGTTTCGTCGGGGTGCACGGCAAGTCGGTTCAGTGCCAGCTGATACACTTCAGGCGATGGTTTTTTGACTTGAACCTCCTCGCCAGTTGCAATGACATTGAAAATACGATCGGCGGACTTGCCCCAACAGGCTTGGCAAAGCGATTCGACATTCATCCTGTGTGACGCGGTGGCAATAGCAAGTTTCAAACCCTTGTGGCGCGCACGCGCGATCAGGTCGCGAACGCCCTTTCGGAGCCGCAGTCTGTTGCCCTCTCTGAGTAAGTCGCGATAAGCGCGCATCTTGCAGCTGTGAAGGTCAATGATGTCGCTTTCTGACAATGGGACGCCGACCTGTCTGGCATAGGCCCGCATCTGCTCTTTTGCCCCTGCGTGGCGCAGAATTTTGATGAAGGCTTCCTCGCTCCAGTACCAGTCTAGGCCAGCCTCGGTAAAGGCGACGTTATAAGCAATGCGGTGAACCACTTCGGTTTCCGCCAATGTACCATCTACATCAAAGATAAGCGCCCGTAGTGTCATGATCCACACTGCGCGCCTTTGAGCGCAGCAATGCCTGGTAGGTTGTTCCCACTCAGACTTTCCAAAAACGCGCCGCGTGCGGTTGAAATAAAGGAAAAATCCTCGGAAACGCCAGCCTGGTGCAAAGCGCGTACAGCTTCACGCCCCCCGGCAACAGTAATAGAGTTGCCCAAACGTGTGATCCGGGCTGCCTCATGGGCCAGGCCAGCGGCGGGGGCTTCATCTGTCATGCGGCCGAAAGGTCCATTCCAGAGGATTGCGCGCGCGGTTCCCAATGCGGCCTTGAACCGTTTAACGCTTTTGGGACCTACGTCCAGAATGGTCGCATCATGCGGGCAGGCGGCCCGATCGACAACTTCGGTACTGTGCCCGTTATCCCGAGAAACGATCAGATCTATAGGCAGCAGAATCTTGCATCCCGAAGCCTCGGCGCGGGCGCGAATTTCAGCGACCGCATCCAGTTGCTCCGGTTCAAACTGGGATTGACCTATTGGTGTCCCGCTTGCGTGAAGAAATGTGTTCGCAATCTGTCCACCAATAATCAATTTGTCCAGTTTTCCGGCCAGGTTCAGCAGGATAGGGGCCTTGCTGGATAGCCTGTTTGCGCCAATGACAGCCACAGCAGGTTGGTCCGGTGCGTCGAGTGTCTGAGACAGGGCATCAACTTCATCCAGCATCAATGGGCCGGCAAAAGAGGGCAGGAACCGGGTAACACCTTCGGTCGATGCGTGGGCGCGATGCGCGCTCGAGAATGCATCATTCACGTAAATCTCGCCCAAACGGGACAGACCGGCGGCCACTTCCAGATCATTTGCGGTTTCACCTTTCAGAAACCGTACATTCTCGCATAGCAAGACCTGCCCTTCACCAAGACGGCTGGCAAAGCTCTCGCTAGAGGGGCCGGTCGAGTAGGCTGAAAACCACACAGGAGCTTGCAGGGCATCGGACAGTGCTTTCCTGATTTTCTCGTTGGACAGGGATTGGTCAAAAGGGCGGTCCGGACGTCCACGGTGAGTCAGGACAACCATCTTGGCCCCTTTTTTCAGCAGCGGACGCATACCTTCTGCAAACCGGTTAATCCGGGTCATATCCGTGATCTGACCATCTTTCATGGGCACATTCAGATCAGCGCGCACCAGAAGACGACGGCCTGAGACGTCCACGTCATTGATAGAAGTGAGCTGTGACATTCGCGATTCTCCTCTTGTAGGCGTTGAAAGTTAAAGAAGAGTATTTATGTTTCCTTCTGTTAATGGTATTTAAATATAGGAAACATGAGTTAACCTATGTTTAAGATGATCCGGAGATATCAGAACTTGCGATCACTCTTGGCGCTGAGCGCAGTCAGCCGTCATGGGTCGTTTTCGGCTGCGTCGCAGGAGTTGAACCTGACCTCGCCAGCGGTGCACACGCAATTGAAAAATCTCGAAGAGATTGTCGATACACCGCTCATCGTTCGCAATGGTTCCGGGCCGATGAAAGCCACCGAGGCGGGTCAAATTCTGGTGGCAGCTGCTGCGCGCATCAACTCAGAGCTTGAAAAGAGTATGCGCGATATTGAAGCTTTGCGGCAGGGAAAGAAGGGCCATATTCGGTTGGGTGTCGTGAGTACCGGAAAGTACTTTGCTCCATCCCTTGTCGCCGATCTGAACACCAGACATCCGGATGTTGAAATCGATCTGGCGATCGGAAACAGGGAACAGATCATCGCCATGTTGGACGCCAAAGCTTTGCATCTGGCGATCATGGGTCGTCCGCCGAAATCGCCCAAGCTGAAATCAGCCACGATCGGATCGCACCCGTATATTCTGGTTGCGAATCCTCAACATCACCTGGCCAAGCTGAGCGCCGTGTCGTCCGAAGCACTATTGCAGGAAACATTTATCGCCCGTGAAGAAGGCTCGGGTACCCGTATGCTGATGGCACGCTATCTCGACGACATCGGAGCGGGCCAAAGTTACCGCGAGTCAGTGATGGGTGGTAACGAGACCATAAAGCAGGCTGTGATTGCGGGGCTGGGCATTGCCATGTTGTCCAAACACACGGTTATGGAAGAGCTGAAAACCGGCCGTCTGGTCAGCCTGAACCTGAACGGTTTGCCGTTGCACCGGCATTGGTATCTCATAAAACCTCTCAACATACCGGAGTCGGCGGCGGCGCAAACCATCTGGGATGCGATTTGTGAAAAGGATGGTGACTTCCTGCCCCGATAGGTCCGGGGCAGTGGTCTGTTTCCCTGTCAAGCCGAGGCAAGCGTGTCGGCTCTGGCCATGGCACGGTCGGCCCCATGACTATCGCCCAGGCCTTTCAGCGCGCGCGCGACGGCTCGCCAGTTTTGAACCGATGTGGGCTTTAAGCCCGCACGCTCATTGGCCAATCCCAGCGCCAGATCATAGCGTTTGGCGCGTAATGCGGCTTCGAGCAATGTCCAGCCGATGATATCCCGTTGCGCAAAGCTGCCACCCAAACGGTGCGTCATATAACGGACGGGCAGGAGGCGTTCTACACAAGAGGCGTATTCCTCGCGTTTGAAATCCTGTATTGCCATGCAAAACGGCATCCCGATCTCACGACTCATGGCGGCGTTCGCATCTGACGCGCTTTCGAGATAACGTTTGTTAGCGTGGATCAACAGGTCTTGCGCATCTACACGGTTATCTGACGCGAATGTCATCATCGCATGCACGTCGTTGAACGCATAGAGCGTGTCCTGCGCTGCCGGCTCCCATTTATTGGCCAGATGCACCCAACGGTCGCCCGACTCTTGACCAGCCAGATTCATGCGCCACAGAAGGGCAGCTGCGTCCAACTCTTCATATTTGTTGCCATCCTTGCGACGTGAGTCCAAGTGATGATCAAAAATATCGTAGACCTGATCATACTGCTCCAGATCGAGATGGTATAGTGAGGTATGCCACCATAGGTGGTTCGCGAAATTTGACGTGCCCCAGACGTCCGCGCGATCTTTCATGAATTTGATGCCACAGGACTGCCGCCCTCGCATCTCCATTACGTGGCTTACTGCGTGAACGGCATAGGGGTTGTCAGGCCGGATATCCAATGCTTGCCGCGCCAGATCTTCGGCGTGGGTAAAGTCACGGTTTTCTTCCAGCCCAAACGCGTAGAAACCCAGAACGAACTCATAGCCTGGAATATCGGCATCCCAAAGGTTAAAAACGCGCGCGACCACGTCGCGCTGTCCCGGGACATCCCCCAGCAAAACCATAGTATAGTGAATAAGACCCAGCGCAAAAAGATCTTTGGGGTATTGCGTCAGAACTGCTTCCCATTTCTGGACTGCCCCAAAAAAGTCACCGGCAGCCCAGGCTTTGACCGCTGCCAGATGGCCCTGTTCACGTGAGTTGGTCTGCCCTGACAGATGCTCGGCCTGCGCGATCGCTTCGACGAACTGCGAGTAGATGCGCGTTTCCATCGACTGGGTCAGCCATCCCGCTTTGAACAGCCATCCCATTGCAAATCCGGGATGCTCGGACAATACGGCATCAATGGTTGCAATCGCATCTCCACGGAAGGACAGAGATTGCTCAATGGCTTGCTCCAACCCGTCGATGGCGTTTGCATCACCATAAGAAACCGGAACGCCCCGGATATCTTTTGAAATCCGCTGAGTGCTTTGCAAGCGGTCTAGAGCCATGTTGTTTGTCCTTACCAGCCGTCTACATCCTTGTATCTCGTTCGGACCGCCCGCGCTCTACACATGGGAATTTGATGCATCGCTTCAGGCTTAATCCTACTCGCACTTATGCCACAGACCATGCCTAACGGAGTATGAGCTTCGCTGATTTGTGAATGGACGTGTGAGATCTGTGCTGAAACTACATTAATGAACGTTTATTGTTGCATCATAAAGGAAATATCGGCTGAAATCGGCCGGATTTTGAAACATGTGCCCAGGAAACTGAAATATACTGTTGAAAAACAGAACCAGCACCTCGCCAATGCAACCGCTGGCGAGGTGCGGATTTCAGTAAAATCAGAGTATCTCAGGCAATTCGGCCTGTTCTGGATTCGGCCAATAGCGCAGCTACAAGGTTCGGGAGGTCGACGTGGTGAGCAAAGGACTGAGTGTGCGGAATCAACCCAACAGGCTTCTTTCGATACCCTTCGGTAAACAAGAGAAACGGTACCTTCGCATGCAGTGCTGTTTCAGCGTCGACCTCGCTGTCACCAACGTAAATCTCATCACCTGGTGGTAAGTCTGCAAAGGCCGAGTACAGCGGAGCAGGGTCGGGTTTGTGGACCGGCAAGCTGTCGCCTGCCCGCACCACTTGAAAATAGTGGTCAAGCTTTAGATGCCTCAAGACTGCCATACAGGGTACCATTGGCTTATTGGTACAAATTCCCAGATGGTGACCCGATTGTAGAAGATCATCCAAAGCCTGTTTTACGCCTGGATATATCAGAGTCAGATGCACTGCATTCTGATAGCGATCTTTGAACTTTCCAAGAATTCGCTCATGATCGTCATCCGGTATTTGGCGCGCTGTTCTGATCTTTGTCACAAAGTTATCGACCCCATGTCCGATGAAGGAGCGCGCCTGATCAACAGATATTGGCGCGTATCCTTCCTCTGACATCACCTCGCGTGCGATGTTGTGCAGATCCAGCGCGCTGTCGATCAGCGTGCCGTCAAGATCAAAGACAATCCGGGCCATGTTATGCTACCTTCCATTTTATCGAACATCCTATCGAGGGCACCTGATCCGTTGGTCCCTCTCCGGTCTCAGCCACCTGTTTCATGGCTAGAAACAATTCTCGTCTCAGATTGCTTGGGCCTTCCGCCTTGCCTGACGCGTCAAGTCGACCGCGGTACTGCAATCCGCCTTCCGCGGCATAGCCAAAGAAATCAGGGGTGCAGACAGCCCCATAGGCGCGGGCAGCATTTTGGTCTGAGTCGAACAGATAAGGGAATGGAAAACCGTGGGTCTCGGCCATCCTCCGCATATTGTCGAAACTGTCTTCCGGGTAGGCATCCACGTCGTTTGCCGAAATGGCAGCGACACCAATACCAATTTTCTGAAGTTCGCGCGCATCGCGTATGATCCGATCCAACACAGCCAGCACGTAGGGGCAGTGATTGCAGATGAACATGATCAACGTGCCATTTTTCCCAGCCACATCCGCAAGACCGACAGTACTGCCATCCGTTGCAGGTAAGGAAAAATCCGGGGCAGGTTGCCCGAAATCGCAAACCGGAGTTGTTTCAGCCATTTCGATATCACTCAGTTGCCAGCTGCCGACCGGATAGCCGAGATGTTGCGGCCATAGGCGTCTGGTGCCTCAACAGATCCGCCCCGGAAGACGGCCGAGCCTGCAACCAGAACATCCGCCCCGGCCTGCCGAACCAGAGGCGCGGTGTTCGGGTCAACCCCACCGTCGATCTCGATGTGAACCTCTCGGTCGCCGATCATCTGCCGCAGGGTGCTGATCTTGGACGTCATATCGATGAACGTCTGCCCGCCAAAGCCGGGGTTCACGGTCATCACGCAGACAAGATCGCACAGGTCCAGAACATGAGACACCGCCTCGGCCGGGGTTGCAGGGTTCAATGCCACCCCCGCTTTCATTCCGTTTGCACGAATGGCTTGCAGAGTGCGGTGGATATGTGGGCTGGCTTCAACATGCGCTGTCAGGATGTCGGCTCCGGCCTCTGCATAGGCTTCGATGGACGGGTCTACGGGCGCAATCATCAGATGCACATCCATCACCGTTTTCACATGTTTGCGGAAGGCTTTGACCGCCGGAGGGCCAAAGGTCAGGTTCGGCACGAAATGGTTGTCCATCACATCCACATGCACCCAATCCGCGCCCTGAGTCTCGATCGCCTGAATCTCGCGTCCGAAATCGGCAAAATCTGCGGACAGGATCGAGGGCGCAATTTTGACGGATCTGTCGAAACTCATTGGCTTTCCCCTTTGCTGGCATTCAGGGCCTGCATGATCGGCACAAAATCGGCAGCCTTTAAAGAGGCGCCTCCTACCAGGCCGCCATCCACATCCGGGTAGGAAAAGATGACTGTTGCATTGTCAGGCTTTACCGAACCGCCATAGAGGATCGACATCTCGCCCCCCTGCGGGTGCCGGGCCGCCAGATTGGAGCGGATGGCCGCATGGGTTTTCTGGATGACTTCGGCGTCTGGTGTCAGACCGCTGCCGATAGCCCAAACAGGTTCATATGCAATGACCGTATTTTCAGGGGTCGCACCGTCGGGAACCGAACCCGCGATTTGTGCCGCAAGCACCTGTTCGGTGTGACCCGCACGGTATTGGTCCTGTGTTTCGCCAATGCAGATGATCGCGGTCAGGCCGCAGGCCCATGCGGCCTCTGCTTTGGCTGCAACATCCTCGTCGGACTCGGCATGGTCACAGCGACGCTCTGAATGCCCTACAAGGACAAAACCGGCTCCGGCGTCGCTCAGCATCTTCGCAGAGATGTCCCCGGTATGCGCTCCGGACGGCTGAGGGTGGCAGTCCTCGCCGCCCAACTCTACTCCGCGGCCGCGGGCGCGGTCGAGCAACGTGGCAGGTAGACACAGCAGTGTAATTATGCCCGAAAGCGGTTTCGAAGCGCTGGCGATTTCAGCCACCTCGACAAGATCCGCGCCATAGCCGTGCATCTTCCAGTTGCCCGCAGCAATTTTTCGGCGACCAGTCATGCGGCTGCAAAGCTTCTGGTGACAGGGTCCAACGTGCCCGATGCATAGCGGGTGGCCATATCATCCAGCGCGATTGTTTTGATCCTGGAGGCATGACCCGCCGTTCCAAAGCGTTCGAACCGGTCGCGGCACAAGTCTTCCATCTCTTTGATCGCGGGAACAAGGAATTTGCGCGGATCAAATTGTGCGGGATTCTCGGACGCTATTTTTCGGAACTGGCCGGTCATGGCCATTCTGCAATCCGTGTCGATGTTCACTTTACGGACACCGGATTTGATGCCTTTTTCGATCTCTTCAACCGGGACACCATAGGTTTGCGGCATGTCTCCGCCATGGGCGTTGATCAAATCCTGAAGTTCTTGCGGTACTGACGACGACCCGTGCATCACAAGATGTACGTCAGGAATACGCGCATGAATTTCGGCAATGCGGTTCATCGCCAGGATCTCCCCGTCCGGCTTGCGCGAGAACTTGTAAGCCCCGTGTGATGTCCCGCAGGCAATCGCCAGCGCATCCACCTTGGTCTTTGCCACAAAATCCGCCGCCTGATCGGGGTCTGTCAAAAGGTCATCCATCGACAGCTTGCCCTCGGCGCCTGAGCCGTCTTCTTTTGCGGCCTCGCCTGTTTCCAACGAGCCCAGAACGCCCAGTTCTCCCTCGACCGAAGCGCCGACCCAATGGGCCATTTCTGAGACGGCTTTGGTGATATTGACGTTATAGTCATAGGACGCCGGAGTTTTCATATCAGCCTCAAGCGAGCCGTCCATCATCACCGAGGTAAACCCGTGCCGAATGGCCGACAGGCAGGTCTGTTCGTTGTTGCCGTGATCCTGATGCAGGCAGATGGGGTTGTCGGGATACATCTCGGCCAGGGCCAGCACCATATGGCGCAGCATGATGTCGCCCGCATAGGACCGCGCGCCCCGACTTGCCTGAAGGATCACCGGGCTGTCCACGGCACGGGCGGCATTCATGATTGCCAGCCCCTGTTCCATGTTGTTGATGTTGAACGCTGGCACGCCATAGCTGTGCTCGGCGGCGTGATCCAAAAGCTGGCGCAGGGTAATAAGTGCCATGTCGGTTCCTCCTCAGGCGGCTTGTCCGGCCGGCGTCAGGGCCGCGATACCGGGGAGGGTTTTGCCCTCCAGCCATTCCAGAAACGCTCCTCCGGCAGAGGAGACATAGGTGAATTGATCTGTGACCCCGGCCGCGTTCAGCGCCGCGACCGTATCCCCGCCGCCAGCTACCGAAATTGCGGTGCCATTGCGGGTGGCCTCTGCGGCGACCTTGGCAAGCGCAACGGTGGCCGCATCGAACGGTGGGATTTCAAAGGCGCCCAGCGGCCCGTTCCACAGGATCGTTTTAGCGGATGCAAGGATACGAGAGAATTCCTTCACCGACGCAGGCCCCGCATCCAGGATCATCATGTCATCAGGGCAATCCTGTGCCGCACAGATATGACGTTCGGCACCTTTGGCGAATTGTCTGGCGCACGCATTATCGACCGGCAGCACCAACTGGCATCCCGATTGCGCGGCCAGTGCCTGAATGTCCTTTACGGTGCCGATCTGGTCGGCCTCGTGCAGCGATTTTCCCATGGGACAGCCCTGCGCGAACAAGAATGTGTTGGCCATGCCGCCCCCGATGATCACCGCGTCCAGCTTGCCCACCAGATTTTTCAACACGGGTATTTTGGTTGAAACCTTGGCCCCTCCTACGATCGCAACCGCAGGAGAACCCGGAGATTCCAGTGCCGCACCAAGTGCGTCGATCTCTTCAACCAGCAACGGCCCCGCCGCCGAGGACATGATCCGCGCTATAGCATCCGTCGAGGCATGGGCGCGGTGCGAACAGGAAAACGCGTCGTTGACATAAATATCTCCCAATTCGGCCAGCTCGGCGGCGAATTTCGGATCGTTAACGGTTTCTCCGGCATTATAACGCAAATTCTCGCATAGCATCACCTCGCCATTCTGCAACTGTTCGCTGTGAATCCGGGCAGATGCACCGACACAGACATCCGAGAACTTGACCGGAACCCCAAGGGCCTTGGCAAGGTTTGGTCGCAGTTTGTCGACAGAAAAGGCCGGATCCAGCTCGTTTGGTTTGGGTCGTCCGAAATGAGTGAGGATGACCAGCCGCGCACCTTTTTCCAGAAGCGGTTTCATGCCAGCTGCAAAGCGATCAATACGGGTGGTATCTGTCACCCGCCTGTCTTCGACGGGCACGTTCAGGTCAGCACGTACCAACAGACGTTTGCCCGCCACATCCATGTCAGTGATCCGGGGCAGCCGCATCAGATCAGCCTGCCCATGGCCACCGCAGTGTCTGCCATCCGGTTCGAGAACCCCCACTCATTGTCATACCAGCTGAGGATGCGGACCATATTCCCATCCATCACCTTGGTTTGATCCATATGGAAGATTGAGGAATGTGGATCGTGGTTGAAATCCATCGAGACATTAGGGTCGTCCGTGTAGCCCAGAACACCCGCCAGTGGGCCGTCCGCAGCCGCGCGGATTGCGGCATTGACTTCGTCTACTGTTGTGTCGCGCTCGGCTTCGAAGACCAGATCAACAACTGAGACATTGGGTGTCGGCACCCGAATAGCGACCCCGTCGAGTTTGCCATTCAGTTCTGGCAATACCAAGCCCACAGCTTTGGCCGCGCCAGTCGAGGTCGGCACCATGCTTAGTGAGGCCGCTCTGGCGCGGTAATAGTCTTTGCGCATCACGTCCAGCGACGGTTGATCACCCGTGTATGAATGTACTGTGGTCATGAACCCGCGCTGGATACCGATCGCGTCGTTGAGCACCTGCGCTACGGGACTGAGGCAATTGGTCGTGCAGGATGCGTTCGATACCACGGTGTCCGTCGATCGCAATGTCTTGTGGTTGACACCGTACACAATCGTTTTGTCCGCACCACTGGCAGGGGCCGACACGAGTACGCGCTTTGAACCGTTCTCTAGATGCTTGGCGGCTGCGTCGCGGCCAGTGAAAATACCGGTACACTCCAGGGCAACGTCCACCCCTTGCCACGGGAGGTCCTTCGGGTCGTGTATGGCCGTTACTTCGATTGGGCCAGAGCCCACGTCGATTGATGTATCGGTGACGTTGATGTTACCGGGGAACCGACCATGCACGCTGTCATAGCGCAGAAGATGAGCGTTCATATCGACCGGCCCCAGGTCATTGATCGCAACGACTTCGATATCGTTGCGCGCCGTTTCCTGAATGCCCCGCAAGACATTACGACCAATTCGACCAAATCCGTTTATTGCAACTTTTACAGACATTTGAACTCCTTCAGTCCTGTTCCAGAAGGCCTGCTGCGGCTTTGGCGACAGCTTCGGCTGTTATATTGAAGTGTTGATACAGCGCGGGTGCTGGCGCCGAGGCACCGAACCCTGTCATTCCGACAAAAGCGCTGTTGTGGCCGAGCCATCTGTGCCAGCCCTGTGAAACGGCAGCCTCGATCCCGACACGCGGTCCGGTGCCCAAAACTCCGACTTGATACTCCGTTGACTGTTTTTCAAACAGCTCAAAACTTGGTGCCGAAACCACAGCAGCATGTATACAGTGTTCTGCCAGCAGGTCGGCCGCTTGCAGGGCAATTTCCACTTCTGATCCAGTGGCGATAAGCGTGATGTCGCGCTCCACGTCTGGTTCCTGCAAAATATATGCCCCCCGCGCAGTAAGGTTAGTTGGATTGTGTACGTTACGTACTGTCGGCAATCCCTGCCGTGACAAACAAAGCACAGTAGGTGTATTCTTGGCGGCAGCCGCAACTTCCCAAGCTTCTGCAGTTTCAACCCCATCCGCCGGGCGGATCACTGTCAAATTTGGCACCGCCCGCAGAGAGGCGATGGTTTCGACCGGTTGATGGGTCGGGCCGTCTTCGCCCAATCCGATCGAGTCATGCGTCATTACATAGACGACCGGCACCTGCATCAGCGCGGACAGGCGGATTGCAGGGCGGCAATAGTCAGCAAAGGCAAGAAAAGTACCGCCATAGGCGAAGAACCCACCATGTAAAGCGATGCCGTTCATGGCCGCCGCCATACCGTGTTCACGAATGCCAAAATGAATGTAGCTTCCTGCATAGTCGTGTCGGGTTACGGGACGCATCTCGGACGTTTTGGTATTGTTTGACCCGGTGAGGTCCGCCGACCCGCCGACCGAGTTGGGTAGAACCGCGTTGACGACCTCCAGCGCCATTTCAGACGCTTTTCGCGTTGCCAGTTTGGGGCGTTCGCTTGACAAGCTCGACTTGTGGGCGGCGATGGCGCGCGCCAGAGGATAAATCTCGGCGGGTGCAAGCGACTGGTCGAATTCCTTGGATTTGGGATTCATCGCTTTTCGATGCAGCCAATTGGTGCGCGCTGCAGCTCCGCGTTGGCTGATCGCCTGCCATGCATCCGCAATGTCAGATGGGATTTCGAATGGCGGAGCGGTCCAGCCAAGCGCTGCGCGGGTGGCCGCGATTTCGTCGGCACCTAGGGGAGCACCATGGACCTTGTGGCTACCGGCCTTGTTCGGAGCGCCTTTACCGATCGTCGTTTTACAGGCAATCAACGAGGGCCGCCCAGTTTCCGCTCGTGCGGTGTCAATGGCGGCAGCTATAGCCTCGTTGTCATGCCCATCAACCGACAGCACATGCCAGCCGGCCGCTTCGAACCGCTTGATTTGATCTGTCGAGGTGGACAAATCCGTGCCGCCGTCAATCGTGATGCCGTTGTCGTCCCAGCACAGGATCAGACGTCCCAACCCAAGGTGACCTGCAAGGTCGATGGCTTCATGGCTGATCCCTTCCATCAGACAGCCATCCCCGGCCAGGACATAGGTGAAATGATCGACGAGCTCATCCCCAAAGCGTGCGTTTTGCATCCGCTCAGCCAACGCCATGCCGACCGCAGTCGCCAGACCCTGACCCAGAGGGCCTGTCGTGGTCTCAATGCCTTTTGCGTGGCCATATTCGGGATGACCCGCTGTGCGATAGCCCAACTGGCGGAAATTGCGCAGCTGGTCGGCGTCCATGTCATCATAGCCCAAAAGATGGTTGACGGCGTAGACCAGCATCGAGCCATGACCGGCGCTTAGGACGAACCGATCCCGGTCCGGCCACTCGTGGTTCTCAGGATCGATGTTGATGAAGCGGTTAAACAGGACGGTGGCCACATCAGCCAGACCCATCGGGGCACCGGGATGCCCGGAATTGGCCTGTTCAATTGCGTCCATTGTCAGAACACGCAGGGCATTCGCCATCTGCGTTTCATGCGAAATCAGTTTGGAATGGGCTGTCATGGCTGTTCCCTCAGGCGCGTTGAGCTTCGTGGATCAGACGGTGAATCATTGGCGTGAAGATCAGCTGCATCGCCAGATCCATCTTGCCGCCCGGAATGACCAACGAGTTGGCCCGCGTCATCCAGCTGTCGTGGATCATCGACATCAGATAGGGAAAATCTATTCCGCGCGGATTGGCGAAACGGATCACGACAAGGCTTTCATCGGCGGTGGGAATCCAGCGCGCAATGAACGGGTTCGACGTGTCCACCACAGGAACCCGCTGAAAATTGATATCTGTCTGGGTGAATTGCGGACAGATGCAGTGCACATAGTCGTGCATCCGTCGCAGAATGACATCCGTAACCGCCTCGGTCGAGTAGCCCCGGCTGGTCTTGTCCCGATGAATTTTCTGGGTCCATTCCAGATTGACGACCGGAACCACGCCGATTTTCAGGTCGGCCAATGCGGCCAGATCAACCTGATCGTTGACGACCGCGCCATGCAGACCTTCGTAGAACAGCAGATCGGATTTGTCTTCGAACGGTGCCCAGGCGGTGAACTCTCCGGGGGCAACGCCGTATTTCTCGGCCTCTTCGTCATCATGGACATAATGCCGGGTGCGACCCGTACCGGTTTCACCATATTCGCGAAAGACGCGTTCCAGTTCTTCCAACTCGTTCGCATCAAAACTGAAATGGCTAAATGTGGAATCCCCTAGTTCCAGCCGTTTGGCCAGTTCGGCCTTCATCGCCGCCCGGTCAAACCGGTGAAACGCATCGCCTTCGATTGAAACCGCCTTCAGGTTTTCGCGGCGGAAAATCTGGTCGAAAGTCCGTTTGACCGTCGTAGTCCCAGCGCCCGAAGAGCCGGTAACAGAAATGATCGGGTGTTTTCTGGACATGTGCTGCCTCCGTTGCTCAGGTGCGGAACAGGCCGCGTTCGCCGAACAGGGCCGCGTTTTCTTCCTGAGGAAGATCGTGATAGCTTGCGACCCGCATGACCTTGTCTGCGCCACCGAAAACAAGCGGTGAACGCGCGTGCAGGCTGTCAGGAACCTGATCGAGAATGGGGTCACTACAATTCGACGCCTGGCCCCCGGCGTTTTCGATGAGAAAGGCGATTGGCGCGCACTCGTAGACCAGCCGCAACCGACCGAATTGGTAGCCTTCGCGGTTGTCACCGGGATACAGAAAAATCCCGCCGCGGATCAGAATACGATGCGTTTCCGCCACCAAAGACGCGATCCAGCGCAGGTTGAAATTGCGTGCCCGAGGCCCATCCGCACCGGCGACCAGATCGTCGATATAGGCGCGTACCGGGTCGGACCAATGGCGGTAATTCGATGCATTGATTGCGTATTCAGGTGAATCAATCGAAATTCCTGTCGGCGCGTCCACCTGCCGGAACTGACCATCATCCGGGTCCAGAATATATTTCTGAACCCCGTTCCCAAAGGAAATGACAAGGCTGCATTGCGGTCCGTAAATCGCGTAACCCGCCGCAATCAGATCGCGGCCCGGGCGCAGAAAGCTTGCCTTGGGATCAGAGACGCTGTGATAAATTCCAAAGATCGTCCCGACCGATACATTGGTGTCGATGTTGGAGGAACCATCCAAAGGATCAATAGCCAAGGCCAATGAACCGCCCGGATTCAGTTCAACGACATCGTCCTGTTCTTCTGATGCATAATATCGGATTGCACTGCCGGACAGCCTGTCCATGAACGCGTTGTCCGCGATGACATCCAGCGCTTTCTGGGCGTCCCCGTCTGTATTGGTCCCTGCTGCGCTTGCCAGGTCTTCGTCCAGCTCTCCGCGTGCGATGCGATGGGCGATCTGCGCAAAGACATTAGTCAGGCAGCCCATAACATCGGCAAGCGCCGGATCAGTTTCTGCGGCATGTGCAATCAGATCTTGCCTGCTCTGCGCAATCACATTTCCATCCTCCCAAAGTGGTAAGAGGTGGTCTGCCACATTGCGAGTTTTCAGAAAATTTAATAAAATGAAATGACGTGTAATATTTTTGGAATGAATATGCTCAACGGAATTACCTTGAAACAGCTGCGTAGTCTAAAAGCGGTAGCCGATACCGGCTCGATCACAGATGCGGCGGCGCTGCAATCTCTCAGCCCGCCAGCAGTTCACAGCCAAATCAAGAAGTTAGAAGAATTTATGGGAGAGGTCATGCTGGTCAGAGGCGGGCGCGAAGAAGGATTGATAGCGACCGATCATGGTGCGGTTTTGGTCCGTGCGATGGAGCGGATCGAAGGCGTTCTTGCTTCTGCCTGCGACAATTTGGAGGCCTTGGGCGCAGGCCATGCGGGGCATGTCACCTTGGGCTTTGAGACGACCGGCCGGTACTTCGCGCCGAAACTGATCGCTTTGTTGCAAAACGAGGTGCCGGGAATCAGGTTGTCTTTCCGTGTGGCCAACAGAGCGCATGTAGTGAACGATCTGTTTGCAGATCGAATCGACCTAGCCGTCATGGGGCGTCCACCTCGAGGACCTGCAGCGCAAGCGACTCCTATTGGCCCACATCCCTATGATCTTTACGTTGCAAGTGATCACGTCCTGGCACAACGCCCGGATTACGACCCAGCCGAATTGGTGCGTCAAAACGTACTGGTTCGCGAGTCGGGGTCGGGAACACGTATTATTCTGGAACGCTACCTGAGCCAGATTGACACTTACGGCACGCCGGATCTGATCGAATTCGATTCGAACGAAACGATCAAAGAAGCGGTAATCGCCGGGTTGGGGGTTGCGATGTTGTCGTCCCATGTCGTGAAACGCGAGATGGAAGGAGGGCTTTTGCACCGCATTGGCTGGCCGGGATTGCCGGTCATGCGATACTGGTATCTTGTGCAACGGCTGGACATTCATTCCGAGGAAAGCTCTATCCGGGTCTCGCAAGCTATTAGCGATCTGGGCGGTGCGTTCTTGCCGAACTAGCTTATTTGCGCGCCCGCGCCTTTTTGCGGGGCAAGATCGAAATATCCTGATAGAAAGCTTTGACCCTATAGCCACGCGACATGAGCTTATCCATGTCGATCAGCACCTTCTGCAGCCGCTCCTCGGACATGATGACATAGAGGATGACGCTGGAATCGCTGATCAGCATGCCCGACTGCAGCCCGGATGTCCCTGCACCCGATGCAGATACTACGGTGTACCCGCCTATGCCGCGTTTCTTAAGCTGTTCGACGACCATGCGCTGAAGCTCGCCGGGGGTGATAATAGTCAGCAGTTTCTTTTCTTCAATTTCCCGCATCTGGTCCAGTCCTTTCCAAAAGGGTTATGCTTATGTCCAGATGGACTGAGCAACTGCGAAATAGAGCGGAATGCCCACGAGGATATTGAAGGGAAAAGTCATGCCCAGGGCCATGGTGAAATAGACACCCGGTCGCGCTTCGGGGATGGCGTACCGCGCCACCGCGGGAACGACAATATAGGACGCCGATGAAGACAGAACGGCCAGCAACACCGCATCACCAACCTGCAGGCCAATAAGATAGGCCACTGCCAGGGCAATCGCGGCATTCAGCGGCGGGGAGACAAACGCGAACAAGAACAGTTCTTTGTCAATCTTGGCCCTGCCTTCGCTGATCTGTCGGCCCACCAGCAGGCCCATTTCCAAGAGGAAAAATGCCAGCATTCCCTTAAAAATATCGGCCGTGAAGGGGCTCATCTCCACCTTGCCGTCCTGTCCTGCCAAGTAACCGATGAGCAAGCTGCCGATGAGCAAAAGCTGTGCGCCATCGGTTAAAGCTTCTTGCAGTACTTCGCGGACTGACAGTGGCTGAAACACATCGTCAGCGGAATCGTCCACTGCCACATCCAGTGCTGCCTGACGCGCGCGTACGGCTGTTGCCAAAACCACGGCCATCAAGATCGCGGGCGTTTCCATCAACACCATTGCTACGGTCATATAGCCACCAAACTCGACCCCCTTGATGCTAAGGAATTGTTGCGTGGTTATGAAAGTGACTGCGCTGATCGAGCCATAGGTGGCGGCTACCGCTGCGCTGTCGAAGGGGTCGATCCGCCGGGAAAGAAAGTAGAAAGCATAAGCCGGGACAAATCCTGCCATCGCTATGGCCGCGATGATGGCCAGAATCCCTTCAGCCGGCAACCCTCCCGAGGCGAGGGCCGCGCCGCCTTTCAACCCCAGCGCCATCAACAGGTATAAGGTCAGAAATTTTGCAATCGCTGGCGGGATTTCGAGATTGGATCGCAACAATCCAATAGCTGCCCCCAAAACGAAGAACAAAACTGCAGGGTCGATGAGGTTTGCCGCCGCTGATCCTAGCATTTCGAGGCAACCCAGTATTTCGCAAGGCTTTGCCCATCATCAAGAATTAGCCCGCTTGCCCCCGCCGCCAATGCCGCCTTCTGCTGGTCACTATCATTGGTAACCACCGCATAGACGGGTGCGGCGGTGGTCTGTATCACTGCCTTGACCCTCTCTGCGCCTTGCGCCGCATCAGCACTGAAGGGAATGATGAGAATATCTGCCTGCGGGCACCGGTCATCAGACAAACCTGTCCGAGCGCAGGTAAGAACGCCGTAAATTGCGGACGAGGTGGGAGTGTTTGGCAACACAGAAGGGTCTGACACGATGCGAATTCCGACCTCACCTCCGGACATCCCGGATTGCCAGATCGAAAGCCCGTGCCGCAGCGCGTGTTGATTCAACCGGCGCGCCAGAGTGTTGTTTTGGGCCATCGTCAATGGGCTGCTCAGCATTAACGCTCCAGCACCAGTCTTTTGGGCGATATCGACGGACCTCCTGGCCCAGTCAGAGGTATCCCTGGTCGGAGGGGCAATGCAAAGCACCCGGTCAGGCAGCGTTAACAGGTTCAGGATTTTCCGGTTTGACGGCAAAAGCGGCGCAACCTGTGGCCGGGTGAGGTCAGCCCAGACCAGCCTTTGTCTCTCGCGGCTTTGCGGGGTGCCGGACCAACGATCCGCGACGAAGGTGTTCAGCACAACCCGCCCCGTCGTAAATTGATGAGAAAAGGAACTAAGCTTCTTCAGCTGCGTTCCGGTCAGGCCGGTTTCTTCGAACAACTCACGCGCGGCGGCGGCCCTGGCTGTCTCACCGGGTTCGATTTTTCCGCCGGGTATTTCCCAATATCCCCCTGACATTTGGTCGGCGCGCCGCTGAGCCAACAAAACGCGCCCATCGCCGTCGCGTACAATACAGGCCGCAACATGCACTGTGCCACAAGGCCGGTTTTCGCGCGATATCCGAGGCGGCCAACGCATCAATCCGGCCAAACGTCCAGATCGGGAACACCCAGATGGGGATGCAGTTTGGATGGTTTGAGCGAACTTGCCGGTTTTTTGGCCACGGGTTTTTTGACCACGGGCTTTACCGGAGCAGGTTTTGCCGACGGTTTTCGGGGCTGACGGGTCATAGGGCGCTCTGGTCGAACAAATGGTTGGAGCGCTGCGCGAAATCGTTTTGCGATACGGCTTCGTCGCTACCGTTCGGCGGGATTGTGACGCTGACATGGGTCTTTGAGAAACTCAGGTCAGGGTACAGGCGGACTTCTTTCGACAATTCCGCAAGCCGTTCGAGAAAGGCGCTGACGCCCGCATAGTTTTCGAACTCAAACCGGCGATGAAGGGCCCCCGCCGAGGCAAGCGTCATCCAGCTGTCAGGCGGGATCATTTCGGGCGGTACGGTGGTGTTGCTTTGAAAAGTATCCATCGTAAACAGTTTCCTTTCGAGCCTGGGTGCCGGGCCGAAACGACCCGGCAACTAAGTCAGAAACGAAGCCAGAAGCCTGCGTTGCTGCTGCTTACACAGACGCAGCGGTCGGCAGAACGCCTTCCACTTCGGCATGGGGACGTGCGATGATATGCGCAGCGGCCAGACCGTCACCGACCCGCTCGCAGGCATCGGCGCCCGCACGAACGGCCGCATTGACTGCCCCGGTCTCGCCGCGAACCATCACGGTCACGTATCCTCCGCCGACAAACTGCCGCGAGATCAGGCGAACCTCGGAGGCCTTGGTCATTGCGTCTGCAGCCTCAATCGCCGGCACAAGCCCGCGTGTTTCAATCATTCCAAGGGCAATGCCCGTTTTTTCACTCGCCATCCTGTTCTCCTTTTCTGGCTAAGTTTCTTCAACTCACCCGGCGCGCAGAGGTACCGCGCCCCAGTGTTCATCGGTCCAGTCGTCAATGATTCCGCCAATCGTCAGATCGGTGGTAACTTTGGGATTTCCCGTAGCAATCCGCGCAGCCGAATAGGCAATGGTGATCACGAAATCACCTTCGCGGCAGCCGATCGGATCGACGGCGACCTCGACATTGCCGTTTTCGTCCTGCAGCACCTGAAGTTTTTTGGCGTGCAGGCCAAAAACGCGTTTCGTCGTAACCAAATCCTGGACAACGCGCATGATATTCATGTCGCACCGCCTTTCGCGTCCGGCTCCCAATAATCTATGATTCCGACAATCGTCAGGTCCGACGGGTAATCCTTGTGGCCCGCGGCGTCTTTTGCCGCCGAACTGCCCACCGCAATCACCCAGTCACCTTCCTTGCAGCCCACGGGATCCACAGCCACGGACCGGCTGCCGCTTTTTTCGCGCACCACAAGTAACCGGCGGTTTTCCAGTTTGCTGATCCGCGCCGTGGCAACAAGCGTTCCTTCGACCTGAAATATCTTCATCGCTGCGCCTCCGCCTGGCTGGCGTCGCCTGGCTTGAATTTGACAAATTGCAAGGACCCGCCGGCCTTCGGTCGGATGGCGGCCTCGACCGCCATTGGCGGGATTGGCGCAAATGCAAGAGCGGCACGCGCCATCCTTCTGGCACAACGTATCGCGGCCTCATCGTCGCCTGGGATCAGTGGATCAAAGCTACGCAAAATTAGAACGGGCACGGAAACTTGTCGGGCCGAGCAGAGCTGACCAAGGATCGACAGACCAACCGAAAGATCTGTGACACCTTCTTCGATCGAATTCATTTGCGCCTGAAACGAGATATTGCGTTGCTGAACGTCGTCCAGTGGATCGCCAATCACGACCAGTTTCTCAGCGTGATCCTTCACAGGATACGGCCCGCCATGTCGCTGAAGCACAGCGTCAACCTGAGCCATATTGTTCTTTAGAAGATAGCCACAGAACCAGCGCATACCCTGTGTTTCAACGTCATCCGCTGCCACCCCTGCGCAATCGGCTATTCGCGCGCGCACGGTCTTCTTGGCAGCATCGCGCGCAAGCCCCGCCGTTTCCGAGTAAAGATCGGTAGCACTAACAAAACGGGCAGCATCGATTGCGCCTGTCCGGTCGGGAACATGGATGCGGATCGCGTCCGTATCTGTATCGACACCGACCAAAAGCAGCGAGGTGGCCTGGCCCGCGTCATATCGCGCATGGATCGCATCCCGAAACTGATTCAACCGGTCCAGCAAGGCTCCGATTGCCTTGGTCTCATCACTATCGTGTGCTGCACAGCCTGAATGGTCAGGATCACTGCTCGAGAAATGATAGACCCCGATTTTCAGGAATCGCGATCTAGTCTGATCCTGATTTTCTTGGCGTGACAACAGGCGCTGAAGTTCAGCTTTTTCCCAGTTTCGTACCGCATCCGCGACTTCAAACATCGCCCCGGCATAAGACCGGCGTGAAGTCACGATTGATGGCGGAACACGCAGCACCGCCCCCAACAGTCCCGCAAGGCGGCCATCCGCGCAGGGGGTGATATCGATTGCGTGAAACCCCCAGCGCGCGATCAGATCTTCAACCAAGGCTCCATCGAGCCGGTCGAACAGGTTTTGCTCGGAATTGGCTTCAGCCATCCGGGCGAACAGCCGGATCACACAGCGCGCATGGATGTCCCCCATGTGCAGGGGCGTGTTCCAATCCGCAACAAACCAGCTTGGATCAGCTTCTATCTCAATTGCGGCCAAGGCCGAGACAGCGGTTTCGACGAACCCGGGCTCGAACTGATGCGGGGCCAGATCGGTCAGAACCTCGTGCAGTTGTTCAAACCGCGCATTAAAGGCTGTTTCGCGTTGGTCCAGCAGGCTCGAGATCGCTGGCTCGGAAAAGGGGTGGATTCCGGAGGACACTGGGCGCGTCGGTTGCCTGCTGGATGTCCGAGTGGCGTACCCTTTGGCCATCCATCCCGCTTTCCAGGCCAGGTTCGGACCGGATTTTATGCGTCGGGCGGCCATCATCCTGCTGCTCCACCAGAGAGGGTCACAACTGCCCCGGACTTGGGTGTCCAGCCAACAGCACCCGTGACAGGGCTGGTCTGATCATGCTGCACCGCCTTGGCACCGAACCGTGCCGCACCTGCAAACCCGTGGGCGGATCCGCCGCGCTCGGTCGGATTGCGCAAGGTGGCCCAGCTGTCTTCGGTGCCGGTAACACGGTTGTCGTCGCGCCAGGCCGAGCCGGTGATTGCCGGGCCACCTACGGATCCTTCGCCGGTTACGCTTTTATGCGCCCTTGCAACGCCACCTGCAGCAGACCGAGCGGGGGCACTGAACTCGACATTGCCCGTGATCTTGCCCTGACCCTGGGCAAAAGTGCCCGTGATACTGGCGGAGTCGCGATCTGCCGATGCGCGCGTTTCCAGATGGGCTGCACGCTGCGGAGAGCGGACGGAAAACCCGCCAATGGAACCTGCGACCCGATCTTCGGTCTCTGAAGGGGCTTCGGCAGTGTTGGCGACGAAATACCGAGACCCGGTGATGTCTCTTTCCGCCCCTCGTCCTGTGCCCGAGACCATCGGGTCATTCAGCGGTACATTCCCGGTTACGGCGCGGGGCGCGGTATGAGATCGTACATCCGCCTGAGCCTGTGCAGTATCGCACCATTCCTGCGCGCTGTCTGCGCCGAAATAGGGTGTGCCGGTCATGGTGGCACAGGTGCCATGTTCGGCTCCGGTGACACGGGGATCATGGTTCAATTGCGGTCCGGTTACGGTTTGACCGGTCCAGGTTTGGGACAGGCTGACTTTTCCGCCGGAGGCAGGATCGACTCGGCCCTCTTCAATTGCCGGAGCGATTGCCGGGGTGGCATATTGTGAGCCGGTCAAAGTGCGATCCGCACCGAATTCATCGCCGGTGACACGCGCAGATCGACCAACCACTGTTCCGGAAACAGCGTGCCCGCCCAGAGTTTGCTCTGTGACATGGTCACCAGCTGTTTCTGCGGCTCCGACCCGATGGGTTGCGCCACCCAGATTGGTGCCGTGCACGGTGCGACCATGCGGCTGCGATTGTCGCGGGAATTGCGCGCCAACAGGCAACGAGCTATCCGGGCGATGCTCCATCATGTCTCCAAGGGTCTGATCGGCATTGCCAGTCACGACATTGGCTCCGCGTTCTTCGTCGCCAGTGATCTGCACGGCCGAGCGCAGCATTGTCCCCGAGACGGTCTGCCCATTGGCAGTCCGGGCGTGTCCCACTTTGCTGGGTGTACCGCGGTAGCCGCCTTCAATTCCGGCTACATACTGAGTTCCGGTCAGCGGCTTGTCGTGTCCGGCTTCTGCGCCGGTCATCGCCTGCCCTGTCGCGTAGCTGAGACCCGTGATTTGTGTGTGTGATCCCCCGGTATTGACACTTGGAACCTTCGGAGGGTGAGTGACCGACCCTTTCCGCTCAGCCTGTGGCAAAACGGGTGTACTGCCCTGACCAAATGCTGCGCGCATCTTGCGACGCTGAATGGCCGCCTCACGCCCGCTCTGGGCAGGTACTTCTGGTGCCGGCGCGGCCACAGGTGTGGTGGCTGGCGTGCCCATTTCCTCGAGCATCTCCTGAGGCATCGAGGCTTGCCGGAAACCCGACCGCACACGTTCGGTTGCAGCGGGCAAGGCTTTTTTGCCCTGCGACAGCGCCTTGCGGCGTGCCATGGAAGCTTCGCGCCCCGTAGCAGGACCAGCGTCAACACGGGTAACTGGCTCTGCTACGGGGGCAGGGGGCTGAGGTGCCAATGGGACGACACTATCTTTGCCCCCGGAACTGATGTCATGTGGCATCGCACCTTGACGAAAGCCCGAGCGCACACGTTCGGTCGCTGCCGGCAACGCGGTTTTGCCATGTGACAAGGCTTTGCGCCGCGCCATCGAGGCTTCGCGCCCAGACAATCCGGTTTGTGTCGCATCGGTGGTCATATCTGTCCTCAGTGCGGTTCAGGGTTGGGGTTGGGTACGCTTCACGCGCGGTAGACGACAAACGCCATGCCTTGCGACTGGGCGTAATTGTCATAAGCGATCAGGCGCACATGCATTCCGGGATTGGCGCGGCGGCAAGCCTCGAGCTCAGTCAGAACATGCTCGACGGATTGCGTGCCGAAAAGCGGCAGTTTCCACAGGTACCAGAAGTTCGAAAAAGACTTTTCCGGCTCGGTATATTCAATCGCCGGGTTCCAGCCGCGTGCGATCATATAGGCCACCTGCTGGGCAATCCGCTCGGGCGTCATGGGCGGCAGGTACGAGAACGTCTCGGTTCGTGGTTGTGTCGTCGGGTATGCGGATGCGTCGGTCATCGCTGTCTCCGTAGGTCAGAATTGGGGCGTTGCGCGGGATCAGACATCCAGCTTGTCGACAACGTCAAAGTCGAACTTGATCTCTTTCCAGGTTTCCATGGCGATCGCGAGTTCGGGGCTATGGCGTGCGGCCTCGGTCAGAATCTCGCGCCCTTCGCGCTCGACCTGACGGCCCTGATTGCGGGCCTCGGTACAGGCTTCCAGCGCCACGCGGTTCGCATGTGCACCTGCTGCGTTGCCCCAAGGATGGCCCAACGTGCCGCCGCCGAATTGCAGACAAGCGTCATCGCCGAAAATCTGCACCAGCGAAGGCATGTGCCACACGTGGATTCCGCCTGAGGCCACCGGCATCACACCCGGCATCGCGCCCCAGTCCTGATCAAAGAACAGGCCGCGCTTGCGGTTTTCGGGGATGAACGGCTCGCGCATCTGGTCGACCCAGCCCAGCGTTGCCTCTCGGTCGCCTTCCAGCTTGCCGACAACGGTGCCCGAATGCATATGATCGCCGCCCGACAGACGCAGGCACTTGGTCAGGACGCGGAAGTGAATGCCGTGCATCGGGTTGCGGTCGACCACCGCGTGCATGGCCCGGTGAATATGCAATAGCATCCCGTTTTCGCGACACCAATTGGCCAGACCGGTATTGGCGGTGAACCCGGCGGTGAAGAAGTCATGCATGATGATCGGGGCGCCCAGTTCTTTGGCGAACTCGGCACGCTTGTACATCTCTTCGGGTGTTGCGGCGGTCACGTTCAGATAGTGGCCTTTACGCTCACCCGTTTCGGCCTCGGCCTTCTGCACAGCTTCCATCACGAATTCGAACCGGTGCTGCCAGCGCATGAAAGGCTGCGAGTTGATGTTCTCGTCATCCTTGGTGAAGTCCAGCCCGCCGCGCAGGCATTCATAGACCGCACGGCCATAGTTTTTTGCTGACAAGCCCAATTTGGGCTTGATGGTGCACCCCAGCAGAGCACGGCCATATTTGTTCAATCGGTCACGCTCAACCTGAATGCCGTTAGGCGGGCCGCCACAGGTTTTGACATAGGCCAGCGGGAACCGGATATCTTCCAAACGCAGGCTGCGGACGGCCTTGAAACCAAAGACGTTCCCGACCAGCGAGGTCAGCACATTCACTACCGATCCTTCTTCGAACAGGTCGATCGGGTAGGCAATAAACGCATAAAAGGCGGTTGGGTCGCCCGGGACAGCCTCGATCCGATACGCGCGGCCTTTGTAGTAATCAAGGTCGGTCAACAAATCGGTCCAGACGGTTGTCCAGGTCCCAGTCGAGCTTTCTGCGGCAACGGCGGCGGCAGCCTCTTCGGCAGGAACACCTTCTTGAGCTACAACTTTGAACACCGCCAGCAGGTCCGAGTCCAACGGAACATAGTCTGGTGTCCAATAGGTTTTGGCGTAATCTTTCACACCGGCTTGGTACATTTTCTCAGCCACACTGCGCCTCCTGAATCAAGTCTTTGCAACGACAGTTGCCTTGGTCACTGGCAGGATATGAGAGGAAAATACATTTCTACAAATTAGTTATTGTCAGAAAAACATAACTAACGCTAATGTATGAAATGCGAATAGACCTGCGCCAACTTGAAATGTTCGAAGCGATTGAGTGTTACGGCTCATTGACGCTTGCCGCTGAAGCACTGAACGTCACGCAGCCCGCGATATCGCTGCAAATGCAAAAACTGGAAGCGCAGGTCGATCTGGCATTACTGGAGCGGGCCGGGCGCGGCGTCAAAATCACCGAAGCCGGTCAGGAGGTTCTGCATCAGGCAAGGCGGATCAACCGCGTGCTGGACGATCTGCGGGAAAATCTGCGTCATTTCAAAGGGGTGCAAAAGGGTGTACTGCGAATTGCCGTTGTTTCGACGGCGAATTATTTTATCCCCGACTATCTGGCCCGCTTCAGAAAAAACCATCCCGGCGTCGAAATTGATTTTCGGGTGGCTAATCGGGACAATATTCTCGGGATGCTGGCCTCAAACGAATCTGATCTGGCCATTACCGGGCAACCCCCTGACGATTCCGAACTGATCGCACGCCCTTTCAAGGACAATCCTCTGGTCGTAATAGCGCCGCCCGATCATCCGCTGGCCGAGCGAACAGATTTGGAACCTGCTGAGCTGGCGCAGTTTCCCTTTGTTGTGCGCGAACCTGGGTCAGGCACCCGAGCAGCTATGGAGCGCGCATTTCGGGAACATGGGTTGGAATGTCAAACCTCTTGTGTCTTGTCGTCAAATGAAGCTGTCAAACAAGCGGTTCAAGCGCAGTTGGGACTGGCCGTTATTTCACGCCAGACAACCGAGTTAGAGACCGAAACTCAACGACTGTCCCTGTTGGATTGCCGCAAACTGTCGTTGAAACGCACCTGGTATGTTGTCTATCGCAGTTTTCGCCGCTTGCCGCCGGCGGCACAGGAATTCCGTACGCAGCTGCTTTCGGATTAGCACGCCCTAGAGTATCAGAAAGAACGCAAACCTCAGATCTTGGACGCAGAATGATAAATCATCCGGAACTGTTCGTGCTGCGCCACGGTGAGACTATCTGGAACCGCGAAGGAAGGTTGCAGGGGCGCAAGGATTCT
This sequence comes from Ruegeria sp. BG8, assembly GCF_056538325.1. Lineage (NCBI taxonomy): Bacteria > Pseudomonadati > Pseudomonadota > Alphaproteobacteria > Rhodobacterales > Roseobacteraceae > Ruegeria > Ruegeria sp. BG8. The sequence goes on along the minus strand of NZ_JBQFSZ010000013.1, from coordinate 52,869 downwards.
CAGCTGACCCCGAAAGGGATCGAGCAGGCTCGGATTCAAAAAAAGCTACTGGATTGTATCGACAAAAAGCCCCGCGACATTTTTGTCAGTCCTCTGGGTCGCGCGGTACACACGGCGCAGATTGTTCTGGGGCCCAACCGACGCTTCGTTTTTGACAATCGGCTGCAAGAAATCAGTTTCGGACTTTGGGAAGGACAAACTAGAGAAGAAATTCGACAACGTGCTAACCAACCTGTCAGCGATGATGAGCTGAGCTTTGGCAGCCCGGATGGAGAAAGCTTTGAAATGATCTCAGCGCGTGTATTGGATTTCTTGTCGCATCTAACCCGGCCGGCGATTGTCATCACGCATGGTGCGACAGCGAGCGTGATGCGTGGCCTGTGCACTGGGTTGGATCGAGCCGGAATGGTCGGTCTTTCTCGGGAGCAGGGGTGTGTATTTCACCTGGAAGACGGCAAAGAGCGTATTCTGCGTGATCCTGATTTTAGTGATTCATTGTCGGACAACTAAATTATGCCCGACCCGCTGCTGATACGCTGCGGGCCGGGCGCTGTTCTATGTGTCATTGCCAAAGAACACAGCGTCATGCGTGATCCATTCATTCGCTTCAATATCCTGCACCATGAACTGGAACTCGGTCCGGGCGGTGGAAGCCGCCGCACCCTGCGGGGTGGCCGTGACATAGACGCGCCTAAGGCTGGTTGTATCCGCAGGCACAATGATGCTTGATCCCTGTGTTGCGCCTTCAACCTCGATTGCAAGCAATTGATCCGAGTCCAGATCGATCTTGAACAACTTGTCCTCTCCACTCTTGTTGCGCAGGCGAACCTCATAGATGTTGCGGATGGCACCGTCGGATTGTGTTACATATAGTGGGTTACGATTCGGGCTGACCGTCATTTCAATATCGCTGCGCACAAACACGGCGGCCAGCATCGCAATACCAATCGAGGACCACAGACCTGTATACAGGAAATTCCTGGGTTTTAGGACGTGCGACCATGTTGACTGCGGAGCTGCCCCCGCTTTTTCCAGAGGCTCATCGGATAGGGCCAGGTAATCGATCAACCCGCGCGGCTTGCCAATTCGCGTCATCACATCGTCACAGGCGTCGATGCACAGGGCGCAGGTGATACATTCCAGTTGCGAGCCGTTCCTGATATCGATCCCCATCGGGCAGACATTCACGCAGGCTTTGCAGTCAATGCAATCTCCTTCACCCGAAGTACGAGCTTTGCCGCGCGGCTCTCCTCGCCAGTCACGATAGCCAACGGTCAGGGTGTGTTCGTCCATCATTGCGGCCTGAATGCGCGGCCAGGGGCAGAAATAAACGCAAATCTGTTCCCGCATGAAGCCGCCGAAAATGAAAGTCGTCAGGGTCATAAATCCGATCGTGCTATAGGCTACCGGATGCGCCGAAAACCCTACCAGATCGGACAGCAATGTTGGCGCGTCGGCAAAATAGAAAACCCATGCGCCACCGGTGGCAACACTGATGAGCAACCAGACCGTCCATTTGCTTAGGCTCAGGCGCCATTTTTGCAGGGTCCATGTGCTGCGATGCAGCCTGAGGCGCGCATTGCGATCACCCTCGATCCAACGCTCGACCAGTATGAACAGGTCGGTCCATAAGGTCTGAGGGCAAGCATACCCACACCATACGCGCCCAGAGCCGATGTGAACAGGAAAAGACCCAGACCGGCCATGATCAAGAGGCCGGCCACGAAATAGAACTCGTGCGGCCAGATTTCGATCCAGAAAAAGAAAATCCGTCGATTGGCAATATCGATCAGAACCGCCTGATCGGACAGGTTCGGACCACGATCCCATCTAAGCCACGGCGTGATATAATATGTCCCCAGCGCGAGTGTCAGGATCACCCATTTCATACGGCGATAATAGCCGGACACCCGACGAGGAAATATGGGTTCACGCGGAGCGTATAAAGAAGGTGAGGACATCAGATGTTTCCCGATCTTTCTTGGGTTATACCTGAGCTGAGTGCCGCTGGATTTGGTCTTGAAAGGGGGCTGTAACAAGATCACGAGTACGGCGCCAACGCGATTGATGCATTGCAATAAGCATACAAAGTACATATAAATACAGGCAAGGAGTGAAGCAATGAATGACAATGCGCCAAATGTCGCATGGGTGCCGACCGTAAATGACAGTGAAGGTCCCATGTATCTTGCGATTGCCGAAGCCATCGCGCGCGATATTCGCGCAGGCGTTTTGCGACCCGGCCAGCGGTTGCCAGCCCAGCGCGCCCTGGCTGGCGTACTGGGCATTGATTTCACTACCGTAAGCCGCGCTTATTCGGCGGCGAGTAAGGATGGTCTGGTCGAAGGCCGAGTCGGGCAGGGCACCTATGTCAAAGACTCTGGCCCTGTCAGCCCAGCCGCCCGGGACAATGCGAAAGATCAGGCAGCTGACATGAGCATGAACGTGCCGCCCCGGCTGGATGATGCCGGACTTGTGCGCCAGATGTGGCAGGGTTTTGATGCGCTCCGCTCGGAATATGGGGTCGAATTCCTGATGCGCTATCAGATGCCCGGCGGCAGCCACGAGGACCAACAAGCCGCACAATCCTGGCTTCAGCGTCAGCTTAAGCTTCCCCACCTCGATGACATCATCGTTTGCAACGGCGTACAAGGCGCGACCTGGACAGTTTTGTCGCTCATACTTGAGCCGGGCGACACGATATGCTGCGAAGAGCTAACCTATCCCGGCCTTCTGACGCTAGCGCGCCACTTGAATCTGAATGTTGTGCCAGTTCCCATGGATGTTGAAGGGCTGGATCCCGACGCGTTGGACAGGATCTGTCAAACCGCAAAGCCCCGTGCCATTTACACCACGCCGACCCTGCACAATCCGACAACAATCACCATGCCCGGTCCGCGACGTGCACGTATTGCCGATGTTGCGCGCAAACACGATCTTCAGATCATTGAAGATGACGCGTACGGAGTGCTCGCAAGGACCGCACCGGACCCGCTTTACACCATCGCTTCAGAGCGGACGTGGTATGTGTCATCCCTGTCAAAATGCCTGGCACCGTCGCTTCGGGTATGCTTCATGGTTCCACCGCCGACTGCATCGAATGGCGCTGTCAGGCGAGCGATGCGGGCAAATGGTAACATTGTGTCACCGATCTCGGCGCGGTTGGCGACCAACTGGATTAATTCAGGTCTGGCCGACAAGATTACGGCCGCAATCCGCCTCGAGACCAAAAAACGACAGGACGTATTGCGCCAATGGCTGCCGGATATCTTTATGCCAAAGGACGCATTTCACGCTTGGTTGCCGCTGCCTGATGGGTGTTCCGCCACAGAGTTTGCCTTGAAGCTGCGCGGCTTTGGGCTGGGGATTGTGCCGGGCGCGGCATTTACATTTGGTCGGGCGCCGAATGCTGTTCGTCTTGCTCTGGGCTCTGTGGATACTGTGTCAAATTTGGGTGTCGCCTTGCGCAAACTAGCCGAAACCCTGGAGCAGTCTGATCAGCACGACTGGATGGTTGTTTGAGAATCCAAGCACTTACCAATTTTTCCGGCGGGAATACCAAAGATGGACATACTTTCCGCTTCGCTTGAGGCGACAAGCAAAACCGTGACAGAGCTGGCCGCTTCTGCACATCTTTTCCCCCCAAGGACCCCGGTCAATGTGGCCTGGCTGAATCAAGAGGAAGATCAAGACAGACTGCGGACCGTGCGCCGATTGGATGCGGCAGGTTTGCACCCCGTCCCGATTATCGCAGCGCGTCGGGTGCAGTCAAAAAAGCACCTGTTCGGTCTGACCGAAAAGCTGCACTACGCTGGTGCGCAAAGGCATTTCATGGTGGTCGGAGGTGACCCCTCAACTGCCGCTGGCCCTTTCGCCCAGGCGTTTGATCTGCTTTCGACCGAATGGATTGAAACCTACCGGATAAATCATATTACGCTACCCGGCTTTCCCGAAGGCAATTGTGCAACCGGCTATCGTCCAGATTTACCGTGCCTTCTCGAAAAGGTTAAATTGCTTGAGGCACGCGGATGCGAGGCCAGCATCACGACACAAGTGGCTTTTAATCCGGACATCATTGTCAGGTGGGTCAGCGCCTTGCGTGCCGCAGGGATTGATCAGCTCGTTAGACTTGGAATAGCAGGGCCAACCAAACAGGACCGTTTGCTGAGATTCTCCCGGGCTTTCGGAGTTTCGATTCGGCGACTGGAAGGCATATCCACGAAAACGAATAGTGTTGTTGATTGCAGGGGCCTTCTTGAGGCGGTCGAGACAGGCTTGCTGCAGCGTGACATTGAAAATGTTTCACTCCACCTGTACCCCTTTGGCGGCGCACAAGCGGCAGGTGAATGGCTTGCAAATTATAGACCTGCTCTCCAACACGCGTGACACCAGTCGTAAGTTTTTGAGAAAGCAGGTAATGCTGGTTTGAATGCGACACTGGGCGGGACCATTGCCGCGCCCAATGATGCATGGCGCGCGACTTTCAAAACCCATGCATACGTTTTGCCCATTGCAGCCCGATCATAGCCCCCTTGAACCGTGGCAGCAGAAAGAGAGATAACGCGACTGCGCCGGCAGAAGTTACCAACGCCAAAACGATAGGTGCAGGCTCCCAAACCGACCAAATGATATGCAATGCGAAACCGGCAAGGTGACCAACAAACAAGATCGTAATATAGGCTGGACCATCATCGGCCCGCGCGTGCGTTAGGTCCAGTCCGCATACCGAGCATATATCGTTCACTTTCAGATACTTGTGAAGCACCTGTCCCTTGCCGCAATTTGGGCACCTGAGCTTGAACCCTCTACGCAGAGCGGATCGCGTATCTCTTTCTTCTTCCATTTTGCATCCATACGGTCGTACAATTGTCGCAAGTTTGTATGCCATACATAATGGCATCATTAAAGAGCTTAATCAGCTTGAAACTGGATCGAACCGACGGCCGTGTGGAGATAGTTAGATTGTCTCAAAACAAGTGATGTGTAAGGCGGGCTGCAAGTTAAAAACCCAAGACTTTTCCTGGATTGAAAATCTCCATTTCCCACCCCATCATCGGTCAAGTAGTCTAGGCCTAGCTACGAGGTCTGCGCTGAATACGGTATCGGGCACATGACGATAGAACAGTTCGTCGCAACCCTCCCTGAGATGGGCCATCGTCAAAGGAGCGCGCGCCGTTGATCAGTGATCTGTGGCACCGACATTTCAGCGTCTCGCCACTTGAAATTCTTACGATATTATTTCAAACCCAGATAAGGGTAACGGCTTCCAATACAACGTACTCAATGCAACAATGTGTTTTTAGAAAAAAATACGGACTTTCTTTGTGAATACATTCGGCCTCAGGAATTACAATCTTTAGGGTCAACTATGTTAAACTTTTTGGTATCGAAGCACTCGAACTAACCTCGGGATCATGTTCTCATAAACGAAGGCGTGCCGTGGGAGAAAGCTCTACCACCTTCAACCCACTGTTAGATGCGACGCTTACCTGTCCGTTGTTCCACGCATAGACAAGCACCACTGTTTTGCCTGTATGGGCATCCTGCACCTCAATGATCGGTTCGGCTCTTTTAGCGCGCTCGTTTGAATGCTGTGTCTGCATTTTCGTTCCTTGGTATCCAGCAGGTCCATTCTTCAAAACCCAGCGTCAAGCGAAGGGTAGGGGACTTTCGACTGTCCGATTATTGCGACCCGCCCCAGAGAACGAAGCGAGATTCTGCTCAACTTATAGCTGAGTATCGCGGCTCGTTGACAATCGCACGAAACGAAACGACACAGGACGAAATGGAACGAAACGAAAGCGTGGAAGCCATTGACCAAGCGCGGTAAATATTTTGTTCCTCCGCCGAACAACGGCAGCGACATCAAAGAACTCTTTAAGTACTTGATGTCAGTCGGTGCTGGTCTACCGACTGACCAGACCGGATTACCAGTCGGCTCCTGGACCCCAGAGCTTCTTGCCAGCACCATCACGCAATTCGAATCTAATAAAACCGGCGTAGACCTTCGGACCGTTCAGCATTGGTTTCAGGACAATGACAAAGGGATTAGCGCCGACAACATTCATTGGTTGGCGCGCGTCTTTGGCTGTGACAATCCTGACGCCATCACCGCGTGGAGAGCGGAGCTCAATGCTGCCAACCGGCGTTTGGCAACAAAGCGGCGAGAAAGGCGAAGCATTCAAAAGCGCAACGTGAAGCAGTCTGCAGGCACTACCGAAGACGGAGGCCAAAATCCTCCAGAGAGCACAACGAAACGCGACAAGAGGGCGGTGCCAAGGAAAATCCAAGGGCTGGCCGGACGAACGGAGGCAATATTCAGCACCCATTCGCCATTAGGCTTGCCGGCCGTTGTATTCGCTGCAGCTACTGCACTGGGGCTTATGTCCTTTTCATTGAACATTCACAGCGTTGTTTTTTCATCCCCAACCGCCCCCACTAAGCAAGTTGGTTTTTTGTGGGCTCCAAATTGGACAGTCGTTTTCCTTGTACTTCTGCCAATGTACTTTGCAGTGCTGATCAAATTGTTGCGGCTTTGGAAAGAAGAACGGCGCTCTGACTTGGTTAGAAAGTTGAGTTCCACAACATCACCAACAAGTTGGGCGAGCAGGGTTGCAGCGATGTCCTACGTGTTTTGGGCGGTATTTGTTGTGACCGTTTTGATTGCCTCGGCTTTTAACTGGGTGGAAACACATCTGATCCCGTTGCTGACTGGGGAGCCAGGGAATTGGCCGGTGGACTGGGGAAGAGTTGCGATCTTCCAACCTGATTTGGTTTCAGTTCCGAACGCCATTGTGTTCTCCGGGCTCGTCTTTCTGTTGAATGCTTTTGGGTCCTATCTGTTCTTTGCTGGCTTGATCGTACTTTATGCGCTCACCGATGATTTCGTCGATTTTTACGCAGGCCTCGACCTCGACGGGACTAAAGATCAGCGCCGACATCTTGCAAAGATCGGAGACGAGTTGATGGTTGGGGTTTTCCGGTGCTGTTCATTGGGTCTGATGATCACCATCTTGATGAAGCTTCAGGCCAGCTTCCTGCTCTCGGACAGCAGGGACATCGTTGGTTGGCTGGCAGCCGATCTACTGGCTCCTTTTCGGCTTAGCGGCTCGCATTTGAACGGGTACAGCTTTCACCAGAATGTACCGGGTTTCTACTACAGCTTCTTCTGTCTTCTTGTGATTTTCGCAGTGTGTGTGATCTGCATCACCAGAATACGTACAGCAGTTACCAGCCTGGGCCTGTTGAAAAGCGAGAACGCGGAAAGACTGTCTTTGATGGCGATGTACGGGGTCCTTCTTCTGTTGACTGTGACTTACATGCTCATTGGTGTGTTTCCCGGCTTCACAATCCTGATGATTGCGGTCCTGGTCTTGGCTGCATTTACCCTTACACGCCCCTCCTTAGGTCGGGTGAACACAACAAAAACGAGAGAACTAGATGCTTAAGACGATCGCTCTGGATATAGCCCCCATTCATCCCGATGTTGCAGAAGGCCCACCCGACGTGCGCGCCTATTGGGTGCATGCAGATGACAGTATTCGTCTCAGGGTGGCTCATTGGCCAACCGAAAAATCCTCCAAGGGCACTGTCTTCCTGTTTCAGGGGAGAACGGAAAACACCGAAAAATATGGACGTACTGTCGAATATCTCAACCGCGCTGGCTACACTGCCTTCGCCGTTGATTGGCGGGGTCAGGGACTATCCGACAGGCTCACTGAAGATCCGATGATGGGCCATGTCGTCAGGTTCTCTGACTACCAGAAGGACGTCGCGGCGTCAGTAGAGGCGGCTAAGTCTCTCAATCTTCCGCAGCCGTGGTTCCTCATTGGGCACTCTCTGGGCGCGTGTGTCGGTCTGCGTGCGATAATCGAAGGTCTTCCAGTTTCAGCATGCGCGTTCACGGCCCCCCTGTGGGACATTAACTTGCCGACATTGCAACGGCTCGGAGCATGGCCTCTATCAGGCGCGTTTCAAGCTCTTGGAAAAGGCGCCACCTATGCTCCCGGTACCCGTGGCGAGAGCTATGTACTGACAACGGATTTCGACGACAACCGACTGACACATGACCCTGATATGTACCAGTACTATCGGAACGTTTCGGAAACCCTGCCTGACCAGCAGATCGGCGGGCCCAGTATGTCCTGGTTGTTTCAGGCCCTCAAAGAAACTCGAGCACTTTCTAAGCTGAAGTCTCCCGACATCCCGTGTCTCACGTTTTGCGGCGCTGAGGACGAAATCGTCGCAATCCCCGCAATCAAGGACAGAATGGCACGTTGGCCCAATGGGAAATGGGAGCTGATACGAAACGCGAGACACGACGTCTTGTATGAGGTGCCAAGTGTGCGCGTAAGAGTACTGGCTCAAATATGCGAGCTTTTCGGCTCAACAACAAAGTCATGCCGAAGCGCTGATTTAGTAGGCCAGCCATGTTCTGGCGGCGCTTAGGTAGCTACTGTGTGTGTTCGCTAGTATGGCACGAGCACATAGTCGTAGCGGCCAGAAATGTCCGACCATTCTACACCAACACCGCGGTAGTAGCTCGGACATTGTCGCCGCAGAGGTAGCCACGCAGGACGCGGGCCAGGCGCGCGATCAGACCAACTGAAACTCGCGTTTTCGTCATATGTGCCTACCACCATGTTTAGAGATGTATGACATTGCTCGCCCCGCGACCAACGCCGATAGCTGTAGTGACGGACGTGCCACACCCGTATGGATCGGACTACATCGAAATCGGGAGCTGATAGATTCACGTTTGCCAGAATAGGCTCAGGAAAGGTAGGGGTCCCAGCGCCGATAACTGCCAACGGTGTTTCCCAGGTTGCAAGCGGCGCCCTTTTCAAGGCATCGGAGACATCGAGCATTGGCCAAGAGTCCCGAGTGTAAGTGACATCTACAACTTGCGGGGTCTTGCCATACTCGCCGGGAATTTCAGGAAGCGGATTTGCACTTAGTGATTTGATGGCATCGAGACGCTGCATAGGTGGCATGTCGACAGAACCAAAGGTTGAGCCCATTGGGCATCGCCAGAGTTGAAGTGGCGGTTCAACCGGCAGGGGGGTGATACGCCGGATGAACTCGGACCGAGCGGCATTGCAATCTGGTGAACTCGGCCACCCTCCAGCAAGGCATAAGAAGATCGCACAGTCGATTGGGTAGGCGTAAGCCGGAGCGGTGAATCCAAGAGCGATAGCTGATGTGCATCCCAGTAGCTTCAGTCGAAACATAGTGTAGTCCTTTCGAGCAACGTATTTCGCGGATCGTTTGCGCTGATTTCTGCAAAAAAGTTAGATCATTATATTTTCTGTTTTGCAAATTTAAAATTTTGCAGTATTGAAATTACCAAATCAGAACTTTCGGAGAATTCGAAAGAATGCAAGAAGTCGTCCTATAGGGGGACGACCATGCCGCACAGAAAGAACTTTCCATTGATCACCCAAGGTGAAGCACGTGACCTTGATGCATCTGGTAAGGACTATGAGTTTCGGTATGACCTTGTCGAGCTGGGGCAAAATGGACGTCCGCAATACATTTGCATCTACCGCTACGACGGTAAGGACAACGTCCTCATCTCGGAGAGGGCGACGTCCCAAGGGGTTGTTCCTCGAAGGCTGTCACTGTTTCCGGGCCTCTTCAATTTTCACAGCCGCTTCAGACAGGGCAGCGACATTACTCTCCACAACGATCTTACCATCACGACAGACGGCGTGCGGGGGCAGATCAACCTGGATTTCGACAAGGAAGAAGACGAGGACTAAGGTCGCGCCGCTTTCGGGACGGTCCGAAAGGCGTAGTAAGCAGTTTTCACTTATCGGTGTTTTGGACCGAGTCTTTCACGGGATTGGCTTTGCTAATCCAGTAGGAGGGCAAGCCAGGTGAAAAAGCTTCTTTCTCTCACGGCTATACTACTCTGTGCGGCGTTGCTCGCAGATCTGATCGGGCATCGGAAATCGACGTTGAGGGTGCCCGCCGCTGACGCGACCGTCATTGACGGCGATACGATTGACCATGGCGGTGACAGCTACCGGCTTGTTGGTTTCGATACCCCCGAAACTTACCGACCCCAATGTGACGCCGAAAAAGCGTTGGGTTTGAAAGCCACGAAACGGCTCACGGAACTCATCCAAACGGCCGGGTACGTCGAACTTGAAATCGAAGACGACGTCGACAGGCATGGCCGCTTCTTAGCGGTTGGCCGTGTGGACGGGCGCGATGTTGGGGTCACTCTGATTTCTGAGGGTCTCGCACGCGAATATTGGGGCGGCAAACGCCTGTCCTGGTGCCCGTAAAATAAAAGACTGGAAACAAGAATACTGCAGGAGGAAGAAAACTAGATCGAGCAGTTAACGGCCCTGTCGGTTGCGCCAACAACTGACAGGGCCAGAGAAGCCCCAAAGCCATCCGGGGCAATTCTCGAGCATCAAGAGAAAACCGTAATGATGAAGAAAACAGCAAACCTCGATGCTGTTCCTAAAAAGGACAGCACAGCGGCGGAGTCAATCAAAATGACTTCGACCGAGAGACCTCGGCTCTGGCCGGTTTTAGACACCAGCAAGCGCCGCGGCCGCGCACCGTGTAATCCGTTTTATGGTAAATGTACTGACTTGTTCCCAGGCAACGGTATCTCGACGTCGCACAGCAACCTCCGAGATGACCTCTCTTCGATGCATGTGGTGCTGCACCGAAGAGAGAATGTGGCCAAGTCCGGTATCAGCCGCACCAACCACATTTCCGCAATCTTCAATCCATCAGATGCTACGCACTACAAGCTACTCAACCCAACCTATTCAAACCTAACTAAAACCTGTCCCGATCACGGATTTGTCAACACGCCTCAGAGCAGCCTGGGGGCCGCAGAATGACCCTGTTTCTGAACGGCACTCCATTGGTAGTCGACAGCGATGCAGGTCAACACGCTCTGACGGTCGCGCACAGTGCCGGCACACGCGTTCAATGCGGGTGCCGTTCGCCTTCCCCAGAGATGTATATCGCGGCGACCGCTGGCAAGCTCATCGTCAAACGGATGCCGGGCACCGGGTCGGATCATGCGATTGATTGCCCGTCCTTCCTGCCATCTGAAGAATTGTCCGGGCTGGCGCAAATCCAGGCGTCGGCCATCACCGAAGATCCTGACGACGGCACGACCACGCTCAAGCTGGGCTTTCCACTGCGCAAGAACAGCAAAAGCCGGACCGCACCAGAACAGACAGACGCAAAACCAACCGAGGCCAAGGTTGCACCGCGCAAGCTGACCATCACGTCTGTCCTGCATTTCCTCTGGCATGAGACAGATCTGGGCAAGTGGTATCCCAGGATGGAAGGAAAACGGTTCTGGGGCGTGATCTATAACGCACTGCGCCGGGCCGCGACGGCTAAGATCGTCAAGGGTCAGGATCTGGCCCGCATCCTCTATGTCCCCGAGTTTTTCAAACTCGAAGACAAGTCCCAGATCGCTGCCCGTCGGAACCGGGTCTTTACAAATCTGCGTCCAGCCGGGCGCGACGCAACCCCGTTTGGTCTTGTGATTGCGGAATACAAGGGCATGGAGTCCACTGCCCATGGCGCCCGCTTCACCTTCAAACATGCGCCCGACTGCGCGTTCTTCGCGGATGCGGATTTGGCCGAGAAGTTCAACAAGGTGTTTGGCGACCAGTTGCGCCTCATCGAAGCAATGGGCTCCGGCCATGCCATCGTAATCGCCAGCTTTTCCATCGCAAAAGCGGGTTATCCGGTTCTGCATGAGATTGGCATGATGCTGGTGACGGATAACTGGATACCGTTCGAAAGCCTGCGCGAACTGGAAGTGCTGGATGCGCTGACCGAACAGTCCCGTGCCTTTCAGAAACAGATGCGGTTCAACCTGCCGTTCGACGTGCCAATCGCCTCCGCCGTGCTGCTGGACACGCCCGATCCTGTCGCCGTGTTCGTTGCCGACAATCCCGACGATGCCAAGGCGCTGGCGCTCCTCACCAACGCCTCTGAAGAAGGCCGGTATGCGAGCTGGTGCTGGTTCGATGACGGGGCGATGCGCCCGTTCCCGGATCGTGGCGCGTCCCCCTCCAGCCATCATTCACCCACATCTGAGGGAGGCGCTACCGGTCAGGGTGTGAGGCCATCACCGGTAAACGAGCGCCGCGCATCGGGCGATGAACGCGACACGATGTGGGATAGCCCCATTCCTCCCAAAGGAGCAAGCGACCATGGCTAAAGCCGCACTCGTACCTCTTGTTCTTCTGACAACAGTTGCAGCCCCCGCATTCGCCCAGAATGACGAGGCCGCAAATTGTGCGGCCGGGGATAGATTCCCTCCCCGCCAACAGGACGATATCGCGACGGAGAGGGATGCCGATCAAACTGAATTTGGGATGGGGTTCGACCAGCAAACTCCCCCTACTTCAACCTCGCCAATGTCACAAAAGAACAGTCGGTCAACATGAATAACGTGTTCAAACCGTTGCTAATTAGCCTCCCTTTGGTTGCGGCAGTCCCATCATTTTCCCACGCGCAAAATGATGAGGCCGCAATCTGCACGGGTCGCGATGGCCCGATTTTGAGTGGAGGGCGCTTGCTGTGTGTGACCGCCCCCGCCCGCGCCTGCCTGGAACCGTCATTCCGGGCAGGTGCAATGGTATGCCTCAGATATGTGAATGGCAGCAATTCTGAACAGGTTGTCTCAAGGAACGCAACGCCGCGCGCTAAGGGCGAATGGGCAGCGGAGGCGGAACGCGCCGCCAAACGCCACGGTGTTCCGGTGCCGCTGTTTCATGCTCTCGTGAACCAGGAAAGCCGATGGAATACCAACGCGGTCAGCCCAAAAGGTGCGCTCGGCTTAGCCCAACTGATGCCGCCAACAGCCGCCGCCCTGGGTGTCGATCCGCATGACCCGGTGCAGAACCTCGATGGCGGCGCGCGGTATCTCAAGGCCATGTTTCTGAAGTTCGGCACATGGCGGCTGGCCCTGGCTGCATACAACGCCGGACCCAGTGCCGTCGAACGCTATGAGGGCGTCCCGCCTTACTCGGAAACCACTCACTACGTCGCAACCGTTCTTGAAGGGGCCGGGCTTCCGCCCGACGCCTGAACACCCCAGTCCAAGGAGACTACTATAAATGAACCGGAACCCTCAAAACGTCGCCGTGCTGACATTGCTGGCGTTCATGGCACTCAGCAGCCCGGCCATGGCGCAATCGCTGTTTGACGCCCCGGTGTCTATCCTGACCCAGATCCGCACCTTTGTGACGGGCGCCAATGGTATTCTGCTCGGCGGTGCCGCCATTGCGCTGGCTGGGATCTCGGCCGCCAGCCCCCGCGTGCCGGTCACATGGGGCCATTTCTTTGTGATCCTCGTCGTGCTGGGCATCTTCTACGGTGCGTTTGGCATTGCCGAAGCCATTCAGGGATTTGCGACCTGATGGGCGACGATAACCGTATATTCCAGGCGATTACCCGGCCTTCTGAGAGGGCCGGGATGCCGATGACGTTTCACATCGTGGCGCTCAGCATTCCCCTGATGACGTTCATCATGACACAGGGCTTTTTGGGCTTCTGGGGATTGCTGGCCGTTGCCCCGTCTTATGCCGCTGCCCGCTGGGTCGTGAGCGTCGATCCGTACCTACCGGATCATGTCGCCACCATGGCTGACTGCAAACTGTTCACCCCGAACAAGCCCTACTGGGGCGGCAATTCTTACGCCGGAGACTGATATGAATATGCACCCGGAGATTCAAAAGGCCATGCCGTCAGCGCGCCGCGCCGCGCGAGAGGTCCCCGCCACCACGCATATACCGTTCGTGCGTTTCCTGCCGGACGGGACGTTCACGACACGCAACGGGGATCTGTTGGCGGTATTGGAGCTCACCGGGTTCATCCACGAAACCGCTGATCGGGCAGCGATCAAGGCTGCCAATAATACGCTCGCCCGGCTAGCCTCCAGCTTTGAAGACAATCGGACGGCTTTCTATAGCCATATCATTCGCACCAAAGTGAAGCTGTCCGACACGCTGCCCCCCGTAAACGGCCCCGGCTTTTCCGAAGACCTGGACCGCCACTATCGCGCCCAGCTGGATCAGGACGAAACCTATGAGCTGCGCCACTTCCTGACGATCGTTCGACGCCCTTACACCAGTGGCAAGCGGTTGCTAGATGCCGGGTTGCGGTCTCTGCGCTCTGCGACAACAGATCCGGCCACAAGTGCTGCCCGCGAAAAGAACCGCAAAGCCCTGCATGTGGCCGCCGAACAGGCCATGCGTGACCTGTCGGTTTTCGGCGCGCGCAGGCTGACCGGTTCTGAAGCGGATCGCAGCCGCACCTTGTCTTTCCTCTCAATGCTACAAAGCGGGATTTGGCAAAAGGCCCCGTCCGTTTGGACCCATCTGGCCGATGCTGTGCCAAACGGGCGCATCACTTTCCGCAAAGACCATGTTCACAGCCTTTCACCGGGCGGAGACAAGGATCGGTTTGCGGCCGTCTTTGCGGTCAACGCCTATCCGGAACGGTCAAAACACTACATGTTCGATGAGCTTCTGGGGGAACGCTGCGAATTCATTGCGACCCAATGCTATGCGCCGATGGACCGTGTGTCAGGCGGCACCAAGATCCGCGATGCCGAACGGGGCATGAAAGATGCGGGCGATGAAGCGGAAACCCTGCAGAAAGACTTGAAAGAGGCCCGCGACGCGGTGGCCTCGCGCGCCATGTCCATTGGGCGTCACCACGTCACGGTTGCTGTGTTGGGGAACACCCGCGAGGAGTTGGAAGACGCGGCCACGCGGGTGAATTCCTGTCTGACTGGCGCGGACCTGCGCACCCGGCGCGAAGACATAGGCTTAGAGGCGGCCTGGTGGGCGCAGCTGCCCGCCAACTTCGCCTATCAGACCCGAAGCAAAAAGCGCTTTGTGTCTGACAAGAACTTTGCCGATTTCGCCAACCTGCATTCCTGGCCAACGGGATCGCGAAAAAAACTGCGTTGGGGCGGGCCTGTGGCTGCATTCCGGACGCTGGGCGGTACGCCCTATTGGTTCTCCTTTCACCGGGAAGGCTCTGACAAGTCCAAAGGACCAGGAACCACGGCCATCTTTGGGGCGACCGGTGAAGGCAAAACCCTGCTGGCGAACTTCCTTATGTCCAGCTGCTACCGCCTGCCCCAACACCCTCACCTGATTGCCTTTGACAAAGACCGTGGGTCTGAGACGTTCATCCGCGCCATTGGCGGCACATATCTTCAGCTTAATTCCGGTATGAACCTCGGCTTCAATCCGTTTGCTGTTGCGACCGATGAGGTCGGGATCGAATGGCTAGAGGGTTTCATTCAACGCCTGACAGGCGCAAAAAAACTCACCCCGGAACAGGAACGTCGGATTGCCACTGGCCTGCACCGCCTTGCATCGGGTGATCCCGCGCTGCGCACATTCTCGGATTTTGCCGAAACGTTGCGGTCTGTCGATGATGCGGACGCGCCGGTGCAGCTGCTCGATGCGTTGAGCAAATGGTATGGGTCCGGCAGTCGCGCCTGGCTGTTTGATAACGCAGAGGACAGTTTCAGCCTCGATCAGGCCGTGACCGCATTTGACATGACGGCACTGCTCAAGGCGTCTGATATCCGACTGCCCCTGCTGGATTACCTGTTTTACCGGATCGAGCGCAAACTGGCCGAAGGCAAGCCACTGATCATCATGGTGGATGAAGCCTGGGCGTTGTTTGACGATCCACGCTTTGGTCCCCGTATCCAAGACTGGATAAAAACCATCCGTAAGCTGGATGGCATTCTGGTGTTTATGACGCAGGAAACGTCGGACGCGGCCAAATCCTCAATCTCGGACACGCTGATCCAATCGACTGAAACCCGCATCTTCTTTGCCAACCCCAAGGCGGATCGCAAAACCTATGTTGATGCATTCCGGCTCACTGAGGCCGAGTTCAGCGCTGTTTCATCCATGCCACCCAAATCCCGTCTGGTGCTGATCAATGACGGAGACGGGTCAGCCGTTGTTTCAACGCGGCTTGAGCTGCCCGAGCAATTCTACCGGGTGTTGTCAGCGACAGGCGACAGCGTTGCCGAGATGGACCAACTGCGCGCCGAGCATGGCGAGGATGGCTGGCTCGCCGCCTTTATGACCCCCAAAGCCCCACAGGAGACCTCCGTATGATCCGCAAACTCGTTTTCGTTGCCTTTGGCCTGCCGCTTCTCGGAGCCTGCACCATTACCGGTGATGCTCTCGATCCGCCCCGCGAGCTGAAGGCCAATTGCAACATCGCCGACGCAGAGCCGGTTCCTCAGACCGGCCTTGCCACCACCCCGCCGCTCAGCATCGGCAAAATCTGACCCCTCCCCTGAAAGGACGAGACAATGAAGACCATTCTGAAAAGCACCGCCGCGGTTGTCGCCCTTGCACTGGCCGGATTTATCGGGACGGCCGACACTGCCAGAGCGCAGGGCGTGCCTACCTATAGTGTGACGGAACATGCCGAACTGATCGCGCTGCTGAACTCCAGCGGCGAAATGGTTGGTCTGAACACGCAGATCCTCGACAATGCTCTGCTACAGTTGCAGGAGCTTCAGGAACAGTTGCGCCAAGCGCGGGCGACACACAATGCCATCACCGGCGCGCGTGAAACGATCGGCAACTTGTTCAGTGGCGACATAACCCCGCGCAAGTTGTCCTCGTCCTTGTCTACGCTCTCCATGACCGGCAATTCGGTGAACCGCCGCCTGAGCAATCACATGGAAGAGTTGCGGGTGGATTTCCAACCGTTAAGCGGGCTGCAGGCGCTCGGGCGTTCTGCAGAAGATCCGGCCACAAGGTCGCATGATCTGGTCTCCGGTTCGAGCATGGCCGGGCTTGCGATTGCCGAGGAAGGCTTTGCGGGAGCCGGGGAAGCGATGGAGCGGTATGACGGGTATCGTGAGCAGATTTCCGCAACCGATGATCTGAAAGCTAGCATTGATCTGAACACCCGCATAGCGATTGAGAACGGCATGATGCTCGCCACTTTGTTGCAAACTCTCTCTGCACAAGGTCAGCTGGACGCCGCAATCGTAAACCAGCGCCTGCGCGGTCAGGATATCGTCGCGCGTCAGGCGTACAGACCTGAAGGATCAAACTGATGCGCAATTCCACTCACGCCCTACTCATCGCTGTTTTCGTCGCCACATCGCTGGCGGCGGGTCAACCGGCCTTTGCTCTAACGCAGGAACAAATCGAAGAGTTGCGCCTGTTAGATGCAAAGCGGGCTTCACGTACACGCAAAGAGGCTGCCGTAAGGTTTGCCTATGCCGAGAAATGCGAAACTGCGTTTTCGGCTGGTGAACCAATGCCGGAAAGGGATCTACGTCTCACTGAAACCGTCGAAATCGACGAGGATCTGATGGGAATGTCCGTCGAAGAAATATCAGCAGAGTACGGGATCGCATCGGATGGCTTCTACGAAGCCGACCGGGCCGTGAATGCCTGCATCCGCAAATTCAGAAAAAGGAACGATGGATCATGAGCATCAGGGACTTCCTTGTTGGCACTGATGAAAGCTTTGACAACATCATCAATGGCGGCTCGCAAGAAGTATTTCAGGCGCTTGCGACCCCAAGTGCTCAATTCCTGACCATGCTCGCCGGGGCTGCTCTAGCAGTCTGGGCGGTGACCGCAGCATATCGGGGCAGCTTTTCCCTCGATGGCTTCATAATGTTCGTGTTTCGGTTCACGCTTTTCTATCTGGCGGTATCGGGCGGAGCGCTCTGGACCCAGTATATTTATCCGTTCATCACGCAATTCCCCATCGATGTCGGTAACACAATCATCAACCGGTTTGGGGGCGGTGGAAACGCTGGTGGAGTCGCCACTGCATTTGCGGATGTGGCTGACACGTCTTTCAGAAACATCGTGACGGCCATCGGGTCATATGGGGTAACGGATTACATCGCGGGCGATGCTTTGGGCGTGCTCCTATTTGCGTTGCTTGCTGCGTTCTTCATCCTTGTGATGATCATTATCGCCCTTGCCCTTCTTGTAGCCTCAAAAGTTCTACTAGCGATACTATTGGCAATTTTCCCAGTCCTTGCCGTCTGGGCCTACCTCCGAAGTTCTGCAGAAATCTTCAACGGCTGGGTGCGCGGAATAACGATGCTGGTTCTGTTTCAGATTCTGCTCTTTGGAGTCATGGGCATTGCGCTGGCAGCAACGAGAGGTGTCTCTGAATCAGTCTCAGACGGTCTCGCTTCCGGGGTAGATATACCTTTGGAAATGTTCAAGCTCGCAGGCATTAGCGGGATCACCGCTGGGTTGCTTCTGATCTGCCCGATGATCGCACAGCGAATTGGCGGCGCGGCTTTGAATCTCGGCGAGTCACAAATCAAAGGCGCAGGTGCGACAGGTATGAAAGTTCTGGGCGGCCAGCTGACGGGCGCAAGTTCTGGCGGCAACAACCTGGGCGACGTCTCCAATCAGCGCGCGAATGCTGCGAATGAGGCCGACAGGCCATCCGCGACAGAAGCCAATAACCAGCGCATTCGGGATTCTGTAAGGCGCGGGGCTGAACGCATGGCGGAAGACGCGCGACGGCGCAGAAGCTGATCAAAACTCATTGAAAACACTGGCGGGTTGGCCCCGCAACAGACGAGGAGTCACCAGATGCAACATGCAACGGCAGATTTGAGGCCCCACCCGCTCAATCCTGACGGGCAGTATCAGGGTTCTCCCCTGCCCGATACCATTAACATTCACGACGGTCACGACCGCTGGGAAGATGAGATGTATCTGTCGATGCGGCGCAGAGCGCGGATCGCCTATATTGTGGCCGGTGTTGGCGCTCTGATCGGCGTCATGGGCGTAGCGGCCGTCATGGGCCTGGCTCCGCTGAAACAGGTCGAACCCATCGCCATTACCGTCGACAAGCATACCGGCCTGGTCAACGTGGAATCCCGTCTGGGTGATCTGACACTGGACGATGATGAGTATGTCACCCAGGCGCTGTTGTTCCAATATACCCGCGACCGGGAAACCTATGACGCACACGATCAGCGCGACCGGCTGACCGATGTGTACCGGCGAACCTGTGGCGGGGCCGCAGAGGATCTGGCTGCGCTCTATGACGAAGACAATCCCAACAGCCCCATGAACATCTATGGCAGCTATGGCCGCGTCGATGTTCGCATTCGGTCTGTCACGCTGAGCAACGGAAACTCGGCCACGCTGCGCATCACCAAAAGCGCTCGTCAACAACAGGGCGCCCCGGTCACGACGCGGAACTTTGTGGTGACGATGGGATACGAGTTCGACCGCACCGGAAACATGACACTGGAAGAGCGTTGGAACAATCCAACCGGCTTTTGTGTCGCCAATTACCGCTTGGATGAGGAGGCGCGATAATGCTGCGTTTAATTTGCACTGTGGCTGTGACGCTGGCGCTTGCCGCGGCCTCTGTCTCAGCTGAACAAAAAGGACGGGGAACCCGCACAGACGCGCGCGTGCGCACCCTCGTGTATCACCCTGACGAGGTTTACAAGATCGATGTGTCGCGGGGCTATGCGCTCAGCATTCACCTTCAAGACGGTGAACAGATGGTCGATGAGGTCCGGGGCGATCCCAAGACCTGGGACTTTATCCCGCTGACCGCTGGCAACGGCTTTGTCCTGAAGGCCAAACATGCCACCACGCAGGCGAGCAACCTCATTCTGCAAACCAATCTGCGCAGCTATGTGTTTCTCCTTCAGGCGCATGAAGCCGGGCCACCAGATAATGTCGGGTTTCTCTATCGGTTCAGCTACCCGGATCAGAAAAAGGGCTTCAAGCCGCGACAGGCTGGTAACATCCAGGCGGCATTCAACACCACCGGGCGGCCTGCCAATCTGCAATACAGCGCAAGTGGTGACAGGTTGTTGCGGCCGGAAGTGGCTTTTGATGATGGGCGCAAAACCTATCTGCGCCTGAAACAGCAAAGTGTACGGCCCGCTGTCTTTGCCATGGACGCAAAAGGGCGCGAACGTCTGGTCAACTCAACGGATCTGGCAGATGGCACCATTGTCGTCACCGGTGTTTATCCGCGCCTGGTCCTGCGCGACGGGCCATATGTGGTCTGCGTGTTCAACATCCCTCTCTATGAAATCGACCAGAACCGGGACCCCAATAAGCCCCGCAGGGTTTCGTCATCCACGTCGCAGCGCAACGCAGGTCAAGGTGGGGAGAGCCGCTGATGTCTAAGCAAAACAAATTGCTTGAGAACCGCATCGAAGGCTCTGAGGAAGAAAATCGCGGCCCGAACCTGCCCATGATACTCGGCATCGGTGCATTTATTGCCTTTGTTGGCCTGTTCCTCTGGATCAACAGCGGCGGGGGTGAGACTGGCCAACGCGGCAGCATCATTCCCGAAGTCACCGAGACGCCGGATCAGCGCAATCAGGGGGGCGCCCTATTTGGAGCCGTGCCAACGGAACCTTTGCCCCAGGTTGAACAAGAACCTGACCCGCGCGTCGCCATTCTTGAGGCTGAGTTGGCAGAGTTGCGTGAACTGATCGCGGCTGCACAGAGCGAGGCACCCGTTGAGAAAACGGCCGCCGAAACCCCTGCTCCAGATCTTGATGCAGCCGCTCTCGCCGCGCTGGAACGGCGCACCGAACGGCAAGAGAAGGCCCTTGAGGCGTTCCTGAAGAAGCTGGACGAGGATCGACTTGCCGATGAGCGGCGTCAACGGGAACTGCTCGCACGGATTCAAGCCAACCGGCCGATCACGGAACCGGGTCAAACGGCAGAAACGGAACAGCAAGGCGATGCGGTACAGGATGCCGTTGCGGCTGAAGAAGCTCGCTTGACCCAGCCTTTGACCAATAGCCTTGGGCGCAGTGCTGCTGGGGCCGGTGCTGGCGGGACGTCGAATAACAGCACGGGCAACGACTTCCTCGATGCTGCCGCATCCCGTACCGTCCAGACGTCGCGGGCCACGCAGCTGCAGGATGTCCATCGTCTGATCACGCAAGGCACGATGATTCCGGGCGTTCTGGATACAGCGATATCGTCCGATCTTCCCGGTGAACTGAAAGCCACCATTAGCCGGGACGTGTGGTCGGCGGATGGAACAACAATGCTGATCCCCAAAGGCTCAACGCTGATCGGTGAATATTCGTCGGATATCTCTCTTGGTCAGCGCCGGGTTTTGGTGGCCTGGAACCGGGTGATAACAACGGACAAGCGTTCCATCATGATCGGCTCGCGTGGCGTCGACGGTCTGGGCCGCGCCGGTCTGACAGGCAATGTGCAGCACCACTTTGGCCTCAAGTTTGAAGTGGCGTTCTTTATTTCGATCTTCTCGGGGATTTCCAGCTTTGGCAATCGCACTCTGAGCGACAACGATCTGTCCACTGGCACAGATGGCTTTGCGAATTCTGGTCAGGATGCCTTTGAGGAGTACCTGTCGATCCCGCCGACAATCTGGGTGAATCAGGGCGAGCGCATCAACGTGTTCGTGTCGCGGGATTTGTACCTATGACACCTGATCAATGACCCAAGGGCGGGGCTCAACAGCGTTGTGCCCCGCTTTGTTTTGAAACCTGCACCCCGACATTCTTGCCCTGAAGGAAACAGCCATGAGCACCATACAGGCAAAGACCCACCTTCCCTATACGATTGCAGCTGGCGTCCTCAGCATCCCGCTCTGGGCGGCGCTGTTGATTGCCTGGAAGGTGAATGGCGATATTGAAACATGGCGGCCGTGGCTCCTGCTGAGCCAGCGCAACAGTCTACACCAGAAGGATTGGGATCTGGTGCTTTGGGGTGGCATCACACTTGGGCTGATGACCGGCGCGGGCCTCGCCTATCTCTTTGGTGGCATGGTGTTTGGCGTGACCGCGACTGATGCCCACGGCGATGCGCGATGGGCATCGGCCAAAGAGATCCGCGCAGCGCGGTTGATCAGCGATTGGGGGCTGGTGCTGGGAAAGCTGGGTAAACCGGAGAAAAAAGCCCCGCACCTGCGTGCCCATACCGATGATCAAGGCACGGTGCTGGTGTCGGGACCGCCGCGCTCCGGTAAGGGTGTTGGTATCGTCGTGCCCACCCTGCTCGACTACCCCGGCTCTCTCATCGTCTATGATGTAAAAGGCGAGCTTTTTGAAACCACCTCTCGCCGCCGTCTGGCAAAGGGCGATAAAGTGCGGGTTCTCTCGCCCTTCGATGTCCAGTTTCCGAACAATCCGGACGGCTCGCTTGTCGGCCGGTCGCACAGCTTCAACCCGCTGATCGAGATTGCCGCGATGCCCGACCTGGAAGACCGGCTTGTGCGGATCTCTGAAATCAGTGCCGCACTGTTGGCGCCCAAAAGTTCAACGGGCGCTGAGGCGTCATTGATGGAGGATGCGCAGGAAATCTTTGAGGCCGCAGCCGCTATCGTCTGCAATGAGCCGGAACCCTCACTCGGCCGAGTTCTTCAGGTGCTGACGCCGGAAGTGGCGGGCGATGATGAGATACCGGATTACAAGGGCATGTTTGCAGCCCTCGCCCCGCGTGCGCCTGATCCGGTCTCAAAAGGCGCGATGCTGCGTATGGCGGGCCAGGACAACAAGCAGCTGGGTATCTACCTGTCTGTCCTGATGGGCGGGGGCTTGAATGCCTGGCGCAACCCTGCGATCGTGCGCGCGACAAAGGTCAATGACTTCGATTTTGAATCGATGCGGTGGGAACCGCAGACCTGCTACATCTCGATTCCAGAAGCGCATAAGCAGGTGTCGCGCCCGCTCGTCCGCCTGTTCATCCAGTGCGCCATCAACGCGCTGCGTCGACGGCTTATGGCCTCGGGAGAGGATTTCCTGCCGGTGCTGTTTCTGATCGATGAGTTTCATTCGCTGGGGAAAATGCAAGGCGTCCTCGATGCGGTAACCACCCTGCCCGGCTATGGCGGCCGCATGTGCCTCATTGTACAGTCGCCGGCATCGCTGCGTGAACATTATGGGCCAGCTGGTGAGGAAATCCTGACCGAGAGTTCGCATCTGCACGTCTGGCTCACGCCCAATTCAGAAGAAACCAAGCAAAAGCTGTCCAAGGCGCTTGGCAACAAGACGGTGACGCAGAAATCAGTCTCGGGGCGTAACTGGTCGAAAGAACCGGGCCGGTCGGAAAGCTGGTCCGAGAAAAGCCGGGCTCTGCTGACCCCCGAAGAAATCGGCCGTTTGGGTAAAGAAGAGGTCATCATCACCGGCAAGGGCATGTTCCCAATCCGCACTAATCGGGTGTCATATTTTAATGATCACCGGTTCAAAGCGCTGAGTGACAGCCAGAAGGGAAAACAATGGCCGGATTTGCCAGTCGTCAAGGATGGCGTTGTGACCCGGTATGATGAGTTCCTGAAAAGTGCTGGGTCGGCCAATTCGGTTGAGGCCGAAGAACCGGAGCTTGAGCCTTTTTCCAAACCGCCCTTGTCGCAGCGTGCGGCTGTCACTGGACCACGCTCATATGATCCACCTGAGTATGACGGATACCTTGATCAGGGCGTGTCCGGCTACGGATACTTCGAAGATCCGCGCGAGACTGCCGATGATGAAGAAACAGCCGAAGACCGTCAGCTGACGCAGGCAATCGAAATGGTGAAAGCACCAAGCTTTGCGGACAACCTCGGCAACCTTTTGAATCTGGCCCCGGTCAGCCCGGACAGTGAACCCGAACTTGCAGACCTGGCGCATCGGCTCTCTCCCGATGAGCTGGTCAACAGGTTGATGCCGCTGTTCAGCGGCGAAAACATGAAAAGCAACGGCCATTCGCTGCGTGGGGCGTGAATTGGCAAGTAGCGGACAAACCGGACTTGTGCGATTGCGGCAATTGCTGACGCAGCATTGATTTGCTGTAGCAGCACATTCTTCGCTGCGTTGCAGCTGTTGTCGCCAGACCGGTCATTCAAAGCTATGATGATGCGATACTATCAAACTGTAGTTTCGCGGCAGATAGGATCAGCAACTTAGACGCCGAACAAAGCCAACGTTTGCGTTGTCGCAGGCAGCGCAGCAGGTCAGGCCATGCGGGCCTTCAGCCAGTAAGCAAATTCTCGTTGTGGCTCATGCAGGTCGGCGGGAAGAGGGAGTAAGTCGCGGTCGTGGAATTTTTCATTAAGTCGAGATATTGCAGAGATTGGACTTTCGGTTCTTGCTTCGTGTTTGAATTGATCGGGAACGAGGCACCAATAGTACTTCTATTTGTTGTTATGCTTTTTTGACGAGTGTAATCTTGTTTTTCTGACACAGAAATTAACGTTGCTGCCGAACGCGATAGCCGGAAGCAATGATCTGGTTTATCAGAACAGCGGCGGCCTGGTGCATATCCTTTTCTTCGTTGTTGCCAACCGCTGCTTCGTGGGCAGCGGCTGCGTCATGCAGAACTCCCACAATTTCATGTTCGGGCAGAAGCTCACGATCTTTAATTGCAAGCAAAAGCGCTTCACAAATTGAGAGTGCGGCCATTCCTGAATGGTCTTGCCGGTCAGCCATGGTAGACGTCCTTTTCTAACAGGCGTCCAAGCAAGGAAGCGCCACAATGAATTGCATCATACTGGCATAGATTGCTGTATACTTAACTGATCGAAAGCAGTCTTGGCGTCGCATAGTTTCGCGGGCTGCTCATCGATGAAGGAAGAACACTTGCGTACTATCAAAAATAGTCCACTCACCCGAAAGCTTTCAAACTTCGTCGCTCTGACTGAGGTTGAACTTGCGGTATTGGCACGCCTGCACAAGCGTCGCAGAACCTTTGAAGCCGGACGTGACCTTGTGCATCAAGGGCAATCAGAGCAGGCGGCCTACATTTTGGCCTCGGGCTGGGTTTGTTCCTACAAAACCCAGACTGACGGGTCGCGTCAGATCGTCGATTTCCAAATACCGGGTGACTTTCTGGGCTTGCGAAGCGTTCTGCTGCACACCTCGGATCACAGCATAGAACCAATCATGGAAATCCAAGCCATTGAAGTAGTAGTGGATGATCTCCTGGAAGCATTTGCGCAGACGCCCCGGCTGGCGACAGCAATTCTTTGGGCGGTCTCTCGAGATGAAGCGATGGTGGTTGAGCACCTAGTCAACATCGGGCGGCGAGATGCGGGTGAGCGCATGGCGCATTTTCTATTGGAACTTGGTGTGAGGCTGACTCAGGTCGGGATGGCAAGCAAGACGGGATACGCCTGCCCACTGACACAATACCACCTTGCCGATGCACTGGGACTGAGTGCCGTACATGTTAATCGTGTCCTACGGCAACTGCGGGAGAAGGGGCTGGTTACTTTTCAATCCGGGCAAGTGGTATTTGATGATTATGAAGGACTGGTGACGTTGGCCGGTTTTGACCCCACTTATCTGGATCAGGCCGGGCCACTGTTGAAGCAATAAGTTCACCCCTACAGCGATGCCGGGATTTTGATGATCGTTGCCTGTTAGAGACGGAATTCGCTTCGGCAGATTTGGGATTTCACTGAAAAAGAAGCGCAAGATAAATACAGTCCGATTGCGGTACTGGATTTCCTGCGCTTCTCAATTACTCGTTAAGAACACGCCAGCAAATATCCCGCCAACACACATCACGTTGCCGGAATCCAAACATCGTTGCACTGACGCAGGTTAGTCAATTTTTGGCAGTGTGCCTGATCCTCGGGCACCAAATGCATTTGAGATTCCAATAAAATCTCAGGTCATTGGCCGCCGACTAACATCGATCAGCGCGCGTCTGCCATTTGCACATTATTCTAAATTACAACGCCAGTACTACCGCGGCGCTTACGAGCGTGTACCGCGGCAGACTGCGCGGGGAAGATCCAACAAACTAAATGGAGGACAAAGGTGAGCACAAGATCGTCCAGTTCTTTGGTGACGTTTTCAAATCCGTTCTCTTTGTCCGGCTACCCGGATGTACTTCCTGCAGGCGAGTATGAAGTAGTTGTCGAAGAAGAGCTACTGCAGGGCCTGAGTTTCGAAGCATATCGCAGAACCGGAACCTACCTGACAGTTCGGGGCAAAGGCAGCAAGCCAGGCCGCACGGAAATGCGCCCAATTGACCCAGAAGATTTTGAACTGGCGCTTAAGCACGACCAGACCTTGGCCACATCTAACAATGACAGCGATGCGGCGCTTTCCCCGCAGGAGGAATAGATTATGAACACGCCCGAATGGCTTAAACCCGGAATCTACGGTGCTCTGATCGGCGGGGTTTTCGTAGGCGTCGTTGGATTTTCATGGGGTGGATGGATGACCGGCGGTGGTGCGGACAAGATGGCCAACGCCATGTCCCGCGACAATGTAATCGCTGCGTTGGTTCCGGTCTGCGTCGACATGGCGAGAACTGACGCCCAACGCGCCGAAAAAATAATCACGATCAAAGAAGCTTCTTCTTTCAAGCGAAAGGATGCCGTTATGGCAGCCGGCTGGGCAACGGTACCGGGATCCCAAACCCCCAACAAAGATCTGGCGCAGGCCTGCATTGAGGGGCTGAACCTGGATGGATCGTAACTCAATCACTCAACATTCGGACAACGCCGTTTGCATCAGGGCAAATCGAAAAAATCAGTACCGGTTTTGCGCTCACTTAATGGCTGCGTTGTTTGTTGGCGTCTTCAGCAGTTTGGCGGGCTCCTTTATCTCATCAAGTCCCGCATCGGCCGAAACAAATTCGATCCCGGATAACGCGCATCCCAAAAAATATGGCGACGGTTGGGAATGCGATTTGTCCTATCGGTTGAAAGGCGAAGAATGCGTTGCCATTGTCGTGCCGGGAAATGCCTACCCCACAAACAGAACCTACGGCTCAGGGTGGGCATGTATGCACGGCTTTGTTGAAGTTGGCGGCACCTCATGCACTGAAGTGATTGTGCCTGAAGGTGGATATCTCGATCCATCAGGTGAGAGGTGGCGGTGCCTGCGTGGATACACAAGAGTAGACGATAGCTGCCAGAAAATCGTGGTGCCGGATAATGCTTACCTGACGAATAGCACTTATGGATCTGCATGGCGTTGCAACCGTGGCTACGAAAAAAACGGAGAAGCATGCGTGGCAGTAGCGGTGCCGGAAAACGCTTTTCTGAACGCATCAACCAGCGGGCGTCCCTGGACGTGCGAGCGTGGGTATTTTGAGCGCGACGGACGGTGCGATGCCGTGTTTGTGCCTGAAAATGCTTTCTACGATGACGCGATCCATGGAGTTGGATGGAAATGCGAACGTGGCTACGAGGCGTCCGGTGATCGCTGCAATGCAATCGAGCTACCGGCAAATGCCCATATCGACCGATCCGGCAATGGGTGGCAATGCCACAAAAACTATCATCGATCAGAAGGGCTGTGTGTACTGAACCAGTGAGAATTCAGACAGAAAGCCCACTTTCCCAAACTTCACAATTTTTGCCCGTCCTTACCAAGGACGCGCGTTTCACACTCTAAAAAGGAACAAATATGAAACCCGTACCCATTGCGTCGGATGCCAAGCAGTTCATTGCCAGCGATGCGCAAAAGCTGGCGCCTGAACAAGCAGTTTTTCCAGAGCTTCACCGCAAGACACTCGTGACAGATACACCGACTGCAATTGTGTATTGCGAAGGAAACTTCGCAAAGATCGATGGCAAGACGGCTAATGGTCTCGTTCGACATTCACAGGCCTATCGCGTTCTTTCGGTGATCGACAGCACGTATGGCGGTTGTGACAGTGGCAAAGTGCTTGATAATATCGCAAATCAGGTTCCCATCTTCGATGATCTTGATGCCGCCGTCGCTAATGAAGCTACGATCCCCGACACGTTTATTTACGGAATGGCGCCGGCCAGCGGCAGAATGTCCCTTGAGGATCGCGAAGTTGTTTTGGATGCGATAACGCTCGGAATGAACATCGTCAGTGGGCTGCATGAATTTCTTAGCGATGACAAGGAGCTCGCCGGATTTGCCAAAATTCACGATGTCACGATACGCGACATTCGCAAGCCGCGGCCAAATCCCGACCTGCGCCTGTTAGATGGCAGTATTGGAGACGTCCAGGCGATCCGCATCGCGGTGTTCGGCACCGATTGTGCAATTGGAAAGCGTACAACCGCGACAATCCTGACAGGCGCACTTAACGCGCATGGGATCAAAACAGTTTTGGTCGGCACCGGCCAAACTGGCTTGATGCAGGGCGCCAAGTATGGTGTCGCGATGGATTCGGTGCCGCCGCAATTTTGTTGTGGCGAACTTGAGCGCGCTGTCGTTGCGGCATCCGAGGGTGAGCACCCGGATGTAATAGTGATCGAGGGCCAGGGCGCGCTAAGCCATCCGGCTTTTTGCACATCAGCCTTCATTCTGCGAGGCAGTCAGCCACATGCAGTTATTCTTCAACACGCGCCTAAACGAAAACGTCGATGTGATTTCCCCAACATGACTATGCCCGCCCCTTGCGATGAAATCACCCTGATCGAGGCATTTGCGAACACAGAGGTAATTGGCATGACGATCAACCATGAAGGAATGAATGATGTTGAGATTTCAAAGGCCATCACAGACTACAACTGCAAATTGTATCTCCCGGTCACTGACGCATTGAACCGTCCTCCAAAAAACTTGGTGAATATGGTTCTATCTGCCTTTCCGCGCTTGCAACCCGTACGTGTTACGACGATTGAATGAGCAAGCTGCGTATCGACGTTGATCTGGACAAAATTCGGTACAACACACGGTTCCTGGTCGACCACCTTAGACCCCGCGGAATATCGGTGACAGGTGTGACAAAAGCCGTTTGCGGTCATCCTGAGATTGCGAATGCTATGCTTGAAGGTGGCGTGACAGGGCTGGCGGACGCGCGGATCAGCAATATCATGCGTATGCGCGATGCTGGAATCTCGTGCTCCATATCCTTGATCCGAACGCCCATGCTGAGCCAGGTCGCGCAAGTCCTTGATAACTGCGATGTCAGCTTCAACACTGAGATGGACATTATCGCCAGCCTGGCCATCGAGGCGCTGGGGAAGAACATTACTCACAATATTATCCTGATGGTGGAAATGGGGGATATGCGGGATGGCATCTTGCCTGAACACCTTGAAAGCACTGTGTCTCAAATTCTTAGAATGGAAGGGATTTCTCTGAAGGGGATTGGCGCAAATTTTGCCTGTCTGGGTCATGTGGCACCCTCTGCAGAAGCAATGGCATTGCTTTCGTCGCTTGCCATCGACACCGAGCGCGCGTTTGGACCCGCTCTTGAAACAGTGTCAGGCGGCGGCTCTGCCAGTTTGCCATGGGCGCTTGGCAAGGGGGCGAACGGAAAGATCAACAACCTGCGTCTGGGTGAGGCCATCCTGCTGGGTACCGATCCCGTTTCGGGGTACGCGATCGACGGGCTTTACACAGATGTTTTTACGCTTTGGGCGGAAGTGATCGAAACGAAGACCAAATCAAATCCAAATCCCTTGCAAATGATTTATCCAATACCTTCAATGCAGTGTGTGACTTTAGACAGTCCTTCAAACACTCGGTCGATCCTTGCCATTGGACTCCAGGACACTGTTGCGGCGGGTCTAATATTCCCTGCTGGCGTCACGTTCGTCGGAGCCACCAGTGATCATATCGTTGTTGAAAACACCAATTGTCTGCTTCGCCCTGGTGGCGAGGTGAAGCTGAAATTGAACTATAGTGCGCTCTCGCGCGGCATGGCTGCACCCGATGTAGCAAAAGTCTTCCATGGTGATGGCGCATTGGTTGACTGCACCGCAGCGAACACTGATCGCCCATATTCGAAGTGAAGGTAGCGCACCAAGATCGTCGCCGATTAAACCCAAACCTCAGTCAACCGTCTTATTCTACAGCTTTACGTAGTAAATTAGGCCATCAATGCCTATATTGGTGGTATCCGCATTCACTTTTCACACCCTATCTGGGCTCGTGGGTGTTGCGGACAATCAAAGGATCAAAATGATGTCTTTCAAAGACCTGACGACCAGAGCGGCTGCCGCACTGAAGGAAAACGATGCGGACGCGTCAAAAAAAGAAGTGACGTCGAAAGGGCAGGACGCCGTCCCCGAAAAATCAAAGCCTAAACCTCAAAACTGATAATACCCTGCCGGGAGCGGGTGGCTTGTTCTTGTTTACATCTCCGAGCGAGCGGTATCAGCAAAGGAGAACTACCCAAATGAACCAACTAATCAGCAAGACAATCGCAGTCTTTTCCAGGCCGTTTACTTTCCCTGGCTTTGACGAATTACTCCCGGCGGGCGAATACGACATAGAAACTGAGCTTTCCGCACCACCAGATTATTTGGATCCAGAAGCCTGGAAAGCATCAGTGCTAATCTTTCTGCTTCCACGGAAATCTCACCCCGGTCTGGCGCGAACCTTGACCGTTTCTCTTACTGATTTGGAGAGAGCCCGCGCAAAGGATAAATTGTCTTCAAAGCAGTTGTCGCAGTTCTTGCTCGACCAACTTTTGGCCGATCCCATGGTGCAATTGATTATGGAAGCGGATGGTGTGTCTGAGACTCAACTTCGGCACCTTTACTCGGAGTCGCTCATTTCTGAGGCAGACGACGGATCATCGGATCAACGAGCCATACCACGAGGATGCGCAAGCGGTTCTCGGTATGCTTTCGCTGTCCAAGCTGCTGAGAACGAAGGAATGCCAGTTCGTCCTATTAAAACCCCTCGGATTACAGGCCGTCCCATCGGACAGTCTGAACCAGGCAGCTCCTTCAATCTCAAGGCTTAGGGCTCGGAACTTTCTTTTCCAGTCGCTGTATAAACCAAAACAGAAATCGAGGCTAAGAACTGATGGAAGACTTCGACAACGACACAGATACGATCATGGCTCGCGCCCACAATGACGTGCCGCAAGAACGCCCGTGTCTTCGTTGCAGAACGCCATTCTGGAGCGAAGGGTTCGGAGAGCGGATTTGTCGACGCTGCAAGGGGTTGAGCGCGTGGCGAAATGGCGTATCAGTAAGCCCTGGGTTAGCTCGGCGTCGCTGATAACCTGACGCCGGTCTTACCAGCTTTTCTGATCATATCTCATTTTATCTTATTGGTGCTGACCCAGCCCGCTGACCCGGGCCTTTTAACGTGGAACCCGATCGGTAATCGGTGCTGAAGACGAAGCGTACGCGCGGTTTGGACTCGAACCGTTCTTATGTGTAGTGATATGGGCTCAAGCCGCCTAATGCACACACTAAACCATGCCAGTATTCATAATCGGACAGCAGGCATTCACGCCGCTTGTACTATTCGGTGGTCAGCGCGGTGCTGTTGCTTGGGTGCGGAGGGTGGATCGGAGTGCAAAATATGCCAAGAGTCCAACTACCTGCAGTCACCCCAAAACCCAGAGCTTGGAACAAGGGGCGGATCATCGGTCAGAAACGACCGCTACTCCCAAAACAGGTCTGGGCGATCCGTGCCCGGCTCGAACTTTCTGGAAATCTGCGTGATCTCACAATGTTCAACGTCGCGATTGATAGCAAGCTACGCGGCTGCGATCTGGTCAAACTCGCTGTGACCGATCTTGTCAAAGACGATCGCGTCCGTGAGCGTGTTTCGGTGATCCAGAGCAAAACCAAGCGATCTGTTCAATTCGAACTGACGGAAAACACGCGAGAAACTATATTGGTATGGGTAAAATCACCGGAAATGTTTGCTAGCCGGTTCATGTTTCCAAGCCGATTCCATGATCGACCACACATCTCGACGCGCCAGTATGGCAGGCTGGTTCGAGACTGGGTGACCGCAATCGGATTGGAACCGAGCGGATATGGCACGCATTCGCTTCGCCGAACCAAAGTAGCTGAGATCTACCGCAAGACAGGAAATCTCCGCGCGGTCCAACTTCTGCTCGGGCACACAAAAGTCGATAGCACCGTGCGATACTTAGGCGTTGAATTGGAAGACGCGCTAAGCATTGCAGAGCGCATAGACATCTGAGACAGTTTGGCGATCGGCGCTGTCGGTCGCCAATCCATAGCGGTTCTAGTTCTTTTACGAAGGGGGGGACGTAGCGTGCCCTGAGCGGAAGTGTCAAAATCTTGTTGCGTGCGCTCGCAGCACAGTTTTCTCGGCTCAGGCGCAATTTACAGGGTGCGGGACCGAGCGGCCATTTGATCACGCCGCGAGTACTTGTGCAGAAGCGGCGCGAAAATCGCTGCGTTGCAGCCAATGTCATCAGGCCAGTCATTCCTAGTTACGGGGAAGCCTTGATCACATACTCCTCTTTCGCCGCACTCAGGCCAGACAATTTCTTTCGGTAGTTCACCAAGGATCTTGGTCACCGGCAGTTTCAAAAACTACCTGCCCTGGCGATACTTGCATTGCGACAAGGGAAACTTCCTTGACTCTATTCTGGCTAAGGACCACAAAAGTGCATTGGTGAAAGTTACTCGTCGCCGCGATGCTGCCGGCTTCGATGATCCAATGGCCTTCAGAATAACTGTAGCATATGCCCCAGCATAGGAACGGGTTTCGCTGGGGTCTTCGCTATGAGCTCGTTCCTCGCAAGCATTTGCAACTGTCACCTGACGTGCTCCAGTCATCGCGTGACCCATGAAAGAAGGCGCCGTATGAACAGCACATGGCTCTTAAATTGCGTGCTTGATGCCCGATAGATCAGGTCTCAGGCTCAGTTTCAATCAGTCGTTCATCGTGTTTACGCGCTGCATTCTTTGTTTGATCCCGACACTTTTGGTGATTCTCTCAGGAACGCATCTTACTGCTCAGGTCGCGGACAATGCCCATGGGTCTGTTTGTGACGAAGGTTTCGAAAACAAGAACGGATCCTGCCAAAGAACAGACTTACCAGAAAACGCATTTTTGACGGGTAGCGCCTATGGTAGCGGCTGGGAATGCAATCACGGTTTTCAGAATGTAGGAGAACTCTGTGAGGAAATAAGAGTTCCTCAAAATGCCTATCTAGCATCAACCGGAGATCAGTGGGAGTGCAATCGGCTGTTCCAACGTGTCGGAGAAGAATGTGAAGAAGTGATAGCACCTCAAAATGGATACGTGGAAACCCGGTTTGGCGCACAGGAAATACACTGCAACTGGGGTTTTCGTAAGGAGAACAATGATTGTGTTGCGATAGATGTCCCGAGCAACGGTCGCCTGACTGACAAAAACAGCTTGGGTGGTTGGGTGTGCCTAAGAGGTTACAGAGCTACGGATAGCGGCTGCGAGCCTGTATTTGTTCCATCGGATGCATACCTTGCGCCCGAAACTTTCTCTGGATGGAAATGCGAACGTGGTTTTCGTGCTAACCGGGACAGGTGCGTCGCGATCCTTGTGCCTTCAAACGCGCATTTGAATCGAAGAGGTGACGGTTGGGAATGCAATCGGCCGTTCACACGACAGAACGATACGTGCACCGAATATGTGCCGCGACAATAGGTTGGTGCCAATCAATACCGCCTAATACATCACGAAGGACCAAACCGTGAACCACAACTCGATTGACGAAAACCCGGAAAAAATGCTCAAGACCGAAAGAGCTCATCTCTGGTCCTACAAAGTAAAGATGTTTTTAGCGGCGACGATGTTTGTTGCGGCTACGGTGTCTGTCGCGGCGGTAATTGTAGTGGTGTTTCTCTGATGCGTAAAAATACCCCTCAGGTGACCATTCCAGACTCAAAGACTTCAGCTCGCGACCTAGAACAAAGAGCATTTCAAGACCGCAGCGTTCGCAAGACGCGGAACGCTGACGTATCCGGAGTGATTGAGGAAGAATTTGGAAAATACTTGATTAAGGCAGGCCTACTGAGCGGTAACAGCGTTGCGCGCGCATTCCCCAAGCCGCCAGCCAAAACGCAGGCAATGATTGCCGATGCAGTCGGTGAAACACCGGCATTGGCCATTGAAGCCTTAAAAGAAATTCTCGAAGAACGAGACAGGAAGCGTAGCGGTCAACGCCGTTTGGAGGGAAACTCCGGCACCCTCGTTCCCAGTGAAAGAGAATATGCCGAAGCATTGCGACAGATCAGGCTCACCCCTGCGCAGGTCACAATGCTCAAAGCACTTACTATCGCTGGCAAGGACGGTCTGACCATTGGTCACTTGTCTCAGGCGGCCGGTTACAAATCGCGCGAGGCGTCCATCAAGGTCTTCAAGAAAATTGGGCTATTGATCGCAGAATATCTGGAACTCGAACTTCCCGAAGGCGGATCGGTACAGAATGATGGTGCCGCTCAGGTCCTGGCATTTTCTCACATCGAAAGTGACGACGAGCCAGCAACTTGGATTATGCATCAGGAATTGCGCGACGCTGTTCGTTCGGTTCTATGACGTACGTTCCAGCCCCAGCTCTTGTAGCGAACTTCGAACCGGAACAAATGCACGAAAGGTTGCTCACGTAGCTTATGCTGGAGAAGAAACCATACCCGCTCGACCTGATCTATGTACCTGTGAAGCGTGCAAAAACACTTGATCAGCAAAAAGTCCTGACGCTGGCCGAAGATATACTGAAGAACGGCCAGAAGACCCCGATTCAGATACGCGCGGACAACAAGAGGTTCGTGCTGATTGAAGGCCTTCACCGACTAGAGGCCATTCGCGCCCTCGGCGGTGATACTGTCGAAGCCTTTTTGGTGCGCGCCAGATTACACTAAACTCTTGTTGGGATTGGCGTTCGACAAAGCCTGAGAAAACGTCAGCAGGCGCTGACTTTCTTCATCCCAAAGATGCAATCGTGCGCAATGAAGGCTCTCATATAGAGTAATACGCTGGCAATTTTCCAACTCGGAATGGTCACGCAAAACCTCGTTTAGCCGATAAAACGGTATGCGGCTGGCAAGGTGGTGAACATGGTGCACACCGATATTGGCAGAGAACCACCGCAGGATGCCTGGCAGGGCATAGTGAGAACTTCCATAGAATGCGGCGTTCTGAAGATTCCACACTTCTTCCCGCTCCCAAGTCGTGTGTTCAAACTGGTGTTGAATATAGAATAGCCAAATACCAATCGACGCGGCGACGATCATGGTTGGAAGGAATACAAAAACCAGTACATCCAGGCCTCCGGTCCAAAAAATCAGAGCCAGGACCACCGCAATCGCGGCGTTTGTTCCCATTGCACTTGCCCAATACAGCCAGCCCGACCGCATGAAACCAAAGGGCAAGCGATTTTGAAAAAAGAACGTGTAGACCGGTACGATACAGAACAGGAAGAAGGGATTCCGGATTAACCTGTAAGCGGCACGCCCCAACCAATTCCGTTTCAGGTATTCCTCAATGGTCAATGTAGGAATGTCACCCATACCACGCCGATCAAGGTTACCGGTTGAGGCATGGTGAATCGCATGGCTTTGCCGCCAGACGTCATAGGGTGTCAGGGCGAGAACACCCAGAACCCGGCCAGTCCAATTGCAAACGGTGCGGTTTCCAAAGAAAGATCCGTGACCACAATCATGCATGATGATGAAGATACGCACCAGAAATGCGGCGTTCAGGATGGCCAGTAGAACAGTGACCCAGATACTAAGGGATAGCGCAAACCACGCTGCGCCCCATAGCGCGAAAAAGGGGATGACAGTGATTGTCAGTTCAAAAACGCTACGCTTCGTATCGGGCACACGGTATTGCGCGAGCGCCCGGGTCAATTCCTGCTGTTGCAACTGACTTTTTCTCCAAGGGCTTTTAACAGCCCGTTGTGCAAACGAGCACCCCATAAGGGTGCCCGTAAAAGGTCAGGCCAGTGCCAGATTGGCGGCGCTGTCGCGTCCGTCACGGCCAGCTTCGACGTCAAAAGTGACCTTCTGGCCGTCTTTCAATTCGCTGATGCCGGAACGTTCAAGTGCTGAGATATGCACGAACACATCGCGCTTACCATCTTCAGGTTCGATAAAGCCAAAACCTTTGGTCGAGTTGAACCATTTTACTGTGCCATTTGCCATGGTGGAAGTCTCCAAATACTTGCCGCCCGCATCATTGCGGCGACTCGGCGTGGTCGGTCTGAATCGAAAGACTGAACGCCGAATTGGGGAGACAGCAGGTCGAAAAAGAAAAACGTAAGCCTTGAATATATGGACTTCGGATACGCACGATACAAGCCTTGATACAATGGAGGACCACAGAATATCTGAATCCGCCTAGCCCAAGTTAGGACAAGGATAAGCAGAACCATTGCTCTGTAGTTCGGAAATCAGAGGTCGGCTTCTGATAAACCTGCCGAGTGCGTATGTAGCAAATTGATTTCTCAGACACGGCAGGTTGGGCTGACTGTCCGAATTCACTGCGCGCTACAAGGCCACCGCGGCGACGCACGAATGTTCGTTGACTGATGGAAACAGTGCTAAATCAACGAGTTGACCTCTCTTACGAACGGCAAATTTTACGCGGCCCGAATCTTGGGTCATGCTGCGTTGCATAGGGCGACTGCGAGCCTCAAAGTACCATTAGTAGGTCCATATCTGCGCAAGCATCGGGCAAGAAACGTTCCCGATGTTACAGTTGGCCGTAAGTTCATTCAGGGCGGTCTCCAATCGCTTAAGTTCGTTTATCTTCAAACGCACATTGGAGATATGAAGCTCGGCCATTTCCTTAACGGATTGGCAATCCTCGCTATCACCTTCGGACAGGTTGAGAAGCACCTTTGCATCGGCAAGCGAAAAACCCAAGCCTCGGCACTTCCTTAGAAAACGAAGCCGTCCCACATCGTACGCAGAGTACATGCGTCGATTATTCGATGCCCTTTCTGGTTTCGGCACGATTCCTTCGCGTTCGTAGTAGCGGATAGTATCAATTCCGACACCGCTTTGCCGGGATGCCTCCCCAATCGCAAACATGTGAGATTTCCTGTCTTGATCCTGTAGTGGCTACAGAAGTTAAACGAGAGGTTGTTGTCTCTACAACTCCGCGCGACGTAGTCCATCAGGGAAACAGAATGCAGAAGTACAATAGCCTCAGCTATTTGGGATCGCTATCAGCGCTTGGCGTCGCGACTTGCTGCGTTTTGCCCATGACGATGATGTTACTGGGGCTGGGTGGCAGTTGGTTGGCAATCTTTGGGAAGGTTGCCGCAGCGAGTTACTATGTGCTGACGATGTCAACGGCGCTCGTCGCGATATCGTGGCTGGTATCTTATCGGCGCGGTTCCTTACCGACGTTAAAATGGCGGCTTGCAGGAACGACTCTAATCACCGGCGTGGCTTGGGTCGTTGTGTTTAACTAGGCACGGATTAACGACTACCTGATCATGCAGATGTGAGACTATGACAAAACAAACTGTAGTCCTAGAAAGCACCCTGATTTGCCCGAAGTGCGGCCACAGCGAAACCGAGCAAATGCCAACGGATGCTTGCCAGTGGTTCTATGAATGCACGTCGTGCAAAACAGTTTTGAAGCCGTTGGAAGGCGACTGTTGTGTTTACTGTTCATATGCCACGGTCCCGTGTCCACCAATTCAGCTAGGCGATAGCTGTTGCGGATGAAGTGAAGGACGGTTTTGTTGAGCGAACTGTGAGCTGCCGCCGCGAGCATCGCTGCTATTTGCATGAATGACAGTTTTTTCCGCTGCTTGGCCGCACAAGGTATTCGGCAGTTGCAGTGTCGTTACTGCTGCAAGCGCATGCAGCAATAAAATCCAGGGTACAGGTTGGGCTCCTTGCGGCCATTCTCCGCAGGTTGCTTGAACGTCGGCTTGGCCTAACTGGCAATCTGCGCGACCGTAAAAACCTACTTCCACCACTTCCAGATCAGGTGTTCAAAAACCTATGCCGCTTTCTGTCTGAGCACCCTGACGGCAACCGGCCGCCGATGATCCCCGGTTTTCCGAAACTGCACAATCACGTCGATCATCGAGCGGCAATATTCAAGGATTTCGGAATAGGTCAGCCCGGTATCTGCCAACATGACCATCAACGCCAAACGAGAAAGCGCAGATTCCGGCGAGGCCGCATGCAAGGTCGAGATCCCGCCCGGATGGCCCGAGTTGATAGCGGACAGGAAATCATAGGCTTCGGCCCCGCGCAGCTCCCCCATGATGATCCGTTCCGGTCGAAATCGCAGACAGGCTTTCAATAGATCGCTGCTCGATGCGTTTTTGTTGACCACCAGGGACACCGCATTGGGCTGGCAAGGCCGAATTTCCAGCACGTCCTCAATGGTCATGATCCGATCTGAGTGGTCGACTTCGCCAAGACAGGCGCGCAACCAGGTCGTTTTGCCGGAGGATGTCCCACCCGACAAAAGTATGTTCCATTTGGCCTTGACCGCCGCGCGCAGGAAATCACCGAAGCCTTTGCTCTCGTAGGCATCGAAAACAGCCTCATCGGCGGGATCAACGCCAGATTTCAGATCGGCCATGTTGGCGTCCAGATTCGGCAGACCTTGCATCAGATCGTCGAGCGACAGTTGCTTTGCCACGGCCCGGCGCAGGGCAAACGCAACACCGTCTTCCACGGCTGGTTTGACCGCAACCTGCGCCCGCCACAATGAACCGTCGATTTCGAACTGCGAACCAGCTAGCGGGGTTTTGCTGGAAATGGGATTACCACCAGCCAGGTCATGCGCAAGCGCCTCCGCATCATCTTCACTCATGCGCTCTTCCAGCTGGCGCATGGCTAGCTCTCCACTGCGCTCGATCCAAACCCGACCGTCCGGGTTCAGGACGATTTCAGACAGGAGAGGATCGGAGAGCAATTGCCCTCCGAACACCCGATTCAACGTACTTTCCAGGTGGCGGCTCATCGGCTGATACCCCGGTCGCCCTTGGCGCGTTCTTCCCGTTCCCGACGCCGCTGCTCTTGCACCACCGGATCACGGTCAATCTGTCGATCAAGGTTTTTCACATCCCAGGCCGTGCGGGTGACATTGACGCGCTCCGGCTCGTCGGTCTCGGGGTTCCGGCGTGAGCGGGTGACTTCCTCTTTGCCCGCTTTGACGAACGTCGCCTTGTCACCGATTGAGATGTTGTTCCGAGCCAATTGGTCCTGCAGAGCGGTGCCCCAGATGCGTTCCGGCTCATCTTTGCCTTCGACCTTCATATCGACATAGAACGACTTGCTGTTTGGATCATCAGGGCGCACCAGAGCCTCTTTGGCATCGACGATGACACCTGTGACACCGGTTTCAACGGAGACCTCCTGCCGTACCGCGCGATCCTGCTGTGCCTTCTCGCCTACCTTTGCATTCGTAGCATCGGGCAACATGGGCTGTTCCTGCGACCGATCGTTGTCGCGCGGTGCGCGCTCGATGTCGGTTGCTTTCCAGGCGCGGCGGTTTGCCTCGATGGTCCTCTCTTCGCCGGTCTCTGGATCGATCTTGGTGACGGTCACCTTTTTGTACCCGTCATGGGCAAGTGTGGCCGTGTCACCTACGTTGAGATTTTCGCGCTGCATCATATCGGGCAGATCAACGCCCCAGACGCGGAACGGTTTGTCCCGGCCGTCCACCTTCAGATCAACATAGGGCGACATGCTGTCTTTCTCGTCTTCTTTAAAGAGGGCGTCACCGGTCCCGATAATTTGCCCACGTACGCCCGCGTCCAGGTCGGGACGTAGCGAGGCTGAGCTGACGGCTTTTGCATTTGGTGCCTGCCCTTGCTGTTCACGGCCCGGGCGCGCTTCGTCCTCAACACGATCCGGTGCGCGGTCCTCAATCTCAAGCAAACGCCCACCGATCGCAGCCCGATCAAAACCCTGCCCCTTCATGGTCTGGATTTCATCCTGAACGCCGGTCTTGATCTTCTCTTGCAGGAAGTCGTCTCCCCTGCCCTCTGCAAAGGCGCGGTTGATGTCACGGATCTCGCCACGGGCATCGCAGTAGAACTCAGAAGCATCCTTATACGCGGCCTTCATGTCGATCCGCGCCTGGTTCTCGCTGAGCGAATGCGCGTTGGCCAAGGTCCGCACATCCCGTTCAAACCAGTTCTCGCGCGTCTGCTTGTCCACGTCAGCACTATTGCGGATACGCGACAAGACCAGATCGCCATTGATGCCCATCGCTTCGAACCGCTCGGCCACTTGCCTGTCGGCATCTTTCAGCACTGCCTTGGTCGCTGCACTACGCGGATCGTTTGCATCGGCGTGCTGCCGACCATCTGAGCCTGACCGCTCCCCTCCGACGGGCTGTGTGCGCGTGGGATATGCTGCATCCTGTTCTACAGCCCGGCGCTGGCGTGTCGGATCGATGTCATCACGGCTTACCTCAACTTCATCGTCACGTTCCAGCCGCTTGCCAAAGAATGTCTTGGTCGCTTCATCCATAAGCGGCTCATAGTCCCGCAGGACGCGTGAAATCGCGGCCTCTGTTTGACTGCGCTTGTCCTCATCCTCCATGGCCTCGGCCTTGGCGTCCATGCCCGTGATAAACTCACGGACATCGGTTCCAATGGCCTTCA
Organism: Ruegeria sp. BG8; assembly: GCF_056538325.1. Lineage (NCBI taxonomy): Bacteria > Pseudomonadati > Pseudomonadota > Alphaproteobacteria > Rhodobacterales > Roseobacteraceae > Ruegeria > Ruegeria sp. BG8. The sequence continues at coordinate 12,604 of NZ_JBQFSZ010000013.1, read as the reverse complement.
TCTCATCATCAATGGCCGAGGCCTGTACCGGGTCCATCTTGTTGGCGACTTGTTGATTCATGTCGATTTCCTCTTTCTCAAGAACCCCGTCCGTCACCAGGATTGATGCTGCGCCGAGTACAGCTTGGCTTACGGCCCTCAGGGTCTCGGCACGTCCTGGGTATTGGGTTGTGAAAATGCCCTGGTCAAAACCGGCGTGATGCGACCGAAGTGTTTCACCAAGGGCGGTATAGTCTGCATTGCGCTGATCGCTCATGACCTGCAGCTGGTCCGACGCAGCGGCTTGCTGTCGACCGATGCCAAAAAACGGAAAACCACTGCGCAGCGCTGGGGCCGGCCGCTCACGCAGAGTGCGGCCATCGCGCCGCGCATGAACCCGGGCGCTGCTTTCGCGCTCCGGGCGCAGGTTGCGGCTGAACCGGCTGGTCGCAGTCAGAACAATGCCGACGTCTCGCGAGGTCTCAACCTGCAGCTCTCGCAGATCCTGCGTTGTGATCCCGTAGCGACTGAGCTGAAGGGTCTTGCCAGACACCCCTGCCCGGCTGATCACCAGATGGGTATGTGGGTGGCCGGTATCGTCGTGATGGGCCATGACATATTTATAGCGGTCGCCGTATTCGCCATTCGTCAAACGCGCGCCGAAACAGCGCGCGGCCTGCTTCGCGGCCTCCCGGTCTGTGTCCTTTGGGTAAGACAGGATGACGTGATAACTGTAGTTCGTGACCCGCGCGTCCATCCGGACCCAATCCTTCGCCCATTCGTCCTGCACATCGCGCAGCCCCTCCATCCCATGCGTGAGCTCGCCTGTATCGCCGCGTTCCATCTCGATCGTGCCTTTGCGCGTGATATAGGACAGCTGGCCGCCCAGACGGCCCGATGCGGTAACACCGCCACCGGGAACAACCTTGACCATTGCCTGATTGGTCAGAAGTGCATTGGCAATCATGCCGGATGCACCACCGGACGGGTTCTGCCGTTGCGGTGACCGACCCCGCGACTGCGCGGGGTTTTGACCAGGGCGCGGCTTCAGGTTCGGGATAAGCTGAAACTCTCCAAAGAGCGCCTCCCAGGCCGGGTCATATGCCATGGTCAGGCTGGTCATGATTTAACCTTCGCCTTTGGTGATACACGCGCCGCGCGCTGTTTCTCCGCAAGCCGCTCAATCTCCAGGGCGCGGGTAAAAGATCGCTCATGGGCGGCGTCGGAATAGTCTTCGATCAGACGGCGCAACTCCCGAACTTCGTCCTTCATCGCGGCCAACTGATCTTCGGTGCGCTTGTTGAGGCGAAACTTTCCGGCATTGGCCGCACGGGTCATCTGGTTGAGGTTGTTCGCCATACCAACCAGCTGAACCAGGTGTTCTTTGAATTGCTGTGTTCGGAACTCTTCTTTCGACGGAATACCAAAGGCTATGCGGATACAGACACGCACCAGTCCGGTCACACTGCGCAGCTGCATGGCCTTGCTGCGTTGTTTGAGGAACGCCAATTCGTCCTCATCAAAGCGCATGGTTGTCGTGATTGATTTGGGTACGCCATGTGGCATCGGGGCTTTCTCCACGATCAGAAATCGTGCGTGGCCCCGTCAGACCGCGCGTATGGTGTTTCCAGTTTAAGTTGAATTGGTGGCCGACTGCAAGTCTAACAGATTGTCGATAGCACAATCTGTATTATCCCGCAAAGTAAGCGTAGGATGTAGACGGTCCGTAGTGCGAGGCACGGCCGTTTGCGGCCCACCAGCGCCGTTGGTCAGCCACCTGATCCCGAGCCGCAAACCGCAAGCGGCAAACAATGGCTACCCGATGTTGCAGGTTGCAGATTGCCACCCATGGGCCACCGCTTGCCTGCCGGCATACGCGGCGCAGAGCCTGCAATCTGCAACCTCCGCAAGGGCTATTTCCTGACGGCACACAGGCCGCAAGCATTGCAAATTGCTTAGAAAAGCAATAGCTTTGATTTCAGCGCGGGTGACGGGTCGCGCGATAACTTGCAATCGCGAGCCCGGTTGTGACACGCCGCTCTGCGGCGTGGCTGTCGGGCGCAGACCCGGAGACCAAATTGAAAGTCTATGCAGCCGTAAACTCCAAGGGCGGGGCTGGGAAATCTTCCATGCTCGTCGCCTTCGCTTCTGCTTTGCACCATCAGGGCAAACGTGTCCGTATCCTCGATCTGGATTCCCAAGGAACACTCTCGGAATGGTTGAATCCGAACAACGGGTTGGACCCGATCCCAGCCGATGAACTTCTGATCGAGGCCGGGCAGTTTGCCAAGAAAGACGCAGAAAATGCCAAACTGGCTTATACCCATATTCTTGAAGCAGAAAAGGCGGGGGGCTTTGACTACCTGCTGATCGACACCAAAGGTGAGCCCAGCATGACCGCCGCAATGGCGATGGCAGTGGCCGACATGGTGTTGTGCCCGTCTGACGGATCATCGGCGGAATACAAGCCAATCCTGGTCACATACAGATCTTGTGAGGCGGCATTGCAGCAGATCGGCAGCAAAGTGTACCCGAAAGAGAAATTTCGGATCATGTTCACCCGTCAGTCCGTTGCGCAATCAGCCGGTATCCAGAAGGGCAAACAGGCTTTGGAAAAGCAGTTCACCTGCATTGGTGGCATTGCTGAATCCGCCGCGATGGACGACGCGCTTAGGGCGGGGACAACGATTGGCCGGTTGATGGGTTTTGCGCATGAAGCCATGGAACAGGCGGATACGCAGTCAGCCAGGTCGAACGCCCGCCGCATGGCGGATAGATGTAAAAAGGCTCTGAGCAACGCCGACTATGTGCTGAACACACTCAAGGAAAGCGAGGTGCAGCATGTCCCGGCCTAAGAGCATAGACAGCCTGCTTGCCGGATCGACATCAGACATCGCACCGACCGTGACGGAGCTTAAAGAGCAAAAGCAGGATGAGCCTGCAGCTGAATCAAAGCCCAATCCCGTCGAAGTGGGCAAGGCACCTGAACGGAAAAAACGAAAGCCAAACACCCGCCAGCCGGATGAGCCGCGTCGAGCAGCGATCAGGTTCCAGGTTTCAGCTCCCGAAGGCGGCGAAGTAGAATGTGCCTTAGAGGATATACTGGCTGCAGTTCCGAAAACCCTTCGATCAGGCATCAGCATTGGCACTTTGTTCAGACAAGTCTTGATCGAAAATGACGCGGAGATTGCTGCAATGATCCGAAAAAGTGTTGAGGGATAAGACCCATGAGCAAGAAATTGTCCAACATCGCAGTGGTATTCAGGGCACCGCTGGCTCAGGGTTACCCACAGGCTGACGCTGAGATAATTGGGGTCTCTGCTTGCAGCCTGCTCCGGTCGGGTCAATTTCGCCCAAGGTTGAAATTGACGGGACTGGATAACCCTCGGCCCCGCCAACGGAGGGGACATACCAAGAGAAATAGCCCAGCCTCAAAAGAGGCTGAGTTGGTTGCCTTGAATCGCCGGACCGTCACCCAGCGTTTTGATGCGCTCCTTGCGGGCCGCTTCGTCTTGTGCGGCTCTTTCTGCATCAGCTTTGGCCTGCGCTTCCAGGTCTGCGCGTTGCTTCGCAAACGGATCACCATTCGCGGCAAAGAACACAGGTGCAGCGGCGGTGTAAGCGCCCGTGTAGGTTTCCAAGGTGATGCTGTTGCCGTGAATAACCTCCCCCGCCAGCCCGCGCGCGGTGAGTTGCAGGTAGGCCATGTGATAGGTGGCGCGTGACAACTCGGTTGCCCGAAACCAGACGCTTGTTTCAAGTTCAAACCCGATACCCTCGATGGTATCGGCCACGGCCAGCAACATGCCGCCCGCCCCGGCGGCGGGCTCGTCAACCGTTATGAACCCTTCCGCCTCGATGATCGCCTTGGCGTCGGTCAAAGTCATTTCCGCCATCATGCGCGATACTTCGTAGGGCGTGAAGAATTGCCCCAGCTTGGCATCCAGAACGCCAAGTTCGCCCGCGACCATTCCGAGAAAATCACACCCTCCGTTGCCGATTGTGCCCGCCATGATTGCCAGCAATTCGGGCATCCGACGGATGTCGTCTTTGTTGCGGTAGCGCCGGACCACCTCCATATACTGCGCCTCAAGGGCGTCTCTTTGGGCCTCATCGGGGCAAGCGCGCTTTGCCAGGGCGCAATAGGACAGCTCGCAAAAATCGCGGAAAACCTCGTCCCTGTGCTTGGATCGGTCAAGCTCATTGATGATCCCGACAAAATCAGTGACCGCCGAAATCATGCTGATGCCTTGATTTCAGACGGATCACAAATCGTTTTCTCATAAACGGAAACCGAATGGCCGCAATCGTCGCAGTCCCATGCATCATAGACGGCGCAAAGCTCCCATTGCTGTAGCTTTGTGTTCCATTCTGCGTGGGCGTCCCGGCTCACGTTCTGCCCGCCGCAGTTAGAGCAATGGACGGTAAAGGGGGCGCTCATGCGCCGCCCCCTTTCAATTCGGCCATTTTCTCGGTCAGCGTCCAAAGCGCGCGATTGAGCGCTTTGTTCTGGTCGATCCCGGCAACGGCGCGGGTCCGCTGACGGCGGGTCCGACCATCGGCGGTCCGGACGCGCCCGTAAATCCCGCCTCGGATAACGTTTTCCTGAACCACGTTGAACGCGGTCCACAGATCGGCGGTGCGGTCAGCGTTACGGCGCGTGCTGAGCAACCGTGTCGCATCAATTGGTGCGGGCTTTCCGTCGTCTTTGGCCGCATCGGGAAAACGCAACTGGTGCGCGGCTTCGGCCAAAATCTTGCGTTCCGCGTCGTTCACGGTGATGGCCTTGAAATCTTGCACCTGCTCCGTGATTTCTTCGGCATCGTCCAGAACGGTAAACGCGCCTTCAATGACTTCGGACACCGCATTTCCCGAGTGCCGTACCTTCACCTCGTTAAAGGTATCGCCCACCATCAAGCCATTTGCACAGACAAACCGGAAATAGCCGGGGATCATCTGATAGCTGCTGGTCCCATCATTGGCGTTGACCAGAACGATTTCGAAAGACTCGCCGTCGCTGTTGGTGATCGAGCGGTGACGAAGCCGCAGCATGTGCTTGGTAAACGCGGCCTTGCCCGGAACACGGGTGTTCGCCTGCTGGGCAAAAAACGGGTCAAACCCTTCTTTCCGCAGCCCGTCCAGAACGTTTACGGTCGGGACCGGCACAAAGCGGTCGGAGCGGCTCTCGTGACCTTCGGTTGCAAAAATAGACGGGACAGCTTGGCGCAGCAGATCGTTGGTCAGCGCCGCCCCTGTCACCAGTCCGCCGCATGACATGCCCCGCATGTAACGATTGTAAGTCATCAGGAATATTCCTCTGTGGTGATGCGGCGGCCGATCTGCGCCCGACCTGTCCGCTTGCTGTTTGTTGTGAACACAGCAGGCCAAGGAAACGGCCTGCTGGACTGACATCAGCCACCCTCGCCCCTCCGCGTTTTTCCCGGCGAAGGAGGGGGCCGATGGAAAAGATCCGGATCTGATCGGAGGCCGGGGGGTCAGGCTGAAAAACGGAAGGTTTGCGCGCTTTGCGCGTGAAAGCCGTTTTTCTGCTTGAGGCGCATGGTAAAGATGTATGTGAGCCGCGCCCGTTGCGCGGGTCTCTCCTTACGCCCTCCCCCTGGACCGGATCAGATACGAGAGCTTTTCGGCCCCCTGACGTTCGGGAAAACAGGCGCAGCAGACCGCTTGTCGGTCTGCGCTTTGCTCGATGTCTATCGAGCGTGGTCTTTGCAAAAGGCGAAGCGAACGGGCGTCACCCGAAGGGCCGAAACGGAGGTGACCAGGCGACTTGCGGCCGCGGTGAAAGCAGGCTCGGATGAGACAGGTTTCACAGCGCTCGGGCCGCAGGGAGAATGGGCATGTCTGGTTCGAGGTGGAAGCTGGCAAGGCCGGCCGGAGCCTAGCACGCGGTCACGCGCCGAAGGCGCGGGATTTGCCCCGATCACTTGGCTGACTCCCGGCCACTCAGCTACTTGGGAAAAACCTGCTCAAGATTACTCGACGCTATCAGGCTATCCGGCGTTACTATTGATGCGTCGCTAATCATGTCCCAGCACTGCTCTGCAGTGGTAGCATCAAGATCATCTCTAGATGATCTTGATACCGGCCAGAAGCCGGAGCATAGGAAAGGGCGACTTGCGCCGCCCTGCCCTTCGGTTATTCGGTTACGCCGTCCTCGTCATTCCGTTTCGGGAAGGCCACCATTTCAACGCTGGGGAACATGCTGTGTTTGACGGTGATCGACTTGATTTCGCCGGTGACGTCGTCGGTGTTTACGAAGAGAACCCCGCAGCGGTCCCAGTAGTTCGTGCCATCTTTTTCACCGGCTTTGACGTTCAGCTTCAGAGTTTGAGTTGCCATTGTTAGATCCTCGCTTTTGAGTGTTTCGATGAACATGGCTTTTGCGAGCACGAAGGGGATGTCAGCGGCTATTTTGTTTCGCGATGCAAAGCCGGGCTTGCCCGGCTGCGGAAAATAGCCGTTGAAGCTGTTGATCTGTTCCCAGATCGGCAGCGCCAAACCCGACTGCTCGCATATGTTCATCTTGAAGAAACACGGGGAGCGAGGATCTTCATCGGCAACGGAGTGAAGACTGACAAACCAGTGAAACGGCACGAATTACTAGGAGCCATGCGAGCGAAAGCCTCGAACACTGATCCACGTCTGATGGCGGCGAAACCAAGTCGATCCATCACACGCGCATTGCTCAAATCTGCGAGCTGGTGGTCTTCTTGAAACGGGATGACCTGCAGGAGATTGGCGCAACTTGTGGCGGTACAAGTCGCCATTTTCTGTCGGCGGAGGCGGAGGGCCGCGGATGTCCTGGTGCCACGGTTCGGGGATGCACCGGCCGCAATGGCGGCCGTCACAGCGAAGCGACCAGTCGGGCCGGCACATGGGGCAACGGCCCCAGGTGCCAAGCGACACCAGAGGAACATCGACGCTAACACAATGGCAAAAGAATGGCCCGACGATGCGGGCCACAAGTTCTACCGAAGGAAAGTCTTGAGGTATTGACGTCAGGCTAACGCTTACGCGCCCGATCCACAACGCCGTCATGTGTGATGGCCGCAATGCGATCATCGGTACGGCGGGACATTTCGATCCCGTCGCCGGTCATCGTGGCCTCTGCGTGCGGTGTCCATTTGAAAATGCTGCCATCCGCTTCAACATGGGTTTCATCCTCGGCAGACCGGCGTTTTATCGACCCGTCATGCCGGATTTCAATGATCGTGTTGTCGGCCATGCGGACGGTCACCGAATGATCATCCATCGCAACACCCTGCCACCATTTGTCGGCATCACGGCGCACAACGATCCGGCTGGGATGCAGTTTGATTTGCACATCCTGAGTGTTTTCAGGATCAGCGGTTTTGACGACGACAATAGCCTCCTGCTCGGCGACATCATCATGCAGAGACGCGCTGCCGTTCTTGGGCGGCCACAGTTTTGGTTCCTCGCGTTTGCGCTTTTTCTGGTCCTTGTGGAACGCGATATACATCTGCGCAGATTTCCACACGCGGCGGATTGCGCTCTCTGCTGCGGTTGGCGCGGTGACTTTGGTCATGTTTGCCAGTCCTCATAGATCAGATTTTCAACTCGGCGAAACTCTTTGACGTTGTTGGTGATGAGCGTCAGGGACCGCGAAACCGCCTGCCCTGCGATCAACAAATCATAGGCCCCTATCGGCGTGCCTTTCTTGTTCAGATCAGCGCGGATCAGACCAGCGGCTTTTGCATCGGCGGCTGACAGGTCAAGCACTTCAAACCTGAGCGCATCCACACGCGCCACATTCTCAGCAACCTTCGCGCTTTTGTATGCGCCCCAATAGAGTTCATACATGACGACAGGGGGAACACCGAAGTCGCTTGGAACATGCTCGGACAAGCTGGAAATCAGGCTGCTATTGGCCGCGATGATCCCAATGACGGCGTTGGTGTCCAGCAGGTATTTCACTTGAACACATCCAGTTCCGGGCGGTTCTGCGGTGCCGCATCTTCTTCGGCAGCCCGCGCGGCGTCCTCATCGAGCGGACCAAGCTTGTGCAGCGCGTCCAACCACTCCCAATCGTTTTCAATAGGCTCAAGAATGACCTTCGAACCTTCGGCTCTGATCCGCACCTCATCGGTCTTGAACCGAAACTCTTTCGGCAACCGAACCGCCTGAGACCGACCGGTCATGAACACTTTTGCAACCGCTGTATCTGGCATTGTCACCTCCATTTGGTATCTATCATTAATATATATTATCTCGCCATTCCATTCAAGCCAATGATGGCTGAAACCCGCCTCCATCGGCTGTTTTCCGCGTCTACTTTCAAACAGTTATCGCCTGCAGAAACGCCATCGGATTGGCAGGGCGCTTGCGCGCCCCGCCTGCGGGTCTCAGACCATGCCCTCGGGCACCCATGTAGCGATCCGCTTCTCAACCGCTTTGCTCAGCTTCATCGCTTCGCGGGTCTCAGGATCATTGAACAGCGCATCCAGCTTCTTGCGCTTTTCGCCAACCTTGAGGCTTTCGAAGGTGTTCACCTGATAGTTACCCTCTTTGAGGCCCAGCACGCTGCGCCAGATGTCGTTGAGGTAAGGCCCTGCGATGCGACTGAAGAAGTTCTCGAAAGTTGGCGTCCAGACTGCGCGAATGTCGGTCTTGACCTCTTTGTCGATCAGGGTTTTCAGCGTCTTGTCGCCACCGCTGAGCAGTGCCGCCAGATGCCGGATCAACTCAGCCTGAACGTGGTCGTCACCCTTCTTGCGGAACGTGCGGAAAGCCTTTGCTAGATCGCGGTCAAAGGCATCACCGTCCCAGTCAGTTGGAGTCGTCAGACGCTCATCCAACGCGTAGCCGCTGGCCTCGGTGGTCGGCCAGTTCGGTACATCACTTGCGTTCAGACCAATGGGATTGCCGTATTTCGTACCGCCTGAAACCTGAAAGGCCAGCAGGGCAAGGATCAGATCAGGATCGTTGACGGCGGCATGTTGGCGCGCACCTGTCACCACGCGTGCCAGATCATCAACCAGCGCCTGAGACATGCGCGGCTTACTGGACGTCTCAGCAGCGTCGGGTTTCTTGTGCTTCGATGCGGCCAGCACACCCGCAGCAACCGCCGCCTCTTTGTCCTCGGGCTTTACCAGCCCTTCGACAACGCTTAACGCGCCAGTATTGCTGACATGCAGGATGATCCCGGCGCAGTCCTTTTGAACGTCTGAATAGGCACCTTCCAAAATGGTTTGCAACGTCTCCAACTCAGCCTCACCTGCCTCGTCCAACACTTCGGCCTCTGCAAGCTCGGCCAGTTCGTCATAGCGTTCGGCCTGTTCTTCGGTCAGGTCTCCTTGCTCGGCATAGATGCGGGCGCATTTCATCTGGTCGATGTCGTAGCCGCCAAAGTATGTTGCATCGACAACCTCAGCCCACTTCCAACCCTGTTCCTGCCGGATCGTGCGCGCGGTCACCGCCAGCTTATCGGCGAAGCACTGGTCAAGGATTGCCTCATCATCCAGCAGGGTCTTTTCGGCAAAGAGGTCGCCAGACACACGGCCACCGGCCTTCTTATAGGTATCCAGACCAACATATTTGGCCCGTCGATCCGACGCGCTGACCGCATCCGGTTTCAGCATGTTCTTTATCTGGTATTCTGACAGGTGGCCTTTCCGGGCCTGATCCAGCACTTGCAAAATCAGGTCGGCATCGTCGCAGATCGTAAACGCAGCAGCTTCGCCGAGGTTGATTTCCGTGGCAGCAAGTGCGTCGATCACCTGTTCTGGCAGGCCTGCGAGTTTCAAACGCTTGTAAACATGCCCCTCTGTCACCGCAAAGGCGCGGGCGATGCCAGCAGCGGGCGCACCGGCCTTATCCATCTTGCCATAAGCGCGGATTTCTTCGGCAGGCGACAGGTTCTTGCGGGTGATGTTCTCCGCAGTCGCCCATGTCTGGGCGGTTTCGACATCCCGAGCGATCATCACCAGCGGGTTCGCCAGTTCGGGGCGGATGCTGGCAAGGTTGTCGTGTTTCTCCGCCAGATATTGCAGCGCGCGCAGGCGACGGCCACCGGCCACGATTTCAGCGCCGCCCTTGTCGTCGGCCAGACCCGCGATGCTCTGGATTAGGCCAACGGTCCAGATGGATTCCGCCAGTTCAACAATCTCGGCTTCTGTTACGGTCTGACGCGGGTTGATCGGGGATAGTGTCAGCGATGCCAGCGGAAAGCGGGCCTCGGTTGCAGTGAACTTGGTTTGCTTTGTCATAGGGGTAACCCTTTTCTCATTGTGAAGTTTCGTGGTAAGGGTGCCCTACCCCTTCCGGGGTAGAGCGAGGCCGCTTAGGCGGCGGCGTGTTTCTTCAAGAAGGCGCGGGCAATCTTGCCGGAGAGGCCGCCCTTCTTGAGATTGCTCCAAGCCAACTTGCGTTGACGTTCAAGGGTGTATGGGTTCATGTGCTCACCTCCTTTCCTGCGCGGGTTGCGCATCCAGCCCCGACCGCATGGTCGGAACCGATCTCAATAATCGCTGGGGAAAAGGATGGTCAGGACGCGGCGCGTCTTGCTCAAATCGGTGGGCGCGGATGTCCCGTACTGATAGGTCTCGTCGTACAGATCGATTTTGAACCAGACCTTGCGGCCCATGATGTCCATGAAACCCATCTCATGGGTGCCATGAGGGTCGTTGTCCTCAGTGAAGTCGTCATAGGTGACGATTTGGTTCAGGCACGCTGCAACAAAGCTGGGACCCATGTTGTCGATAGCGGTTGTCTGAACGATGATCCCCTCCCCGCCCTCGGGCAGACGCTTGCGGAAAGCGTCATTCTGCTGAGCGATGAGGGCATAATCGACCTGACCTGTTTCCTCGGTCTGTTTTGCGATTGCAGCCATAGTGGACCTCTCTTTCGTGGTGATGCGGTGGCCGATGTGCGCCCAACCTGTCCGCAAGTGGTTCGGTTTGTTCCAATGGGCCAAGGGTGAGGGTTTCACCCGAACGCCCATTGGCTGTGACATCGACACCCGCACCCACCCGCGTTTTTCCCGGCGAAGGAGGGGGGCCGATGGAAAAGGTCCGGATCTGATCGGAGGACTGGGGGTCAGGCTGAAATCGGGGAAATTTGGGAGGGGCCCGCGCGCTGGCGCGTGGGAGGAACCGGGATTTTCACGATTTCTGCCTGAGGCGTACAAAAAAAGAGGAATGCGAGCCGCGCCCTGGCGCGGGTCTCTCTTTGCGCCTTCCCCCTGGACCGGATCAGATACGAGAGATTTTCGGCCCCGCGACGCTCGGGAAAACAAGCGCAGCAGAACGCCCCGCGGCCTGCTCAGCCAATCATGAGAATGTCAGGGCTGGGGTGAGCGCGGGCGCAAGCCGGTGTCGATCCCCTGCCCTGCCTATTGGGTCAAGTGAGCCGCGCGCTCCTCGCGGATCTCCACCGATTCAACAATGGCCAGTTGCGGTCGGCACAGGTCACCGCACCCGCGAAAGGGATCGTAATCCGAATGGACAGATCACCGGGGTATTGTTGACCATAACCCAGAGCCTTTGGAGTGGCTCGGATGAGACGCGCCAGATGCTATTGGTGCAGGAAGATCAGGCTGTGGTGTTCTGGTCGGGCGCCTGCACCGCCGGGGTTTGACTAAAGCCAGGTCACGATGCCAAGGGCAGACGGGTTCGGCTGATCAAACCATGAAATGGGAGAAATCGCGCCTCGAATTCAGGACGCTATTTCGAGTTTGTTTGGAGTAGCGCCATTTTCGGACGCCTGTTTGAATCACTTTGGCAGTCGCCAATTGGCGAAGTTCTGGGGCACTGGTGTCACCGCATCCATTGATGGGCCGTTCCTCCTGGTAGCGCGTCATACTTTCTCGCTACGTACTAATCCTCCGGCACCTATCTGCGCAGGTTGCCTTCACAAGTTAAACTCCACAATTGACCCTGGAAACCCGAACGTGCCTACTGCACGCATCTAGGAGAACTGAAGCATGCAAGAACCAATAATTCGCGAACTGCTGGGCCGGATGCTTGCCCATCGTTTGCTCATTGAACGTTTGACTTACCGCCTTCGGGAAGTCGATGATTTCCAATCTATGGGGCTGGAATCTGACTTGAGAAAAATCGAAGCGAATATTGAAGCATTCAATTTGCCAGAGGGTATTTCTGAAGCTTGTCAGAACGAGCTGGAAAACCTCGGTGATCATGTTCACTCTGGCCGGGTAGCCAAAGAATAGATCCCCCAACCATGCTATGAGATGCAGAGTTTACAGTTGCTGATCATAGGTTTTAGCCAACAACCGGAACATACATTTGACGATGCTTTTACGTCTCGCGAGTTTTTGGAACGCATCGGGTGCTTGAGCTTCTTCGTTGTATGTTTGCAGCATGGCTTGGTCATTTGTACCGATACGTCCCCAGACACGAAGGATTGAAACTTCCCCAAACAGCGCTGGCGGCAACTCTATTCCATAGAACCGCGCCACGTTTACGTCAGGGTCCCATTGGATCAGATGGACAGGTTTGATCGCTGACAGCTACATACCTCCATTGAGCAGCCTCATCTGACTGGTCCAAATTGATTGTTAGTGCATCGTCGGCCTGTAGTCCATTGGGATGATGGTTTCAGGCGCTGGCGGGCGATAGCCCAGTGC
>NZ_JBQFSZ010000012.1:0-111890 GCF_056538325.1 Ruegeria sp. BG8 | reverse complement strand
TATGAAGCGCCGAAGCAGCCTATTCCAGGCAACATCGCGAGCTTCATCAGGCCAACGCCGCCTTTGTTCAGGGCGGCATAACCCCACAGTTTTGAACGGTCTCATGGTAATTGGCGGTACAATATGAAAATTAAGAGTACAAACCACCATTGATTTTGCAGGACAATTTCAGACAAGATTCTGATTTATTAGGGTACAGTGACAAGATCCCTGCGAACGGCTAAGGCGACCCTGAGCGGATTAGAAACCATCCGGACGATCAAACGAGGCCACATTCATCACAAACAACCAGGCGTTCTCGGTGAGGTTCAATTTATTGCCAAGCTGTTCGAAACCGCGTAACTCATCGAAGCGCGTCAGTAAAAATCCGAACCAAAGCGATTAATGCAACAGTCCCGCATGAACCGTGTTTGGCACTGGTATCTGGTCCGAGAAAAACCTGCAAATACGGCCAAGACCTTCCCTCAATTCGTTTTCTTCCAAGGCGAACGTGACCCGAACCATGTCCTTGAGTTGCGGGCCGAACAGTTCAGCATTCAGCACCGATACGCCAGTTTCCCGATAAAGTTTGCGGACAAATTCATCCCCGCTCAGACCGGTCGCCGCAACAGGCAGCAATATGAACATACCAGATTCCGGCACCATCACCCGGACATTGCTCTCACGAACGAGGGTTTCAACAGCAATATCCCGCAGATGGCGGTAATGATCCTTTAAACCGCCAGGGTTAATTCCAAGAGCTTTGACGCCAGCCAACTGGATGAACCCGGGAAGGCCATAGGTCATAGCCAGCGACAGCGCTGACGCCCTGTTGCTGAAGGTCTCTGGTCCACAAGCCCAACCGATACGCCAGCCCGACATCGAATGCGACTTAGAGAGACTTCCGATTGTGATGCAGCGTTCAGCCATTCCGGGCAGCGACATCATCGGCACGGGATCATCGTCAAAGGCAATCAGGCGGTAAACTTCGTCGGCGACAACCCATAGATCATGTTTAACCGCGACATTGGCAATTTCTTCCAGAACTACGCGGGAAAACACAGTGCCGGTTGGATTAACCGGGGAGGCAAAGAAGATTGCCTTTGTTCTGTCGGTAACAAGTGCGTCGAGTTGGACGATATCGGGTTGAAACCCCAGTTCTGCTGGGCATGGCAGACAAACAATTTGGGCACCGAAGGCACCGAGTGTCGCACCGTAGGTGACGTACATCGGATCAGCTACTATGACTTCGTCATCGGCCTCTAGCAAAAGAGCACTCGCTATGAACAGTGCATTTTGGGTGCCTGCGGTAATCGTGACGCTATTGGCTTTACACTCAACACCCGACGCGATTGAGAGATGCTCTGCCACGGCTTTTCGGAGAGGAAAAATTCCCCTTGGTTCGACGTAGTGGGTAGCTCCGTTCTGCATTGCTGAGCAGGCCGTTTCCACGATTGCCGGATCGGTGTCGATGTCATTGTCGCCCACGCTCATGATAATCACGTCTTCGCCGTTTGCTTTCGCGCGCTTGGCTTGCAAATGGATATCCCAAGCAGCTGAACCCTGGTTCGCGACAAGATCGGCAAGTTTTGAAAGTTTCATGCCTCGATGTCCCCGGTCTTTGACAGGGCCTCGATATAGATCGCTTCGGGAATTTCGATCAGCGAAGGGCTATTCGCATTCAGCGCAGCGCGCAGAAGATTGGGTACTTCCGACGCATGGTCAGCCCGTGTTGCCTTCCAGCCAAAAGATCTGGCAAGCGCCGGAAAATCGGGCGGCTTGGCCTCAACGCCCACAGGCGCGACATCAGCGCCGATCATGTCATCGCGGATTTGTCCCAGTGCGGCGTTGTTCCAGATGATGTAAATGACCGGCAGATCGTCTTGCACCGCTGTTGCCATCTCCTGAATTGTAAACATCGCCCCATAGTCGCCAGCTATGGCGACTATGGGGCGGTCGGGAGCTGCGACCCGGGCGCCAAGGGCAGCGGGCAACGCATATCCGAGTGTGCCGTAGCCTGTCGGCTGCAAGTAGCATCCAGGACTGTCGAACGGCAGATAGCGGTTTGCTGTATAGACGACCTGCGCCATGTCTCCGGCTACGATAGCGGCGTCAGGCAACGCTTCGCGCAGATGTTTCAGAAAGGCCAGATGCGCACGCTGTTTATCCGTCAGGGCATCCATTTGCTTTTGCAGACAGAGGGCAACTCGCTCGGTCACATCCGGATTTAAGGCACCAGATCGCGGGACACTCAAAGTGTCGGCCAGATGGGCCGCCACTTGCCCGGCATCCCCCTGGAGCGCAATATCCGCGCCGTAGTTGTCTGCAAGCTCGTTTGGATCAATATCTGCGCGGATCAGTGTCCCTTTGAACGCGAAATTATCATTCCAGATGTCCGTTTGCGCCAGATCGCTGCCAAGCACCAGGATCGCATCACTCTCATTCAGTAAGTCCTGCGTTTGGTGTACCGACAATGTGCTACCGAGGCTGAGCGGGTGTGCATCAGGGATCACCCCTTTGGCTGCGATGGTGGTGACAACAGGCGCAGACAGGGCCTCTGCCAGTCGCAGAATGTCATGTTCGGCGGATTTCGCACCGCCGCCCACGATAACGGCTGGGCGCATAGCATCTCTAAGGCATGAGACCGCCTTATCCATATCTGTCCGCCCTACCATGGCGAGGGCAGCAGGCGCATCGGCGCGCCAGTGATCATTTATAGTCCGGGCAAAGACATCCAGCGGAATCTCGATATGGGCAGGACGTGGGCGCTGGCTCTGAAACATCCTTATCGCATCCGCGACCAGCCGTGGAATGACAGTGGGGTCCAACGCCGTTCCACCCGTCGCGGTTATTGGTCGGGACAGAGCCCGCTGATCAGTCGTTTCATGCAGCCGCCCCCAGTTTTTGCCCAGTGACCAGCTTTCGTTGACGGAGCTGACGACAAGCATCGGAACAGAATCCGAATACGCCTGCGCTATTGCGGTGGAGGCATTTGTCAGCCCCGGTCCGGTGATCAGAAAGCACAGGCCCGGCTTACCGCTGATGCGCGCATACCCATCGGCCATAAAGCCCGCCCCTTGTTCGTGGCGCGCAAGGATATGGCGCATCCTGCCGTCTTGCAGACCGCGATAAAGTTCCACCGCATGGGTGCCAGGAATACCGAACACCGTATCAAAACCATAGTCCGCAAGCAAATCAACCAGCGCCTCACCGCAAGTCAAAGGTGTCGTCATAGATTGGGCCTTGTTCTTAGAGTGTCAGGCTGATGCGCATGGCATCCAGCATGGCAGTGTGGATGTCGCGGCATGAAACCGCATCGCCGATCGCAAACAGTTGAAACCCGCCGTCATTGTCTGCGCCTGGTTGCTCGGTTGCCGAAACGGCGCTGTCGATATGGGTCACTCCGCGATTGGCCGACTGCTCTCTCAATTCTACGAATAGGTCATCATTCGGGAATGTACCGTTTTCGATGATCAGATGGTCAGCGCTAAATTCACAAGTGCGTCCCACCAGCGTGTTTTCAAACAGGGCGGTGATCCGATTGCCATCCCGCCTGGCGCTGATCAGGCGCTGATCTACGGTAATCCGTACCTTGTTGTGATAGAGGCGCTCCATGAAATGCGGGCGTTCGACCTTACCGGTTTCATAGGCGGCAGCGGAATCGGGCGTTACCAAATGGACATTAACGCCACGCGATCCAAGGTGATCAGCACAGGATGACGCATGCTGCCGCCCCAGATTATCGACAATCAACACGCTGCCAGACACCGTTTTTGGGTTGGCAAGCACATCCCAGGTCGACAGAACAGGTGCGGAGATATCGGCAGCGCTTTCCGCAGGTATCCCTCCGGTTGCGATAAACACCACATCCGGGTTTTCAGCGAGGATGTCAGCAGTTTCCGCAAAAAAGTTCAAACGCTGATCGACACCCAGCCTGTCGATTTCGGCAGCCAGCCAATCCGTGATCCCGATCAGGTCGCGTCGCCAGGATGCTTTGGAAGCAAGCTGAACCTGACCGCCCAACCGATCTGCCGCCTCGAACAAAACCACATCATGTCCGCGCTCGGCAGACACGCGGGATGCTTCCATCCCACCGGGGCCGCCGCCGACAACAACAACCTTTTTCTTGCGCCCTGCGCTTAGCGGAACATCATGTGGTATGATTTTTTCTCGCCCGGTGGCGACGTTGTGGATGCATTGGCGATATGTGGAACAATAGGTTGCCCCGACACAGGGACGAATGCGATCTTCCTGCCCTGCTTCAATCTTCTTTACGATGTTGGGATCGGCAATATGGCCACGGGTAATTCCGACAAGATCAATCAGGCCATCGCGGACGGCATAGCGCGCCGTGGCGATGTCATTGATCCGGGTCGCATGAAACACCGGCATATCAACTTCACGCCGGAATGTTCCCGCCATTTCAAGGAACGGAGCAAGGGCGCGCGCCATACCGGGCATGTAGTCCGCCAAACCCTTATGGGTGTCCAGATGCCCGTGAACAACACCCAGGATATCAACCAGCCCGGCATCGCGGTAGAGGCACGCGATCTCCAGGCACTCATCCTGGGTCAGGCCACCCTCAAAACCCTCTTCCATCGGCATTCGCAGGCTGATGACAAAATCGTTCCCTGTGCGTCGGCGCATCTCTTCGAGAACAAGCTGGCCAAACCGCGCCCGGTTTTTGACCGAGCCGCCGAAATCGTCTGTGCGTAGGTTTATCTGAGGTGACCAGAACTGATCTACAAGATGCCCCGTCGCCAACAATTCGCAGCCATCAAGGCCGCCTTCTTTGCAACGCCATGCCGCATCGCCATAAGCCTTGACCACACGGTCAATGTCTTCTGTCGTCATTTCCCTGGCGAAGGTCCGGCTCATCTCCTCGCGACTTCGCGACGGTGCGATGGTCGGCAACCAGTTACCGCCAAAGGACGACGTGCGGCGGCCCATATGGGTGATCTGACACATGAGTGCAGTCCCATGTGCGTGCATACGTTCCGCAAAGCGTTGAAAATCTGGGATAACAGCGTCGTTTGACAAGTCGAGTTGGCCGAACATTGGCGGTGAATCAGGCGCGATATTCGAGGCACCTCCAAACATCGACAGCGCCACGCCCCCCTTGGCTTTCGCTTCGTGGTACAGTTGATAGCGTTCACGCGGTCGTCCGTTTTCGGCATAGGAAATCGCGTGGCTTGTCGAAATGATCCGATTTCTTAGGGTAAGATGTCCAAGCTGCATTGGCTTGAGCAACGGATCGCGCGTCATGACCTTTTCCTGTTTCATGGCGTTCATTCCATCGCTGCTGGAATTTCGGATTTACGGCGCGTGATGAATTCACAAAGTGCTTCATCCACAGCCGGATCAAGGGGAGGTGCCTCATATTCGTTCAACATGGATTTCCACACCCCATTGGCACGAGTCGCGGCGTCTTGCCCGCCCTCGTCAGACCATTGCTCGAATGATTGTGAATCTGAAATCGAAGACTCAAGAAACACATCCTTGTACCGCGCCAACGTGTGCGCCGAACCAAGGAAGTGGTTACCTATGCCCACTTCACGAAAAGCGTCGAGCCCTAACTCTTCATCGTCGATCTTGATGCCTGCCAACATGCGTTGAAGAATGCTGGCGTTGTCCGCATCCATAACAAACTTCTCATATGACGTGCATAATCCGCCTTCATAGGAACCGGCTGCATGGATGACAAAATTTGCGCCAGCCTGCGCCGAAGCCATGAGAAAGCTCATTGCCTCCTGACCGGATTGGGCATCCGGCAGCTTGGATGTTGAATAGGAACCTCCACCCCTCATTGGTATGCCAAGCCTACGAAACAGCTGCGCGATGCCTGCAATGGCCAGCATCGGCTCAGGTCCGCGTGACGGTGCACCTGAACGCATGTTCATGGCTGATGACAGAAATCCGGCCAAAACCGGTGTGCCAGGGTTTATCAGTTGCGTAAGTGCGGCACTCGCCATCGACTCTGCCAGCCCTTGCACGAGATTGGCGGCAATCGTGGACGGCCCCGTCGCCCCCGCGATCAGAAAGGGCGTGATTGCAACCGCCTGCCCGGCACGTGCATAAATCTTCAGCGCCGCAAGCATGGTGTCGTCCATAACTAGGGGAGAGTTCACGTTGATGATGCTGGTGAGGTAGCATTTGCCTGTGTCGAATCCCTCGCCATGAAGGATTTTGATCATTTCTAGGCTATCTTCGGCCCTGCTTCCGGCGGTCACTGCCCCCATAAAAGCTTTGTCCGAATACTTCACATGCGCATAGAGGGTATCAAGATGGCGATGAGACACCGGAATGTCGGTCGGCTCACAAATCACGCCACCCGAGTGGTGTAAGGACGGGGACATATACGCGAGTTTGACGAAATTCTGTAAATCCTTGATCTGCGCGTACCGGCGCGGTTCGTCCTGGGACATGACGAAAGGCGGCCCATAACAGGGTACAAAAACCGTGTTCTTGCCACCGATCCGGACGGATTTCTCGGGATTTCGGGCCTGTTGAACGAACTCTCGCGGGGCCGTGGCCTGAATAAGACCACGAAGCATGCACTTTGGAAACCGAACCCTCTCGCCATCGACTTCGGCCCCGGCGGTCTTCCAGATGTTCAGGACTTCGGCATCGCCCCGGAATTCGATGCCGATTTCCCACAAGAGGGTGTCAGCGGCCTCTTCGATACGCGAAAGCGCTTCATTGTCCAGGATGTCCCAATAGGGTGTTTTGCGCGCAATAAATGCGGCGGCTTTCTGCACCTGAGCTTTCAGGTTACCGTTTCCTCGCCCTCGACGCGATTTTCTTCGTTGCTGGGTTTGACTGTTCATCTCATAACTCGGTCTGATAGTTAGTCCGCGATCTCAAGGTCTTTGGCTGTTGCCAGGATGGCGCTTCTCTCTTCGATCGCCTCTTCCAGCCAACCGGGCCGGAGACGCGGCACCGACGCCATGAGAACTTTGGTGTAAGGATGTTGAGGATCGTGAAGGATATCAGCCGTCACGCCTGCTTCGACAATCTCGCCGAGATACATCACGACCACTTCTTCGCAGAGAGCGGCGACGGTTGAAATGTCGTGCGTAACGAACATGAATGACAGGCCAAGGCGCGCACTCAATTCGCGGATCAGCTCAATCACGGATTCCCGAACGACGGCATCCAAGGCCGAGGTGACTTCGTCGCAAAGCACGATCTCGGGTTTGGCAGCCAGCGCGCGCGCGAGGTTTATCCGCTGTTTCTGGCCACCCGATAGCTCACCCGGTTTTCGATCAGCGAAACCGGGCGGCAGTTGGACAAGTTCCAGTAACTCTTCAACGGCCTTGCGGTTGGCACTGCCTTTAAGCCCCTGAAAATACGAAATCGGGCGGCCAAGAATCTTGCCGATCGTATGGTTCGGGTTCAGTGAAACATCCGCTGACTGGAACACCATCTGGATTTTGCGCAACTCGTCCAGACTGCGCTCCTGGACGGTTTTTTGCAGAGACACACCGTTCAGCTTCATGTCACCCTGCGCCCAGGGCAGCAGACCTGCCAACGAGCGGGCCAGCGTGGTTTTCCCCGAACCGCTTTCGCCGATGACACCGACGACCGACCCTTTACGGATGCCGAGATTTATATCGTTCAAAACCGGAATGTGGGGCAGACCGTTTGAACCAATTTTGCCATATCCGGCAATAACATCAGTGATTTCGACCAGGGTTTCGCTTTTGGGTTCTGCCTGCCTTGTCTCGGCTTTGTCTTTTCGTCTACTCAGAGACAATTCCGGGTCGGCCGCACTCATCAGGACTTTGGTATAGTCATCCTGCGGATTGAGCAGAACGTCCCCGACAGGCCCCTGCTCCTGGATTTCGCCGTTCAGCAACACAACGACGCGGTCGGCAATCTGGGCCACCACGGCCAGATCGTGACTAACATAGATCGCCGCTGACCCGCTTTGCCGAATGAGGTTTTTGAAGGACTTCAAAACCTCGATCTGGGTCGTGACATCAAGCGCCGTGGTCGGTTCGTCCAGCAGGATCAGTTCTGGTCCGCTGCACATCGCCATTGCTGCCATCAGGCGTTGCAACTGCCCGCCGGAAACCTGGTGGGGATAGCGTTGGCCTATCGTGTCTGCATGGGGCAGATTCAATTGCTGATAGAGATCAAACGCGCGCTCCCCTGCCGCTACCGGTGACATCTTGTCGTGCTCAAGAACCGGTTCAATGACCTGATCAGTAATCATCATCGCCGGGTTGAAACCGGCCGCCGCGCTTTGTGCCACATAACACACCCGGTCACCGCGCAGTTCCCGAAGGGCCTGACCCTGCAACGCGCGGATATCCGTATCTGCCAGAGTGATCGTTCCCTTCGAGATTTTCAGGCCCGGCTTGGTGTACCCCATCGCCGACAGGGAAACTGTCGTCTTGCCAGACC
This sequence comes from Ruegeria sp. BG8, assembly GCF_056538325.1. Lineage (NCBI taxonomy): Bacteria > Pseudomonadati > Pseudomonadota > Alphaproteobacteria > Rhodobacterales > Roseobacteraceae > Ruegeria > Ruegeria sp. BG8. The sequence goes on along the minus strand of NZ_JBQFSZ010000012.1, from coordinate 103,502 downwards.
CGGATTCACCGACCAGCGCCACGACCTCGCCAGGCATGACGTCCAGATCAATGTTTTGGACGATCGGCTCGATATCTGGTCGGGCAGGCTTTTCGACCTCGATCTGAAGCCCGCGAATTTTGAGTAATGGGTCCATCAGATCATCCTCTTGGCGAAGCCGCGTCCGCCGCCTGCGGCGTAGTCATCAACGATCAGATTGAGGCCAATGGTTAATGAAGCGATGGCAAATGCGGGAAACACCGGGGTCCAGCCGCCTGCATTCAACGCGCCCATGTTTTCTCGAACCATTCCTCCCCAGTCCGCCAGCGGAGGCTGTACGCCTAAGCCAAGAAAACTGAGGCCGCTCATGAACAGGATGGCAAATGACAGACGAATGCCGAAATCCACGACCATGGGCACGATGATGCTTGGGAGGATTTCGTGGAACAATAACCACGACGTGCTTTCGCCCCTGGCACGCGCAACTTCGATGTAGTCCAGTTGATTGACATCCATCGCCAGCGCCCGAGCGATCCGGTACACGCTGGAGGCATAGATCACACCTGTTGCTCCAATCAGTATTGTGACCGAAGAGCCAAGCGCGGCGATCAGAACCAGCCCCATCATAATGGTTGGGAAAGACAAGAGCGCGTCGTTGATCCGGCTGATTATCGCATCTGTCCAGCCCCCTTTGACCACCGCGAACACACCCAGAGAGGTTCCAAGGAACGATGCCAGAAGCGTCGCGGCAAAGGCCATTCCCAAGGTCAGGCGTGTGCCATGGATCACCCTTGAAAGCACATCGCGCCCCAGATAATCGGTGCCGAACCAGTATTCGGATGTCGGGTTTAGGTAGCTGTCATATGACGGAAAATCGTTTGGATCATATGGGGCAATAAAGTCAGCGAAAATTGCAACGAACACCCAGAAAACCACGACAGACACGCCAGCCCAGCCCATCAATGTCAGTTCAAATCTTCGTTTGGGGAGAGCATCTCCACGCGCGGCATTGGCCATGAAAACCTCCTATTATGTTTTTGGGTTGCGAAGCCGGGGATTTGAGACAATCGCAATGATGTCGGCCAGCAACATGAAGATGATGTAGGCGGCGCAAAACACCATGGCGCAGGCCTGAACCACCGGGAAATCCCGTGTCGCGACCGCATCGACGATCAGCTTGGCCAAGCCCGGATAGGCAAATATTGTCTCGGTAATGACCACACCGCTTATCAGATAAGCGAGGTTCAGTGCGACGACATTGGCGATGGGGCCAATCGCATTGCGTAGCGAGTGGACAAAGATCATTCGCCAGCGGCGGACCCCTTTGAGAAGCGCCATTTCAATGTAGCTGGAGCCAAGGATATTGACGATTGTGGCCCGCGTCATCCGCGTCATCTGAGCGGTCAGGGCGGCTGCCAGGGTCAGAATTGGTAGCGCCATTGTGTTGAAGAAATGGCCAAGTGACTTGAACTCTGTGACGTAAGCCACTGCGGGAAACCACTGTAATTTGACCGCGAAAAAGATGACCAACAGGGTCCCCAAAAGAAATTCAGGGGTCGCGACAAGAAACAGCGTGCCAACCGAAATGAACCTGTCGAACAAGCTTTCGGGATACATAGCCGCCAACAGCCCGAGACAGACCGAAACGGGTACAACAATGATCGCGGCCACACCCGCCAGCAGCAGAGTATTTTGCAACCTTTCGGCAATCAGAAAGGAAATATCGGCACCGCTGGCAAGCGATGTTCCCATATTGCCTGTGACGAAGCCGCCAAGCCAATCGAAGTAGCGAACATATGCCGGTCGGTCGAGACCAAGTGTTTCGCGCAGCCCCGCAAGCGTTTCCGGCGTAGCAGATTGTCCGAGAATGGCCTGAGCAACGTCACCCGGAAGGATTTCCGTTCCAAGAAAAACAAGAACTGTAACCAGCCACAGAGTGAGAATCCCAACGCCTACGCGCCTTAGAATCATGTTTGGCATTTTGGCTCCCTATTCGAGGTTAAAAAGGGGGCCTTCTCGCAAAGTCCCCCAAGTCACAGGGAGGTTTAGTCTTCCAGCCAGACTGAATCGGCAAAGTTAAAGCCGCCCATGCCGCCGGTCGGCACCGGAGTCAGGCCTTTCATTTTGCTGGAATGCGCATCCAGATAGTCAATGAACATCGGAATTGCGTTGCCGCCATCTTCCGAGATGATCTTCTGGATGTCGCCATAAATTTGCTTCCGCTTCGCGGCATCGACTGCCACACGACCTTCGGCAATCAGGCCGTCCAGTTGCGGGTTCTGAAGCTTGGCCTCATTCCATTTGGCGTCAGAGGTCCATGCCAGTGACAGAAGCATATCGTAGGTTGGACGTGCATTCCACTCGCCGCCATAGAAACCACGGCTGAGCCAGATATTGCTCCAGTAGCCATCTTTCGGCTCGCGCTTGAGGTCAATGTTCAACCCGATACGGGCGGCTTCGCGTTGGAGGAACTGCCCGGTTTCGACTGAATTTGCAGCAGCCTCGCTGACATGCAGTTCCAGCGTCGCGCCGTCCATGCCTGCTTCTTTCAGATGGAACTTTGCCTTGTCATGATCGAGCATGTGCTGCTCGATTTCGCTATTGTAAAGCGGGCTCGACGGCGCAATCGGATGGTCGTTGCCAAGCTGACCATACCCCTGAGCAACAGTTGTCAGCAGGCGTTCCCGGTCGATCAGATACTTGATGGCCAGACGGAGATGTTTGTTGTCCATCGGAGCAATCGAGTTATCCATGACCAATTGCGAAAACCGAGGGGCACCGGTCCGGAATACTTCGACCCCGTCGCGCGCTTCGATTTCTTTTGCAGCGGTCGCCTTGATCGAGCTGATCATATGCACATCACCGGTGTAAAGCGCATTGATGCGCGCGCTGTCATCCGCGATGCCGAAGAACTCGATTTCATCAACGTAGGGGCGGTTCTCCTTGAAGTAGTTTTCGTTGCGCAAGGCAATCGAACGTACCCCGGGTGTGAATTCTCCGACGGTGAACGGTCCGGTGCCGATGGCGGTTGCAAATTCTGCGGTGCCGTCGGGAATGATCATGAAGTGGAATGTCCCCAGCATGACCGGCAGATCGCCGTTCGGTGCATTGAGGCGGACAATCACTTTGTTTGGGCCATCGGCGACCACCTCGGAAATCTGATCGGCCAGCGCTTTGGCCCCGGAACCAACGGCTTCGTCCTTGTGGCGCATGATTGAGAAAATCACGTCGTCAGTTGTGACGGACTTTCCATTGTGGAATGTCAGGCCATCACGAAGGGTGAATATCCATTCACTGGCATCCTTACCTGGTTCGAAGGACTCGGCCAGCTCAGGTTGAGCTTCGGCGTTCCCGTCAATTCGGGTCAGCCCGTTGTAGAACATGTGCGCTCGGGCATAATCGGTGCTCAGATTGAGATGCGCGGGGTTTAGTGTGTCCTTGGCGCTGGTCGAATGGCCCGCAACCCGGAGACGCCCGCCTCTTTGTGGGGTTGCTGCCAAAGCGCGCCCGGCAGTGGAAACCAACAGTCCGGCACTGGCCGCGCTGATTCCCATTGCGCCGAGCCAACTCATCGCTGTGCGACGCGACATCTGGCCCTCTTCTGCCAGAATTTTCTTAACAACAGCTTCTTCTGCTGAGTTTAGTGTTACTTTATCGGAACCCATCTTAATCCTCCTGTTGAGTGAGCATGTCCTGCTTATGACGCAGTTAAAATAAGGAAAAGAGGCACTGTTTGCGAAAATATCAACTCCACAAATGATTAGCCTGATGTTAAAAAAAGTTATGATACACTCTTTCCAGAAGATTCCGTCAGGGAACCAGCTGCGTACATTTGCAGCGGCCGCCACTTTTGAAAATTTCTCTGAAGCTGCTGAGCACTTGGGTGTCACTCAGGCAGCAGTTAGCCGATTGGTCAAAAAAACCGAGCAATTGCTGGCTCTTGAACTGTTCAAGCGCTCACCCAAAGGTGTTGTCCTTACAGAACAAGGGCAACGGCTCTTCGCCGTTGTGAACAAAAGCTTCGATGACATCGTCGAGACGATTGAAGATATCCATCGAGACATGCAGGGCCAACAAGTCGTTTTGTTGTCGATTTCTTCAGCCTTCGTTACGCATTGGCTTATTCCCAGGATCGGCAACTTGGCATCGAAACACCCTGAAATTGAACTCCGGTTCCAATTGTTGGGCGGAGAGCCAATTGGCGAACTTGGGCCTGCTGACCTAGGCGTTCGCCTACAGGGAACAAGCGGCGCGATACCGGTGATAGAGGAATTTGCAAGAGAAGTTATACTGCCCGTCTGCTCGCCCAAGTACCATGCAAATCTTAGTCAACCTGACGGAACCCTCGCTCATCGCAATCAAACACTGATCAATTTCGCAAATCCGCGTGTGTCTTGGGGTGACTATCAGCGGAAGGTGGGTCTGAAACTCCATCCGGTCGACCGGGAAATTACATTCAGCGATTACGCCGTCGTTTTGCAAGCGGCCCTTGCCGGAGAAGGCGTTGCGCTAGGGTGGGAACATATCGTTCAGAAACTCTTGGATCGCGAATTACTTGTGCAAGCATTTCCGGAAAAAATCGCAACCGGTAACTTTTATCAGCTTTTAAAAAATAGAAGCGCAAGCAATAACGATGCACTGGAAAAAGTCATCGACTGGTTCGCTGATGAAATGCAACAGTAACCCGGCACGGATCGCCGACCGTATATCAATTATGCTCTACGAAGAGTGTAAACTGCGGAGCAATACTCGACCACAGTAGCGGCGGCATTGCGTTGTCGCGGGTGGTGTAAAAGTCGTCCGCTTTTGCCCTTTCGGTTTTCGGGAGGGCTTGAGGGCATATACCGTGGACTTGTATATAAAGGTGCTTCTGACTCAATTCCATGATGGATTGAGCGGTCGGAAGATAGCCCGCTTTTCAGTACAACGGACATCTCCTGTCAGAACTCGTGCGCCAAAAACGGTCGATATTGGTGAAAAACCCTTCCTACTACATCTTGTGTTTGCGATGGTCGTTTCCTCCCAACCCGCTGTCATTGCGGGTAAAAGCAGTGTTTTTGTCTATCGGTGGTTGGTGCCGTTTCTACCCTCAGTTCGGAACCATTTTGGCCATACGTTTTAGGTTCTGGGCGGTGGCGGCGAGAAGGAATTCTTCGTTGGCTCCCTTAAGGCCTCGGAGCCGGAGGCGCTTGAAGCCGAGATGCCGTTTCAGATGGGCGAACAGCATCTCGACTTTCTTTCGCCGTTTTCGGCTTCGTTCATATTGCCAGGTGTGTTTCAGTTCCCGGACCGTTTGCCGAGCATCTTCATCCATGTGTCGGGTGACGGTTCGAAACGGCGCGTCGGTGCAGGCCTTTCGGATCGGGCAGGTTCCACAGGTTTCCTTGCCCGCGTAGTAGTTCTTGACCAGCGTACTTTCCTTGATCCGACGCACAGGCATCTCGTGACCTTCAAGACAGGTGTAGCTGTCGCGTTCAGCATCATACTGGAAATAGCCAATGTCATACTTGCCCTTGGTCTGGTATTGGCGATCCAGTACCGGGACATGCGGGTTAAATTCGCGTTTTAGAAGCCACGCCAGGAAAGTGCCGGTGCCATATGATCCGTCTGCTGCGATCCGATCTGGCCGGAAGTCATGCCGCCGGGCACTGCGTTCCAGCATCACCTTTGCGGAAATGATCTCCTGGCTGAGCCGCGCGGGAGTGGCCTCAACATCCATGATGATGCCGTGATCGGTATCGACCAGATAGTTGGTCTCATAGCTGAAGCGACCCGGGCCATCTTTCAGAGACCAGGCCGCCTCAGGATCAGTCTCGGAAATGTATTTGGGCGGTTTCTTTTTGGCGCTGCCCTTCGATTCCTGATCCGTGTCAGCCAATTTGGCCAGATACTCGGCCACCGGACGCTGAACTTGCTCTTTCCGGGACCAGAGCTTTTCGATCTCTTGCATTGACCCTTTGCGATCCTTGCAGGCATCCGCCTCGATGGTGCTGCCATCAACGGCGACATCGGTCCCGCCGACCAATCCGAAGGCAACACATTTCTCGACAACACTTTCGAACAGGCGGCGCAGGATATCACCATCGGCAAACCGGCCATGCCGGTTCTTCGAGAAGGTCGAACGATCCGGCACGCTGCCTTCCAGCCCGAGCTTGCAAAACCACCGATACGCAAGGTTCAGATGGACCTCCTCGACCAAACGGCGCTCAGACCGGATGCCATAGAGATAGCCGATCAGCAGGATGCGAAGCATCAGCTCAGGATCGACGGACGGTCGGCCGATGTGGCTGTAGAGATCGGCCAGCTCCACGCGGATCGCATCAAAGTCCAGCAGCCAGTCGATCTTGCGAAGCATGTGGGTCGACGGGACATGATCTTCAATCCGGAACCGATAAAACAGGTTTTCTTGTACCTCCAGCCGTCCCATCATCACCTGATCCTCCCTTTCTTGAGGCCGATTGAATCAGATGATCGAAAACCGATCTAGGCCTGGGAATCTCCGGTGCATCAAGTTGAAACACCTGCGGTCGCTTGAATCTATTGAGGCGTAGGCTTCGATCTTGAATTTGCAAAAGTAACTATCAGAGCAGCGCTCGTAATCGCAAAAACTCCTAAGAAACCCAAAGTTCCTGGCACGACCGAGAACAGCACGAGATCGAAGCCTAACGCCCATATCAGACCTGTAAAATCAAACGGGGCGAGTGCGCTAACTGGCGCTCGGGCCACGGCCTCGTTTGCCACGATATGCCCAACACCTCCAATCAAACCAGCCAGTGCAAGCCAACCAAATGACACCCAGTCCAGAGCGGCCCAACCGAAAGGCAGCGTCGCCAGTCCAATCAGGGCCGAGACAATTGCAAAATAAAATGCAATGGAACTAGAGCTTTCTGTGAGTGTCATCGTTTTGGTGTGAACGCGAACAAACGCCATCGTCAGGGCGTATGCCAATCCAGCGGCGACACCGATTACAGCACCATCTCCAGGCAGCTCGAAGGCCTCCCATAGCAACAGAACAACACCCGAAAACCCCAAAAAGATTGCAATGAACACAGTGACGGTAAGCTTCTGTCCGTCGTCAGAGTTTGTGGAACCAAAGGCGGCCTGAACTAAGAGAGAGTTTGGCTCATCTGTTTGGCTTGATTATGCGGCGTGTTTGCGGTGATGCAAGCGTCGCGCTTCGAATGTCTTTTGTTTGATCCTTTCCCTTTGTTTCAGAATGTCTTTGTCGCGCCCGAAGTAGACGTCGGCGGGTGTGACGTTGTTGATGCTCTCGTGATAGCGCTGGTGGTTGTAGTGATCGACAAAGGCTTCGATCTGAGCTTCGAGATCACCCGGCAAGAAGTAGTTTTCCAGCAGGATGCGGTTCTTCAGGGTTTGATGCCATCGTTCGATTTTGCCCTGCGTTTGTGGATGATATGGCGCGCCGCGCGAGTGCTTCATGCCCTTGTCCTGCAGCCACTCAGCCAGATCCCCTGAGACGTAACTTGATCCGTTATCGCTCAGCAAACGTGGCTTGTGAACGACATGCACCTGGTCGCAGCCGGATGCCTGCAATGCCAAGTCCAGCGTGTCGGTCACATCTTCAGCCCACATGGTCGTGCAGAGCTTCCAGGAGACGATGTAGCGGCTGTAATCGTCGAGGACCGTGCTGAGATAGAACCAGCCCCAGCCGATTACCTTAATATAGGTGAAGTCGGTCTGCCAAAGCTGGTTGATGGCCGTCGTCTTGTGCTGGAACTCATTGGCAGCCTTGAGCACGATGAAGGCCGGGCTGGTGATCAGATCATGCGCCTTGAGCGTGCGATATACTGTGGATTCCGAGACAAAGTAGCGTTCTTGATCGGTGAACGCCACGGCCAGCTCGCGTGGTGACAGTTCCGTCTCCTGCAGTGCCAGATCGACAACCTTGCGCTTCACTTCGACGGGAACGCGGTTCCAAACGTGATTGGGCTTGGGAGATCGATCCTGCAAACCAGCCTCACCACGCTGCAGATACCGGTCGTACCAGCGGTAGAATGTGGTGCGGGGGATGCCCAGTTTAGCCAGTGTCCGACGCGCTGACAGATGGCTTTCCTCGACCATGCGAATGATCTCCAGATTCTCAGATGCAGCATACCTCATTCGTGGCCGTCCCCATCCCCGAGCATGCTTTTTTTGAGAAGACGCAGCTCGAGCGTCTGTTCAGCAACGACCTCTTTGAGATCCTTGGCTTCACGGCGCAGTTCCTTCACTTCGTCTGTGTTCGCAGCCCGCGCAGTATCGCCAGCCAGACGCTTCTTGCCGGCTTCCATAATGTCCTTCGACCACTTGTAGTACAGACCCTGGGATATGCCCTCCCGGCGGCACAGCTCTGCAATGCTGTCCTCGCCGCGCAGCCCATCCAGCACGATCCGGATCTTCTCTTCCGCTGAATATTGCTTGCGTGTCGCGCGCTTGATGTCTTTGACGATCTTCTCGCCGGGGCTCTTCGTTGGCTTTCTCATCTTCCACTCCTCGGTGGTGACGATGAGCGACAAACAATCTCTTAGCAAATGACCCTATGTGGACCCATAAGGGCTGACGTCAGACACTAGCAGGTACCCCGTATCCTTGTAAGTGTTCACTACAAGCGTTCTACGATCCCAAACAAACCCGCGTCAAAGCATAGCACCTATGCGAGCGATACCTGATCAACCGATTCAGGCTATTTCGGGTAGGATGGCTTTTGTGCTGCGTTGCCGACAATAACCTTTGATGGTGCGGAGAGAATTATCGCGGCGCTCCGGCAAATAGGTCACATAGGCATTTGTGACGTGTGTAACAAGATAATCCAAGTCGCGCGCATCCCGGGTAGTGCTTTCCACATATTGATCCGAAATAGCTCTGCGGATAGCACGCTGCCGAACATCCAGATTGCGTTGTAGGCAATCGATTTGGAAGTTGTTTCCGGCTCGGAGCAGGATAGGACGTTAAGGCCGGATTCAGTCTCTTGGGTCGAGTTCAGGTTTCGTTTTAGGTGAGATAGCGGTACGTGGTGACCTTTGAGAGGCTGTATTCAAACCTAAGGTCTTTGAACAGGGTGTTGCTCTCGCGTTTTTCGTGAAGTGCTTCGATCTGTTCATTCTTAAGCGCGGGGCGTTTTTCGACGCTTTCGTGAGTTGTATTGCAGACCAAGTAAGTTCTGAGGATCGCTGCCCGGCGGCAACTTTGTCTAAGGTTTGTGGCTGCTGTCAGCGTGAGCTGCAGCGGCGATAAATCTGACAAGGAGGAAAGCGCGGGCGGATTTCGGAGCTATGGGGATAGTGGCTCGACGCTTGGTCGGCCTATGGCCTGACGTTCGAAGTTGACTACGCCGATCAGTGTGTACCGATGGCGTGAGGCGGTCATTTTTCTGTTGCTTTTAGCCTGCTGCAACGAGGGGTGCAGATGAGTGTCCGCAACGATTTGTCCGGTGCCTTCGGATGACAGGACCGGTTGTGATCGACGGATCATGCGGCCTCCTCCCATGGCGGGGCGCGGGATTTTGGTATTTGTCCGCGGAGGAAGGTTTCGATGATACGCATTGGGCCGTCGCATTTTGGGCAGGGCTGAGGCTGGTCTCGTTCACCGGTATCGGTGTGATGATCCTCGTCGGCCAACTGATCAGGCTCCGGTTCCCGATCGAGCAAGCGCCTGATCTTTTCGATCCTGTCACGACGGATGCCATTGGCGAGGAACCCCGCGTGGCGGATGCGGTGGAAGCCCGACGGCAGGACGTGGATCAGGAAGCGGCGGATGAACTCATCCGTGGGCAGGCGCATAACCTTCATCCGGTCGCCACGCTTGATCCGATAGTCTTTCCAGCGGAAGGCCACGGTGTCCGCGTCGGCGCTGACCAGGCGGTGGTTCGAGATGGCGACGCGGTGGGTATAGCGGCTGAGATAGGCCAGCACGGCTTCGGGTCCGCCGAAGGGTGGTTTTGCGTAGACGACCCAGTCGGTTTTGCGCAACGGCGCGAGATGGGCCGAGAAGGCGTCGGGGTCGGCCAGTCCCACCAGATCGCCGAATAAGCGCAGCTTGCCTGTCCGGTGCAACCTGATCAGCCCTTCGAGGAACAGGCGCCGGAACAGCCGTGACAGGGCTTTCACGGGCAAGAAGAACCCGGAGCGGCAACGTATCCAGCGGGCGCCATCCGCCGACAGCCCGCCACCCGGCACGATAACGTGCACATGCGGATGGTGCGTCATCGCCGAACCCCAGGTGTGCAGCACCGATGTCATGCCGATCCTGGCGCCGAGATGCTTCGGATCGGCGGCGATGGTCAGGAGCGTCTGTGCCGACGCCCTGAACAGCAAACCGTAGACCACCGCCTTGTTCTGGTAGGCGATGTCGGCGATATGAGCCGGCAAGGTGAAGACCACGTGGAAGTACTCGGCCGGCAACAGGTCATCCATGCGTGCCTGCATCCAGTCCCGCGCCGTAGAACCCTGGCACTTCGGGCAATGCCGGTTGCGGCAGGAGTTGTAGGCAATGTGCTCATGGCCGCACTTGGTGCAGGCCGCCACATGCCCGCCGAGAGCAGCGGTGCGGCAAGTCTCGATGGCGGACATCACCTTCAATTGGGGAAGGTTCAGATGCCCGTCATGTTGCCGTCGATATGTAGCACCATGGGCGCGGAAGATATCCGCAACCTCCAGCTTCGGGCGGGGCATGGGACTGGGATCAGCCGGGTGCCGCCTCTCGTCTCACCAGCAGATCGAGCGGACTGGTCACATCCCGGATCGTTTTGGTCGCCACCTTGGTATAGACCGTCGTAGTCTCCAGCTTGGCGTGGCCGAGCAAGACCTGGATGACCCGGATGTCCGTCCCGCCCTCAAGCAGATGGGTGGCAAAGCTGTGCCGCAATGTGTGCGGAGATACCCTCTTCTTGATCTCAGCGAAGTCGCAGGCGACGCCAAAGGCCCGGTTGAACTGACGCGTCGAGATCGGATCGACCCGGTTGCGGCCAGGAAAGAGCCAGCCTGCGGGCCGGGCTTCGCGGTAGTAGTCCCGCAGAAGTTCCAGAAGCGACGGTGACAGCATCACATCGCGGTCCTTGCGGCCTTTGCCCTGATCGATGCGGATCAACATGCGGTCACTATCGATATCGCCAACCTTCAGGTGGGTCACTTCGCTGGCGCGCAGACCACCACCATACGCCACACTGAACGCCGCCCTGTATCTCAGCCCGGGCCCCGGCGCGGCTTCGAGAATGCGCGCGACCTCTTCGGCGCTCAGCACGACAGGTATCTTCTTGGCTGCCCGCTGATACCGCATGTGCCGCTTCATCTCCGGGCGCGGACAGGTCGTGGCAAAGAAAAAGCTCAACACCGTCAGCCGATTATTGAAGGTCGGCGCGCCCACACCGCGCTCCTTCATGTCGAGTTGAAAGGCGCGCAGTTCCTCCGGCGTCGCGGCATCGGGCGAGTGCCCCAGGAACCGCGTGAAGTCGCGCATCGCCCGCAGATACATCGTCTGGGTCTTGGGCTGCAGTCCCTTGATCCGCATGTCTTCGAGAAAGCGTTGGCGCAATGGCGGCACGTATTGATCGGTCATCAGACCCTCCTGTCATCAGATTGAGAAGGTCCCAATCGTCAGGCAGGTGCGTCAGTTCGCAAAATTCACACCGCTCACATCAGCCCAAAACATCGACGTAAGCGCCAATACCGCGAGAGCGGTTTCGTCCTCGTCCCGCAAATCAGACTTTAAAGGACTTGAACCGCTTGTCTAGGAATGGCAACCCAAAGTGAAGCCAGCTTCACGTAGGAAATGTCATTTGAAAAACCTTGTTCTAATGTGCTGCTTCGAAACTGTTTCACTAGGGTTTACGGCGTTTCCCTCTGTTGCACAGCCTCGGCTAGGTTGGGCGTACCAGATTGATGGGCTTGCCGCGTTTCAAGGGGATGCGGATTTGAGCGACGGTGGTGAGTTCTCTACCAGTCGAACATTTCTACGTGTCACCGCGCTTTACAATCTGGAGGAAGGAAACTCTGTTGGGCTTTCTACCAGCTTTGGCAAGCTGGACTATGATTTCAGCCAACCGAACAACCAGCCATGGGAAAACATCCGCGACCTTCGCATTGCTATTCCTGCCCGGTTTCGTGTGGGTGATACGGCTACGGTTTTTGTGTCGCCGCAGATCAGGTGGGACTATCAAAGCGGGGTCTCCTCGTCTGACGGCAGAACCTATGGTGTTTTTGCTGGTGTTGCTTGGCAACTGAGCCAGCGCCTGACGATAGGCCCGGCCTTTGGTGCATTTTCTCAATTTGACGATGACAGCACTGATTTTTTCCCGGCTTTGTTGATCGACTGGGACATAAATGATCGCTGGAATTTGAACACTGGCTCTGGTGTAGGAGCGACGCAAGGCCCCGGATTAACACTGAGTTACGCTTTGAATGACACGATAGACTTTTCGTTGACCGCGCGATCGGAAAGGATCCGATTCAGATTAGATGGGGATGGCCTTGCTCCGGATGGAGTAGGCGAAGATAAGAGTATTCCTGTAGTTCTTTCTGTTGGGTACAACCCGAATCCTGGTGTTTCAGTGAGCGTATTTGCAGGCGCGGAATTTGAAGGTCGCCTGACGCTAGATGATGTGTATGGAGCGGAAATTAGTCGTCAGAGCTATGAAACAGCACCCTTGGTTGGGCTGGCGTTTAGGGTCAGATTCTAATCGTAGCATTGAGCCAGCTTGCCAGATGAATGCTGAGATTTTCTTGCGGCTGAGTTCATACTTCTGTTTTGTCCGTATCTCACAAGTTCGAGCATCGTGCAGTGAAGGGTCGTTATGTGGTTAAACGAGGCTGAAAATTCTAAACTCCCTATTCCACACTTAGCCGGAGTCGACCCCGAGAAGGGTCGATGCGTAACGAGCGCTTTCGTGGCAGCGAAAGGCAAACGTCTCGCCAATCTATTACCCCGACTTCATCTTGCACTCGCTAGTATCACAATCCCACCCACCACAGTAATGGCCGCGACTAGCCTGTTGGTTTTTGGACCCTCGCCAAACCACAACACGCCGATAATAGAAGCAAAGATAACAGAACTCTCGCGTAGCGCAGAAACCACGCCCAGAGGCGCGATGGTTTTAGCGTACAGGACCAACCCGTAAGCAAGACCAGAGATAACTCCCCCCATCAAGCCGGCCCAGACATAACGCCTTGGCAAAACAACAAGTCGCTGCCAGCGTGTGGTGAAAATAAATGCGACGACAAATATCTCAGCAACAAATAATAGCGCGATATAGCCCAGCGTGTTTTCGGACAGTCTTATGCCAATGCCATCGACAATCGAATAAAACGCAATCATCAGACCGGTGCCGAGCGCTGCTGCGATTGCGACCAAATTGGTATGTTTGCCCAACCCGGCAAGGGCCAGAAATCCGATACCGAGCGAGATGCACAGAATTCCAATCCATGCTCCGGTCGACAGAAACTCCTTAGCGAAGAAGATCGCGCCCAACGCAACCAGAATCGGCGTTATTCCGCGTGAAATCGGATATACAACCGACAGATCGCCATGCTTGTAGGCCGCGTTCAGAAACCAGTAATACCCCCAATGAATCAGGGTTGAGGCGACGATGAAAGGAAATGCGGCCCAAACCGGCAACCCTATAAAGGGCAACGCAAACAAAGCTGGGATTGCATGGCCAAGTGCCACCAATCCCAGAACGACAACTTTGTCCGGTGCGCCTTTTACAATCGCGTTCCAGGACGCATGCAGAAGCGCCGCGGTCAGAACAATAAGCACGATTGAGAGCGTCAAACCTGTGCTCTGATTGCAGCAATGACTATATCCAATGCCCGATCCAGATTACCCTTCGCGATCGTCAACGGCGGAGACAGCGTCAGTACACAGCCCTGGCTGATCTTGAAGCTCAGCCCGCTATTCAGGCAGTCATAGTAGATGCGTTCGGCGCAGGCATTGCCTGCCTCGCGGGTGCTGCGGCTTTTGACAATCTCGACTCCTAACATCAGACCGCGTCCGCGGATATCTCCGACGATTTCAACCTGCGCCAACGCGTCTTGCAGGCGATCCATCGCGTGCGCCCCCAGCTTGGCGGCGCGCTCAACCAAACCTTCATCCTCGATGATCTGAATTGTGGTCAGCGCGGCACGCGCGGTCACGGGGTTCTTTTCGTGGGTGTAATGCCCGATGGCAAAGTCTCCGCATACGTCCAGATCGCGGCGCGCGACACAGGCGGCGATGGGCAGGATGCCTCCGCCCAAAGCTTTGCCCAAGGTCACGATATCCGGTACGATCTCATCATGCTCAAAGGCGAACATCTTGCCGGTCTTGCCCAAACCGGTCGGGATCTCATCCATGATCAACAGTGCGCCATGCCGGTTGCAGGCCTCACGCACCGATTTCCAGAACCCCGCCGGGGGCACATAGGGCACCGCGCGCATAGGTTCTGCAATTACGGCCGCCACATCGCCCTCACGCTCCAAAGCGAATTCAACCATTTTGGCGCAGGCCAAACCGCAGGTTTCGGGCCCGGCGTGGTTGTAGGGGCAGCGAAAGCAGGCAAACGGCGCGACATGTTCGGCCCCCGGTATCAGAGGCCCGGCGATATGGCTGCGGAATGTCGCCTCTCCGCCCACCGAAGCTGCGCCAAAACCCGCCCCGTGGAACGCATCCCAGAAGCTGACGGTCTTGAACCGGCCCGTAGCGGCGCGCGCGATCTTCAGCGCCACTTCGTTGGCGTCCGACCCGCCAGTGGTGAACAAGGTCTTGCCCAAATCACCGGGAGCAATCTCGGCCAGCTTCTCGGCCAGTTCCACCGCCGGATCATTGGTGAAGCGGCGCGGCGCGAACGGTAGATCATCCAGCTGCGCTTTGATCGCTTCGACCAGACGCGGATGGCCATAGCCGATGTGATGGACCGAGTTACCATGGAAATCCATGTAACGGCGGCCATCCATATCCTCGATCCAGATGCCTTCAGCCTTGGCGATGGTGCTGACACAAGGGCTGGACAGACTTTGATGCAAAAACGCGTCTGAATCCCGTTTCAGCAACGGCGCAGACCGTGGGCCAATCGACGACTTCAACCACGATTTGCGCGCGTCCGAGGTGTTGGACTCGCCTTCGGTGTGGGTGATGCTGACTGACATATGATCCTCGATTCTGGCTTGCATCCGCTGAAATCAAAACCGCGAGGCCCCATTAAGGACCCCGCGAGTTGGGGAGAAATCCAGGTGTCTCTCCTCCCGCTCACCTTGGCCATGGTAGGGAGTATGTTTTGACGTTAGTGAAGAACTTGATGGCTTCGATGACGCCTTCTTTGACGCCGTTTCCGGAGTCTTTGATGCCGCCGAAGGGGGACATTTCGATGCGGTATCCGGGTTGTTCCCAGATGTTGCAGGTGCCCACGTTGAGGCCGTTGATATAGGCGATGGCGCGGTTCAGGTCGTTGGTACAGACGCCCGAGCTGAGGCCGAACTCGGTGGAGTTCGAGATAGCCATCACCTCTTCGTCATTATCCGGCACGCGGACGATGGGGATGATGGGGCCGAAGGTTTCTTCCATCACCAGCTCGCTGTCATGGGGCACCTTGTCGACCACGATGGGTGGCAGCAGCGCACCCTGACGACCGGGGTGGTAGAGGATTTCTGCGCCCTCTTTTTCGGCCATGTAAACACGGTTCTCAAACAGCTCCGCCGCCTTGTCGTGGATCACGCAGCCCAGCTCGGTCTCGGGGTCCTGCGGGTCGCCGAACTTGATCTTCTTGGCCTTCTCCAGCACCAGCGGCACGAAGGTGTCGGCCACGCTCTCCTGCACCAGAATGCGCTTGATCGCGGTGCAGCGCTGGCCCGAGTTGCCGGTGGCTCCGGCTACGGCAATGGTGGCCGCCTTGTCCAGATCGGCATCGGACAGGTCGTTCAGAACGATCAGCGGGTCATTGCCCCCTAGTTCCAGCGCCTGACGTTTATAGACCGCCTTGGCCGCAATCATCTTGCCCACCGGCACACCGCCGGTGAAGGTGATGATGTCGATCTTGTCATTAACGATCATTTCTTCGCCAATGTCCTGCGGCCAGCCGGTGACGACCTGGAACATCTCGGGCGGCAGGCCAGCCTCATAGAGAATATCCGCCAGCGTCAGGGCCGTCAGCGGTGTCAGCTCGGTCGGTTTGCAGACCATGCAATTGTTAGACGCAATCGACGGCGCGATCTTGTGGCTGACCATGTTCAGCGGGTGGTTGAAGGGCGTGATCGCACTGATCGCGCCCACCGGTTCGCGGGTGGTGAAGATCTTGCGGTCCTTGCCATTGTGGGTCAGGTCGCAGGAAAAGATCTCACCATCATCTTTCAGCGCCTCAGCGGCGGCGAACTGATAGACATCCTGCGCACGCTTGGTCTCGTAGATCGCGTGCTGGTGGCAGATGCCCAGCTCCAGCACCAGCCATTTGGCGAGGTACTCGCGGCGCTCGCCGATCAGTTCACCTGCGCGTTGCAGGATCTGACTGCGCTCGTAGCGCGTCAGCTTGGGTTTGTAGGCCGCCGCAAACTCGAACGCCTTGCGGGCGTGCTCGGCCTTGCCCGCAGGGACATGGCCGATCACTTCGTTGGTGTAGGGATAGAGAACCGGCACCGTCTCGTCGGTAAAGACGATCTCGCCGCCGATGCGCATCCCCTCGTTTCTGATCTCAGACACGGTCTGGTCCTTCATGGCTTACTGCGCCGCCGCTGTTGTGGCGTAGAAAAACGCATCAAAGTTGCGCAGATCGGGCGCGTTGCCCAGATCGATCACCCGGTTGACGATGAAGGGCACCTCCTGCTCGGTCAAGCCGCCATGGCTGCGCAGCGGCTCACCCAAGGCAGCCAGATCATGGCGATCCTCGGAGGTGCCGATGGTCATCTCGCCGGTGCAGACCATGGTCAGGTCACCGATGCGGTCGGCGGGCAGCTCGTATTTGGCAACCGCTTCTTCCTTGGTCAGCACTTCCAGCATCTCGGGCAGCGCCGCAACCTTGGCCTTGACCTCATCGCGGTTAGCGCCTTCGGGCAGGTAAACCGTGGCAAACGAGCCAAGCGCGCCGTGGTGGACCACGTAAGGATCGGTGATCGGCAGGATCACGCGGGCCTTGCCCTCGCCCAGCCAATCGTCAAACACGTCCTGCATGTAGATGACCGACGGCTCTTTCGAGGTCGGCTCGTGCTTGGCTTTCATGCCATGGTCGGCGGTGACGACGATGGCGGCACCCATTTCATCCAGCTGCGCCAGGTACTTGTCGAACATGGCGTAGAAATCCAGCGCGCCCTGTTCTTCGGGGGCGAACTTGTGCTGCACATAGTCGGTGGTCGACAGGTACATCACATCCGGGCGCATTTCTTTCAGCAGTTTCACACCGGCGGCAAAGACAAATTCCGACAGTTCGGCGGAGTAGACTTCCGGAACCGGCATCCCCAGCCAGGCGCTGGCGTTGTCGATGCCATGTTCGGCTTTGGTGGTCTCGCCCGAGCGTTCGGCTGACAACGCCACCGCGCGGTCGTCGTCGAACTTTAGCCCCGCACCCAGCAGTGCGCGCAGCTTGTCCTTGGCGGTGACCATGGCGACGCGATAGCCGGCCTCGTAGAATTGCGAGAAGATGGTCGGCGCACGCAGGAAGCGCACATCGTTCATCATCACCTCTTCTCCGGTTTCCGGGTCATAGAGGAAGTTGCCGCAGATGCCGTGTACGATCGGCGGACGACCGGTGGCAATGCTGAGGTTGTTGGGGTTGGTGAAGCTGGGGATCACCGAATGCGCCAGACGGTCGGTGCCGGTCTCGCGGATGCGCTTGAGCGTCGGCATCAGGCCCTTGGCGATGGCCACTTCCAGATATTCCGGCTCGCAGCCGTCCAGACAGATGGCAATGGCGGGCACTTTGGGGGCCGGGTAGACGCGCTCATTCGCGGTCACGGGAGTGTGGATGGTCATTTGGGGGTGTCCTTCGTTTCTTATGCGGCCAGTTTGGCGCGTTCTTCCAACGCAAGAGCCGGAGGCGCCGCGCTGGCGACCCCCATCTCGGCCAGGGTTTCCTTGGCGGCAGATACAACCTGCCGCATCACATGCTCATCCATCTGCCCGATGCAGCCGACGCGGAAACTGTCCACAACCGTCAGCTTGCCCGGATAGATGATAAAGCCTTTGTCCTTCATCAGATCGTAAAAGCGCGAGAACACGAACTTCTCGTCCGCGGGGCAGAAAAACGTCACGATGATCGGGCTCAACCAGCGGTTCTGCAGCAGCGTCTCGAACCCCAGCTCGCGCATGCCCGCAACCATCACGTCGCGATTGCGGGTGTAACGCGCGCCGCGCCCCGCAACACCGCCTTCGGCCTCATGCGCCTTCAGCGCTTCGAGGAAGGCCGCAGCCACATGGGTCGGCGGCGTGAACCGCCACTGGCCGGTCTTTTCCATATACGCCCATTGCGCATGTACATCCAGCGACAGCGAGTGGCTGTTGCCCTTGGCCGCCTCAAGCTCATCCTTGCGGGCGATGATGAAGCCAAAGCCCGGCACGCCCTCGATGCATTTATTGGCCGAGGACACCATCGCCTCATACCGGATGTCCGAGGGTTTCAGTTCAATCGCGCCAAAGGCCGACATCGAGTCAATCAGTAGCTTGCGCCCCGCCCCGTAGACAGCCTCGGAAATCTCCTCAACCGGGTTCAGAATGCCCGAAGACGTCTCGCAATGGATCGCAACCACATGGGTGATCGCAGGGTCCTTGGCCAGAATCTCGGCCACTTCCGACCCGCGCGGCGGCAGGTAATCGCCCTTGTCCAGCACCAAATGATCGCGCCCAAGGTATTCCAGCGTCTGCGCTGAACGCTGCCCATAGGCCCCGTTCGCTAGCACCAACGCCTTGCCGTCCTTCGGGATAAACGAGGCCAGCATCGCCTCAACCGCAAAACTGCCCGAGCCCTGCATCGGAACACAGTCAAAGTCTTCCGCCCCCTCACCCAGCAACTCCAGCAGCCGCGACCGCATATCCCGCGTCATCGCACGAAAATCATCATCCCAGCTGCCCCAGTCCCGCAACATCGCCTTTTTTACCGCATAAGATGTCGTCAAGGGCCCTGGCGTCAGAAGGTACGGTTCACCCAGGCGAGGGACCTCGATTGCGGGATCAGGTTGTGTCATTTCAAAGCTCCGATTACGCATTTCAACAACAGATGTGCATTACGCGAAACCATATGTAAAATTGCAAAAATCAATCTTATTATAAGGTTGCCCTATGAATAAAAACAGGATGAAAAATGCGCCACAGCCAGTTGAAAGCCTTCCATCATGTTGCACTAAATGGCGGGTTTTCCCGTGCAGCCGAAGCATTGTTTCTAACCCAACCAGCGGTTTCGGAGCAGGTGCGAAAGCTAGAACAGGATCATGACCTTCTGCTATTTCAACGTGAACGCAAGCGTGTATTCCTGACCCCTCAGGGTGAGCAACTATTCCGCTTTACCAAGCAGTATTTCGAGATTGAAAGCCAGATCGAAGACTTTCTGTCAGAGTCCAAAGCGGCTGTGGAGGGAGAGCTAAGGATAATAGCAGACTCAGCACACCATTTGACCGACTTTCTCGGACCATTCCGAGCAGCATTTCCGCATATCACAGTGGTTGTTAGATCGGGTAATACGAACGAGATTCTAGAAGAACTACGCGCTTATAATGCCGAAATTGGAATCGTTGGCAGTCCCTCTCCGGGCAAAGATATGACTCTTCAGGACTTGGGCGAAACCGGGATCGTTGCCTTTGTGAGCCGCGAGCTGTTGCCTAAAGCGACGACCTCTTTGACTTTCAACTTGTTGCAAGATCTTCCGTTAATTTTCAGGGAAGAAGGGTCAAAAACACGTCAGAAACTGGAAGAAGAGGCCAATCGAAGGGGTATCATTCTTAAGCCAGCCATCGTTGCCGAAGGGCGCGAGGCTGTGCGCGAGCTGGTTGCGTCAGGGGCGGGTATTGGGTTTGTGTCGCGGGCCGAATTCGGGCGCGATGATCGGTTGCGCGAGATCGAGCTGAAAGATACTGACCTGCGCATGGGCGAAAGTATGATCCATCTTACGCAGCGTCGCGAGGTCAAAGTAATCCGAGTCTTTATGGATCTTGTTAACGATGTTTTAATGCAGAAAGGCAAACAGAGCTCCGCGCTCAGCTGAATACGAAGCCAGTTGTTCTTTCATTTATCGTGTCCGCCAAGCTTGGGTACGCCTCAGAATTCCCTTCGACGCAATCAGGTGCAAAATCCGCGCCGCCGCATTGGTGTAGAAGATCATCATCCCCATCGCCGCAGCCGGTGCGATATCACCTGCATCGTCCATGTTCAGCACCGCAATCGAGGCCAACGTGGTCTTAGGTGAATACAGGAAAACGACCGCAGACACCGTCGTCATCGCGTTGACGAACAGGTAGATCGAGATATCCAGCACTGCGGGTAGGCAGACTGGCACGGTGACCCTGGCGAACAGCTTCATTGTCGGCTGTTTGAGTGAGGCGGAAACAGACTCAAACTCTCGGTCCATTTGCTTGAGCGCCGTCACGGCGGTCAAATGCGACACGGTGTAGAAGTGTGTCACCGAGCAGATCACAAGAATGGCCATGGTACCATAGATCGCGTTCAGCGGGTTGGCAGGGTTGTTGAAGAAGAAGATATAGGCCAGGCCCAGCACCATTCCGGGGATCGCCATAGGCAGCATGGCAAACATCTGGAACAAAGCGCGCCCGGTTTTGAACCCGTTTGACTTTTCAACAAGATAGGCGCCGAAAAACACGACCGATGTGCCGATCACTGCAGTCAGCAGCGCCATCCTGATCGAGTTAAAATACGACGCCCAACCGCCGCCATCCATGCGGTTGAAGTCATAGTTGCGCACGCTCAAGCTTAGGTCATAGGGCCAGAACTTGATCAGTGCAGCGAACTGACAAACCGCCAGAATTCCAACAATGAACAGGGCGACCAGGCTGCAATAGATCAGCATGATACGATCCGTTTTTGGGTTCGGATTCGGCTGATACGGCACGGAACGCGCCGACAGCAGCGCCACCTGTTTCGACTGCACCAACCGGTCAATGGCAAAGGCCAGGATCGCCGGCACCACCAGAACAACGGACACAACAGCGCCCATTTCAAAGTTCTGCTGACCGATCACCTGCTTGAAGATGTCGACTGCCAGAACGTTGAACTGTCCCCCAATAACCTTGGGAAGACCAAAATCCGTGATCACCAGGTTGAACACCACGAAGGCAGCAGAGATCAGACCATAGCGGACGCCGGGGATGGTCACGGTCCAGAAGGTCCGCCAGGGGGTTGAGCGCAGACTGGCCGCAGCCTCGTACAGCCGCGCGTCGGAAATGGCCAAAGCTGTCGAGATGATGATGAAAGCATGTGGAAAGGTGAAGAAGACCGAACCTATGATTATCCCGATAGGCCCGTAGATACTGGCACCAAACAACAGTTCCTTGATCATACCCTGATTGCCGAAGAGATACACCAAAGCGATCCCCGGCAAGAGCGACGGCACAAGAATTGGGGCCATCGCAACCAGACGAAACAGGCCTTTGAAGCGCATACAGCTTCGGTTCAGCGCATAAGCAAACCAGAAGGCCAGCGTCACAGTAATAACCGTAACAACGACTGAAATCCAAAGTGAGTTCTTGATCGAGTTGAACAGTGCCGGGGTTGAGAAGTAGCTGACGAAGTTGTCCACGCCCGTCGACTTGACCGGCCGCAACTGAACCCTGCGGAACGTGTTCGAGTCCAGCTCGACCCAGTCAGTGCCTGTTTGCAGATTGGACCCGATCAGAAACCGCCCATCTGGCACGGTATTGCGGATCTGGTACATCACCGGGCTGCGGAAACTGAAACCCGGAAAAAACGGAGTGACAGACAGCCGTCCGTCCGAGCCGGTCGACAAGTCTTGTTCGCTATAAGCCCCGGTTTCGGCATTCAGCTGAGCACCATTCAGTACGGTGCCGCTGAATACGCCATTGTCGTCGCTGACCTGAAACTCGTATTGCGACAATTCCATACGAAAGGTTGAAAACGATTTGGACAGCATCGCCCAAAGCGGGAACGCCAGCGTCACAACCAGATACAAGGCGATGATGATCATGCCACCGCGCATAATGATGTCGTCGCGGCTCAGCTTGCCCTTGATGATCGGGCCGGCGGGCAGAGAGGTGGTATCGGTCATCAGCCCTCCTCCGCCGGGGTGAAGGCCATCAGGCGGTTGCGGGGCAGCTCGATCATCATCTGACCACCCGCTTCAAGGCCCAGACGACGCACAGCGTTAATCGAGAAATCTGCAATCAGTTCTTCGTCACCAAAAATCTGATGCGACAGGCGGCAGCGCCAGAACGAGCCAAGGAACTCCATCTCGGTGATCGACACCTCGAACGCGTTTTCCGGTGTGGTGATCACATCCGGCGCACCGGGCGAGCGTGCGCCTTCGCCATGTGGAATGATATCCTCGGGGCGCACCGCCGCCACGATCCTGCTGCTTTTCTGCAGGCTGTGCGGTTCGCATTTCAGAACTGAACCGCCCAGTTCCAGCGTTTCGGTATCACCGGCGACTGCGGGCAGCTGGTTCATCTCGCCGATGAAGTCGGCCACAAAAAGGTTGGCCGGGTGGCGGTAAATCTCGGTGGGCGTACCGACCTGTTCGATTACGCCGTGGTTCATGACCACGATCCGGTCGGCCATGGCCAGCGCCTCTTCCTGATCGTGGGTCACCATCACAGTCGTC
Organism: Ruegeria sp. BG8; assembly: GCF_056538325.1. Taxonomy (NCBI): domain Bacteria; kingdom Pseudomonadati; phylum Pseudomonadota; class Alphaproteobacteria; order Rhodobacterales; family Roseobacteraceae; genus Ruegeria; species Ruegeria sp. BG8. Next base: position 80,791 of record NZ_JBQFSZ010000012.1, on the reverse strand, counting down.
ACGCCCAGCTTGCGCTGCAATTCCTTGATTTCATGCCGCAAATGTACGCGCACCTTGGCGTCCAGCGCCGACAGCGGCTCGTCCAGCAGCAGCAGGCCGGGATTGGTGGCAATGGCGCGCGCAAGAGCGATCCGCTGTTGCTGACCACCCGACAGTTGGGCGGGATATTTGCTGCCCTGATCCGGCAGGCCCACCAGTTTCAGCAGCTCGGCTACACGCACGGCGATCTCGGATTTGCTGCGGCCTGTGTTTTCCAGGCCGAAAGCAACGTTCTTTTCGATCGTCAGGTTCGGGAACAGCGCGTAAGACTGGAACACGATCCCGAAATCACGCTCGGACGGGGGCAGGTTCGAGACATCCTTGCCATCCTGCATGACCGTCCCCTTGGTCTGCAGGTCCAGCCCCGCGATGGCGCGCAACAGCGTGGTCTTGCCGCACCCCGAAGGTCCCAGAAAACAGATGAATTCGCCTTCGTTGATGTCCAGCGAGATATCCCGGAGAGCCAGAAAATCACCGAACGCCTTCCAGAGGTCTTGGATACTCAGATAGAGATCACCGGGAGAGGTTTTCTTAAGCACGGGGAGTGGTCCTTGAGCTTTGCGCAGCAGCCATGGCGGAAGAGTGGCCAGAAATTCGCCGCACCGTTCACATGAATTGTAGGGGGAAGCTTATCCAAAGGCCGGAGGGGCGTTAAGCCCCTCCGGCCCGAGTGGTTTATTCTTTGGGTTCGGACTTGCCGTCGTAACGCTCTTGCCATTCCGCAAGGATGGCAGCGCGGTTATTGGCGGCGAATTCGAAGTCATTTTCGATCATCGCGTCCAACAGGCCATCGGGGAAGTGCTCAACGGGTTTGGCAACACCGGGCATCGCGACAACTGCATAGCCTACGTTATACATCTCGTTGGCTTCTTTGGTGACCGAGAAATCAACCAGCTTCTGTGCGGCCTCCAGATTTGCCGTTCCGGCAACAATCGCCGTCGCTTCCATGTCCCAGCCGACGCCTTCGCTTGGAACAATGATGTCAAGCGGGGCACCATCGGCCTTGGATTTTGCGCCGCGGAACGCAAATGAGATACCGATCGGAATCTCACCAGCGGCAGCCAGCTTACAAGGCTTGGAACCAGAGTGGGTATAGCGTGCAATGTTCTCGTGCAGCGCGTCCATGTATTCCCAGCCGCCTTCTTCACCAAACATCTGCAGCCAGCTGGACACATCCAGGAAACCGGTCCCTGACGAGTTCGGGTTCGGCATGATGACATGACCCTGGTATTGTGCGTCGGTCAGATCTTTCCACGACGTCGGCGGTGTTAGACCCAGCTTTTCAGCTTCGACGGTGTTGTAGCAGATCGAAGCGACCCAGGCGTCCATGCCGACCCAGCTGGGTACATCGCCACTGTCCACGAATTTAGGATCCAGTTTTTCAACGCCAACCGGCGCGTAAGGCTCTAGCATGTCTTCGGATTTGAGTAGTAGCAGCGAGGTCGCAGCCAACCCCCAGACAACGTCAGCTTGCGGGTTGTCGCGTTCGGCAAGCAGTTTCGCGGTAATGATACCGGTTGAATCCCGAACCCAGTTTATCTTTATGTCAGGATGGACATCATTGAATTGTTCAGCGTAACGAGCCAAATCTTCGGCCTCGACCGCTGTGTAAACAGTCAACTCAGTTTCTGCAGCAGATGCAGTGGCCATCACTGTCCCGGCAACTATCGCGGCAAATTTGGAAGAGATTTTTTTCATGTTTTCCTCTGTTGGGTTAGTTTTTGCACATACGCCATTCTGTTGCGGCGCTTCGGCTATTGATTTTTTGATGACAGTAATTTGACAGAATGCTGTTCTAAGAAAAATCGATAATTTCTACTACATTATAAGTTTTTCCTATGATTTTCTAACACAGTGAAAACTACGCAGAAATGCGTTTCTTCTGCTCACTTTTTACGCGGCAAAAGAAACTTTTGCCTGTTAGAACCTCATTTACTAACTGTAACACTTTGTTTTTGAATGACCCGGCTATAGTGCGGTCACGCCTTTGCCTCATGGCCGTGGTGCGGCAGGTCTTCAATCAAGCGCGTTTCCAGCAATTGCCCGTTCGCATATAGGATCGGAGTGGAAATCGCCGCGATGTGACTGTTGAACTCACGCAGAGCCCGCAAGGTTTCAAGATGCACGTCGCTGGTTTCAAAACTGTCGATCATACCGCTTTGCAACCTGCGGAAATGGCGCTTTCGACTGTCACGTTCAGCGCGTTTAATCTCGGTTTTTTCCAGATTCAAAAGGCGCGCGCTCTCCAGATCGTCCGAGATGATCACGTTGGTTGCTAACTTCAGATTGGCCATAATTTTCTCATGCATCTGCTGCACTTCCGACCAACCTTCGGGCGAAAACTGCCTTCCTGTCTCGCGCAATTCAGCCGCCAGTACAGTCAGTCGCTTAGCTACGACGTCACCTGCTGTTTCAAGACGGATAGCGTATTCCAAAACATCACGCGCTTCATCCGTGCTTTTGGCATCCATCTTTTCTGCTGGCAGTGCGGCGACAAAGGTCCGGATATCACTCAGACATTGGTTCACATCCAAATCAATAGACTGAACCGCCTTGATCTGCTGGTCATCCCCGGTTTTGTAAAGGTCGAGTAAAGGGCTGAACATCATCAAAACAAGATCGGCCATCCGCAACAGTTCGAGCTTTAACGAAGACACGGCCAGTGCCGGTGTCTCTGCCATATCCGGGTCCAGCGCACTGGCTGGCCGAGCCAGCGGATCAATCTTGGCCTCGGCCGTGGCATCTGGAAACAGTCGTTCAGCCGGAGATTGAAGCAAGCCACAGAACGGGAGCGATAGGACCAGGAGCGAGGCGTTGAACGCAAGATGTGCATTAACCAGCATCTGCCCCTGATATTCCCCGCTGAACATCCCAGCGCGCAGGGCCATGTTCGCCGCAAACAAACACAGTAAGGCCCAAACACCCCGCAGCGCTAAGTTGGCAAAAGGTATACGTCGCGCGCGGACCTCCATCCCTCGGGTAAGCCAGACCGGAATCATTGCGCTGCCTAAATTGGCCCCCAAAACCAGCGAGAGACCCGCCGAAAATGGCAACGCTCCAATCTGTACCAATGTAACACACATCAAAATTGCAGCGACGGAGCTGTGCATAACGAAGGCGAGCGCACCGCCGACAATAAATGCCGTTACATAATCGCGCACCAAGTAGTCCGCGATGGCAGGAAGGAATGCACTGTCTCGGATCGGGTCCATCGCCTCGCGCAGGAAACGCAGCGAAATCAGAATAAAGGCCACACCCATCAAGATGCGCCCGATTTGACGGGGCTTCTTACGCTCAGTCTTGACAAACAGCCAGCCGCCGACCGCCAATAGCAACGGCACCAGCCAGTCCAGCCGGAATGAAAGAATCTGGATCACCAGCGCCGATCCCAAATCCCCGCCCAGCACAATCGCCAGACCTGCGGAAAAGGCCAGATACCCACCGGCGGCGAAGCCCGAAGCCAGCAACGCAACTGCGGCCGAGCTTTGCAATACGACAGCCAACAACATACCAGTGAGGCTTGAACCCACTATGCTGTTGTTTCGGGTCAATACCCGCTGGAATGAAGCGCCATAGCTACGCTCAATTCCGGTGCGAACCATACGGACCGCAAACAGCAACAGCATCGTGGCACCCGCCAATTGCGTTAAAAATATAAGAATTGCCATTACTACACGGCCCTTTTTTCTTTGGCTCGCTTGCTGCGCAAAGCAATCTGCCCAGAATGTCTTAAGCAATAACGCTGCTTCATTTTGAAACCGTTAGAATCTCGATTTGCCAATGCGCAAGCCTGGCCGCCAGCTTTTTGCCGGGAGGCTTGTCCGCGACCAATTGATCAACGGCCTGTGGTTCGAAGCTCTGATGCGGCCCGGATGTTTCAAACTTTTGATGTACCATCGCAACGACGGTTTGCCGCGCCCGCTCGATGACAACGGATGCCAACTCCGCCTCGGCCAGATTTTGGTACAAAAACCCGAACTTCGAATCCAAGGCATCGGGGCTAAGGATAGCTATGTCATAGATGTGTCTGCGCGCCTGTTTCTCAGCGACAAATCCAAACGAGCCCATTTCATCCTTTCGTACTTCGCCACCTAGCAAGAAAACCCGATTATTATTATGCTCCAAAAGCTTATGCGCGACATTGGTAGAGTTTGTAATGATTGTGAGGTTTTTCTTGGCACGCAACGCCTCAGCAGCGAAGGCTGTTGTACTTCCAACGTCCAGAAAAAGTGTCGCGCCGTCCTGAACCTGAGCGGCGACCATTTGCGCCACCTTCGTTTTTTCCTGCGTGAACTCGCCTAAACGTTGAAAGAACCCAATCTCGGGCTGCGCATCCAGCAAACGGACGACACCGTGATTGCGCTCAGCAATCCCAAGCTTGGACAAAGATTTGATCGTGCGACGGATCGTTTCGTCGGACACGCTCAAGACTTCGGCTATTTCGGTGTTTCGGGCTTGCCCGCCTAACTGCCGCAAGGCTTCAGTGACCTGCAACTCCCGTGGAGAAAGTGAATTACGCGATGACATGTTCCCACTTTTTGCTTTTCTAGAATAGAAATCGCATCAATTCCCACAAAAATCCACACTTTTGTTGTTTTTTGTTTTTTGTTTCCTTATTTTTGAGTAAAACTTGTCACAAAGCAAGCAGCCAAAGAACTCTGATAGGGCACGTGGTCTCATGCCATTCACCGTGTTCTTGTGCCTAGCCCATAGAGTTAAAGAAGGTGAACTTGGGGAGCCGTGACAGGTATTGAGATTGGGAAAAACCTACAAGGACACAAAATGAGCTGTAATGAAATAGCCCTCCAGGTTGCAGCGCTTCCGATCCGGTGGGACAAGGCTAACCAGCCAAACGTTTTGTTAATCACCTCGCGTGATACTGGGCGTTGGGTTATTCCAAAAGGTTGGTTAATGGAGGGTAAGACACCACCACGTGCTGCTGAAATCGAAGCGCTGGAAGAGGCAGGCGTGATCGGTACTATTTCGAATTACCCTATTGGTCAGTACTGCTATGAAAAGCGGTACGAAGAGAAGGAAAGCGTTCACTGCCGTGTAACTCTTTATCCTATGGTCGTCCAAAAGCTCAAAAGGCGTTGGAAAGAAGAAAATGAGAGAACACGCCGCTGGTTTTCACCAAAAAAAGCGGCGAAACTTGTGCACGAAGAAGAACTGTCAAAGTTGTTGATGACGTTGAATAACAACAAAGAAATTCAAACCTTAGCAGATAATTCACCAGAAACTGCTGCAAGAAATAATGATAAATAAAAGTAACACCTTCAGAAATTGGCTTTGTTCAGCGTCTTAAATGTATGTCACAAGTGAATGTTTACGGTATGCAACGGCATTGAAACCTAGATTTTTGGGTACAATTCAAATGAATGATTCAAAGTCAGGAACACTGCGAAAAGGGAGCTTATTGCTTAAACCATCACTTGGACTAGTGGAATTGGCCTTTCGAATTTTTAGTTCTCAATCATCATCCCAATATCAAGCGCCGCTAAATACTGCAAAAAATGCAATATTTACCAGTAAGTTACAGGGTTTCATCCTATAAGACTTGACTTAAGCAGTTTCCGGAGATTGCAATTCCAATCGCAGTTCATATGCAAAATCTCGTTCAAAAACCAGTTTTCCACACCTATAAGTCTTGGTGACTGAAATCTCTTTCAACCGATCTGGTGCCAATAGCGGATTCTGGGACAAAACCGCCAGATCGGCCACCTTGCCGGGTTCAAGCGAACCCCGTTCATCTTCAAGAAAGACCTGCCAGGCCGCATCAATTGTTTGCGCCTTAAGTGCCGACATTACCGAAATCTTCTGGTCAGCGCCCAGCAAACGACCGGACGCTGTTACACGATTTACCGCGCAATGTGCCAAATGTAAGGGTCGAGTTGGTGTGACCGAGGCGTCGTTGTGTAGGGTGAAACGCACACCAAACCGCTCGGCTGATCCAGCCGGGGTCAAGCGATTAGCGCGTTTCGGGCCCATGATCGTGTCGTAGTGCCGGTCACCCCAGAAATGCACGTGAGCCGAAAAAAAACTGACCGTTATGCCAAGCAGGGCCATGCGCTGTAGCTGATCGTCACGCAAGATTTGCCCATGGATGACGGTGTGCCGATGATTGTCGCGTGGGGTGTCCTGCAGCGCGGCCTCGACGGCATCGATGAACATTTCGGCCCCCGCGTCGCCGTTGCAGTGACAGTGGACCTGAAACCCAAGTTTGTGTAGGCGAATGACCTCGGACCGGAAAAGGTCCGGGTCCAAATAGGGCATGCCATTTGGACATTCCGGCTTACGAACCGCATGATAGGGTTCGCTCAGGTATGCAGTCTGAAGCTGAAACGACCCATCCGAGAAAAGCTTTCGCGGTCCCGTGCGGATATGCGGGGTGTCCTGCCAGTTCACTTCGGCCTGTCCCTCAGACAGTGCGGGTTCGAGTTCCGCAATGGGCAAAAGCATCAGACCGATGCCTGGATCCCCTTGCGCGGCCAGCGCAGCGAAATGCTCCAGTAACTCGGCGTTGACCCAGGCATTCTGGGCAAACGTCACACCATGCTGCAGATATTCGTCGCGGGCGGCGGCGCATCCTTGCAGGAACCGAGTGCGGTCGATTAGGAAACAGGTTTCGCCCAAAGGCCCCATCGCAGACAGACCTTCGATCAGGCCGGTCAGTTCTCCGGTTTCGGGGTCGCGATCAAAACGCCCTCCGACTGGATCCGGTGTGTTCGCATCGGCCCCCAGAAACGCCAGCGCGGCCGAATTCGCAACGCCGTTGTGGCCCGAGGCGTGGATGACCCACACCGGATGATCGCGTGACACCGCATCCAGCTCGGCGCGGGTGGGCATCCGGCGGTCGGCAATGGCGGTGTTGTCGAACAGAACGCCCATGATCCACTCGCCCTTCGGGGTCTGACGGGCGCGGTTGGCCAAACGGCGCAGGGCAGTGGGAATATCCAGACAGTCGCCGCGTGGCGGTGCGGACAGATCCACCCGGAACAGTTCGACAAAGCCGGAATCCGGGAAATGCCCGTGCGGATCGATAAAGGCGGGCATCAGGGTTTGTCCCTGCAGATCAACCTCTTGCGTATCCGCAGGCATCCGGGCGCGCAAGTCCGCCTCGGACCCGACCGCAGCGATCTGCCCGCCCCGTGTCAGCACAGCCTCACACTCCGGGTTCTGCGCATCCATGGTCAGGATCGGCCCGTTAAAAAACAGTTTGGCGTCCGGGTTGGTCATTGGGGTCTCGTCATTTCAAAATGGTTTCAGACAGCGCAAACCGTGGCCATCGGTCTGTTCCCAGACGGGGGTCTGCATGCAGATATCGGCGGCCACCGGGCAGCGCTCGCGGAACTCGCAGCCCGAGGGGCGCTTGAGCAGGCTGGGCGGTTCGCCTTTCAGCGCAATTCGCTCCAGCCGCGCGTCGGGGTCGGGTTCGGGATTGGCCGACAACAGGCAGCGGGTATAGGGGTGGCGGGGGGTGTCAAAGATCGCCTCGGTCGTGCCTTCCTCGACCAGTCGGCCCAGATACATGATGCCCATACGGTCCGCCACATGGCGCACCACGTTCAGGTTGTGGGTGATGATCACCATCGCCAGACCCAACCGTTCGCGCAGGTCGTTCAGCAGGTTCAGCAATTCGCCCTGAACCGACACATCCAGCCCTGCGGTGGGTTCGTCGGCAAGGATCAGGCGCGGTTCCAACGCCAGCGCGCGGGCCACACCAACACGCCGCGCCTGCCCGCCCGACAGCTGGTAAGGGTAGCGATCCGCAAAATCCGCAGGCAGGTTGACCATTTCCAGCAGTCGCCGCGCCTCGGCCCGCAGATCACCGTCTTTCAGGCCCTGAATGCGGTAGGGTTCGGTGATCAAACTGCCGATGGTCAGGCGCGGCGATAAGCTGCCAACCGGGTCCTGAAACATCATCGCGATGTCCTTGCGCAGCGGACGCAGCGCCCGTTCCGGCAGGCCGCGTATTTCCAGCTCGTCAAAACGGACATTGCCCGCCTGTGCCGGGGCCAGCCCTGCAATCGCGCGGATCACCGTGGTCTTGCCCGAGCCGCTTTCGCCCACCAGCGCATAGGTTTCGCCCTGATCCACGCGAAAGCTGACCCCGGCCAGCACATTGACGCGGCCATAGCTGGTTTGCAGGTTTTCGACCTCAAGCAGGCTCATGTCGCGGTCTCCGCATGGTTCAGCCAGCAGGCGGCCAGATGGCCTTGCTGCACTTGTTCAAGCGGCGGGACGTCGCTGGCGCAGCGTGACATGGCCTGATCGCAGCGGTCACGGAAAATGCAGCCGCCGGGCAGATTGGCCAGATCGGGCACCTCGCCCGGAATGGTCGGCAACACGCGCGCTCGGGTCTTGATATGCCCCGGATCGCAGTCGATCATACGGCGGGTATAAGGGTGTTTCGGGTGGTGGAAAATCTCACGTACCTCGCCGCTCTCCACAACGGCGCCTGCGTACATCACCACCACCCGATCACACAGCTCTGCGATCACCCCGAGATGGTGCGAGATGAACAGGATCGCGCAGCCGAAATCCTGTTGCAGGTCTTTCAGCCGCTCAATGATCTGCACCTCAAGCGTGGCGTCCAGTGCTGTTGTAGGTTCATCGGCAATCAGAAGATCGGGTTCCGACATCAGCGCCATGGCAATGGCGATGCGCTGCCGCATCCCGCCCGAGAACTCATGCGGGAACTGCGCCAGCCGGGCCCCGGGGTCCGGAATACCGACGGCACCCAGCATCTTTGCGGCCCGCGCGCGTTTTTCGGATTTCGACGCGCCCGAGCGGTGCTGGATGTCCAGCATCTGCTGCCCGATGGATAGCACCGGGTTGTGGGTCTGCATCGGGTCCTGAAACACGATCGAGATATCGTCGCCCCGCAACGCCCGCATCTGGCGTTCGGATAGCGACAGCAGGTTTTGCCCTTTGAACCGGATTTCGCCCTGCCGGAACCGCGTGTTCGGCGCGGTCAGGCGCAAGATCGAAGAAATCAGCGTGGACTTGCCGCAGCCGGATTCGCCGACGATGCCGACAATCTCACCCGGTTTGATGTCGAACGAGATGTCGCGCAGGGCTTTCAGATCACCCCGGACCGTTTCGTAGTCGACACTGAGGCCGTCAATTTCCAGCAAAGGGGTGCTCATCGCTGTTTCCTCAGTTTGGGATCCACCACATCGCGCAGGGACTCGCCCAGAAAGGTAAAGCCCAGCGTGGCCAGAATGATTGGCAGACCACCGGCGACCACCAGCCATGGCGTCTGCCGGATCAATGCATACCCGTCCTTCAGCAGCGATCCCCAGCTTGGCGTCGGTGGTTTGACCCCCAGACCCAGAAAGGAAAGCCCCGCCTCAAGCGCGATCACGGTGGGGATGTCCATCGCCGCCAGAACGGCCAACACACCAATGATATTGGGTAGCATATGCACCCCGAGGATGCGGAAGATGCTGGCGCCCATCGACCGCTCGGCCAGAATGAACTCGGAATTGCGCAAGGTCAGCGTCTGCGTGCGCGCCACCCGGCCATAGGTGGGGATCGAGGTCGCCATGACCACAAACACCACCGTTTGTAGGCTCGGCCCGACCAGCGCGACCACCGCCAGCGCGAACATGACCGTCGGGAACGAGCGGATGGTATCAAAGAACAGCATCAGCAGGTTGTCCAACCACTTCGGCCCGTAACCCGCGATCATTCCCAGTGTCAGCCCGATCACCATCGCGCCGAATACCGCAGGCAAGGCCACTTTCAGAGCCACCTGCCCGCCCATGATCACCCGGCTGAACGTATCGCGGCCCAGCTGGTCGGTGCCCAGCAAATGCTCGGCCGAAGGGCCTTGCAACCGGTGGGTCACGTTCAGGGCGACCGGGTCATAGGGCACGATCCAGTCTGCAAACAGGGCACAGAACACAATGGTTCCGACGATGATCAACCCCGCCAGTCCCAGCGGATCACGAGCCACACCGCGCAAAATGGTGGACAGTTCCGATCTTGGTTTGCTCATCCCTGCCCCCTCAACCCGCTGTCCGCGCCCGGGGGTCCAGCCAGGCATTGACCAGATCCGCCAGAGCGGTCGACAGAACAAACAGCGCGGTCGACACCAGGACCGAGCCCATGACGATCGGATAGTTCCGCGTGGTAATGGAATCGATCACCAGCTTGCCCAACCCGGGGCGGGCAAACACGATCTCGGCAAAGACGGCCGAACTCAGCAGGAAGCCCATTCCCACGCCGATCACGGTGACAACCGGCAGGATCGCGATACGCAGGGCATAGACCATAACGATCCGCCGCTCGCGCAGGCCAAAGGCGCGCGCGGTGCGGATATGGCTTTCGCCCAGCACCTCAAGCATCGAGGCGCGCACCAGCCGTGCGATATAGCCGACCCAGCTAAGCCCGATGGCAAAAGCCGGGAGGGCACCGTGGTAAAGCCTGTCGACAAAGCCGTCACCCACTCCGATGGCCGGAAACCACTGTAGATGGACAGCGAAGACCAGCAACGACAACAAAGCGATCACAAAGGACGGGGCCGCCACGAAGCTGACCGAGACCGCCGCCGCGATCCGGTCAACTAAGGTGTTGGGATGCGCCGCCGCGTAGGCCCCCATTGCAATCCCCAACACTGCAGACCACAGGATCGAGGCAAAGATCAGTTCCAGCGTGAATGGTAATTGCTGAAACACGATCTGGGTGACGGGACGGCCCGAGAATACGTCAACGCCCAGATCTCCATGCAGCAGGTTGCCATAGAAAATCAGCAACTGGTTCCAGATCGGCTGGTCCAGCCCCAACTCGGCTGTCAGCCGCGCCTGAAGCTCGGGCGTGGCACGCGGGCCCAGCATGATCTGGACCGGGTCGCCGGGCACCGCGCGGATCATCAGAAACATCGCGGTGACGGCAACCACAAGGATCAGGGCCGCAAGGGCGAACCGTCTGAGGACATAAAACGCCATTGCGGCCCAACCTGATCAGGATTTGCCGAAATACCGCAGCAACGTCGTCCCATCGGGCCGCAATGCAGGCACAATCCGCGAGGTGTGGATGATCGGTGTCGCCTCATGGGTGATGAACCGATACGCACCGCTTTCCTCCATCAGATCCTGCGCGCGCTGGTACATCTCGGCGCGCTTGGCCAGATCGGTCTCGCGAAAGGCGGCGTCGTGAACGGCATCGAACTCTTCGCTGCGGAAGCGTTCCCAGTTCCAGACACCTGCCTGCTCGGTCGTGAACCATGCGGTCGCGTAATAGGGGTCGGGGGTCATCGAGAACCGGTTCAGGATCAGTTGCAGATTCTCGTTGTCACCACTGGCCCAGAACGCACCGGATTCCAGCACATTCACCTCAACCGTGATGCCGATCTGGCCCAAGGTGGCCTGAATGATCTGCGCAATGGTGCTGTAGGTGGTCTTGTTGAGGATATCCAGCGTCAGGGTCACGTTGGTTTCACCGGATTCCGCCAGCAATTCAGCCGCTTTGGCAAAATCGGCCTGCGGTGGCACCAGACTGTTAGTGCGGTTGCCGGTCAGCCCCGGCGCGATGATCCCGGTTGATGGCTCTGCCGCCCCGAAATACGCCGCCTCAAGAATAGTCGGCACATCGATGGCATGCTGGATCGCCTGCCGCAGCTTCTTGTTCTGCAGCTTGGGGTGATCCATGTTCATGCCCAGCCAGACATAGTACAGCGACGGGTTCTCGATCAGCGTTCCGCCATTGGGCACCCCTGCCCGATAACGTTCGACCGAACCCAGCGACACTCGTGTCAAATCCAGTTCACCGGCTTCAAAGGCGATCTCGGCGGTATTTTCATCGTCGATCGGCAGGATTTCTATTGTATCCCAGGCCGGAGCATCCCCTTTCCAATCGGGGTTGCGGGTCAGAACCGTCTTTTCCTTCGGGTTCCAGGCCGACCGCAGATAAGGGCCAGACTCTGCCACCGGATCGGTGCCGATACGCCCACCCGCAGCCTCAACCGCCGCTTTCGACACTATATTGCCGGTGATATAGGGCAGAGCAATGGACCAGAGCGGCGCAAACGGATCGTTCAGAACGATGGTCCCTTCGCGTTCGCCTGTCACTTCTACATGGCTAAGAGGGCCCATATCCGGCTTGTTCGGGCTGCCGGTGGCCTCGTCAATGATCCGCTCGAACGAGAACTTCACGTCCTCTGCCGTCATTGCGCCGAAACCGTTGGTAAATCCGATATCATCGCGCAGCGCGAATTTGATATGGGTCGGGTCAGCCTGTTCGATCATGGCCGCAGCATCCAGTTGCCAATCCCATTCGGTGCCAGGTTTATACTGGATCAGTTTGTTATAGATCGGGGCCTGAATCTGTTCATCGCTCTGGCCTTCGGAGTGCGCCGGGTCCAGCGTCTGCATGTCACGATACGAACGGATGCGCAGAAACCCGTCTTCTGCCGCGATCGCCCGCCCCGGCCAAACGCCAGTAAGCGCCGAGCTTGCACCCAATGCGGCGGCCGTTTTCAGAAATCCGCGCCGATCCAGCGGCGCCTGCATCCATTTCATTTTCATGTCGTTCTCCCTTTGGCTTTCCGGGCCGTGCTGTGTGCAGCGTGGGACCAAACCCCGCATCCGCCATTCTGCCGCTTTCTGATTGCATACGCATGACACCCGGCCTCATGCGCAGCTTTAGGGCAAATAACCACGATCGAGGGGCATGTTGAAAGTAAGCGAGTTTATGCTAGTGTATGTATGTTTACGCACAAATGCAGCAACCAGTGTAAGAAGCAAGACCAATGGCCGAGGATTTTTCAAAAAACCTGCGGGCGCTTTGCGCGCGATTTGCCAGCATATCAGCCGTCTGCCGCGAGATTGGAATCAACCGCCAGCAGTTTAACCGATATTTGAATGGTGGCGGGCTGCCTTCGGCCTTTAACTTGCGCCGCATCGCCGGGTTTTTCAGCATTGCCGAGGCAGAGCTACTGCTGCCTCATGACACGTTTCATGCAAGACACATCCGTCAAAACAAGGTTACGCGCCGGGTTCCGGAACAACTGATAGGTGACGTGTTTCGGGATCAGGCCCGAGGCCTGCGCCGATATCTGGGATTCTATCACGGGCATTTTCGTACTCCCACGTGGGAAGGTGGCATCCTGCGAACCCTGATCTGGCTGCGTGAACAGGACGGATATGTCGTCACTCACAGTTTTGAACGCGCCACGGATGCCAATGGCAACATCCGACAGCGGACACGTTACTCAGGTCTGGCAGCCTATCGCGGTAACCGCATCTACATTTTCGAACGCGCTTTCAGCGATGACGGTTTTTTGTCCGAGACCATTCTTTATCCGGCCCATCGCCAACAGATTGTTCATATAAAAGGGCTGACAACCGGTGTTGCGACCAAGCCTAGACTGGCACCGTTTTCTTCACCCGTCATTTGGAAACGAATTAGCAACGCGTCTTCAGCACGGGATGTGATTGGTAAAACTGGTGTGTTTTCGATGTCCAGCTCCAAGATTGAACCCCAGATACGACGATTTCTGGCAGAGATTGAAGGCGTAGTTTTGAAGTAAAGCTGATCCTTTGCACACCTTGGAAAGGGCAATACTGTGACATTTTGGCAAAACCCGCAAGCTTGCCGAGTGCCGGTTCGTTTCCAGAGCTTAATCCCTAAAAAAATAAGTTGGTTTGGTTGGCAGGCTGCCTCTTTGCTGGCCCTGCCAACAAGGAGCACCTAAAACAACAAGGAGCATCCGAAACACGTGATGCACAACTATGAAGGCCACGTCTGCCCCGACGGCCAGTTGGGCCTCACGATCTGGAGCAAGATTACAGATGATCGCGAACTCGACCAGTACGAATGTCAATGCGATAAAAGCGATCAAAATCACGCTGTCCGCGCTCAACAAGTCGCTTCGCGGGGACATGCAAATCGATTTGAAACACATCCAGCCAGTGATCTGAATAACCTCAGCCTTAGTGACACGCGATCAGGAAGAGGCACTGGCCCTCTTGGATATAACCGTCATTCTGAAAAAAGGTGCAATGATTCAAGCTGACCCTCTCCGTGACGTTTGCAACAACCCTGTCGATCTCTTCGCCCGCGATCAGGATATCCCGGACTTACCCGAAGGCGGTCAAATCTGCCTAAGTAGGAGACCAGAACACACCGTAGATGTCTCCACTAGTCTCCCTCTAATAAATGGAACCCAAGTTCTTTGCCGAACTATCCTTGAGGCGATCATGTATTGTTCGAAAGGCTAGAGACCAAAATAACACGGTTCCATGGGTTGGTTTTCATTTCAAAAACTTCCGAAATCTGTTCAGACGTCAGTAATCAAGATCAGCGGCTCACCCCGAGTTTTACTGTTTTCGAGCATCCTGACCGTAAAACTTATCCGCAGTAAAAGTTACTACCATTTAGGTGCCAGTTAGCATTACCGTTTTGCGCGACAGCCTGATGCAGATCTCGGCGTTATCGTTTGTTGCCCAGTTACTCGAACGACTTACCTTAGCTTAGTGGTTGAGTTCGGCAAGCCGAACCAGATATGTTCAGAAAAGCTCTCAAATATCCTGCGCCTGTGGCAGCACAATCAATTCTCGGACCGAAACATTCGCAGGTTGCCGCAAAGAAAATCCGATCAGATTGGCGATGTCTTGCGGAGTCAGCGTTTCGCCCTGGGCGACCTGTTGGGCGATGCGGTCGGGGTCGGGCGTGCCCCACAACTCTGTCGCAACCGTTCCGGGAGAGACGGACTGGACGCGAATACTGTCCCCGGCCACCTGCCGCCGGAGCGAGCCCGTAAACGCCCGTAGCCCATGTTTTGTGGCCGAATAGACGGCCTCATCCCGCATATCAGCTGACCCTGCGATCGAGCCTATCATCAGGATATCGCCGGTCTTGCGCGCCTGCATATGCGGCAGCACCGCACCGGTCAGAACCATGATTGAACTCAGGTTGACCATCACCATCCGTGTGATTTCTTCTGCCGACATCTCAACGAACGGCCGATTGTCGAAGATTCCTGCATTAGCAACCAGAATATCCAACTGGCCAAATGTTTCGATCGCGCGGGCACCAAGGCTCTGAACATCCTGCGGGTCCTCAAGGTCGGCTGCCACGATAACGGCATCGGTCCCAACCTCGGCCCTGATCGCCTCAAGTCGGGTCTGGTCGCGCCCGGACAAAACCAGCCGACATCCCAAACTCGCCAGATGCCGCGCGGTTTCACGACCGATCCCTGAACTTGCCCCGGTGATAAGGGCGACTTTTCCTGCCAAATCCTGCATTGAACTCTCCGATAGAATTGAGACCCGGGCGGTTAGATGTCCGCCCGGGAAGGTCTTTTGCTTAGTAGTTTCTGGCCCAGTAATCCTGCATTTCACCAACATTTTCAGGCGTCGCAAGCGTGCCCTTGGCCAGGCAACCATTTTCACCGCAACCGGGATCCTGATCGCGCAGAATAGCCATCATAACGCGTACTGCTTCTTTGGCATGGGCTTCCGCGTCCCAGGTGACAGCAGCGTCGATATAGCCTTCTTCCATTGCGCCAACCGCAGCGGTCAGCAGGTCATTCGACGCGATCCACATGTGTTTCTCGTGGCCGGTCGGGTGCCATTTGTCGACAGCTTCCAGAGCGGCCTGAACCGATGTGATCGCCCAGTCGCTTCCCAGCAGCAGACAGTTCGCTTCGGGATGTGCGGGCAGAGCATCGTTCAAGCCCGCAAGGACTTTGTTCGGGTCCCATTCCGACGGGATCTGCGCCACAATTTCCAGACGGTCGCTGCTGGCCGCCGCGGCTGCGAATTCGTCTCTGCGGTTAATGGCGTTGATATCGGCAAGCGAGCCCAGAACTTCGATGCATTTGCCATGCACATCTTTTTCTTCGAAAATTCTAATCAGCTCGGCTGCCGCAACGCGCGCCTGATACCCGCTGTCGCCGCCTGCATGAGCTGTCGGTTGACGGCCCGAGGACGCGCGGTCAAAAGTGACAAAGGGCGTTCCCGCCGCTTCGGCTCGACGGATTGAGCTGCCGATGGCAGCAGCATCCAAAGCGCGCGAGATGATGATGTCGACATCGCGGTTGATGAGGTCCTCGATATTGGCGGCCTGACGCGAACTGTCATTGTTGGCCATGTTGACCACCCACTCGAATTCGACGCCTTCGGCTTCGCTGATACGGGCCGTTTCGGCCTTCATATAGTCCTCCCACGCCTGGTTCAGCGCGCTTTCGCGGGCATCCCAGGACAAACCGATGGTGTAGGACTCGGCCGCCAGCGGCGCAGCCAGACCAACAGCGGCCAGAACCCCGGCCAGTGATGCTAGTTTGAAACGTTTCATTTTTTCCTCCACTTTAGTTTACAGTTGCTGTTTAATTCCTTCAGATCAGTCGTTTCGCTTCAAAGCGTCCACATACATGGCCAAAAAGATGATGACCCCTTCGACCAGTCGGAATGAATAGGGTGATGCATCGGAATGTTGCAGACCACTGCGGATCATCTGAAACGCAAGGGCACCCAGGAACACGGCGCGCAGAATATGGCCGCGCCCGCCAAACAGGCTGACGCCGCCGATGACGATGATGGCGATGGCAATGAACTCCATCCCTTCACCGATCTTTGCGGTATTGACGCCCACCTTCATCGTGAACACGACGCCCCCCAGTGCACCGAGAAAGCCGGACAGGACAAACGCGGCGAACAGGCGTTTTGCGACGGGAATACCCAAGCGGCGCGCGGTTTCATCGCTGTTGCCGATTGCGGTAATCTGCCGTCCGAAATTTGTCCGCTGATGCAGCAGGTGCACCAGAACCAGAACGACGATGGCCAGCAGCGTCGTGAGGTAAATCAGGACCCCTTCCGGCGCGCCGGGCACCGGCAGCGAGATGCTGGCCTGACCCACCTCGCGCGTCTGGGCCGTCAGGTTGACCAGCCCGCCATCCGTCATCAGCAGGCCAATGCCCCGGAATGAAATCATGGTGCCCAGAGTAGCCACCAGCGCATTGACCCGCAGCCCCACGACGATCAGCGCATTCACGATGCCAAGGCATACGCCCGCCCCAAGAGCCAGCAGCACTCCGGCAGTCAGAGAAAGCCCGTACTGGCTGGTGGTGATCGCAACGATCGCAGACGCGACATAGGCGGTGGAGCCGACAGAGATATCCAGTTGTCCGCCGATCACGACAAAAGCCATGCCAGCGGCAATAATCAGGTTGGGCGCGATGGCGTTCAGGATCCCGGCGAAGTTCGACAGCCCGAAAAAGCTGGGGGCCATAATCGAGAAGCCACAATAGATGGCGATCAGAACCAGCACGAAGCCCTGATTGCGGGCGACCCGGTTCAGGGAAGACTGCGATACTGGATCAGCCATTGACGACATGACGAGCCTCCGCTGGCTGGTGTGTGTCGGACACGGCTTCAAGCAAGGTCGCCCGATCCGTTGTTCCCAGCAATTCATGTGTGATACGGCCCTGCGATATCACAAGGTACCGGTCGCAGACGCGCATCAGCTCTTCCAGTTCCGAGCTGACGATCAGAACCGACGTGCCCTTCTCGGACAATTCGTGGATCAGGTGCAGGATTTCGGTCTTCGCGTTGACGTCCAGCCCGCGCGTCGGTTCATCCAACAGAAAAACCTCGGGGTTTTGTGCCAGCCAGCGGGCAAAGACAACCTTTTGCTGATTGCCCCCACTCAGCGTCCCAACGCGTTGGGAAATGCCGTTCACCACAATGCTCAACCGATCCACCATCGTGCGGGCCAACGCATTGCGGCGCGCCCGGCTGACAACACCCGTCGACGCGCTGATGGATGGAAGGTTCGGCAAAGCCACGTTGTCCGCCACATCGCGGGGCAGCAACAGGCCTTCGCCCCGGCGGTCTTCGGTCACAAAGCCGACGCGACGGCGCAGGCCGACGGGCGTTATGTCATTGGCGCTGCCATCCTCGTTGTGCCACCGCATGTCTGCCGTGTCGCAACTGTCCAGCCCGGTCATGCCGCGTAGCACCTCCGTCCGGCCCGACCCGAGCAGGCCCCAAAGCCCTAGAATCTCACCGGCTTTCAACTCGAAGCGGATGTCGTTCAGGACATGGCCCCGCTCAAGCGCTCGAACGGTCAGCCGGGGTGCGGAAAACGCCCGGTCAAACGGAGTGATGCGGTCCTCGTTGCCCACCTCGCCCATCATCTGCAGGACTATTTCGGCCTGATTGGTGTCGGCGATGGCGGATTCGTACACGGTACGCCCGTTTCGCAGCACGCAGACCCGGTCGCAGACGCGGAAAATCTCTTCCATGAAATGCGTGATATAGATCACGGCGACGCCGTCCTTTCGGATCGTCTGAACCACATCGAACAGGCGTTCCCTTTCACTGCGCGACAGCGAGGATGTGGGTTCGTCAAAGATCAGCACCCGGGGGTTTCGATGAAGGGCACGGGCGATCTCGACCAATTGCCGGTCGCCGGTGCTGAGCCGGGACATCGGCGTGCGCGGATCACCGGTAAAGCCCAGAGGAGCCAGCAGTTTTGCCGCCTGTGACTCGGCTGCCGCGAAATCCACCAGACCGAATGTCTTCAAAGGCATCCCGTCGGCAAAGATGTTCTCGGCCACGCTCATCGTGGGCAGCGAATTTAGCTCTTGCGAGACAAATGCAATGCCGTGCTGGATCGAGGCGGCCGGCGACGGGAACTGAACCTGCCGACCGTCCAGCAGGATTTCCCCGTCCGTGGGGGCGAACACA
The DNA here is from genome assembly GCF_056538325.1 of Ruegeria sp. BG8. Lineage (NCBI taxonomy): Bacteria > Pseudomonadati > Pseudomonadota > Alphaproteobacteria > Rhodobacterales > Roseobacteraceae > Ruegeria > Ruegeria sp. BG8. Next base: position 62,057 of record NZ_JBQFSZ010000012.1, on the reverse strand, counting down.
CCACCAAGGATGTTCATCAGCGTTGATTTGCCCGCGCCGTTTGCCCCCATCAGGGCGACGCATTCCCCCTGATTGACATGAAAATCCACATGATCCAGCGCGACGACGCCGGGAAAGCGTTTGCCGATGCCGTGTACTGCAAGTGTGGGCGTTTTCTTGGTCATGCCCTGGCCCTCGCTGCCATCTGGTCGAATGCGATGAAGGCCACGATGATGCCCCCGCGCGCGATCTGGTTGACAAACAGCGAAACCTCCAATGCGTTCAGAACATTGTTCAGAAGCGTCATGAAAAATGCACCGAAGACGGCCCCCAGAACACGGCCTTGCCCGCCATAGATGCTGATGCCGCCGACGATGCAGGCGCTGATGACATCCAGCACCAATATAGGGCTGGCTAGATTTGCCGAGGCTGAAGCGAGCCGTCCTGTCATCATGATTGCCGCGATCCCGGCCAGGACTCCTGCCATCACGTAGCTGAGCATCAGAACCCGGCCCACATTGATCCCCGCCACCCGCGCCGCATCAGCATTGATGCCAACCGCATAGAGACGGCTGCCAAAGATCGTGCGTCCGATCACAAACGCGGCGACCAGCGATACGACAATTGCGATATGCACATTCAGCGGCAAACCCGCGTACCGGGTAAAGAACGGGTCAACAAACGCATCGGGGATCTGCGAAATGCTCAGCGAATTGGTCAGCCAGACCGCGACCCCGTTTGTGACGGTCATCATCGCCAACGTCACCACGAACGGGATCATACCCAGCACGCCGACAGCCAAACCGTTGAAGGCACCGATTCCGATACCGCTCAGGATCATGATGGCCATGCCACCGATCGGATCACCGGTCGCGCGCATATACATCGCCCCGAGCACCGCGCTGAGCGCGGCGTTGAAAGGCAGTGACAAGTCAATCCCGCCGCCGATCAGCACCACGGCCATGCCCGCTGCCAGGCAAGACAGGATCGCGGTTTGGCTGAGGATGTTCAGAAGGTTGTTTTTGGACAGGAAGTTCGGAGACAGAAAGGTCAGGGCGACAAAAACGGCCAGAACCAGGCCAGCAACGATCAATTGCCGCGCGCTGGGGCGCAGACCCTCAGGCAGGCGCTGAGTCAGAACGGTCATTTCTGTGCCTCCGACTCTATCTTGGGTGTTGAGCCCCGCACGATCAGTTCCGGCGGCAAAAGTGCGTTTTCGCCTACATCCTCTCCGTCGATCAGCGACATGAGCTTTTGCCAGGCCTGACCTGCAATCTGTGCCGCAGGTTGACTGACGACCGAAATACCAGGCTGCACCATCGTCAGAGCCTCAAAATCATCCATCGCCAGAAAGCGGATATCGCCAGGGATCGACCAACCCTTTGACTGCAGCGTCGGCAGCACGCTTTTCGAAGCAAGGTTCGAGGCCGCAAAAATCGCCTGCGGTGGTTGTGCCAGCGTGTTCAACGCGGCCAGTGCCTGCTCTTTCCCTTCGGACACATCCAGCGATAGATTGAATGATCTGATCGACACATGCGCAGATTGATCGGCCAATGCGGCATGAAACCCGTCTTTCCGCTGGTTCAGGATCCAGAAATCCGGACGCGCATGTCCGAAATAGACGATATCCTGCGCTCCGATTTCCAACAGATGCCGACCGGCAAGATAACCAGCGCCATAGTGATCGACCGAAACCGACGGGAACGGGTTTTTCTGCGAAATCCGGTCTGCAACAACGATGGGAATGCCATACCGCTCAAGCTCGGTCAGGGCGGGCTGATAGTCGAAAGCGGGTACGATAATCAACCCGTCCACACGCCGCGAAATGATCGCCTGAAGATGCCGCCGGGTACGCGCTTCGTCTTCGCCGGTGGTCATGAACATGACGCTTTTCTCGCTGTCCAGCGCAAGGTTTTCGATTTCCTGCAGCACTTCGGAAAAGAACGCGTTTTCGATGTTGGGCACAACAAAGGCGATAACACCGGTTCGGCTGCTGCGTAGACTGGCGGCCAGCGTATTGCGGTTGTAGCCAAGCTCGGCTGCGGCGGCTTCGACCCGCTCGACCAGAGCTTTGGAAACAACGGGGCGCCGATTTAATACGTTAGAAGCTGTGCCGATCGAAACAGAGGCATGACGTGCAATATCGACGATCGTTGGATTCTTCATCAGCCCCTCCCAAAGCAGAATCATATTTTAAAACGTTTCAAATTTAATTGAAAGGTTTCAAATTTGGGTTTCTATGGTCTTGCATTGACAACAGATTTCTCGCGGTATCTGGTATTTTGCCTGCCGATCCGGACGCAATCAAAGCGCCGGGTCAGCAGATCACCGGCTGGACTCGGGGGTTGAGATCATCGACATGAGGCGCAGTTTGTGAAGTTCGAACACCGAGTCCCTGGCATCGGTCAGCGCCACAAGATGCGGCGAAACGTTATGCTTGTCCCACTCGGCGCGGCTGGCCCAGTTTTCATAATATAGAAATTCGGCCGGATCCTCGTTGTCCTGATGCAACCAATATTCAATGCACCCCGATTCCTGACGGGTCGGTTCTAACAGACCCATCAGGATAGACCTGGTTTCTTCAATCTGACCGTCAATGGCCCGGATATGCGCGACGACCGTTAGCTGTTCCGACATGTTTTTCTCCTGCTCGAAATCGTAACGTTGAATAGTTTGGGATAGCCGTTACAGAACCTGTTCCAAGCGGTCCCGCATGGGGGCCTTGTCGGGACTGACACCGGTCCAAAGCTCGATGCCATAGCGCCCCTGTTCGATCAGCATGTCCAGCCCGTCGATGGTGCGGCACCCAAGGTCTGCGGCGCGTTTCAGCAAAGGCGTCTGCGGCGGATTGGGCACAACATCAATCACCAGCGCCGAGGACGGAAGGCTGTCGAAATCAAGCGGAACAAGCGCCACGGCATCCGGGTACATGCCAATCGAGGTGGCATTGACGAAAACATCCGTGTCCGTGTCCAGTTGGATGGCGCTGTTCAGCGGTCTGAATTCGGCAGTGAACCCCTTGGTCTGTGCGGTCAGTTCATCGGATTGCACCCGGGCCAGCAGGTCCTGCCCCCGCGCTGTGTCCCGGTTCACGACCGTCAAGTGCCGCACACCGGCCAAGGCCAGTTCCACCGCGATGGCACGGGCTGCGCCGCCTGCGCCCAGCATCGTAACCTTCAGCCCCTGCGGTGACACCACATCCTGCAACGCCCGAACCAAACCGCGCCCGTCGGTGTTTTCGCCAATCAGGCGATCCCCCTTGCGCACAACGCAGTTGACCGCACCGATCAACGATGCAGACGGAGCAATTTCGTCCAGATAATCCATCACGGCGATCTTGTGCGGCATGGTGCAGTTGAACCCAGCAAACCCCATGGCGCGCAGCCCCTGAACCGCAGCGGCCAGCCCGTGTTCATCGACCTCCAGCGTCAGATAGCGCCACGGCAGGCCGTGATGGTCAAAGGCCGCCTGCACCATCGGTTCGCTGGGATTGTCCCAAACCGGTTTACCGATCACGCCGACAAGGTCTGTTTTGAACTTCATGCTTCTCTGGCTTTCCGGTTGGCGCGATCAGCTGCTGCGGCTGCGCGATTTGATGTATGTGTCAAAGGCAACGGCGGCGACGATGATGATGCCGATCACGATCTGCTGCCAGAACGGTTTGACGTTCAGCATCACCAGCCCGTTGAGCAAAACCCCGATCAGCAACGCCCCCGCCGCCGTCCCCAGAACCGAGCCGATGCCGCCAAACAAACTTGTGCCGCCGATGACTACCGAGGCGATCACGCGCAGTTCGAAGCCGACGCCCGCCACGGCTTCGGCCGAGTTCAGGCGCGCGGACAGGACAAATCCGGCCAGCCCGGCGCAAAAGCCGGTGATCGTGTAGACACTCGCGATGACGAACTTGACGTTGATTCCAGACAACCGCGCCGCCTCGGGGTTTGCGCCCACGGCGTAGATACTGCGCCCATAGCGGGTGTAATTCAGGACATACCACGCCAGAATCGTGCCGCTGACGAACAGGATCACTGGAACGGGAACGCCGGCAATATCGCCCCTACCCCACCAGCGATATCCTGCGTCAAAGCCGCTGATCGGTCCGCCATCGCCCACCAACAGGGTAATTCCCCGGAACAACGACATGCCGCCCAATGTCACAACAAAGGGCGGCACGTTGAAAACGGTGGTCGTGACCCCTTGCAACAGCCCCGCAAGCGTTCCGACAATGATGGCCGCCGAAAAAGCCCAGAACCACCACAGCGCCTCCTGATCTCCGCCGCCGAGGGAAAAGGATTCCGTTTGCCCTCCGGTCACAAGCGCCGCGCCGACAATCCCCGCGGCGGCCAGGGTCGAGCCGACCGACAGGTCGATCCCGGCGGTCAGGATCACGAAGGTCATACCAATGGCCAGCAGGCCAAAAATGGACACTTCGGTCAGGATGTTCAGGATGTTCCGGGTCGACAGGAACCGCTCATTGTACGAGGTAAAGACGATCACCAGCAGCACCAGAAAGATCAGCGGGGCCAGTTTCGCCAGCACACCCGCCCAGTCAATCGGCCGGGCCTGCGTTTCCTGCTGAACGGCCGCCTTTGCACCGGTCTCTCCTTGTCTGGTGTTGTCGCTCATGGCCGGGCTCCTGCGGAATTTGGGGGCTCACCCGGCAGGGTCTGCACGGGCGTCATGCTTTGCATCAGGGTTTCTTCGGTCGCATTCTCGCGCCGGAACTCACCGGTGATCCGGCCCTCAGACATGGTCAGAATCCGGTCCGAGACGGTCAGGATTTCCGGCAGTTCCGAGGAAATCACGATAACCGCCGTGCCCCGATCGGCAAGGTCGAACAGAATGTCATGCACCTGCGCCTTGGATCGCACATCAATCCCGCGGGTCGGCTCATCTACGATCAGGATTTTTGGGGCCTTGGCCAGCCAGCGGGCGATCAGGGCCTTTTGCTGATTGCCGCCGGACAGTTTGCCAATCGCCTGCCGCGCGCCCGAGACTTTGATGTCCAGCTTGTCCCGGCTTTCTTCGAACAACCGGTTTTCCGCACCCAGATCAAGGCGACCTAGGCCGCGGGACAATTCCATCAGCGAGGCGACCGAGATATTCTGATCGACCGGCAGATCCAGAAAACAGCCCTGTTTCTTTCGGTCTTCCGTCACCAAGCCCAAGCCCGCATTGATGGCTTGCCGGGGGGTGTCGATCTCGACCGGCTGACCATCCACAAGGATTTCACCGGATTGGCGCCCATCCGCGCCAAACAACATGAGCACCGTTTCCGTCCGCCCCGCCCCTACCAGCCCGGCCACCCCAAGGATTTCGCCGTATTTGGCCTTTAGGGATACGCTGTGCACCATCGTGGCATTGGGATCGCGCAGATTGGGAATGCTGGTCAGGTCGCGTGCCTCCAGCGCAATCTTTCCGCCTGTTGCGGCGGCGCGTTTGGCGAAAATATGCGAAAACTCGCGTCCGACCATGGAATGAATCAACCCGTCCTCGTCGGTGTCCGCGACGTTGCCTATATCGACAAGCTGCCCGTCGCGCAGCACCGAATAGCGATCGCAAATGCGAAACACTTCGCCCAGACGGTGCGTGACATAGATGACGCTGATGTTCTGGCGCTTCAGTTCCAGAACGATGTCCAATAGGCGATCCACCTCGGACCCGCTGAGCGCGGCGGTCGGTTCGTCCATGATGATCAGCTTGGAATCAAACGACAAAGCGCGGGCGATTTCGACCATCTGTTGCTCGGCCACGCTGAGGCTGCTGACCAGGCGCGAGGGTGATATATTCAAGCCGATTCTGTCCAGCGCCTGTTTGGCATCGCGATGCATCTGACCATGACGAATGCCGAAGGTGCCCCGTGGTTCGCGCCCCAGAAAGATGTTTTCCGCAACTGAGAGCGGTGGGATCAGGCTGAATTCCTGATAGATCGTGACGATCCCGGCTTGGCGTGCCTCCAGCGGGGTCTCAACCTGCAAGGGCGTCCCGAACAGCGCGATTTCACCGCTGTCGGCGGGTTGGGCACCGCTGAGGATCTTCAACAGGGTGGATTTTCCAGCTCCGTTTTCCCCAAGCAGGGCGTGGACCTCGGCCCGTCCAACCTCCAGCGACACACCATCCAGAGCGGTCACACCGGGGAAGGTTTTGGTAAGGTTAGAAATCCTAAGTATCGGGTCTGCCACGATCCGCACCTTGTCAGTTGACGACCGGATGCGGGCGACGATGCCCGCATCCGGTCTGTGCATTACTTGATTTCGCCGTAACGTTCGGCTTCTTCCAGGTTGTCAGCACTGATCATGCGAGGGATGATCAGGTTCACCTGTTCTTTCGGGCGTGTGCCGTCGGTTACAAAGGCATTGACGATCTGCACGGCCGTGCGCGATTGCAGCCCCGGGAACTGGTCGACCGCACCGGCCAGCCCACCTTCACGCACCGCCAAGAGCGCCTCGGGGCCCGCATCAAAGGCGATGATCTTGACCTGATCTTCTGCTCCGATCGACCGCAACGCTTCCAGCGCGCCCAGGCCCATCTCGTCATTGGCGGCAACGATGACATCGGGCATTTCCGACAGGCCGGTCAGGATCGCGTTTGTTACGCTCAGGCCCTGATCCCGGCTCCAATTGGCAGTCTGTTCGGCGACGATCTCATATTTGTCGCTCAACGGGTCCAACACATTGTGCAGCCCCTGATTGCGGTCAATCGCCGGGCTGGCACCCGGCTGGCCCTGAAGGTTCACCACCCGCGCGCCATCGGGGAACTGTTCGACAACCCACTGTCCCTGCGCTTCGCCGCCTGCCACATTGTCCGCACCCACATGAGCCAGCAACCCATCGACATTATCGACACGGCGGTCGATGGTGACGACTGGAATACCTTCGTTCACTGCATCCTCGATGGCTGTCGCCAAAGCGTTCACGTCATTGGGGCTGATGATGATCCCATCCACACCCTGCACGATGGCGTTTTCGACATCAGCCACCTGCTTGGGCGATTCATTGCGCCCGTCCGCCTCGATGATCGAGATATTTCCGATTTTCTCGGCCTCGTCATTGATGCTGCTTTGCATGTGGACAAAGAACGGGAATTGGAGCGACGGCATAGACGACATGATCGTCAGGTCCTCGGCCGCCGCGTGCGTGGCACCACCCACGGCAAGGGCTGCCGCCAAAATCAAGCTTTTAACATTGGGATGTTTCATCTGTTTCCTCCTCCGTAGCGCCGCGTCTTTTGAGCGAGACGCTGGCCTTCTTTTTTGACTTTTGCATACAAAAGTTGTATTTTCAAGCAATATGAAACCCTGGATTTTTCTTGACTAAGCCCAAGCATAAAGACACGCCAATCTTGATAAAAAATGGGAGACCAACTTGGCAGAAACCAACTCTGGCCCGATGTACGCCCAAATTCGTGATCGACTGAACGAAGCGATTGCGGCCGGTGAGATTGCGGACGGAACGCGTCTGACAGAGTCTGTTGTTGCTAATCATTTCGAAGTTAGCCGCCAGACCGCGCGCAACGCCTTGAATGAGCTGCGCGGTGATGGTCACGTTCAGATACGCCCCGGCAAACGCGGCTTTTTCGTCATCAGCGCGGGCAACTCACTAAATCCACAAACGCCAACGTCGACCCACAAGCAACCGCTTGCCAAAATCGGGAAACTCAAGCGCGAAAAAAAGTGGATGGAGCGTTACGACGACATCAAGTCCGAGCTTCTTGCCGTGGCAAGTACAGGGGAATTCAGAATTGTTCCGTCAAATCTGGCAGAACAACACGACATTAGCAGAACCGTTCTAAACGATATTCAGTTCCGCCTGATCGCCGATAACATCGTGCGACTGGAAGGCCAGAAATGGATTCTTAACCGTTTCGACAAAGACACAATCGCCGAACAATTCGCGGTTCGCAAACTGCTTGAACCGCATGCATTGTCCGAAGGGTTTGACCGGATCGAAATAGCTTTTGTCGAGGCTTGTCTCGATCGGATACTGGCTGCAGGAGCTCAAACCACTGCTTACTCCTCGGAACAACTCGAAGAGCTGGAAGCAGACCTGCATGATCACGTTCTTGGATTCTGCGGCAACAGTTTTCTTATGCAAATTCTACGCAAATGTAGATTGGTTCACGTATTCAACAGCTATTACTACCCGCGCTATCACCCTGAAAACCTGTTTGCCCAAGAACATGAAACCGTTTACCGAGCAATCTTGTCCGGCAATCGAGATGTGGCATGTAAGGCATTGGTCAATCACCTTGAATTGTCTCGTAAAACCACGATGAAACGCCTTAGCCGTTTCTCTGCCGATAATTGCGACGCGAATATCGGCTATGTCAAACCTTTGTAGGACATAAAGCAGCGCCAAAGCTGCGGAAGCCTCGGGGCTCATTACCAACAAAGCAACTTTCCAAACATGCTCCCAAGTCTTCGACTCTCAATAAAGAAGCTTGGAAAGAGAAAAGACAAGCCTAAATGGCTGGATTGTTGCAGCCAACAATGAACGGCTGAGAGAGCACAATATTGATTTTTCCGACCCGACTTGAGAACCCGCACTTTCCCTAAGCCTTAAGCAAAGTTTAGCTGGTTCTGTCGCAATCTTTTTGGATGGCAGAGCATCAGAAGAGTTAGAGAGCGGTTCACTCTGCCAGTTGGGCGAACTGCTGAAACGGACGGATTCCGGGCGTGAATTGACCTTTGCGGATCATGTTAACCAGTTCTATGCCTGCCAGGACAGATGCGGCTGAAACGAAAGACTTGAATCCCAGCATGGGTCTGATCCTTCGTTTGATGAAACGGTGCTCCTGTTCAATGATGTTATTGAGGTATTTCCGCCTGACCATTTCAATCGGGATGGGACAACCAAAGCTCTTGAGCATCTTGTTTATGGCATTGATACCAGCAGTGTTGGCACCACTTTTGTAGATGACGATTTTGCGTGGCAATCCGTCCACCTCGAGTGCGCGGGCGAAGAACCTCGTGGCAGCGGCCTTGTTCCAGCGCTTGGATAACATGAAATCTAGTGTTTTGCCGTGCTTGTCGATCGCTCGGTAAAGGTAAACCCATTCGCCTTTCACTTTCACATAGGTTTCATCCATGCGCCCGAACGGTCTGCGGGACGCTTTCTATACCGCGCTGCTTCAGAAATGAGGCCTGCATATCGACTAACCCAGCGGTTCAGCGTTGCGTGATCCAGATCAACGCCACGTTCCGCCATAATTTCTTCCAGATCCCGGTATGAAACACCGTAGCGCAAGTAGAAGAAAACCGCGTGCAGGATCACGTCTTTCGGAAAATGCGCGCCCTTAAATGAGATCGTCACGGTTTGCTCCTGTCGTGTTCTAGTGTGCGCTATCAGAAATGCACTCAAACTGACAGGTAGGGGTGAAGTTTGCGACAGAACCACCTGCACACATCCCACACCCGACCCTAAGCATGCGACGTGCCATATAGCTCTTTTTTTTCGATGATAAACCATGTTAATGATTAATATTTTGCATTTTCGCGTGTATGTGTGGCGAGCCCTTTGCGTATCAATTACACATGATAAGTATCCCTTATCATGTTTAATTGATTTCTCCACAAAACCAGCGCAGAATGCCGCTCATGACAGCGCCAAAGCCCTATCTGCCCAGCCCCTCCCCTGCCCTCTCAGAAGAGGATCACGACGCCCTCACCGACCTATACGTGCGCGGCACCCCGGCCAACACACTGCGCGCCTATGAGCGGGACCTGCTCTATGTGAGCGCGTGGAAAGCTGCGCGGTTTGAGTTGCCGCTGCGCTGGCCCGAGTCTGAGGCCACGGCGCTGGCCTTCATTCTCGATCATGCCCGCGATCTCAGCGGCGCGGCACCCGAGGACCGCGCGCGCAAAACAGCGGACGTTTTGATCGCGCAGGGGCTGCGCAAGGTGCTGACCTGCCCTGCCCCGTCGACCCTGGACCGGCGCATCGCCTCCTGGCTGGCCTTTCACCGGATGAAGAACCTCGCCAGCCCGTTTGAGGCGCCCCAGGTGAAACAGGCCCGCGCCAAGGCCCGCCGGGCCGCCGCCCGCCCCCCTGCCCCAAAATCAGCGCATCCGATCACCCGCGATGTGCTGGAGCAGTTGCTGTCCACCTGCCAAGGGTCGCGCCGGGATTGCCGCGACCGGGCGATCCTGATGCTGGGCTGGGCTTCTGGTGGTAGACGGCGCTCGGAGATCACCGGGTTGATGTTTGAAGACGTCTCGCTGAAGGCGTTTGAAAAAGAAGGCCTGGTCTGGATCTCGCTGCTGGAAACCAAGATGACAACCAAAGGAGAAACGCCGAGGCTGGTGCTGAAAGGCCGCGCGGCCCAGGCGCTGGTCCATTGGATCGAGGTTGGACAGATTAAGAACGGGCCACTGTTGAGACCAGTCTCAAAAGCGGATCGTGTGCTGAAACGTCAGCTTTCGCCGGACGCTATCTATCAGATCGTCAAACATCGCCTCCAGTTGGCAGGGTTGCCGGAGGACTTCGCCTCGCCGCACGGTCTGCGTTCTGGGTTCCTAACCCAAGCCGCACTGGACGGCGCCCCAATCCAAGCCGCCATGCGCCTGTCTTTGCACCGCTCCATGGCCCAAGCGCAGAAGTACTATGACGACGTCGATATCGCCGAAAACCCGGCGACGGACTTATTGGGGTAACCGTTCGCCAAAAACCAACTCGCACCATAAGGACGCCCTACTCCCAGCCAACAGCTCCGAACCCGAATATTCGCTGGCAAGAATTCGATTGCGCGTTAGTTGGATTCGTTTCTGAAGCGTGATCGCTCATCTGGATTCCATTCAAGTTACGCAGATCAAATTCCAATCTTCAGCTATTGGACTTGTCGCGGATGAAAGCCTCTTCAATGGCTGAAGTAAATGTTTCGGTTGCGCCGGCAGATATGCAGCCAGTTCGAGTGGTTAAAACGACCTCTGAGTGAGGGGATTACCAAAATTGCCAATTGGCAATTTTTTCGAAAGACCGACATTGCAGGGAAATTGCCAATTGGCAATTTCCAGCTTCGCTTCAGTAGATCAGTCTCGATCTGTGTCGAAATGCCTGTCCAAGAAGATCGAAAAGACCTCTTGCAGTTCATCTTTGCGTACGTCGGTCGGAAACTCCAACACGATCTTTTTGCCTTTGCGCTTGTATGTCATCGCAGGCTTTTCGGGTGACGATTGAAGAGTCACTGGATCTGCTTTTGTCGAAGCAGGAGGTTTCAACGCTGCCTTGAAGACATTCATGACCTGCACGCCGTCACGGCTGACCCCATCCGTTGCCATCTGCCTCGCAGTTTCTAACAGTTTCTCACGATCCTCGGGCCGACCCAGAAACGGCTTTAGCGTACGGGCGTGCAGTTCTTTGATCTCTCGGATCGAAGGGAATGCCTCAACGATCTCCTTCGGCAACTTGGCCAGTTGCAGGTAACGTGAAAGCCAAGCCTCACTGACCTCTAGCCGTACGGCCATCGCCTTTTGCTTACCACCGTAGTAACGAGTCACAGCGTCTGCATAGTCACGAGCACGCTCATAGTCGGAGATATCTTCTCTGTCGCGGTTCTCGATATCGCCCAATCGAAAAGCTTCTTCATCGGTCAACTCTCGAACATCCACCAAGTAGCGAAACTGTGGATAGTTATTTGCGCGTAGCCAGTTGATTGCAAAATGCCGCCGTGCACCGCAAATCACTTCATACGGCTGCTTTGGATCGCTTGTCTTGCGCACGATAGCTGGAAACTCTTGCCGACCCTGACTGCGGATTCCGTCAATCAAATCTCGACAGTTGTCCTCCGATAGTAGGTCATACGCCCGGTTATGTCGCTCCCACATACGGCATTCTCCGGGATCAACCCACCTCAGGGACTTCTCCTCGATATCCCCCGACATCCGTTCCGCAACTCTGTTAGAGCGGTTTAGAAAGCGAGCGCCAGCGCGTTCGGCTTTGGGGGCAGGGCCGCTATCGAGACCGCTTAGTACGTCATCGAAAATTGCGTCATGTTTCTTGCTCATAACACTCCCTCCTTGCGCAATGCAGTATGGTGACTGGGCCAGGTTTTGCGCATCAAAACTTCAACCTCGCGTCCCACCGCGTCCAGATATGCCCGACAGCGTTTGTGGGTTTCTGTACGAGCTGCTGGTCCCGTAATCTCGTACACCGTGCCCAAGTTCGCTGTGGCGTTATCAATCTCGGCGCTGTCTTTCAGAACACTGGCCATCATGTCTTGGGGAAAAACCGCGTCCATCATTCGTTTGATGGCTGCATGCGCAGATTTGTTGTCGTTCATCTTGGTGGCCAGAATCTTGACGAATGAATAATCACGAGCTCCGCCATGTTGAGCTAGTTCATTCAACGTTGCGCCCATCATCTTCAAAAAATGGGCAGTAGATCCAAAGTCGATATTATTCGGCGGGGCAGGGATCACCATCGCGTTTGCTGCTCGAAGCACTGAAAGAGAAATCATTCCCAGCGCAGGCGGCGGGTCTAGAAGGATTACGTCGAATTGATCGGCTATGGTGCTGATCCCATCTCGCAAACGGTCCAACACAAAAACTTGATCCCTGGCCATCCGAGCTGCGAATTCATACTCAGCGTCATAGAGACCGAGGTTTGCAGGGATGAGCGCAATGCCAGGCCAATACGTAGCGCGTAAAGCATAATGAAGCGTCTGCGGCCCACCATGCTGAAAGAATGGGTAAAGCGTATCTTCAGTCTCATCCACATCAATGTCAGGATTCAGGCCAAAGATCGAAGTCGTTGAAGCTTGGCTGTCGCAATCGATAACGCAAACTCTATAGCCTTTAAGCGCAAGGAACTGGGCAAGATGGGTCGTTACTGTCGACTTTCCAACGCCACCTTTGAATGACTGAACTGACAAAACCAGTGTTGGATCATCTGTTGCACGATGAGGTAGTGTACCGAACACTTCCCGCATCCGGTTTATGTCAGACAGTGAGTACCCGGTCCTTCTTCCAGTGACTGGGTCTTTTTCCGGCTCAGGCAAGCGGCCGTCCGCTTCAGCATCACGGATTAACTTCTCTGATCGACCTACCATCTCGGCAGCGGAGCGAACATTAAAATTTAGGTTTAGCGTTTTCTCAGTGTCGGGGGAGAATACTCGATCGCGCAATCGCTCCATCACGGTACTTGCACGATCAGATAGTTGCTCAATCTCTTCCAGCCCAACAGGGGGCAAGGGGGAGGTGGTCATAGGTTTTGTCCTGTAGAAATCTGCCTTTCGTGAATCATGCCCGGAATGGTGAATCGGCTCAAGTGTGGTTTTTGAGGCAGATCACGTAAAAAATGGGAAATTCGAAGGCAAAGGCCACAGGAGCGGAAATTGGGGGTAACCGGAGGTCATTAGTAACAACATTCTAACTCAGAATATCTAATACGGGTGAAGTTGATGTCTGACGATGTTGCCTGGTACCAATCCCCAAAAAACAAAATATAAAAAACAATCTTGTTCAAGATTCTTGGATTCAAATGTTCATACGAGTGTTATTGATTTAAAATCAATGCTTTGTCTTATGTTTCCCTTACATATCGGGCGCAAATCCTTACAGATTGGGGTGCTTTGCCTTACGTTTCGGATGGTTAAAGCTTACATTTCGGGACGGGCGTAAATCCTACTTTTGGGGACGGATCAGGTGATTCGAAAAACCCTTGTTTTATTGGGTTTTGTGAGCCTTCCTTCGAATCACACGAGCCTCGATGTTGATTCGAAAAATTACAGATTGGGTGCTGGACCGAGACAACAGTGATGGCTATGCTTACATCATACGCCATACAAAAGTAATAATTAGGTGTTGGGCAGTACATGTCAAAAAAACCATACCGCACTTTGGACGCACGGCCAAATTCTGAAAGCCTGGTCAAGCCTGGTGAGCTTGTAGACGTGATTGAGGTCACACCGCTGACGCTTAATGATCGGCGGATCTACAATCAGCTTTTGGAAAACGCTTGGGATGCCATCGACAAGCCTGTCAGCCATGTTATCCAAAAATCCATGCTGCGTGGGTCGCATAACTCGAACGACAGGGTAGGGGAGTCTATTGAGCGATTGATGTCCGCCATTGTGAAAGTGGAAGTTGTATGGGATGGCGAACCTGCGGTCGAACGGGTCCAGTTGTTGGGTGGTAACGTGGAAACAGTGCGAAGCGATGGGCTAATTGAATACGAGATCCCGGCGCGGTTGCGCAAAATTATTTCCAATTCGACAGTTTTTGCCCGATTGCAGCGCGAGATCATGTTCGCACTGAGTTCGAAATATGCGCTGACGTTGTATGAGATCGTACAGAAGCGCGGCAATCTGCGCTGGCGCTCATCCGAGAAGTTTTCCGTCGATGATCTGCGCGGCATTCTAGGTGTACCAAAGGGGAAGCTAACCAACTGGAGCAACTTGAAACTACGCGCGATCGAACCTGCAATTGCTGAAGTCAATGCGCTGTCGGATTACATGGTGGCGATCGATCCAATAAAGACCGGGCGCCGTGTGACTCACGTCGAATTGCGCTGGTGGAAAAAGGACGGAGAAGGGCAGGGGGCTGCGGAACGTGCTCTAAAATTTTCGTCCATTGGACGTAAGGCAAAAGCACAAGAACAGGAAGAACACGTTCAAGTACCTGTTGCTCCAAGCATCAAGCCGCGTCCGGCCTGGCTAGAAAAAAGAGGTGATGCCTTAAAGACCGAAACCTACGAAACTGCCCGTCTGCGCCATCCGGGGTATGACATCTACTACATTGAGGGCCAATGGCGTGACTGGTCTGCAGGAATGGAACCACCCAAAGATCCCGACCGTGCATTTCTCGCGTACATTCGGAAATTCGCTGAAGCCAACCCAATTTGAGTTCCTTACGGCTTACCTACCGATTGACGATTCTTGACCTGATGACAGGCGGCTCCCATAACGGAGAAGAATGAGCCTCCTGAATCGTAATGGGATGTTCGAATTTCTTGGCATTATACACAGTGACAATAAGCGGCGCGGAAATGTCCCCGCGCTTTCAATTGGTCGGACATTGAATTTAAATCAGTCGAAGAGGCGACCTAGGAGTTTCTCGAGTTCTTCCCTTTGCTCGACGTGCTTTTTCGGGTTGTCCCGGATCAGGCGCTCCAGATTGAGAAGCTTCCAACGCACGGCGGGAAGATTGGCGGCTTGCGGTCGATCTATTACGGCGAAATCCGGCGCGCCATCCTGCAGACTGAGCAAGAATTGTCTGGTGGGTTTGTCGAAGCGAGATT
The DNA here is from genome assembly GCF_056538325.1 of Ruegeria sp. BG8. Lineage (NCBI taxonomy): Bacteria > Pseudomonadati > Pseudomonadota > Alphaproteobacteria > Rhodobacterales > Roseobacteraceae > Ruegeria > Ruegeria sp. BG8. Next base: position 46,845 of record NZ_JBQFSZ010000012.1, on the reverse strand, counting down.
GGATATCCGCAATCAGTTGGTTGCGCGTCGTCAGTAGGTCATCCAGGCCGACGGCTGACTTAGTCATGCCCTCGAACTCACGCACATAAGGTTGATCTAAGGCGATCAGGTTGGGATTCAGCAATTCGTGTGCCGGACGTGCCGAACTGGCGATGTAGATCAGGAAAGTCCGGAACAGATCATCCGTCAGTCCTTCGTGTTCGTAGAGTAGCTTTACATCATAAAGATCGCGTGGATGCTGGCGATCCACGGCTGCGTGGAGCTTACCGCCGAACAAATCTTCGAATGAGACGATCTGCATTTCTGCATAGCCAAACGCGTCTGCTACGGCGTCGGAGACCGCCCGGGTTTCGGGGTCATGAACAACGCCGCGTGTGACAGGCGAGGTCTCGATTTTGACTTCTGCATCTTCCAGACGCGCAAGCACGCGGGTGGCGCCGCCCCCACCTCCTTTTATTCTTTGAGCCTTCGCCCCGCTGATACCCTTTTCGATCGACTTAGCGATCCGATCCATGGCTTCGTTGATCTCGGCGAGGCTCTGTTCACGCTCTTTGATCGGCAGATATGTCAGGTCGATATCAACCGAGAGTCGCGGTAGATCGCGATAGAAGAGGTTGATCGCTGTCCCGCCCTTGAGCGCGAATATCTCTTCCCTCGCGACGTAAGGCAATACACGCACGAGAAGGGCGACCTGGGATTCATAATTTCTACGCGCCATTTTCTGCCCCTGTCGTGGCGAACTCTTCGGGTACCATGATGCGATATCGCGGATGTATCCGACCCCCTTCGACCAATGCTCGATCCCCCGTCCCGAGGTTGAAGGCGTCAGCATCAAGTCGTTTGCGCCAGGGGTGATTGTGGCGATCCGCAAAAACAAAGAAGAGGCGCTTGACCTTTATTTTCTTGCAGCTCAGCAAGAGCGCTGAGAGCAACTTAGGTCGTAGTGTCGTCAAGCCTTCGAACACCATGTCGAGGTTGTGAAAACTCTCATGGTCCGGCAATTCGTCCATGGCTTCCATGACCGCCCGTTCGGGGGCCGACATGCGCAGTTGCCAGTCCCACGGGAGGGAGTTTTCAGATTTTATGTCGTCATTTGTAACACCAAGTGCCTGGTCAGCGAACAGCGACGTATTGCGCGTTTCTATAGGCGCATTGAGTGGTAGCTTCGTGAGCCAGTTGGGTATTTTGAAGCCATAGATCCAGACCGGGGCGTTGTTGCCCAAACGCAAGTAGTGGTCGTAGCCCTGTTGTGAGAGAGCGGTTTTGCCACCGATATGAATATCATAGCCCATGATATGTTGCATCGACATCAGGCAGGCCTTCCAGTCAACGGTGTTTGATACGGGCGGATTGGGAACAGGTCGGCGAAAAACGCCACGGTGAACGCGTTCGAGCCAGCCCCGTTTTACATAGTCGCGAAAGGTTTCGTAGGCTATGCCATGGGCGGTGAGCCAGTTGGCATCGACGAGATATCCCGCGGGCACTGAGTCGAGAACTTTCTTCAGATTTTTCGATCTTCCAGCGTTCATGACGCCTTAAATCATATTATTTCAAAGAAAAGGCAAGAGGTTCTCTTTGAAAAGTACATCTTTAAAGCGTCTATAGCGCTGAAAATAGCACATTATTAAAAACACAGCGCCACGCGGAAACCCATCGGAATACCCGGGATAAATGGAAGATTCCGGTGCCAAGGGCGGGAAGCGGAAGTTCGCTGCATACGCGCAAAAGACTCTGGTAATTCAGCAAAGCAGCCGTTCAGAACCATCTTCCATTTCTTACAAAATCCAGTTTCGCACTGTCGCTGCTGTGAAGCTAACGACGAGGACTATCCTTGCACCAATCAATTCGCCCTTGTCGGATCCAGAAGTGACACCGGCATTCGTTCGTCTGCCGGACCGAGGGCGAGATGGTCGGGCGCCTCAACCAGTCTGCCATGGCTGTCCATCTGGGCCTCCGGTTCTTGCTGAGAGACAGCTTGATGGTCTCGCCGCACCCACCGGGGCAGTGGAAACAGGCCCATTTGTCGACGCCATCGCTCACGATGGTCATCTCCCCCGGCACAATCTGATCCGGCGTCGGGTGTGTGGGTGTTATCCTGGCGATCAGGTCGTTTCGCGGAATGAGGCGGAAGAGCTCGAGGCTCTTCCGCAGAGTGTCGATTATCATGCCACTCACCCAATACGATCCAGGAACGGGTCGATGTCGCCAAGGCCCCAATATTTCTCACTGCCGCAGACCGGGCAGTCCGGCTGGGGCTGCGCCGCTTGCGAACGCTCGAAGCCCTTGTCGAGCTTCCGGTAGCGTTGCCACGCCCATCCACCGCTGCTGCGGAAGTCTACGAGACCGGCAAGAAGTTCGTTCACTGCCATGGTGGCCGCCTCTGAGGTGAAGGTTACGACGGCCGGGGCGGGATTACCTCCGCCGCGGACATAGGCCTCGGTCTTCTGCCGTTCATATTCGGCGGGGTCCGATCGCTGGAGATCCTCGTCGCGGGCCCTGACACGATCTACCGTGCCGCGGCAGCCGTGGCACGCCGACGTGGGAAACAGCACGCTGACCCGCGCAGCCATCTCGAGGAGGCCGGGCTCACCATCGTCACGGGGCATCAGAACCAGCCCGACATCGATCACCGGGATTAGGTAAAAATGCGCGACGCGGTTCAGGTATAGGCGCCCGGTGTGATCATCCGTGCATCCGAAGATGACGTCGCAGGATTTCAGCGCGTCACGGATATGCGGCGCGTCCACCCAGCCGTTCATCGACCGGATGTCGACATCGAGGCTCATCATCGTCACCTCGCGTGCCATGACGTCGACCTTGGGCACCGCGTTGTCAGCATCCTTCCGGGTCGCGCCATACAGGCGGTTCAGGTTAGAGTGCTCGACCACGTCATCGTCGATGACCACGATGCGCCTCACGCCGAGGCGAGCAAGAAGCTGGACCACCGGGCTTCCGGTGCCGCCGCAGCCGACCACGGCAACGGAAAGCTGCTTGAGGAGGCCGTTGACCTCCGGCCCGAAGGCCAATCCCTGCCGTGCCAGGATTTCCGACGGGATCGGCACGTCGGTCGACTGGATCTCGAGCCGAGTGCCGATGACGGTCACGCTATGACAGGGCCGGGGTGTCATGTCGTCTTCCCAGACCCGCGCCCGGTAGAGGCCGTCACCGACCTGCACGACGCTCACCAGGCGTGTCCCCTCGCCGTTACGGTTCCGGGCCATGGTGAAGAGGTCGCGCTCGTTGCGATCGTCTTGGTCTGAGAAACCGTCGAAGCCTCCCGGGTGACTATGAACAATCGCCGGCACCAGGCCTTCCTCCTTGGCCCGGCGACAGAGCTGGGCGAAGGAGTTGGTATTCCAGGTGACGTGCTTGCCGCTGGCATCAACGCGGTCCTCCTGCGGGATCGCGATGACCTCGTAGGAGTTGTAACGGGTCCGCGGCTCGAGGTCCCAGGGGTCCTGCGCGATCTCGCTTTTGCCGAGCAGCATGTAGGCGGCGCCCTCGTGCCCACGGGGATGCGCGAGCAGCGCCTGCAGCTTGTCGCGGTGACGGGCGTGGAGGGTGATGTCGTTGCGCTTCATGCCGCCACCTCCAGGGCCACTTCGACCCGCTTCAGCATGGTCCAGATGCCGTCGGTGCCGGGACGCCACTGGTTGTTATGCCGAGACCAGCGCTGCCAAGTCTGGCCATCGAAGGCCTGGCGAGCCTGCGTGCAGCGGGGCTCACGCTGGCCGGCAAGGAGCTTCAGATGCGGCACGGCGAAGAACATGTCGGGGGCGACCTCGGGATACGAGGGCGGCAGCAGGATCAGGATATCCGCTTGGGCGACCTGATACTTGCCTTCTGGCAGCGTGATCCCGGTGAGGACCACGCCCTTCTTTCCGCCTTCGATGACCTCGCGAACGGTGATGCCGCGGCCCTCAAGGTAGCGGCGATCCTGTCGGGGGAGGAGACTCATGCTGCACCACCTTCCGTGGTCTGGGGCACGCCGGTGAAGAAGTGCTCCAAGCCTGCGTCCGCAAGGCAGATAAGATCGGTGTCGCCGACCAGGATGTCATCCTTGCCGGGGATCACCTGCCAGACGGCGAACTTAGCGGGATCGACCCCGGCCAGCCTCTTAAGCACGCGCCCGCTGATGACCTTGTGGGCCCACTCGAGGCGTTTGCCATCGATGTCGAAGCGGAAGGATTCTGCGCTCGGGAAGACCAGGAAACGCTCGACCTGGCCGGGGCGCAGATCCGTGGTTTCCTCGAGGCGCAGTTCCTCGAGTTCACCGTTGCGCAGCACCTGGAACACGAGGTGTTCCTCGGCCTTACGGAAGCCGGCCCCCTCGATGATCTGGCGGCCAGTGGGCGTCGGATCGTCGATGACGGCGTCGGTGAACTTCAGGTCGTGGTCGCCGACCTGGACATTGTAGGGTCCGTGGTCGCGGGGCTTGCGGCCGGCCTTCAGGGCGGCCTGGAGATCTTCGATTTCGATCGGTTCGGTAGACATGGCAGCAAATCCTTTTCTTGTCTGCTCGACGCCAGCAGTGGGCGCCCTCAAAGGTGTATGCGCGGCAGAAGAATGTTCGCGTTCGCAGTGTTCATTGTATTTTTGGATTTTCTTGACCGCGGTACGTCGTTTCGTGCGCATATAACGTTGAAGAGCAGCGACGATGGCGACTGGCATGGCGAAAGACACATCCGAAGAGTTCCATACCCTCAAGGAATTCAATGACGAACTGGACCTTCTCTTCCGCGATGATGTCGCACTCAGGAAGCTCCATCAGAAGGCGCGGAACTGGTGCATCCGGAACAACCGAGCCGGCGACGAAGAGGAGGTCCTTCAAGAGGCGGTCATGAGGGTGATGAAGAGTGAGATCACCGGAACGCGCCAATGGCCCAAAGGTGTTGCGCTTATCGACTTTCTCTCCGGTGTGATGAGGAGCATTGCGTCGGAGCGCCCCAAGATCGGGTTTCGCAAGAACACCGACAAGGACATGGAGGCCGCGAAGGACATCGCCTCGTCGTGCAACCAGGAAGGGCAGCTCTTCGAGAAAGAGTTCATGGCTGGCTTCATGGCACTCTTCGAGGGTGATGACGACGTACAGCTATACCTCCTGGCTCTAGAGGAGGGGCAATCGAAGTCCGAGATCATGACGGGCCTCGCCTGGAATGAAAGGGAATACAACACGGTGGTGCAGCGGGTCAAAAGGACGCGCAATGCCCACCCGGAAATGAAAGAGATGCTCAATGGCGGACGATAAGAGAACTTTTCAAGATCGCCTGGCTGACGAAATCGACGAAGCTATCACGAACGCATCAGACGAGGACGTTCGGAATGAGGCTGACGAGGTCGGGGAGGACATTGCTGCTTTCGGAGATCGCATGAGGGCCTGGCTGGAGACCGCGAAAGACGAGGTCGCCGAGATGGCAATGAAGGAAGCCAAAGCCGCGGCTGACAAGGATCGTGCTACACGCGACCAGAAAGTCGTCTCCATGGCTCAGCGTACGCCAAAGAGCCGACCCGACAGCTTTATGCCGGATACGATAGCCGCGCGGCATGGAAAGAATTTGTCCGACAAAGACCGAAAAGGGATTGAGAAAGACTTGGACGACCTGTTCGACGATGACGCTTGGCCGGATAAAAAGGGCAACGAAGAATGACCCATTCTCCGCGCCGTGCCGAGGAGATCCTCCAGGCGCTGCGCCTGAAGCGACCAGAGGACATTGACCTGGAAGCCATTGCTTGGCTTCAAGGTGCCAAGGTTGACTATCGGGAAATGGATGGATGTGAAGCTTGCATCCATGGCCGAGCCGACGTCGGCCGCGCGATAATCGCGGTGAAAGACGCGCACGGAAATCTTCGGCGTCAAAGATTCTCCCTCGCACACGAACTGGGGCACTGGGAGTGGCATAGAGGAGAGCATCTGTTTTGTGCCAAAGAGGATATTGGAGGCAGTAAGGGGCGGGAACGAGGACTTTCCCGAGAGAAGGGTGCGAACCGGTTCGCCTCAGAGCTGTTGATGCCGGAGTTCATGCTCAAGAGTGCGCTGAGTGACTTCAGGAAATTCGACATGCGAACCGTGCGTCTTCTTTCAGACGCCTTTTCTGTCAGCAAGACGGCCATGGCATACAGATTGGTGGATCTTGACTTCGAACCGAGCCTTCTGGCTTCTTACAGCCGCGGGGGCCTAAACTGGTTCAAGCGATCAAAGAGTGTAGGGGAGCGGTGGTTTCTGCGGCGGACCCTCGATCCGCAAAGCAATGCCTACGATATTCTGCACAAAGGTGCCCGAGACGACATCTCGCTTTCACTTATGGACGCGGATACTTGGTTCGATACCGAGGGCGCCGACCGACATGAGCTATGTGAGCAGTCATTCCGCGTAAGAGATGACGAGATCATGACGCTGTTGGTTCTCAAGAGTGAGTATATGATGGCACGCTAAAAGGTATAGAAATCAATTGATTAGCCACTTGAGTAGGATTCAGCGTTTACCTAGACCAGCCTCACGCAGATCTAAATTTTCCCATACTATACTGACGTGACGCCTCGGATTGCCGTTCAAGCATACGTTCGTAGATTCGGCGCTCTTGTTCTAGATCACGCGTCTGATCGTCTTGTGCTTGGGCCTGCGGTTGGTTGCTCTGCATCACATTTTGATCCATTTCATGGTCCATCGTTGCCTCCCCACCAAGCATGATCACTTTGATGCAATCGTCCGTTCAGATCAAGACTTGCCTTGACGGAACGTGGTAATAGGCAAAATATTGTGTTGATAACTATGGAAAGTTTCCTTCATGCGAAGCCGTGTTGAGCTAGTTTTGGGTTTGGTTGGTCCAATCGGATGCCCGATCCACGAAGCGAGCGAAAGCCTAGCAGCGACGCTAAAGAAGATGGACTACACCCCGACAACGATTTCTCTCAGCAAGGAGATGGATCGACTTCTGACTGCCAAGGGCACAGGCTTTGCGGAAGCTCCCACATCCGTACTCCACAACAAGATCAAGAAGGGCAATGCCGTTCGGGAGGCGTTTGGCAATAATGCTGTTCTTGCATCCGAGGCTATCAGGCAAATTGTCGATTTTAGGCGCTCCGCCGCTTCGGCAAGCGGCGAAACGGATGAGGCAAAACTGGATGAGCAAGCCGTTGTGCCGCTTGATGAGCATGCATTCATCATCGACCAACTTAAGTTACCCGAAGAGATTGAGCTTCTCACAAAGGCGTTCGGAAAACGCTTTGTGCAGGTGTCAGTTGTCACCCCTTTGGAACAACGAAGACGTTCGTTGATCGGAAGAATTCGGACTGAACAACATGGTTGGGACAATGAAAGATGTGAGCAGCATGCGGATCAGTTGATCGCCATCGATCAAAACGAAAAAGCCGAAGACCGAGGTCAGCGGATTTCAAAAATCTTCCATCTCGGAGATGTTTTCTTCGATGGAACCTCTGAAGCATCAATTGAGCACTCCAGCCAACGATTCATCAAAGCATTCTTCGGAAGAAATAACGTGGCTCCAACTTCAGATGAGTTCGGTAGCTACATGGCCAAGGCTGCTTCGCTTAGGTCAGTTGATTTGTCGAGACAGGTCGGTGCGGCTATCTGCACCCCGTCGGGCGATCTTATTTCTATTGGATGCAATGAAGTTCCAAAGTACGGCGGAGGCAACTACTGGGACGAAGAGGAAAACAAGCGACGCGACATTGATCTTGGGGGTGAAGCCAACAAGAATGAGATCAACCGCATGATCTTTGATTTTCTGGGCATCCTGAAGAAGCAAGGGCTAATAACCGAAGACCGTACAGTTGAAGAGATCTTGAACGACCCGGATCATCGAAAGGCTATCAAGAAGTCGCTTGTTTCAGGTGTCACTGAGTACGGGCGTATGGTTCATGCAGAGATGAATGCACTTGCGGACGCTGCGCGTCTTGGTAGGTCTGTCAAAGGTTCGACCATCTTTGTGACGACATATCCGTGCCACAACTGCGCAAAGCATCTCGTGGCATCAGGTGTCGAACGAATTGTTTTTATCGAGCCGTACCCAAAGAGCAAAACTGAGAGCCTGTTTGAGGATATCATCGTGCCGGACACGCCCGATGCAGCCACAGTTTCGATCGAACATTTCTATGGCATCTCTCCGCGACGTTACCGCGATATTTTTGAAAAAGAGAGCCGACAGACTGACCAAGGAGAGGTTCAAAAGTGGTACAAGGGGCGCGCGGCGCCTCGCCTAGGCAACATAGAAGTTGGGGGCACGCCACGAGAACTATTTGCGATAATTGAAAACCTTTACAGTTAACGTCGTGATAAGTGTTGAACACGGGTTCGGCTTGCCCAACCGCTTCAATTTACGCCCCTTTGTTCTTAGCATAGCTGCGCTGAGCGACAGGCAACGCGGAGTTACCTGATCTCTATTGAGCCGATCTAAGGTCCTGTGCAATTGACAAGAATTTTTCAGCCCGTTCGTGTAGGTAATCAGCCTCTTCTTGGTTCAGCCGGGTCGCTGTGATTAGCGTTCCTGGCTGTATATTGAGGATACCAACTCCTGCCGAATCTGGTTGAGCAATTCGGAGCACGGTGAGCAAGCCTCGTTCTTTCTTTCTGGGTAGTTGCTCCTTACCAAAGTGGAGGAAAATTATCCTTCTTTGGTTGTTGGCCTCGGTACGTAGGTACCATGCAGTTGTAACCTGCAGGCCCGCGATGTTCGCTTCAATGGGGCTTCGACCTTGCCATATAAGTGCATGATCTTCCTTTAGATCGAGGTAGTTTTGGCTGAGGACTCTGTAGCCAGAGGACTTATTGGGAGCTACTTTTGTATGAAGTTCTAGGAACTGCTCATCCGAAATGGCCTTATCCTCATAAGAAGCCATTGCTTCGCGAAACTGTTTGTACCGATCTTTCGCAGGATCATAAGGTAGCTCGAGATCGTCAATTATGCTCTTCGCTTTTGACTTGTCCTTTCGCTTATCCCCGTAAGCGAAATCAATGAATTGACTGACTCTGATTCTCATTCTTTCCTCCCTACCTCATGGGAACAGTTGCATACTACTGGAGAGAACAAAGAATGAACAGGTCACTAATTCCACTGTGTGCTAAAACGGAGGGTGGTCTTGTTGGCCGCGTTAAGAAGACTCGTCATACTTCGGCGGTTGCGACAACCGCTGGTTTCGGCGTTCAGCTTTTGGTTTTGAAGTCGTCCCATTTGCAGCCGCAGAGAGTGTCTCCTTTGAAGGGACGCACTGCAGCATCCAGACAACGCGCTGGATGTCCGCTCCGGGCCGCTTTATCGGCACCGGAAGTTTCCTCGGACTTTGATGCTGCTACGCCTCCGAAATCCCGTGGGAGCCCAGAGCGGCCATTCGTGCCGTGTGCAGTGAAACTTCGTGAAGCAATGAGTGAGACGCGGGTCAATGTAAACATTCGCTGCGGCAGCGCCAATGACTGCATAGTTTGGGAACTCAGGGGATCGCTCGTACTACCAAGCGATAAAATTCGTCTATTGCATAGCTTTGGGTCATGGCTCTTGAGGACAAAAAACCTATTTAGACAATACCATTGTGGGTTTTGCACTTAATATCCTGAAAGCGTCAAAGCTCATGCCTTTTCAATTGGTCCGATGAGTTTGAGAAATGCTATGACCAAGAATGGCCAAAAAAGTGATCGCTTCAAAGTTGACTGCGTGCAGCTATCTCGTTAACACTATCACTATTGATGACGATTTTGTGATCCCTCAGAATTCAACGAAGAATCTCCCAAGAAATTGAATTTAAATCGACTTAACGATCTTAGAATGGCAAGAATGTGAATTTGTAAAATTTTTGTGTTTTGTAAATTGGAGTAAGTGTTTTTTGACAAGCATTAACCAGGCATTCGCATGCACTTTTTAGTTGTTACCTGGACTTTGATTGCAGGAATGGATCTGACTAGGGGGACACCTAACATTTCTTGGGAACTTAATCTAGGTGGTTCCGGCTTCTTTAAATTGTGCGAGTTGAAACAATGCGGTTTTTTCAAGCTAGGTTTTTAATTTATACAACAGTGCTTGCATGGGTTTGTGCTGGAACTGTGGTTTGGTCTGAAAGCAACGTTGAAAACCGTTGGGAAAACTGCCGTTCAGATGAAAGTTGCTGGATAGAGTTTGACTACCTTTCAAATCAAGAAACCGATCCTTTCATGTTTATTGGCCGTATTGTTGACGAAAAGAGCAATAAGTGGAGCAGTCACCACCACGCCATTGAAAGATTTTCGGATGTTCGCGATTGTCTTGTAAAAAGCGAGCAAACCAAACCAAGACCGAACCTATTATTGATTGATTGGGATCAAATTGGATTTGATCAAGCGTCCGAAATTTGCGTTTTTCGCATTGGAAGAAGCTTAGGTGATATTCAATTGCTCAAGGAATGGTTTGAATATCACGGCTTTTTCGTGGTGGGTCCAAACAGTTCTTTCTCGGACTCATATGAGCCTCAATATAAGACTGAACCGACCCAATCACTGTTAGCGAAGTGGAGCGACACCGAGTATGAAGCTCGGTACAAAGCGCGAAAAGGAAAATTATTTCAGTGGTTTGCAAGCGTTTATGGCATTGGAGGATTTGCCTTTAATGTTAGGTTTTCTGAAGATGGCAGTATCGTTTCGATTGAAGGTAATTGGACTGGAAAACACTAAAGGATTGTAAATGGGAAGCCTAGTTTTAGCGGCAAATGCGATCGCAATAAGCGTTTACGACGAAGATGGTACTGCTCCGTTGGATTCAGAAACAACAAGATACAGTTGGGGGCATCTACAAATCATAAACGGTACTGGTGTAGGTGCCGAAGAATTGGAGGTGCAAGCGTGGACGGAGGACGGAGGGGAATTTCCAAATTTTGTTTACCCCGATCAACGAAATCATTTTGGCTTCACCGATTTTGCATCAGGAGGTGATCCTGAGCCTCCCCAACTGAACTGGTCCACCGCTATGTTTAGGAAACGGAGGACCACGAATGGCAAACAAGAGACCGAAGCCCGAAGAGATTGTCTCGAAGTTACGGCAGGTTGAAGTTCTGATGGGGCAAGGCATGTCCCGTCTTGATGCGATCAGGCAGATCGGCGTTGTTGAACAAACCTATTACCGCTGGCGCAAGAAGTACGGCGGATTGGGCGTAGATCAGTTGAAAGAACTGAAACGGCTTCAGAAAGAGAATGAGCGACTGCGACGTGCGGTATCCGATCTGACGTTGGACAAGCTGATCCTGACGGAAGCCGCGAAGGGAAACTACTGAGCCCCGCTCGTCGTCGTGCTTGTATTGACCATGTTCGCAACCAACTGAACGTTTCCGAGAGACGCGCCTGCCGCGTGCTTGGACAACACCGGTCTACGCAACGGCGTGTCCCACAAGGTCGCGCAGACGAAGACCGATTGGTGGCCGACATGATCGAGCTGACCCGTCAATACGGCCGATATGGCTATCGCAGGATCGCTGCATTGCTGAGAGAGGCTGGATGGTCTGTCAGCGATGGGCGAATTGAACGGCTTTGGCGGCGAGAGGGGCTGAAAGTGCCGATGAAACAACCGAAGAAAGGGAGGTTATGGCTTAATGACGGCTCATGCGTTCGGTTACGGCCTGAGTATCGCAATCATGTATGGAGCTATGACTTCGTTCATTGTCGAACTGACGATGGCAAAGCCTTTCGGACACTGAACATCCTTGATGAGCATAGCCGGGAGTGCCTGGCGATTAGAGTGAAGCGCAAGCTGAACTCGGTCGACGTGATCGATGCCCTGACGGATCTGTTCATACTTCGAGGAGCACCCCGTTTCATACGTTCAGACAATGGGCCAGAATTTGTTGCCCAGGCCGTCCGAGACTGGAGTATCGCCATCGGCGCCCAGACGGCTTACATTGAACCCGGCAGCCCGTGGGAGAACGGATACTGCGAAAGCTTCAATGGCCGGTTCAGGGATGAGCTACTCAACGGTGAAGTCTTCTACAGCTTACGCGAAGCACAAATCCTGATCGAACAATGGAGGAGACACTACAACACAAAGCGGCCCCACAGTGCATTGGGCTATCGCCCGCCAGCACCCGAAAACATCATCCCGATGGATTACAGGCCCACGATGCACTAACAATCAACTTGGACCAGTCAGATGAGGCTGCTCAATCAACAACACTGCACGCCGGTGGGCCGAGGAACAATCTATGATAAAATGCCGGACTCGATGAGTGCCTCAGGTGATAAATCGGGTTCGACCGAAAAGAAGAACCGCGTATACTTACTTTGGGGCGGCATCGCAGATTCTTTGTCCGACATTCTTGCCAGCCCAAGCATTGTGCTTCCATTTCTGTATCTTGCGTTAGGGGCTCCGCAGTTTCTTGCCGGGCTGCTTCTTCCATGTGTAAAAGGTGCCCGGATTATCGCTGAAGCCACAATGTCTCCTTATGTGCGTGTGGGGGACCGCTCAAAAAAAGCGATGATACTACCCAATCTCGTCATTGCTTTGGTTCTGGCAGTGTTAGCTTTGTCCGGTGCAGCACTCTCCCAAGGGGTAGTCATGGTGCTGTTTGTGTTGGTGGCTGTGATCGTGGGCTGCTGCTATGGAATCTGGACCTTGGGTAGCAACCACATCTATGGGTCGGAGCTCAAGGAAGAAGAACGCGGGCAGATCGTCTTCACACAATTGGCGATAAGTTGCGTTTTAGCGATAGGACTTGTCTGGGCAACACGGACGTTGATGGCAGGAGAAACTCCTTTCGAGCGACATCGCGTTCTGCTTTGGTTGGGTGTGCTGGCACTTTTGTTTTCGTGCTTCTGCATGTTCCGACTCGTGCTCACAAAAACTTCAGACGAGGTTGGCAACTCAGAGGACTTTAAGGGGAAGGAGCCCTTTCTCAATCAAGTTTCACGTGGTTGGTCCCTGGCATTCCAATATGCCTGGTTCCGTCGTTTTCTCGTCGCCCGATTGTTCTTTTTGTCAGTCGAATTGGCGACGCCGTTCTATACAATTCATGCCGCGACATATCACCTATCTACTCCGCACATTCTGAGTATTTTCGTTACAGCAACAAGCGCTGGAAGCGCACTTGGCGCGATCTTGTGGCGACGGGTTGTTCGCAAGTCTATCCGTTACACAATTGCTGGTGCGTCGATGATTGCTTGCCTTTCAGCGGTTATGGCGATTGGGTTCGATCTGTTAGGTCTGGCCAGCAACCCATGGGTTTACGCTGCAACGATCTTCTTCCTGTCCTTTGGGATCGGCGGTGAACGCGAAGGTCGCTACTTGTATCTGCTCTCAATGTCGTCTGACGTTAATCGCCCTTATATGGTTGCGCTCTCGGACACCGTTGCAGGAATTGGCGGGATCATTTTCGCCGCCGTCCTTGGACTGGTCGCGCAAATCCATAGCGTCCTGATCCCACTATCCGTACTGGCTGCGCTCAATGCTGCTTCTATTTACTTTGCCCTGACGCTAACTGCGAAACCTGAAACAGCACCCTCAGGTTAATTCGTCCGATCAGAGGATTGAATTCTGTCGTTAGCTAAAAGCTGGCTATTGCGTCAAAAGCTACAGATCGCGCAGTGTTGGCTTCGAAGCAAATCGTGCGTCTATCACAATCGCAAATAAAAACAACGCGCCACCGATGCCAGTAGTGACCGATATGTTCTGGCTTAGGAATAACCAAGCCCAAAGCGACCCAAAAAAGATCTCTGATAGAGAAATCATACTGAACTCGGCCGACGAGACCGATTTGGAACCAATGGTAAAAAGCAAAAATGCTCCGCCTGTCAGAAAGAACCCGGTACCAAAAATAATAACGGCTTCAATCGCGTTGGAACTGACCTGTTCGCCCGTCGCAAAGAAAAGGACAAGTGCGAAAACCATTCCGATCAAGCCAACCATTAGCATTGAAACGCGCATGTCCACGTCTCGTCCGGCCCTTAGTGCAACGGAAAAAACAGCATAGAGAGTCGACGAAAAGACTGCTGCCAAGTCTCCCGATAGTGAAAACCCAACTTCGTCATCGAACGTAAGGCCACCTAGAACAATCAAAATGATGCCTGCCAAAGATAGGCAAAGCGCCAGTATGGTCGCTTTGGTCAAACGTTCACCCAACACAAAGCGGGCAATCAAAGCCGCCTGCAAAGGCGCTGTTGAAAACAACAATAGTACTCGCGCTACCGGGGCGTTGTGAAAAGCATAGATGGACAACACCATGATCGTGCCCATCACGAAAGATGCGACAAAGCCAGGCAAACCTGACTTTCGGAGTCCAGCGATACTGCCAAATCCAGCCGTTGCAGCCAAAATCAAGAAAAAGAAGGCCGCGATTCCAAAACAGCGAAGAATCACGATTTCAAGAGAACTGATTTGTCCAAAACCAGCGACTACGGCACCGGTCGGGGAGATGACCAAAGCGCCCAATAGGATTAAGCCTATTCCCCGTCGTCGATCGTCCAACAGTTACTCCTAGCAATTGGCTTAAGTCTGCATCCTCACAGTTTGATCACGGATTGGAAAGATGCCTAGGATTGCGATACCGGAGCGACGTCGCGGACAACTTCAGCGAGTGCAGTAGCAACGAGCTCCAGCGAATTAGGATCGAAATGCGTACCATCAATGCTGCCAGGGCCGACAACCTGATTTAAATCAAAGCAATGCGCCCCAAACGCAGCGGCTACTGTGGGGTAGGTTTCACGAAGCCTCTTCAGAGTCGCGCGGCTGTGAACAGAATCGAAGATTGGTTTCAGCCAAGTCTTGCTGACGTCGCCCATTTCTGGTGGCACCAAGACGAGCGTCTGAGGGGCTTTGCCATCTCGTCCGGCATTAGACTTGGATATGATATCCAGAAGCCGCCCGAGACCGCGGGCAATCTCATCACCATTCACACTAAAGCGGAGTTTTGTATCATTTGATCCTAGGAGTATGACGACTAGGTCGATTGGCATTTGCGTCTTGAGAGTGATTGGCAAATGAGCAAGACCGCTCGTTTCGCCGATCATAGGGTCGTCGAATACCGTCGTCCTGCCATTCAATCCGTCTTCAATTACATGATACGATGAGCCGAGCTCCGCCTGCAGCCGCCTCGTCCACCGTTCTGCGTGTCCGTACCGAGCAAACTTTATGCCACCCCGTGGATCGAAGCCCCAGGTCAACGAATCCCCAAAACAAAGTACTGTCTTCGGCTCTGCGACCCGCTGACTCTGTGCGTCCCTTGTTTCCATAACGAGCTCCCTGCTGCATGCACGACCATACTCATGCGCTAGAAAGCGCTGCAACCCTGGAACCGGGTCATTCCTTAGTGATTTGACTTATCTGCTTTGGACTACTTACTAGTCCTGCCATTGATAACCGTAGTTCAGCCTTGTCCGCTTAAGCGTCGGGATCGTAATGCAGCGTTGAAACTCTTAAGAAAATCAATGAAGATGTATGGCCGACCGGAAGTGATTGTAACGGACAAACTTCGGTCCTATGGCGCCGCTTTGAAAGTTATTGGCAACGCGCGAAGGCAGGAAACGGGATGCTGGGTGAACAACCGAGCCGAAAACTCACACCTTCCATTTCGACGAAGCTCGGAGTTCGCGGTTGCAGCGAATGACCGCAAAGCGGGCTGCAAACGCGGAAATTCGATGTGGTGCCGAGCGACCGCTTTGGGCCGCAGTATGTCTTGGATAGGGGCAGGGGCTCTTGTTGCTTCTGTACCGAGGTCGGCTGTGAGCCCACTTTGACCGATGCGGCGCTTGGTCCAAATGACAATCTTGGTGCATTAGCGTGCTTTCGTTAGCAGTTGGTTCCCGCGATTTCTTATAAGGAATCGGGAGGCTACTGTTGATGCCTCCCGAGAGTTGATTGCTACTGCGACATTCCGCCTTCAGTCGAAATTTGTTCTTCGACGTGAGACTTATTGGTGACGTCCAAACCTCGTGGAGGATAGTCCTTGAACGTAGACAGGTGGTTTTGGACGATCTTGGCCGCAGGCCCAAATGCCCACATCTTGTTGCCCATCCAGCGGGTGTACATCCCCGATTCCTCGGCCGCTTTCTCGTAAAGATCGCGACGCAGGTTGAACAGCAGGGGCGCGTTCAATTCTTCCTTGGGGCCAGCCCATCCCTCGGTCTGAATCGTGAAATGCGCTTTCCAGTCTCCGTGGCGTACAGCCTGCAGGTCCGGGCCCTCGTAGTAGATGATCTCATCCCGGTTGCTCTCGCCCTCACCGGTCAGGAAAGACAGTTGGTTGTACCCGTCCAAATGCACCTGATAGCCCTCGTAACCCTCCAGCAATGATCCGGTCAGATCATCAGGCCCGCCAGCGGCGGCAACAAGGGTGGGCATCCAGTCAAGACCTGCGAAAATTCCGTTGCTCACGGTTCCAGCGGGAACTTTGCCGGGCCAGCGAATGATGGCGGGGACGCGGAAGCCGCCTTCCCATGTCGTGCCCTTTTCGCCATGGAACGGCGTTGTTCCACCGTCCGGCCAAGTCATGGTTTCCGGTCCGTTGTCAGACGTAAAGACAACAATCGTGTTGTCCGAGACACCCAGTTCGTCCAGCCGTGCCATGACTTTGCCCACGTTGTCGTCAAGCTCTTTCATGACGACATCCTGCAAACCGCGCCCGTCGCCCAGCATGGCCTCGTATTCGGGGCTCAGATGGGTCCAGACATGCGCGCGCGCCGGTGCCATCCAGACAAAGAATGGCGTTTTGCTGTCAACTGCGCGGTTGATGAAGTCCAGCGTGTGGGTTGTCACCTCGTCGTCCAGCGTCTTTTGCCGCTCGGGCGGCGCCGGACCATCGTCGATGATGCGTTGTTTGCCTACCAGACCCCAGCGCGGGTCCACAGTTTCATCGACTGTATCCGTGGCATAGGCGTGAATGATGTTCCGAGGGCCAAACGTGTCGTTGAATTTCTGATCCTTTGGCCAGTCTGGATCGGATGTGTATTCCATCGCGTTCAGGTGATAGAGCCAGCCCCAGTATTCATCAAAGCCCTTCACAGTCGGCAGGAATTTATTCATATCCCCCAGATGGTTCTTGCCAAATTGCCCGGTCGTGTAGCCCAGCGACTTCAGCATATTGGCCAGGGTCGGATCATCCTCGCTCAGACCTTTTTCAGGGTCTCCGGGCAGGCCGACAGTGTGCATTCCGGTGCGAACCGGCAACTGTCCGGTGATGAAGGCGGATCGACCGGCAGTGCAGCTTGGTTGCGCATAGTAATCCGTTAGACGCATACCGTCGGCGGCCAACTGATCAAGATTGGGGGTTTGGATGCTTTTCACACCCTGATGATAGCTGCCAAGACTGGCCCAGCCGACATCGTCGGCCATGATGACAAGAATATTGGGCTGGTCGGTTTCGGCTAAAACCGGCAGGGCACAGACCGAAGCTGTGGCCAGCGTGGCGGAAACCGCAATGGATCGAAGAATGAACATTGATACCTCTGTGGACGTAGAAAACGATTTCGATAGTGGGGTTATCGAAAGGGTTCATCAGGGATAGCGATTGAGACTTTCTTGTCGCAACAGAGCTTTACCATGATTT
Organism: Ruegeria sp. BG8; assembly: GCF_056538325.1. Lineage (NCBI taxonomy): Bacteria > Pseudomonadati > Pseudomonadota > Alphaproteobacteria > Rhodobacterales > Roseobacteraceae > Ruegeria > Ruegeria sp. BG8. Next base: position 29,340 of record NZ_JBQFSZ010000012.1, on the reverse strand, counting down.
CATATTGTGAAATCTAAAACACGAAACTTGAAATGAAATTGGCCGCACGATGAATGAAAACGCATTGACCGCCTTTCTGGCATTGGCTGAAACCGGCAGCTTTCAAAATGCGGCTCGTGTGATGGGTGTCTCCAACGCGTCCTTGTCCCGCTATGTCGGGCAGGCTGAGGAGCACACGGGACTTGTTTTGTTCAATCGCAGCCGCAACAGCAGCACGTTGACACGCGCGGGGCAAGAGTTTCTACCAATTGCGCAGGCGCTCCGTGAAGATCTGAACCGCTATGCAACTCGCGTGGCTGGATTGCGTGAAACCGGACCGGGCACTTTGTTGATTGGGTGCGGGCCGCTCACCACAAGAACTTTGATCGTGCCTGTCTTGCGCGTTGTGCGAAGGGCAATGCCTGATCTGCGTTTCCGAATTCTGGTGAGTGCCTATGCGCGTCCACTCGACCTATTGCAGGCGGGCGAATTCGACGTGTTCCTCGGTGATCTGACCTACACTCCTGAAGCCGAAGACGTCGAGATCATGGTGATGGAGAAGCAACCCACCCAATTCGTCGCTCATCGGGATCATGAGATTCACAAACGCGGTCCGCAAACCATGGCGGGTATATTCGATTTTCCCTTTGCATCACCGCATCTCCACAAACATTGGAAAGCTGCTTTGACAAAAGCACTTGGTGGCGGTGTTGAGGCCGTCGAAAAGGTCAATTCACAGCCGCATATCGAATGCGACGACTACAACCTCCTGACCGGGCTGTTGGCGGAGCGTGACTTCGTGGTGGGAGGGATGCCTGACACGTTCGCGGAACTAATCCGCACAAAGACTGTCAAACCCGTGTCGATGAAACAGAATTTGACTTGGAACATCTGTGCGGCGCGCAAGTCGCAGAACACGTCTGCCGCAGTTGAATTGTTTTGGAATGAGCTTACCAACTATAGGGCGTGATCGGTGGCGGGAGGCACAGAGAGACCATTAAATGAAACACTTGCTGGCCCAAATTTTATCGTTTTCTGAGGCCCGATTGACCAGTCAGAGTTCCGCTTAGTTACCGAGAGCAGCTTTTGAATGAAAATAACCAACGGCAGCAAAGCCCCGCTGATCACTAGTAGAAAGAGTTAGAGATTTCGCGGTCGCCGCGAATGGCGGGTAAGCGGGCTGCGACCGCAGCATCGCGACCTGCCGCTGGATGTCGGCTCTGGGCCGTTGCAAGGCACAGGTCACACTTCGCATCTAAGCGGAATCATGGTGCTGAAGGGATTGGGCTCTATCTGTCTAGCTGTTCGAAGTCTCTGCCCGCTTTGTCCACGCGTCGCGGAACACAGCCGTGTGATCAGGCAATTCGACCAACCCGGTGCGAACCTGCAAAACTCCCATCGCGCGTTCAACTATCGGCCTTGGCAGCTCTGCCAGGCAAGGGCGCGCACCGGCTTTGATGTTGGCGCGCTCCCGCAAGATTGCGCGACACATAACGCCAGGCACAAACGGCCCGTGCCCTTGTTCCGCGATCAACTTCCATGTGCGGGTAATGAGATGCCCATCGAGCTTGCCGGAAACACTCACCTCCATGCCTCCACGATCGCTCCCGAAGGAATAGAGCGCTTTGGAGAGCAGGTGGAGCGCGGAATAGGCCGGGCCCGGCAGCTCGAAACGCCGGTACTGCCTTAACCGCGCCAGCAGACTTAGTGCCCCATTCATCAGCGGAAGTTCAAGACCTGCGTGGAAAACGACGCTTTTGGCCCCGGTTAGCGCGGGAAGAAGCGCGATGTCGGGAACGTCAACGCAATATCCGGCACGCCATAAACCTGGTTCCAGTTGATACATCTTGCGATCCGTCCATCCAATCGCCGTCTGCCAAGCACCTTCGCGCCATATTTGATAGGGGCGACCGACCCCGCTTATGATACTTTTGATAACCGACAAACCGCGCGGTGCCCGATTGCCTGGCAGGATTGAAATGTCGATCAGGTCGACCTCATCCAGACCGTCGATCAGGTCTTTGACGATGCATGAGGACAGGCCGGGTACACTGGATGCACCCGACAGCACAAAGACGCCTGCGGCTATCGCATCAGCGTTCAAAGCTGCGATTCCTTTTGTGAATTTGGCGCTGTCTGACAGGTCGAGATAGTGGCAGCGATGGGCGATGCATAGTCTCGGGATTGTGTAGGGATCGTGGCCATAGTGTTGGAATGGTCCAGCTGCATCGATAACCATGTCCGGCTCTGCTTCGAATAGAGCTTCTGGTGCTGCGCTAGTGTCCAGTTTCAAGGTGTGTGCGTTGAGTTCGTGAGCCAGAGCGCAACCCTTTTCGGGATGGCGCCCGGCCAGCCAAAGCTGGTGCCCGTCACGGGCCAGCAATCGTGCGGTCAGGGATCCAAATACACCGTATCCGCCTATTATTACGACCTTCATGACGGGATACCCTCGACAATTTCGGCATCGCGGAAGGTCGCGTCCTGCCAGATCAACTGACCAAATAGAGGATGTGCCAGTTCCAAGGTGAAACGAAAATGTCCGTCGCCGAGTTCTTCATGGCCAACAACCAGACTTCCGGGGCCGGCCCACCGAGGAAAGGGCAGCCGCAGTCGCCCCAATTTCAGGAAGTAGCGGTCGCTGATAAAATACAGACCGTTCGTCGTGCCTTTCAACCTCAGCGAGATACCGATCCCAAAGCCAACATACTCTTCCAATCCGGTCGGTCCGGCAAAGCGTTTGGAGCTGCCAACCATCTGTGGAAAGCCAGCGGCCCGGCCATATTGTCGGATCCAATACTGCCCGCCGGTTGCCGCATCCTCGGTGACGGTGACCACCGCCGATCGACCGACGGAACTGCCATCAAACGGCAGCGGTGCCCCTATGATGCGGAGTGCAAAGGCCAGTGCGCGCCCAACGGGGTTCATGCGCATTTGGGTCACGCGGCCTTGATAGGCAAGGCTGGCATCTCCCAAAAGTTGTTTGCTGAATCGGCGTTGGATTGCCTTGGGTAGTACGGCCCATTCCCTGGCCCCAAGGAGGTGTTTGAATCGATCATCCCTGTCGCGTGCCACATCGAATTGCGTTTCAGCCAAATTTTGGCCGGGGAGGGTGGGGTTTTCCTTTTTTATGAGCATACTGCTGTTTCCGTCATAAGCGAAATAATGGTTCAAAAATTTTTAACTGCTCTTTTTGCCTCCCGTGAAGCTGAGTAGGGAAACGACCTTGGCTCCCATTTTCATCAACATCATCAACTTAGGTCGCGGCACCGTAAGCATGTCGCGAAACCAAGTGTCGGCTGTTGCCAGGAACTCTTGCATTTCCTGCATCCGCCGCAGTGCAATAGGGTCCAGGCCGCTTTCGGTTTCAGCTTGGGACACGCAGGTGCGCAAGGCACGTGTTGCAGGATCAATTTCCCGCTCTTTGCGCCCTTGAGCGATCCGGATTCCCATTTCCCAGACATCTACCTCGGCCTCATAGTGCTCGCGCCGATCCCCCGGAATTGGAATGCGGCGGATCAGCCGCCAGCTTACCAGTTCCTTGAGTGAGTTGGACACATTGGATCGCGCAATTCCCAGAGACTCGGCAATCTGTTCGGCATTAAGTGGTCGGGAACTGAGATAGAGGAGCGCGTGTATCTGGGCCACAGAGCGGTTTACACCCCATTGGTTGCCCATGTCGCCCCAGTAGAGAATAAACTGGTTCACAGCGTCAGATGTTGATAGTTCTTGTTTTTCTGTCATGACAGAAATATCAGGCCAAAGGCTGCCAGAGTCAAGAGGTCAGTAGGAATTCCAACTTCATGACTCGCAGGCGAATAACCTCATGCTCCCAAAGATCGACAAATGATGATCAATTCTGTTGTTCGATGTCCGCTTTCATGAAACCACATCGCGGCGAGAGCAAAGTCGACGAACGTCCGGAATGGGCCGCCCAATCCGTGCAAGCTGGTCTGATCTTCAAAATGCTGCGGTTGTTCTGATGGCGACAGGGAGCCCAACTGTTCAGTTTCGTTCCAAGATGTAATGCTGCCCAAAGCATCTGGAGAAGAGAATGATTGAGCGACTTGACTATTTGTCCATCAATGGCCCCGCTGTTGCGAGTATGGGGAAGGCAAAGAAAGATATGCTGTCCATAGATAGCAAGCTACGGGCGATCATCGAGCTTCGAATATCACAGATCAATGGCTGCGCGTACTGTGTCGACTTGCATACCAACGAGGCACGGCGAGCCGGTGAGGTACAGCAACGGCTTGATTGCCTTACGGTTTGGCGAGAAGTGACGTTCTTTGAAGACGCTGAGAAAGCGGCGCTCGCTTGGGCGGAGGCGGTTACAAAGGTGGCGGAGAATGGAGCGCCAGAAGCTCTCTACGATGCGCTATCAACCTATTTTTCTGAACAACAAATTGTCGATCTGACGCTTATCATCGCCCAGATGAATGCATGGAACCGTTTGGCAATCAGCTTTAGCCATTTACCGGAGCCGAGAACAGAATGAACGGCAACAATGTCCGCGCTATGATTTCTTCCATCATCTGATTTTGCGGCGCAGCGAATGGCCGGTTTGACGGGCCGCGCCGCAACGGACTGAGACACGGGTGAACGGTCGGTATGGGTAAGAAAGTGAACTACCGAAACACAAAGGTTTAACCTATTGACGAGCTCGCTTCCGCTTGCGTGCTGGCTAGACGTCAGAATTTTTCGACCCAAGGCCTTACGGCGATTTCGTTCGACCAAGAGCTACGATCCTGTTCAATTAGATGACGATAGGTTTTGGCTATGGCTTCTGGTTTGAGCATAGATCCCGGATTGTCCTCAGGTTCCGAACGCCCGGGATTGAGAATGGCGCCATCGATATTGACCCAAGCCACGTGAATGCCTTTAGGATGAAGCTCGCGCGCCATGCTTTCGGCAAGCCCTCGCTGGGCAAACTTACCCATCGCGAACGGAGCAGATTTTGGAAACCCCTTCACTCCAGCTGAGGCACCGGTAAACAAGATCGTTCCGCGAACTCCATCAACCAGATCGGCGCCTAGCATTCGCCGGGCCGCGTGTTTGCCCGCAATGAATGCCCCGATTGCGGTTACATCAACCGCATTGCGCACCTCTTCGAGCGACAATTCTGCGATCGGCCCCCTGACACGTGCCGACGGGTTGTAGATCACAACTCTGGGAGCTTGTGGCAGTTTGTCAAACAGTGCTGCCACAGCGGTTTCGTCCGTGCCATCTAATTGGGTGACTACAGCACCAGTTTCCTCTGCTGTAGAACGAACTCTCTCGCCGTTACGCGCCACCAAAGTTAAATGGTAATCTGTTGATAGTTCACGGGCAACAGCGGCAGACAGACCACTTCCTGCACCTATGATCACTGCGTGAGGTTTGGTCATCGTGGTTCCTTTCTCAAGCACTTAATTGTATACAAAAATCAGCATTGATTATTGTCGCACTAAGGAGTAACCAGATTACTCTAGCGAATACGAACGTTGAGTTTGACAATCATGCTATCGCAGCCTTCAACCGTAACGAATGGCGGCTAAGATGGGTCGCACTGCAGCGCAAAGGTGTATAGATCAACGACAGTTTCGGAGCGTTGGATAAATCGTGGAGAGCAGGGCAGGGACGTATGCCACTTATGAACGAGGTCTGTAAGGAGCCTAAACGCACGGTTTATGCACTATTCACGAACGATAGCTTTCTCAGGTTACGACCACAAACATGAAAATACCAAAAACGGCTATGCTTCGGGATGCCGGCGCATGGTTTAGAGGTAGTATAGGTTTTTACTGCCCTCAGTGGCAGACTCAGCTGATCTCCTTTTTCCAACACCTTGACCTTCTTCGTCCCTATGGGTTGTTCATCCAAGTGAAGCCATCCAATCTAAGTCAACCTCACCATCGAGTGGTTTGTACTCAGCGCCGAGGGGATCTCGCCACCCGAGAGCGAAAATTGTGTCAAATATGGCGGCATAGTTCAGTTCCCCACGATTTGGCGCACCTCGATCCGGGACGGCAGCGAACTGGATATGTCCGATAATGTCCATTAGGTCCGCAAGGCGGGTTGTCACGTCACCCTCGGTGCGACCCACATGGTAGCAATCAAACATCAGTTTGAGATTCGGTGCATTTACTGCCTCGATGATAGTGCGGGCCTGATCTGTGTTTTGCAAAAAGTAACCAGGCGCGTCATGACGGTTCAAAGGTTCGATTAGGATGGTGCGATCTGTTCTGTCGCAGGCATAGGCGAGATTGTTTTCAAAAACACGCCGCGCTTCATCGCCGGACGCAAAACCGGCCATGACGTGAATGGCGCGGGCGTTAACCGCATCCGCATAGGCGATTGCCTGATCTATCGATATACGTGCCTCGGCCTCTCGGCCCGGCAACGCAGAAAGACCGTTTTCACCCTGATTGCCTCGAATAGTGTTAAGACCCAGCATCGGCAGGCCGGTCGTATCAAGCGCGGCGCGGACTTCGTTGGCAGGGGTATCATAGGGCCAGTGGCATTCCACAGCGGCAAATCCCGCAGCATGGGCGGCGCGGATGGCCTCGGGCAGGCTGCGGTCGGTCCAGAGAAAGCCGAGATTGGCAGAGAATTGCGTCATGTTTCCCACTCGACGTCGAATTTGGTGATGACGGCCTGTACCTGTTCTGGCGATAGCCCGCGCGCGGGTGTGCCGTGCATCAACATGGCAAGCTTTGCGGTAGCTTCCAACTCTTCGATAGCGTTACAGGCTGCCTCGACGGTTTTGCCCGCCACGACCGGGCCATGATTGGCAAGCATCACGGCGCTGCGCTTGCCCGCCAGCCCGCGTACCGCATCGCCCATCGCGGGATCACCGGGTACAAAAAAAGGTAGAAGCTTAACGCGGCCAAGCTGCATTATCGCGTAGGGAGTCAGGGCGGGAAGGAAATCGTCGGCATCGACATCCGGCATCATTGACCATGCCACCGAGTGACATGAATGCAAATGAACCACCGCGCCGGCTGTGCTGCGCGTGTCGTAGAATGCGCTGTGCAGCGGCATTTCCTTGGTTGGTTTATCTCCGTCGATCTGGCGGCCCGACGCGTCGAAACGGCTGAGCCGCGCCGGGTCCAATCGGCCAAAGCTGGTGCCTGTGGGTGAGACGAGCAAGCCGCCATCTTCCGTTCGCGCCGATATATTGCCGGTCGCACCATGGGTAAGCCCCCGACCAAACAGCGACGCCGCCAAGGTACAGATGTGTTCACGCAGGGCTGTTTCGTTCATCCACCAAGCACCTTATTGGCTTTAACAAAAAAATCAGGCGCACCAAAATTGCCGGATTTCAGCGCGATCACCAGATCCGGCCCTGCCCGAAGGGCGGGTACGCCGGGGTCAATCTCTGGCCCGATCTGCAATTCCTTCAGCCCCAGTCCCTCGACCACTGCACCAGAGGTTTCGCCGCCTGCTGTTATCAAACGCGTCACCCCCTGAGCAACGGCTTGCCGGGCTAGTTCGGCAAAGAAAGCCTCTACCGCAATGGCTGCAACCTCACGCCCGAACCTGTCCTGCACCATCCTCACCGCTTCGGGATCGGCAGAGGTGTAGATCAGCGCAAGCCCTTCCGCGCCATAGGCCCAATCAAGAACGGAAGCCGGAGTGACCCTCCCTTCGATGATGTCGGCTGCGGCAACCTCTTGCGACGGATGAGCCCTGGCGTGTTCGGCCACCTGCGCCCGCGTGGCAACCGAGCAGGACCCCGACAGCGCCAGCGCCGGGCCGGGCTGCCCGTACCAATCGGGCGCGTCCGGCGTGCAACCGAAATTGTTGGGCAGGCCGAGCGCGACGCCCGAACCGCCTGTTACAAGCGGCAAGTCAACTGCCGCCGCGCCAATGGCCCGCAAGTCAGTGTCGTGAATGGCGTCCACGACAACGTGACGTTTACCTGCCGCCTGTTCTCGGGTCAGAGCGGTCCGGATCGCCTCCGGCCCGCGAAATACCGTCTCTGCCGTGACATGGCCAACCGCATAGCGGGTTTGCGGTGCCAACCAGCGCCGCAGGTCCGGGTCGGTCATCGGCGTCAGCGGGTGATTTTCCATTCCGCTTTCGTTCAATAGCCGGTCATTTACGAACAGATGCCCCTGATAGACCGAGCGACCTGTGCCCGGAAAAGCAGGGCAGACGATGACTTGCTCTGCCTCAAGGGCCTCGGCCAGGGCGTCTGCCACGGGACCAATATTGCCGTCGGGAGTAGAATCAAACGTGGAACAGTATTTAAAGAAAATCTGGCTACAGCCCTGCGCCTTTAGCCAATCGAGCGCAGCAAGCGACTGCGCCACAGCGGCATCCGGGTCAATCGAGCGGGACTTAAGCGCGACGACACCCGCCTCGACCTCGGGCGCTGCGGGGGCGTCGGGCACGCCGGTATATTGCACGACCCGCATGCCTTCTTTGGCCAGCGTATTGGCCAGATCGCTGGAGCCGGTGAAATCATCGCCGATACAGCCAAGCTTCATGGCTTCTCTCCCGGCAGGGTCAGGCCGCTGTCGCGGGCATAGACCTTGGCAACTGCCGCATCATCCTCGTGACCCAATCCCATTTTGACGGCTTCGCCATACTGCGACAGTGCCGCCCGCGTTATGGGGGCATGAAAACCCGAGGCACTGGCGGCATCCAGCACGATACCCAGATCCTTGGGCCAGATATTCACCTGAGAATGCGGGGTGTAGTCTCCATCTACGATGTGTGGCGCGCGATTCTCGAGCATCCAGGAGGTGCCTGCGCATTTTGAAATCACGTCGAGAAAGCTCTCGGGCGTAACACCTTGCGTCATGCCGAAGGTCAGCGCCTCGGCCATGGCGGCGATATGGACCCCGGCCAACAATTGGTTAACAGCTTTCATCGCTGATCCGGCCCCGGCAGTATCACCCAGGCGGAACACTGTTTCTGCGGTGGCATCAAGGACAGGCTGCGCCGCGTCGAATGCCTTTGCCGTGCCCGATGCCATGACACTGAGCTTTCCTTTTGCCGCCTTGACAGATCCCCCGGAGATCGGTGCATCGAGATAGTGGATCCCTTCGGCCGCGCAGCGCCGCTCCATCTCACGGGCAAAGCCGGGGGGAACTGTGGCACAGGCCAACACAACAGCACCCGCTCGCAACCTTGGAACGACCCCATCCGGGCCGAACAAGACGCTTTCGGTCTGCTCCGCGTTCAGCACCACGACAACGACCGCATCCAGATCGTCGGGTGATCCGCTTTGCCCGCCTTCAGCTATGAATCCGGCGGCCCGCTCGGGTATCACGTCCTGCCCGAACACCCGATGCCCGGATCGGAGGCAAGATTGCGCCATTCCGTAGCCCATGGACCCCAGACCAAAAACAGCGATATTCAGGTTCATGGAAACTCTCCCCGCAAAGCATGAGCGGCATCACGACGGCCGCTTTGGACGCGATAAACCTTGTCAGACGAGGTGATGAACATCGTTTGTCCATCCCCACCCCCAAAGCAGATGTTAGAGGTTTGTTGCGGCAACCATATCTTGCCGATCAGTGCCCCTTCTGGCGACAGGCAGTGGATGCCATCAAGCGCCGATGTCCATATGTACCCTTCATGATCCACCCGAAACCCGTCTGGTATGCCGGGCGCAACAACGGCAAAAACGCGACCATTGGAAAGCGTTGTGCCATCGACATCGAACACTCGGATATGGTGCGGCAGGTCATAGTCGATGCCGGGGAAACTCGCGCCCTTTATCGCCCCTGAATCGGCTACGTAAAGCTGGCTTTCATCTGGGGAAAAGGCCAAGCCATTAGGTTTGTCGAAGTCCGTGACGACAGAGTGCAACGCGCCGTCAGGAGTCGCGCAAAACACATTGCACGAGCCAATCTCGCTTTCTGCCGGGTAGCCTTCCGCATCAGAGTTGATGCCATAAGGGGGATCGGTGAACCAGATCGACCCGTCAGAGCGTACTATGACGTCATTGGGGGAGTTGAGCCGCTTGCCTTCGAAGCTGTCTGCGATGATTTCCACCGAATCCGCGTCCATTGGATCAAGCCGCCGGATCACCCGCCGCCCGCCATGTTCGCAAGACACCATATATCCGTTCAGGTCGAGCGTATTGCCATTTGCGAACTCGCTATTTGCCAAAACAACCTCGACACCCTCCTGGGCCCACCGCATCATCCGCTTGTTGGGAATGTCGTTGAAATAAAGCGCGTTTTCCAGCCAGACCGGGCCTTCGGTCCAGATGCAGCCATCTGCGATCTGTTCGGGCGGGCGCGATGTGTCCACGAAATCGCCAAACCGGGGATCAACGGTGATGAAATGAGGGTCGGTCACGATCTCGCTCCCTTTCTGAGGGTTTGAAACAGAAGCATCACCAGAATGATGATGCCGAAGATGATGTTGCGCCAGGCATCCCCGATCTGCATCACCGACAGGATCGACGTGAGCAGTGTGATGAACAACGCGCCGCCAATGGTGCCGAAAAGCCCACCACGTCCGCCCAGGATCGACGTACCTCCGATCACGACAGCCGCGATGGTCGGCAAAAGGAACGGGTCTCCCATGCTCTGGTAGGCTTGGTTGGCATAGCCCGCCAGCATTACGCCCCCCAAGGCCGAGCACATTCCAGCAATTGCGAATGCCGTGAATACAACCGACGGGGTAGAGACACCGGACAGAAACGTAGCCTTTTCGTTGAACCCGATAGATCGCAAATACCGGCCAAACGGCGTGCGAGTCAGGATCCAGGCCAGCCCAAGGCAGATAGCAATCCAGATCAGGAAACTGACAGGTAGCCCGACGATATCACCCGAGGCCATTGTCACCATAAGTGGACTTGCTTCACCCTTGGGGTTGAAGCCACCAGTATTCAGCACGGCAAGGCCAAGCAGCATGGAATTGACCGCCAGGGTCCAGACCATGGACGGGATGCGCAGAATAGCGACGCCCAACCCGTTGATAACGCCTATCAACGCCCCAAAGGCCAAGGCGGCTGGAACAGCCAGGGCGCCAAGGATTGAGTTGCCAGAGCCGACCAGAGCGGTGGACAGGATCGCCGCCCCTGTCAGAACCCATGGCACAGACAGGTCGATATGCCCCAAAAGTATCACGATGGTCGCTCCGGTCGCCAAAAGGCCAAGAAACGCCGCGATCTGAAGCTGCTGGGTCAGATAATCTGCGCTCAGCACCTGCGGGAAGAAAAAGCTCCCCGCGATGATCAGCACAACCGCGCCGAGATAGGGCATAAGGCTGTCGAGGGTCATAGTGCGGATCACGAGAACACCTCCAGCTTGTTGCGTGCGCGCAAGACATCCGCTCCGCCGATTGCGATGGCAGCTGCGAGGATCAGCCCCTCGAACAAGGGCTGCGCGAGTGATGGGATGCCCGAGAAGAACATCAGCGATGCGATTGTTTTCAGAATGAATGCGCCCGCGAGCGCGCCAATCAGGGAACCGACACCACCGCGCAGCAACACCCCGCCCAGCACCACCGCCGCGATAGAGTTGAGCGTGAAGCCAGCGGCGATGCCTGCGTCACCTGTTGTGGTGACAAAGCTGTAGAACAACCCTGCCAACCCACCGAAAACCCCGGCCAAGGTAAAGGCTGCAAGCCGGATGATCCTTGTGTCGAGGCCCGACTGAAACGCCGCCTGCTCGGAGGACCCAAGCGCATAAAGTCCAAGGCCCAGCCCGGTGCGCCGGAACGGTAGCCAGAAGCCCAAGACAGCAACGCCTGTGATCACCAGCGCTGTTGGCACCCCCAGAATGTCCAGCGTCATGGCATCTGCCAGATCATAGTTCACAGCGCCTCCTGGCGTGGGCCGGAGCAAGAGCGCTATGCCAACAAAGATCGACGCCGTCGCCAGCGTCACCACGATGGGTTGAATGCGGCCATAGACAATTACAACACCATTCAAGAGCCCGCATAGTGCGCCCGCCCCAACGACTGCGATCATGCCAAAGACGATCCCTGCCGCCGACCCATCCAGAAGATAGGACGCAATGCAATTGGTCAGCGCCATCACAGCCCCCACCGACAGGTCGATCCCCCGCACAACCACCGCAAAAAACTGAGCACAGGCAGCAAGGCCCAGGATCAGGCACTGGTTGGCCCAGATTGTCATCACATAGGTCGAAGCTCCACGCGGATGGGTGCCAAGATAGGTCGCCAGAAGCAGGGCCAGAACCAGCGCGGCAATCATCTCACGCCGGTTCGACTTCATATAGTCAAGCATGGGCAATCGCCCCCTTGCCCGAGACATTCAGCGTGGCAGCGATGATGTTCTGAGGTGTCAGCGTCGCGCCGCTGAGCGAGGCAACGATCTCACCGTCAAAGAACACGTGCGTTTCATCACAAAGCTGGATCAGTTCTTCGTAGTCGGTGCTGAGCAGTACAACGCCAGCCCCCTGGTCAGCCAGTTTGCGCAGGATGGCGTAGATTTGTGTCTTGGTCTTTACGTCGATCCCGCGTGTCGGATCAGCAAGAAGCAGGCAGCGCGGGTTGAGCGCCAGCCATTTTGCCAAGACGACCTTTTGCTGGTTGCCGCCCGATAGCGACGACACCGGCAACTCTAGCCCGCCGTGTTTGAGCGCAAGTTGTTCCAGCGACGCAGCATAGAGCGCAGCATCCCCCGCATCGAGATCAGCCCGTCCGAGGGCGGCAAGTTCCAGATTTTCCTGAATGCTCTGATCCAGGATCAACCCCTCGGTCTTGCGGTCCTCGGGTATGTAGGCCAACCCGATGTCGGGCTGTTTTGCAGCCTTCGGGCTGGAAACCTGTGTGATCACACCCGACAGAGCTGTTTCGCCTTGGGTTTTTCGAAGCAACCCGATCAGGCCCATCATAAACGCGCCTTGCCCCTGACCGTCCAGCCCGCCAAGCCCGATGATCTGACCACGGCGCACGGTCAAGTTGACGTTTTTTACGCGATCCTCCCAGGACAACCTATCAACATACAAGATGATTTCGCCCTCGGGGTTGTTGGGCGGTTTCGGCGGGAATAATTCTTCGATTTTCTGGCCAACCATCATGTCAATGATTTCACCATAGTCATGCGCACCCTTTGCAAAGGTTTCAACCCGCTGCCCATTGCGAAATACCGAGATACGATCGGCCAACGCTTCGATCTCGTGAAAGCGGTGCGAGATGAATAAAATTGCGGTGCCTGCGTCGCGTTCCTCGCGCACCAGATCAAAGACCTTTTCGACGACAGACGCGCTGAGCGCAGATGTAGCCTCGTCCAGAATAAGCAAGCGCGGGGCCTTCATTATGGCTTTGGCAATCTCGACCTGTTGGCGTTGGGGCAAAGTCAGATCGGCCACGCGCGACGACAAGGCAATGTCTTCGCCGCCAATACGCGCCAGTACCTTTTGCGCTTTGCCAAGGCCCATTCCGCGTAGCCAGCCAAGACCGCTATCGCTGGCCCCCAGCAACAGGTTTTCGCGCACCGTGAGGTCGGGAACAAGCGACAGTTCCTGGAACATGCAGACAAGCCCATGGCGCAATGCAGTCTTTGGATTGGTAAGCTGGACATCCGTTGCGTCGACAAAAATCTGCCCCTGTGTGGGCTGCAATACGCCAGCGATCAATTTCATCAACGTGGATTTGCCAGCGCCGTTTTCCCCCAATACGGCGTGAACTTCACCAGCGTTACAGGTAAAATCGACTCCGTCCAGAGCCTTGGTCGCACCGAAGTGCATTGAGATGCCCCGCATCTCAAGAAGAGGCATTGTTTTGTTTGTCATGTTGGAAACCATAAGCGGTGGCGCAATCGCTACGCCACCGCGTTGTCTTTAACGTTCAGGTGTTGTCAGGAGACTGACCCAACAGCTCTTCCGGTGTGAAAGGCGCGAAGCACTCCGCATAGCCCGTTCCGGTGTTAAAGGATTTCGGCAGATCAGGGAAATAGTTCACCCCGGCTTCCAGCGCGTCTGCCTTGACCTGTGGGATAGGCAAAAAGATCGTCTGCGGCAGTTCATTACCTTCAAGCAACGCAACGGCAGCCTCCAGGGCGATAGCCGACATGGCCGGAGCCTGGCTGGCCGAAATGCCTGGAATGCCAAGTTCGCTCATCAGCATCCGTACGCCGTTTTCGCCATCAACACCCATAGGTACAATTGGATGACCTGCGGCTTGCATGGCATTGATCGAACCGGCAGAGCCGTGCTGCGACACAACCGCGTCAAACTCGCCATGGGTCGCCAGCGCATCGGCAACCACTTTCTGGCTGGTACCGGTGTCCCAATTGCCAACCACTTCGACAATCTCAAGCCCGTCGACTTTTTCCAGAACGGACATCATGCCCAAACGGCGATCACGGTCCGTCGCGTTGCCGGGCAGGCCGTTGACCATCAGGATTTTATCCGCTTCACCGCCAAGAATGTCCATTACGGTCTGCGCCTTGAGCGTCCCAAGAGCAAGCTGGCTCTCGTTGACTTGAACCACCTTATCCGTGTCCAAGACGTTGTCGAACGGCACCAGAATCGTACCGGCACGTTCTGCGCGGCGAATGACAGGCTCAAACGCAGTCGGGTTCACGGCGATAAAAGTGATCGCGTCGTATCCAGCAGCGATAAAGTTGTCGATGGCCGCGATTTGCGCCGCACTGTCATTGCCAACCGAGACAACGGTGAATTCATCAATCTTGCCCGCATTATCGGGACGCGCCGCCCATGCTTTGGCCGATTGGATCGCTTGAATGCGCCAGTCGTTGCCGGCAAATCCATTCACGAAGGCCAGCTTATACGGCCCGTCCTTGGCATCATACTGCTTGGTCGAAGTTCCCGGCGCGGGCGCAAAGCACTCTGGGCGATAAGTATCCGCAAAAGCGATACCCGCAGAGGCAAGCGCAATGGCCGAGCTCATAAGAAGTGTTTTCATAGGTCCTCCCTGGCGGCCAATCCGCCCTTTGTTAAATGTCGTTCTGCGTCACGAATGTTTACGTAAACACATTGCAATCAGGTTTAGTGTTTACGTAAACATAGGTCAAGAAAAGAAACAAAAGAGACACCCATAATGGTAAAGCGCCGGACAACAGGTACAGAGAAAACCCAGCCGACAATGCATGATGTCGCGCGGGTTGCAGGGGTCAGTCAGATGACCGTCTCTCGCGTGATGCGAGGCGCTGGGTATATTTCAAAAGACGTTAAGAATGAGGTGGTGCGAGCTGCTCGTGAAATCGGCTATGTCCACAACCGCCTCGCTGGGGGCAACGCAACTTATGACAATCCAATCGTCGGGGTTGTGGTCCCCACTATGCAGAATCGCGTCTTTACCGAAGTGCTTGCAGGCATCAATAAAACGTTGGGGGAAAGCGGGCTAAGGCCGGTTTTTGGCGTTTCAGAGTATTCACTAGAGGTCGAAGAGGACTTGGTTTTCGACCTCTTGTCCTGGCGGCCGCGCGGATTGATTTTGCCTGGATTGGAACATACGGATCAGTTACGAAAAATCGTCAAGCAAACTGGTGTTCGTGTTGCGGAGATCATGGATATAGATGGGGATCCAATCTCAAAATGCTTTGGGTTTTCGCACACTAAAGTCGGAGCGGACATGGGCAGGCATCTGGTCCAGCGTGGCTATCGGCGCTTCGGGTATATCGGCAGCCTTGGTGATCTGGATTTGCGTGCGACGAAAAGGTTTAAAGCGTTTGCCGGCGTCATTCGCGACGCCGGAGCCTCCATAACCTACATCGAAAAATCCAGCGAAGCCTCATCAATGGAGCTTGGGCGAAGACTGATCCGAGAAGTACTGCAACGGCCTGACCGTCCGGAAGCAATCTATTTTGCAAACGACGATTTGGCGGCAGGCGGGCTGATGCACTGTCTGGCAGAGGGTCTGGACGTTCCCGGCGATGTTGCGCTTGCAGGTTTCAACGGATTGGGCTTCTTGTCCGCGCTCCCCAAGAAAATCACAACAACTGTAACACCGCGGTTCGATATCGGTGCTGCCGCGGCAATATGGATTTCGCATCACGAGCCGGATACATCGGGTGACTGGGGCGAATTCGAAGCTAGACTGGACTTGGGTGACACAACCTGAATTTCATCAGAACTCGGCGGGAAAAATCGTAATCACGTTCAGCGAAGCCTTGTAGATCCGATCTGTCGCAGGCAGCTCACATCCGCTCAGGTGCTTCTCGGTTATTATGCGCTGGAGCTCGGAGGTTTGAGCTATAGATCTGTCCGCGCCTCGCTGGTCTGATCAATTTGCGGCGAAAGGGCGGTATGGAGTCCTGCGCTCAAACCAGTCTTTAACGACTTCTCTAGCGACTACACAGCAATGCTGAGAAGATCGTGCTGCAACCGAAAAGGGAGGCTGCATCGACATTAGCCGCGGCGGCACCAGTCGGATTCGTCCGCATATCTATAGTTCGCGCGACCTCGAATTTCGCGCGCGCCGTGAAGGTCTGCAATGCAGGCTGCGGCTGCAGCATTAGAACACAGTTTTCAAGGTCTGGTTTGGGCCGATGGCTAGGTCGCGGCAAGCAAGGCGGGACTAATGCTGCATCTGCTCCGAGGTTTGCAAAGAGCCCGACGCTTCAGTCGCTGTAGAAGAAACCAATGACCGGCGTATGAACTCGAATGGTGTTTAGGAGGCCTCCGAGCTAGTATTGTGTCATGGCAGACATCTTCAAAGCAGCCGAGCGCCTAATGACGATGGACGATGAGGCATGGGCTCGTCACGCGAACCCATGGAGCGTCTATACGCGCTTCAGCTGTCTGCCAATCATTGCACTTGCGATCTGGTCGCGGGTTTGGCTTGGCTGGTGGGCACTGGTACCGTTAGCCTTGGCGATCCTGTGGACGTGGGCGAACCCGAGGCTGTTTGGTCCGCCGGCGAAGTTGGACAGCTGGGCCGCAAAAGGTGTTATGGGTGAAAGACTGTTTCTCAATCGCAAAGTGGTTCCTATAGCTGAACATCACGTCCGCATGGCCAACATACTAACCGCTATGTCTGCTGTTGGAATGGTGATCCTCGTATGGGGTCTGATCGTCCTTGACCTGTGGGCGACTATTTGCGGTTTGGTGCTTTCGATCGGGCCCAAGGTTTGGTTCGTTGACCGCATGGTCTGGATATTCCACGACGCAAACAAATCCGCTTAGGGTCTTCCAACCAAAGCCATTATTCGCGCAGCCGCAGCAAAATTACACTTTGACAGGCTGTCCAGTAGTCTGAAAGCGCCTAGTTTGAACAGATGCAGCGAACAGCGGCTATGAGGGCACGACTGCAGCATCCAAGCACGTGTTTGAGTGACCGCTCAGGGCCGCCACTCTGATGAGGCAAAACATCGATCCAGCTAAGGACAGCCTGCGCGGGCAACCCGTTGAGGTATAGGTCTTATTGGCTCCTGTAGTTTCCCATGGCACGTTTGGAAGCTACGTCGGGACATTGAGCCGCAATTCAGCTGGGCAGGCCAAGGTTCCGCAAGTTAGCATGCTAGTTCTTCATTTTAATGTACTTTAATTGACATTGATAATCATTTCTTCCAATTTTGCTTATGATGACCATCAATGTAATCGAAATAAGAACTCACAATCCTTACCAATAAAGCAAATAGACTCGATATCTTTAACGTCGTTATCCGAAAGGAATGCAAATGAGCCTGATTGCACAAATTGAGCGGGTTGGAGAATTCACTTATCTGGATGCCTCAACCCAGACGTCTTTGCTGCGCAACGGCAAAGTATACACACTACGCGACAACAGTGGGTCGGATGATAAATGGGTTGGCACCAGTTTCGATAGGCGCAAGATAAGTGTTCGCGATGCCCGCGACTTTGACGGTGCAGTGCGTCACCGGCTAGACCCTAACGGTTTCGAGCTGTTGCAGAGGCCTTTGGACGGTCCCGACATTGATTTTCTTAGTAACCAACAGGTGGTGCGACGCTACTATCCTCAGTGCCAAGAGATCATTCGGCAGGCTACCGGTGCTAACGTCGTGGCGGCGTTCGATCACAATGTCCGTTCGGTTTCGGGTAACCGAAACATGCAGCGGATTGTAGGTGGGCAACAGGTGCAGCCACCGCTGCATATGGTCCATGGCGACTACACCATGACCAGCGCACCACAGCGGCTGCGAGATCTGACCCGGCCGCCGACAGGCAATGATACCTACAGTTTCATTTTAGAAGATGGGATGACGCTGCTCGACAAGGATGCGGTGGACGAGGCGATCAGAAAGGGGCGTTATGCTATCATCAACTTGTGGCGTAACATTGACCACAACCCAGTCATGACAGACCCTTTGGCTCTGTGCGATGCAGCCTTGGTCAGTCCGAAGGATCTGGTGGTGTTTGAAATCCACTATGCGGACCGGATCGGCGAAAATTACTATGCCAAATACTCGGAGCAACATCAGTGGCTCTTTTACCCTGAGATGACGCGGGATGAGGCCTTGTTGATCAAGCAATGGGACTCCGCTGGCGAACTCTCTCGTTCGAAGGGGGCGAATGCAGACAGCGCTCAACCGGGGGGTGCTTCAACTTTCAGTTTCCATAGCGCCTTTACCGACTCGTCTGTCGGAGACGACGCCCCGGACCGGTGGAGTATCGAAGTGCGCTGCGCCGTCCTGTACGACGCATAACAATTGGTAACCGAGAACTGAGGAACGCTATGCCGAAAGTCTGTGCAATCATTGGAGCTGGAGAGGGCTTGGGCGCTTCGCTGGCGCGCAAATTCTGCAGCGAAGGGATGGACATTGCTCTGGTCTCACGCACTGAACAGGGTAGTGCCGCAGCAAGGGTCGCGGCCCTTGAAGCGAGGCCTGAGGCGCAGGTGCGATACTATTGCGCAGACGCGACCGACCCTGCGACACTTGAAGAGGCGCTGTCAATCGCTGCGAGTGAGCTGGGCCCGATCGATGTGCTGATCTACAATGTGCGTGATGCATTTACGGCCATCGATCCTCTGGAGATGAGCTATGAAGCGCTGGAGGCAACTTTGCGGCTCGAGGTCATCGGTGCGTTTGCAGCGGCAAAAGCAGTGCTGCCCACGATGCGCAGCAATGGCGGGGGCAGTGTGTTTTTCTCAAGTTCGACCGCAGCTTTCAGGGGGTCAGGTAAGATGCCACTTTATGCGATCGGGAAATTTGATCTTAGAGCGTTGTCGCAAAGCCTGACACGTGCTTATGCCAAGGACGGCATTCATATCGTACATGTGCGACTAGACTGCGACCTGGATGTTCCGGTGATGCATGAACGCTATGGCGACCGCTACGACCCTGAGAAACTGGCGCACCCGGATGACGTGGCGCTTAGCTATTGGCATGCTTATTTGCAGCCGAGATCGGCCTGGAGCAATGAGATTGAGCTGCGCCCCTACTCGGAAACCTGGACCTTCTAATCGTTCGCACTCGTTTTCTAGATCTTGCATACGCTAAGAAGGGGGAGGGGGATCGTGCGCTAGCTGATCCACAACAAAGCGCTGCGAGCAACCGGTTGTTTTCAGATCCGGGCGCAGGCTTTGGGTGTAACGAAGAACTGCACTCAGTTCATTTGAATAGAGTTTCTGATGTATTGGTGTTTGGCTCAAAACTGCTGCGATTTCAGGGTTGCGGGTGTCGGATAGCAGGTCGTCTGTCACGATAGATCAGCCGAGGGCTTCTTGGGGCCTCCGTTTCAAACGTGACGCTGTGTGCTGCTCCAACTGCCGTTAGGTACAGTGCAAGATCTCAGCCCTCGGTATTTGGACCGAGTGGAAGCCCTAGTCACGGATCTGCTCAGTGATGCTGTTTTCGCGAATGGCAAGAACCGAGGAATAGGTTGAGACCAAATAGGGTACGCAATACGTCACCAGGATCTTTGCAACCATTGTCAGATCGATGTCGCCCGATAGCAGGCGGTCGCCATGATTGATCGCGGCCAAAACTGTACCAACGATCAAGGAAATACGAGTCGCGCGCCGTACCACTGGTCGAGTTAAGGCAATGTGCCAAAATCCCAAAACAGTGCTTGACCTCATCTATGATCCACCATTATTCGCCAGTTTAGAGCCTCAGTACACCACGACCGAGCGGATGCTTTCGCCTTTATGCATCAGGTCGAAACCGTGATTGATGTCGTCCAGACCCATGGTGTGGGTGATCATCGGGTCGATCTCGATCTTACCTTCCATGTACCAGTCGACGATCTTGGGTACGTCGGTCCGGCCCCGCGCACCGCCAAAGGCAGTTCCGCGCCATGAGCGACCGGTGACCAGTTGGAACGGACGGGTCGAGATCTCGGCCCCCGCAGGTGCTACACCGATGATGATCGACTCACCCCAGCCTTTATGCGCCGATTCCAGCGCGTCACGCATTACGCCGACATTACCGGTGGCGTCGAACGTGTAGTCCGCGCCACCCTTGGTCAGATCGACCAGGTAGGGCACCAGATCACCTTCGACCTCTTTGGGGTTCACGAAATCGGTCATACCGAACTTGGTTGCCATCTCGACCTTGGCTGGGTTCAGGTCGACGCCGACGATTTGGTCGGCTCCGGCCAGGCGCAGGCCCTGAATGACGTTCAGACCAATGCCACCCAGGCCGAACACGATGGCCCGGCTGCCGATTTCCACCTTGGCGGTATTGATCACGGCACCGATGCCGGTGGTTACGCCACAACCGATATAGCAAATCTTGTCGAACGGCGCGTCCTCACGCACCTTGGCCAGCGCGATCTCAGGCAGAACCGTGTGGTTCGAGAAGGTCGAGCAGCCCATGTAGTGCAGGATCGGATCACCATCCAAGGTCGAAAAGCGCGAGGTTCCGTCGGGCATCAGCCCTTGTCCCTGCGTGGTGCGGATTGCCTGACACAGGTTTGTCTTTGGATGCAAACAGTATTCGCATTCGCGGCATTCCGGCGTGTAGAGCGGGATCACATGATCGCCCGGCTTCAGGCTGGTCACGCCGGGGCCGACCTCAACCACAACGCCTGCGCCTTCGTGCCCCAGAATTGCGGGAAACAGCCCCTCGGGGTCAGCGCCCGACAGGGTGAATTCATCGGTGTGGCAGATGCCGGTAGCCTTGATTTCAACCAGAACTTCACCGGCTTTGGGGCCTTCGAGGTTCACATCCATCACTTCCAAAGGTTTGCCTGCCTGAACGGCGACGGCGGCACGGGTACGCATAATCGGTGCCTTCTTTTCTGAACTGGAACGCCGCAAAGGCCATGTCCGAGTGGAAAGGTGGATCGGAAAGCCACCTGGGCTAACAGGGCGGCATTCCAATCTGTCCAGGTGGCCTGCGGATTAGCTCGCTGATTCAACCTCGGCGATGTAATCATGCTTGTCGCCGGTATGAACCAGACCGGTGTTGTGGCCACCATGCGCCTCGGTGCCTTTCAGAACGGCGGTGCGGCGCGTGAAGGTCACCTTCAATTCACCGCCCAGTACCTGACGGATCGTCTCGTATTGCCATTCACTGACCTGCCGCGCTGCCGGACGTTCAGAGATTTTTTCGAACCAGGCGCGTGTCTTGGGATGCTTAGCCCAAGCGGTATCGGGGATAATACCGCCTGCTTCGTGCGATACGAATTCGTGGAACGCCGCCAGATCGCCATAGCTGATCTGGTCGCCGCACAGATATTCGGTGTCCTTCAGCCAGTAGTTTTCCAGCAGATCCATGGCCTCGTACAGCAGATGCTTACCTTTGCGTACCTCGGCAGTGAAATCCTTGTCTGCCCCGTAGATCATTGGTGCGAAGATCGTCCAATGGAAGGCCCCCCCGCCGAGACGCAGCGTGTAGGCGTACCATTGTACGAACATGTTGACCCGCGTGCGCTCAGGCAGCGTACCGCCGAACCAGTGATCGGCGCAGTTATATTTCTCGTTCAGATAGCGCCCGATGGCGACATTTTCCCAGACGCGTACATCGCCGTCACAAAGGATCGGTACCTGGCCAGTCGGATTGTATTCATCTCTGAAGTCCTGCCGTTCGTTGATGTTGGTCGTGATGTCAACGACCTCCTCATCATGCGGGATGTCATTTTCGATCAGAAATTGCAGAGCCGTGCGGCAGGGCTGGGAAGCCGGGTGGTGCAAAAGCCGGACTTTGTCTGTCATGTGGTGTGTCCTCTCTGTTGAAAGCCTGGCTTCACGAGCCCGGTTCAACCAGGACATCGGTGCCGGGCGTATTTACCGAATAAAATTTAGGCAGCAGTGCATTATTCGGTGCGCATTGATTATGAACGTTAGCTTTGAGTGCGGCATTTTGTCAATAAAATCTATGAAAGGATAGAAATGTATAGCTAAGTATAGCTAAATACCATTGGTATTGTTCACTTTACCCAGTCGGATATAGTGGGGCAGGAAAAGCAGTTACTGTGCAGAAATTGCCTTTAAGACCAACGAGCTGTGGAAATTATCAACGCGTAATGCCGTCCGGTAGAAGAGGCGAAATATTGTCGCAAGGAGTGAACGTGAATAAGCAGCACGATCCAGGCAACGAGCTTCTGAACATCAAGGAAGCCGCAGCCATCCTGAAGGTTAGTGAGGCGTCGTTGCGTCGTTGGACCAATGCAGGTCGTTTGGTTTGTCAGCGCATTGGCGTCAAGAAAGAACGTCGTTTTCGCCGCCAGGATCTAATGGCCTTTTTGGACGGCAACGTTATGGCGGACGGCGAAGCATCTCAGGTTGCTCGCCCAAGCGAGGTGTTACTGGAAGGTGTGGCAATTGAATACGGAAATCACATCTGCACACTTTATGAGAGCGATCTGGGCCGGCTAAAATGGTCGGTGCCTTTTCTGGCCGATGGTCTACGCAATGGTGACGGGTGCTTTCTGATCGCAACAGAAAAGGTGCGTGCTGAAATTCTCGGCCATATAGGTCAGGCTTGGGATGGGTTACCCCAAGCGATAGAAACCGGCCAGTTGTTGCAGAGCAGTGGTTTGCCCGATGGGGAAGAGATGTGTCGCTACATTGAGCGTAATATCTTTAAGGCGACGCGGGCTGGGTGGCGAAGCTTTCGGTTGCTGGGCGATATGAGTTGGTGCTTGGATTTGGGAATGAGCCACGATCAACTGTTTGCTTACGAGCGGCAATTCAATCATGAGGTTGGTCACCGTCACCCGTTGGTCAGTGTTTGTCAGTATGATACGCGCGACTTCACGGGACCCGCAGTGCTAAATGCGCTGAAATGCCATGAAGATACATTTAAGTTCCCATTGTCGAGATTTTTGGCGTCATGAATGTAAGGGTTTGGAAGGTAAACTCGGGGCGATGTTTCTAGGGTCAGGCACCCATTGTTTTCCGGTAGAAACGTGATTCACGGTTCTAAAAACGAGCGGTGAACATGTCTGATCTTTTTTGGTTAAGTGACACGCAGATGGCGCGTTTGAAGCCCTTCTTTCCAAGTCCGAAGGCAAACCACGCGTTGATGATAGGCACGTATTGAGTGGGATTATCTTCTTCAGCCACAACGGGTTACGATGGCGGGATGCGCCCAGGGAGTACGGCCCATACAAGACCCTGTACAACCGCTGGAAGCAGTGAAATGACAAGAGCATATTTGGCCAGATGATGGTCGGCCTGGCCGCTGAGCATGGTGAAAAGAAGACGGTCATGATCCGCCACCTATCTTAAAGCCCACCGTACAGCGTCCAGTTTGGCCGTAAAAAGGGGGGGCGCGGTAGCCTGATCGGTAGAACCAAAGGCGTTATCAGTACCAAGTTGCACGCCATCCGTGACAGCAAAGGGCGACCTTTGTACCTCTTTGTTACTGGAGGTCAGGTTAATGATCACATCGGGGAAAAGGCACTTTTGGGCGGCCCGCCCAATGTCCAATGGCTGCTCGGAGATCGAGGTTACGACGCCGATTGGTTCAGAGAAGCCCTGAAAGACACAGGGATACGCGCATGTATCCCTGGTAGGAAGCAACGCAAAGCAACTGTTAAGTACGACAAACACCGCTACAAGCGGCGCGATCGGATCAAAATTATGTTCGGTAGGTTCAAGGATTGGCGGCGCGTTGCAACCCCCTATGGCAGGTGCCCAAAGGTCTTCCCCGCCTCCATCGCTCTCGCCGCAACTGTCATATTCTGCCTATGAAGCAAGAACGAGCTCTGACCCTTAAAACGGTTTCGAAGCGGACACTTGCGCGACCGCAGCACGCGGCTGCTTAGTCCTGTCAACTGCGAGTTCACTCGTCGATTTAATTTTGCCGTCTCAGCGAACGTCTGGAATGCGGTCTGCAATACTCAAGATCGGTTCTGCGCCTACAGTCTTATTCAATAAGCCATGAAGAAGATTTACGATATTCAAGCTTTTCAACTCCGATGCTACTCTGGGGCTCCCAGGATAATCGTCGAACTTCGTTCGTACGTTTCATGCGTTGAAAATCAAATTAAAAACCATTCATGCATTGCAGCAAATAATGGAATACAAACCCCAACGGTTATGTAACGTAAGCGGGGAAAGCAAGCTTAGAGACCGATCGGACAATCGAACTTATGGCAGTGCAATCTAACCAAGGCTCGGAAGCATCGAAAGGAGATGTTCAACCGACACTTGCACCTAGGAAACTGGGATTGTTCGCCATGACTCTGTTAGTCGTCAGCGCGATGTTTGGTGGTGGGGTTTTCAACATTCCTCAAAACATGGCCGAGCAGGCTGCGCTGGGTGCGATTCTCATTGCCTGGCTCATCAGCGGACTGGGTGTTTTCTTTGTCGCGCGAAGCTTTCAGGTTTTGGCCGATATCCACCCCGAGATGACCTCGGGCATCTACATGTACGCCCGCGCTGGCTTCGGCAGGTTGGCCGGATTCCTGATCGCCTGGGGATATTGGCTGTCCGTCGCATTCGGAAATGTCAGCTATGCGGTTTTGCTGATGGACACGTTGAATTACTTCTTACCACCATACTTTCAAGACGGGAATACCTGGCAGGCCACACTGGGGTCCTCGCTGATCATCTGGGGCCTGTGTTTTTTGGTCATGCGCGGCGTGAAAGGAGCGTCACTTCTGAACAGCATCGGAACCGTGGCTAAGTTTTTGCCAGTTCTTGTGTTCCTTGCGGTGGTGGCTTTCTTCTCGTTTGGAAAAGGTCTTATTTCGTCGGATTTCTGGGGGAATGTTTCCGTCGCCCAGAATGCTGACAAACCTTTGGGCAGTCTGCTCGACCAGATCAAAAGCACCATGCTTGTAACGCTCTGGATGTACATCGGCATTGAATGCGCAGTAGTGATGTCGGATCAGTCAGATGCCAAAACCGTCAGCCGCGCAACGATCCTTGGCTACTTCATCGTGACAGTTGTCTTTGTGCTAATCTCTGTCGTACCGTTTGGCGTGATGTCCCAAGGCGAGCTTGCAGTACTGGCCCCGCCCTCAACCGCGGGCATCATGATGTCGCTCATTGGTTATTGGGGCGAGGTATTTATCAATATCGGCGTCATCATCGCCTTGCTCAGCTCGTGGCTGGTCTGGACGTTGCTAGTGGCACAGTTGCCGTGTGTCTGCGCAAAGGACGGGACCTTTCCGAGGTTCTTTGCCAAAACCAACCAGGCTGGTACTGCGTCGAATTCGCTGATTATTTCAACCTTGATCATGCAAGCGGCTATTATCATTGTTTATTTTGCCGACAACGCATGGAATCTGATGCTTTCGATTACTGGCGTGGTCATCCTACCAGCATACATCGGCTCTGCCGTGTTCCTTTGGAAGGTGATCTGGTCAGGCGATTACCCGCGCACTGCAAAGGTCGGCAAGTATACGGCCCTGATCACCAGTATGCTCGCGACAAGCTTCGGACTTTGGCTGGTCTATGCGGCGGGCATACAGTTCATGCTGGCGGGTGCCATCATCTATGCGGCCGGATTGCCGGTATTCTATTGGGCACGCCGGATGGCTGCAGATAAAGCCAGCGCGTTTGACCGGGCCGAGGGATTGGTCGCCGCGGCTCTGCTTCTGTTGGCAGGCGTCGCCCTTTGGATGTTGGTCGACGGGCAGCTGCCTCAGGTGTTTTCGGGGTGAAGAATAGGGTCTACTTGCGCGGTCCAACTGTTGCGATCCGCTGGTTGACCAGGATGTTGGTGCTGTCCAGTCCCGGTTCCTGCCCATGCAAATCAAAATCGATATCAACGTCTGACTGAAAGACCAAGCAATGCGTAGAGCCTCCAAAATGGAACATGCCAATCTCGTCACCTTTGGTGACATGTTGGCCTTCGAAAACGGTGATGTCACAGGTCGATACTTCGGCCATGCCGATGCCCACGAAACACATTAGGCCGATATCCGGGTTGTCCGCTTCGATGAAAATCAACGCGCGCGTGGCTACCTCAGCGATGTAACCTTGCGAAGCGTTTGGACCAGCAGGGTCCAGCCCTTCCGGCATGATTTCCGAGTAGTAAGTTCCTTCGATCCGACGGGTTTTGACAACCCGACCCGATACCGGTGCATGCCAGCGATGATAGCTGAGTGCGCTCAAGAAAGCCTGGTATACTGTGGCCGATTCAAAGTGATCAACCAGAGGATCGTTATTCAGCATGAATTGCAGCGCATAGGGTTGCGCTTTGATCCAGAACTGATCGCGAAGTTTTACTTCTCGAGCGACGCGATATGGTGCAGACTCGCAAGCGTTGGCAACAATTGTATCATCGTCTGGCGCAGCGATCGGTCGGACTCCTTCACGAAACCGGCGCGTGAAGAAATCATCCCAAGATTTGAACCCGAAGTGAGGCAGCGACGGGTCGCAAATGAAGTCTTCTTTGAAGGTAGGCATCGCTTTTTGCGCATTTGTGCCGAACCACCCGGTTTTAGGATCATTAGTTAAAACAGACCTGCTTTGCGGTGATTGCAGAAATATGGCCCATTCATTCAGCATATCACGTAGGCAGTCATCAACCTTGTCGTCTAAAAACCCAGCCCAACCGCCAACATTGGCCATTGACCAATCGAGAATCGCATTGAACGGAAACCCAACCAAACCGCTGTCATTGAATTCGGGCGCATGTGTCATGATCGTGTTGAACAGCCGAAGCATATGTTCATAGTCGCGCACCTGCGGCTTGCCTGAAGGTGTGGTTTTCTTGTTCTCAGGCACCTCCTGAAACATCTGTGAAAAGAACATATACGCCTTCGCATCCGTCTCGATCAGGGTCTTCAGCCTCTGTACAGAGGGCAAAAGAGGGGTGGTGTCCTGCTCAGCCTTGGCTGCGATCTTTGTAGACCATGCATCCAGCACACTCTGATCCGAAGGCAACCATTTGCCAACTTTGTAATGAACGTTTACGGAAGTTTCTTTCAAAGCCATTGTATGCACCTTATCCAACTGGATTCTAGTCGATCTCAACCCTGACGATACTACGTGCCCAGACACCACGGAGTCCATTTCGATACAGACGAATCGAACTTAGCAGTGTCTGCGGTCCCGATATTTATCGCGACACAAACTACCCGCTTACAGAGATCGACCGTAATGCGGGCTGCGAACGCAACGTCGACTGGCCTTGGCCAAGGTCGGTTCTGGGCTGACCTCGCAACACGTAACCATGATTCAGACTGAGATGCTGCATCAACCCCAGCGGCGGCTCAGAGCCCACTTTGACCGATGCTGTGCGATGCACCAATGATTGTGATGCGGACTAAGCAGCCCAATGAAAGCTGATGCTAAATGTCAGCTTTTGATAAACGACCCACCGTGGTTGAGGGTGACAGTTGTTCATCTCAGCACTTCGACTAAATGGTCTATAAAGGCCCTGAGTTTTGCAGGCATGTAATTGCGGTGGACGAAAACCGCATACACAGGTTGCTCTTCTGTCTCGTAGCTTGGCAAAAGCCTTTGGAGTTGACCTTGCGCCAGCATGTCCTGGACGAGATAGTCACCGATCAATCCCATTACGTGCCCTGATTTTACGGCGTTTATCGCTGCATTTGGCGAGTTCACCACAAATGTATCCGGCATCCTAAATTCGACAAGCTTGCTGCCGCTGTGCAATCGATTTACCACGCCCCAGTTTCCTGTCATCTGCTTCACGGTGGGGCGGTCCGAAATTTCTTCCAAACCCTCCGGTGCGCCATACCGTTCGACAAACTCAGGCGTCGCGACAAAAATTAGTTTTTGGGAGAACAGCAAACGCGACTTCAGCTCCGAGATATTCAGTCCGTCGCTACCACCGACCCTTATGAGACCGTTCAAAACTCTGGGGTGAATCCGATCGGTTGATGTAATCTCCTTGCCCATAGAAAGTTTTATGGAGGCAAGAATGCATTGGCGCATCGTACTGGAGGCTCTTGACCCGACGGGGGACGAGTACCGCAAGGAATTCCTGATCGAAAAGTGTCTCGATGGCTTTGCGAGCGGGGATGTCGGATGCTCGATCGACGATGGCAAAGCGATCATGAAACAGGTTCAGAAGATCGTCGTCGAACGCGAGCTGGACTTGTGGATCCGGTATTGCCGCACGTGCCCAAGTTGCGACGGCTTGTTGCCCATCAAGGATTACCAAACACGAAAACTGCTCACCGTGCATGGAGCAGTGATGGTGAAGTTTCCCCGGCTCGTCGTATGCCAGAAATGCCACCCAGCGATGTGCATGGCGTATTCTCCGGTTGCGGATATCTGCCCAGACCGAGCTACCCCGGAACTGTTAGAACTGTCTGCAAAACTGGGTGCCAGGTTCTCCTACCGGGAGGCATCAGACGTGCTGGCGACGTTCCTGCCGGATCAATCTGCGCGAAGCTTCACCACGCTTCGCAATCGAACCCTAGCCATCGGGAAAAGGATCGAGGAGGCCGAAAGGCAGCAGTGCTGGTTCGAAGACTTGGACTATTCGGATAGAAAGCAGCTTGAGCTTGCGCTTGTCGGCGACCCGGCAAGTGAATTTGTATATACTGTCGACACGGCGCACATACCCTTGGTCAAGCGAAATGGCGGACGAACGTTTGAAGCTGTTGTTGGCCATTGTGCTCGAGGAGGTAGGGGTAATATGACAGGGCCAGTCTTTGCGTTCGAGGGTACACACCCTAGGGAACTAAAGGCGGTGGCGGCTCTGGCACTCAAGAGGCAGGGATACGCTGACCAAGGCGATATCACGGTTATTACAGATGGTGCGGAATGCCTGAAGCGCCTGGTGGGCATGCTTCCGCAGCCGGTGACCCACATCCTCGATTGGTTTCAGATTTCAATGAAGATACTGCCGCTGACCCAGCTCGGAGCAACGGCCCCGAAGCACATGTCGAGCTTCGAGAGTCGTATGGAACGAATAAGATGGCGATTGTGGAACGGGCAAGCGGGTCGAGCATTGTCCTTGATCGCAAGGGTCCGACGAGATTTGTCCAGAGAGATTGTGCCAAGCATTTGGGCGCACCGCGCCGACAAACTGCTCAAAACGCTGCAAGTCTACATACGACGAAACAAGAGATCGGTGGTCAACTATGCCGAGCGCTACCGTGATGGTAAGCGCGTTTCGACCGCACCGGCCGAAGCGAGCGT